>NZ_JBHSFZ010000064.1:0-679142 GCF_042654265.1 Sphingobium tyrosinilyticum | reverse complement strand
AAGGCCACTCCGTCGCTTGAACCAGCAGGCAACGAACCATTATGAAAGGGGGCCAGTTTTAGGTGTCGCTAAGGGGACTCTTTCCGATGTCGCTTGAAAGCGTCCCGCAAATCGGCATTGGCGAGCAACCATGCGGGTGGTTTGCCGCCATTTCTCCTGGAACCGTTCGGTTCGAACAGGCTTCGAGCGTGTCGAGAAGCCGTTATCGAGAACCGGTTGCGCAGCGCCATGTTCTCGACAGGCTCAAACCCTTCACTCGAAACGAACGGAACTGATATGCCCGTTCATGGTCGCCAGGGAATATCTGAGGATGAGGGCCATCCCGCGCGTTCCGGCGCAAGACTTAAGAAGCGGCCGCCACCGGGCCTGGGGGCGACCGCTTCCCAACCCCCCGCTCGGGGGTTGTCTTGTTACGCAGCTTCTGCCGTTTCCGCCGAAGCAGGCAAGCGAATGAGATAGTCGAAGGCAGAAAGCGCCGCGGTCGAACCCGCACCCATGGCGATCACGATCTGCTTATAGGGCACGGTCGTGCAATCGCCGGCAGCGAATATCCCTGGCTGGCTCGTTTCGCCACGCGCGTCAATCTCGATCTCGCCATGCGGGGAAAGGGCAACCGCGTCCTTCAACCATTCGGTGTTGGGGACGAGACCGATCTGAACGAAAATGCCCTCCAGCTCGATGTCATGAGCGGTGCCGTGGTTGCGATCCTTGTACGACAGGCCAGTCACCCTCGCGCCGTCGCCCTCCACCTTGGTCGTCATGGCCGAGGTGATGATGCGCACATTGGGCAAGCTCGCGAGCTTCCGCTGCAGCACCGCGTCGGCGCGCAGCTGGCTGTCGAACTCGATCAGCGTCACGTGAGCAACGATGCCGGCAAGGTCGATTGCCGCTTCGACACCGCTATTGCCGCCGCCGATCACCGCCACTCGCTTGTCCTTGAACAAAGGTCCGTCGCAGTGCGGGCAATAGGCAACGCCCTTGTTGCGATATTCCTCTTCGCCGGGCACGCCCATCTGCCGCCAGCGCGCCCCGGTGGACAGGATGACGGTGCGGCCCTTCAGGCTCGCGCCATTTTCCAGCACGACCTCATGATAGCCGCCTTCGGTTTTGGCTGGGACCAGCTTTGCCGCCTTTTGCAGGTTCATGATCTCGACATCATAATCCTTCACATGCGCCTCCAATGCCGAGGCGAGCTTGGGACCCTCGGTGCGGCTGACCGAGATGAAATTCTCGATATCCATCGTGTCGAGCACCTGGCCGCCGAACCGCTCCGCTGCGATGCCGGTGCGGATGCCCTTGCGCGCAGCATATATGGCCGACGCAGCGCCCGCAGGACCGCCGCCGACGATGAGGACTTCGAAGGGGTTTTGCTTACGGATCTTCTCCGCTGCGCGGTCGGCCGCGTCGCTGTCGATCTTCGCGACGATCTGCTCCAGCTCCATGCGGCCGCTAGCGAACGGTTCGCCATTCAGGAAGACGGTCGGCACGGCCATGACCTGGCGTGCATCGACTTCCTCCTTGAACAGCGCGCCATCGATGGCGACGTGTCGGATGCGGGGGTTGAGAACGCTCATCAGGTTCAGCGCCTGCACCACATCGGGGCAGTTCTGGCATGAAAGCGAGAAATAGGTTTCGAAGGTGAAGTCGCCATCCAGATCCTTGATCTGATCGATGACATCCTGCGCCGCTTTGGACGGATGGCCACCGACCTGCAGCAGGGCCAGAACCAGCGAGGTGAACTCGTGGCCCATGGGAATGCCGGCGAATGTCACGGCAATGTCCGTGCCTGCGCGGCGGATCATGAAGCTGGGCTTGCGCTTGTCATGCCCTGCCAGCACCAGCGACACCTTGTCCGACAGCTCGGCGATCTCGTTCAGCAGTCCTTCCAGTTCGCGCGACTTCGCGCCCTCGTCCAGCGATGCCACCAGCTCGATGGGCTGCGTGATGTTCGCCATATAGGCCTTGAGCTGGCCTTTGAGATTTGCGTCCAACATCTTCTCATAGCTCCATTGAATTGACGCACCGGTCCGGGGCGCGCAGGTCCGCTTGCCGGTGCGGTACGACCCCAACGCCCGGCATGACAGCGGTTAAAATGTCAGAGGGAAACCCCCGCCGGGCCGGGGAGTTGCTCGACCCGGCCCGGCGAAAGGTCAGGTAGAGTTAGATCTTGCCGACGAGGTCGAGCGAAGGAGCCAGGGTTTCTTCACCTTCCTCCCACTTGGCCGGGCACACTTCGCCGGGGTGAGCGGCGACATATTGTGCAGCCTTGACCTTGCGCAGCAGTTCGGTCGCGTTGCGGCCGACGCCTTCGGACGTGATTTCCATGAACTGGATCACGCCTTCCGGATCGACCAGGAAGGTGGCGCGGTCGGCCAGGCCTACGCCCGGGCGCATCACGTCGAAATTGTTGGTGATCTGGCCCGACTGGTCGCCCAGCATATAGTAGCTGATCTTGCCGATTGCCGGCGAGGTGTCATGCCATGCCTTGTGGCTGAAATGCGTGTCGGTCGAAACCGAATAGACTTCGACGTTCAGCGACTGCAGCGTCGGGTAGATGCCGGCCAGGTCTTCCAGTTCGGTCGGACAGACGAAGGTGAAGTCGGCGGGGTAGAAGAAGAAGATCGCCCACTTGCCCTTCACGTCGGCGTCGGTGACATCGACAAACTTGCCTTCCTTGAAAGCGGTGGCTTTGAACGGCTTGATAGGGGTGTTGATAAGCGCCATGGGCTTTCCAGTTCCTTCTGAGGGGTTGCTGTTGCCCGGCCTATGTAGGGGCGTGGAGGGGAAGGGGGAAATTGCTTTTCTTCACTCCGCTGATTGAGAAAAGCGATCAACGGCCCAGGTATTGATCGACTGACCCGTCCCTCGGCTTTTGGATGACATAGGTCATAGCTTCCTTCACCATTGCGAGCGCCTCCTCGATCGTGAAGGTCGAGGAATCCAGGCAGAGTTCCAGCCATAGCCCATCGACCATCGCCGTTAGCCCGATCGCGGCGATGCGCGCGTCCGGGCGAGGAATTTGCGGCGCCGCCTCTCGCAGCAGCACCTCCAGACGCTCGCGCGACCCCCCATAGGTCTCGGCATGGGTCGCCGCGATTTTCGGACTGGTCTTCACCAGACTCCAGAAGGAAATCCAGGTCGCGAGCAGATTGGGATCGAGCACTGGCGGCTGAAAATTGGCGCGCAAATAGGCCCATAGCCGGTCCATGGGGTCCGGCCCCGCCGCGGCGACGGCCTGCTCCATGGCAGCCGCGACCTTTTCCCCCACGTCGCGATAGGTCGCGAGGATGAGAGCATCGACACCATCGAAATAATGGGTGAGCAGACCCGCCGAAACTCCGGCGCGCGAGCATATCGCCCGTACGGACGTCGCGCCCACCCCCTTTTCAGCAAGACAGCGCGCCGTTGCTTCTATCAGCGCCTGCCGTCTTACATCGGGCGATTCCCTGACAAAGCGCGCCCGTCCCTGTATCCTGCCCAATCGGCCTGCAGTCTTGTGCTCCACGTCTCTTTTCCCGTCACCATGCCGCGCCCCCTTAGAACAGCCCTCACTGTTCCCTTCCCGCAGCATGGATCACGCAAATGCGATCACCATTTCAGGTCGGCAATGCAAGCGGAAAGATATGGGTAGAAGCAGGTGGTCAGGCTGGCTCGCCCAATTCTTCGAGCGCTGTGAAACGCTGCGACCAGAGCGCGCCGTAGATCGCCATCCACTGAACCACGGGTGCAAGCCCCTTCACTCGCGCGGCATAGAAGGTTTCACGCCCGGCGCGGCGCGCCGTGACGAGCCGCGCGCGCTTTAGCTTCCCCAGGTGACGCGACACCATGGGCTGGGATACGTCGGAGACCGCAGTCAGCGCGTGAACGCTCTGCTCTCCTTCACGCACGAGATGTTCGAGCAGGGCGCGGCGCGTGCCATCGGACAGCGCTTTGAAAAGTTCATCGCAGGCGGCCGATCGGTCGCCACTGGAAAGGGGGTCGCTCATTGCGAACCCATAACCAAATGATCATGAGATGATCAAGAGGCGACCCCTTTGGAAGCCATCTGTCGCCGTTAACCAAAAAAAGTTGGCCGGGTCCAGCGGCTGAGTCTTTTGAGACACACCACCTGATATTGAGTCTATGATGCCGGACGGGACCCAACATGTCGTGTCTACCGCTTTCGTTCTCCGGCTGTTAACCTTTTTGTCAGGCTCGACTCCTAAGCTGTTGATCTTGACGGCGGACTCCCGAGGACTCAACGCTGGGCCTCGAAATGAATGGGGGTCATTATATGGGTGTCATGGAACGCGTCGCGCCGCGGCGAAAAAAGGCGGTTGCGCCGGTCGAGATTGAGGCCGACCGCCTGCTGCGCGGCGACTGCATCGCGGAAATGGCGAAGCTCCCCGACGCCTGCATCGACATGATTTTCGCCGACCCGCCCTATAATCTGCAATTGGGCGGGGACCTCTTCCGTCCGGAAGGCGGGCGCGTCGATGCGGTCGATAATGATTGGGACAAGTTCGACACGCTGGGAAGCTATGACCGCTTCACCAAGGCATGGCTGGCGCAGGCCCGCCGCATTCTTAAGCCCAATGGCTCGATCTGGGTGATCGGCAGCTATCACAATATCTTCCGCGTAGGCACGGCCTTGCAGGATGAGGGTTTTTGGATCCTCAACGACATCATCTGGCGCAAGTCCAACCCGATGCCCAATTTCAAGGGCACCCGTTTCACCAACGCGCATGAGACGCTGATTTGGGCCAGCCAGGGCGAGGACGCGAAATATACGTTCAACTACAAGGCGATGAAGACGCTCAACGATGAGTTGCAGATGCGCTCGGACTGGGTGCTGCCGATCTGCGGCGGGCAGGAGCGTCTGAAGCGCAATGGCACCAAGGCACACCCGACGCAGAAGCCCGAGGCGCTTCTCTATCGCGTCCTCCTCGCCTGCACCAAGCCGGGGGACATAGTGCTGGATCCCTTTTTCGGAACCGGCACGACCGGCGCAGTGGCCAAGCGCCTGGGCCGCAAATGGATCGGCATCGAACGCGAGGACAGCTATATCGAGGTCGCGATGGAGCGTATCGAGGCTGCGCTGCCGCTCGACGAATCCGCGCTCACCATCATGCAGAGCGCCAAGGCCCAGCCCAAGGTGGCCTTCGGCACGCTGGTAGAGACCGGCTATCTGCAACCGGGCACGGTGCTGATGGATACACGGCGGCGTTGGCAGGCGGTGGTGCGCGCCGATGGCTCCTTGAGCGTCGGGGCTGACAGTGGTTCGATTCACAAGATGGGCGCGACGTTGCAGAATGCGCCGAGTTGCAACGGCTGGACCTTCTGGCATTATGAGGCCGAGGGCGGATTGAAGCCGATCGATGCGCTGCGGCAGACCTATTTGCTGGCGAACGAGCCTTGAAGCAGCCCCCCTGACGCGATTGGGGTAAGGCGAAGTCGGGACATGGCGGGCGTGCGGCGTCTCGACTTCGCGCGGAGTGAACGACTAGGGTAATTTATGGCCAGTCTTTCCCAACTCCCCGTCGATGCCAGGCTCTATCTAAAGCCTACATGGTTCGTGCCGTCGCCCATAGGTTTGGCCGACGGATCGGCCGCGCGGATGGGCAATGGCCTGATCTGGTTCCAGGGCTATGAGCTGACGGCGCTGAAGGGGCGAGAGCGGCTTGCGCGGACCATTCTGCCCGTCGCCGGATTTGCCCAGGCGCTCGCAGATCTACCTGACGCGCTTGCCGAGCGCGCGCAACTGCTTGCCGCCAACATCTCCAAGACGCGCCCTCCACTGGCTTTGGGTGACCGTACCATCCGCTTTGATGCGCCGCAGGTGATGGCGATCCTTAACGTCACGCCCGACAGCTTTTCCGATGGCGGCAAGCATATGGACGATCCAGATGCGGCGGCGGACGCGGGCTTTGCCATGGCGGCGGCGGGCGCTGCGCTGATTGATGTGGGCGGCGAATCGACCCGGCCCAAGGCGCCGAAATTATGGGAAGGTGATGAGATCGCCCGTGTCGTCCCGGTGATCGAACGGCTTGCGGCGGCTGGCGTCCCGATATCGATCGACACGCGCAAGGCCGCCGTCATGGAATCCGCTCTGGCCGCCGGAGCGAGGGTCATCAATGATGTGAGCGCGCTTGCCCACGATCCTCGCGCAATGGAGGTGGCCGCTTCGTCGGGACGCCCCGTAATCCTGATGCATGCCCCGTCTGCCGGTGACGATCCGCACGACAATCCCAACGGATATGGCGACGTGGTGGCGGATGTCTTCGACATGCTTGAAGCGCGGATCGACGCCTGTGTCGCGGCCGGTATCGCGCGTGACCGGATCATGATCGATCCGGGCTTGGGCTTCGGCAAGTCGCTCGCTGACAATCTGGCGCTGATCAACGGCTTGGCGGCCTTCCAGGGGCTCGGCGTTCCACTGCTCTTTGCAGGAAGCCGCAAGCGGCTGATCGGGGCGCTGTCCAATGAAGCGCCTGCAGCCGATCGGCTGGGCGGCTCGGTCGCGCTCACCTTCCGCGCTGCGGAATTGGGTGCGCAGATGGTGCGCGTGCATGATGTGAAGGAGAGCGTCCAGGCGCTTCACCTCTGGCGCGGGTTAACGGATGCGGGCCTGAGCGCGGTCTAGCTGGATTGCGCCGGATGCTCTATTCCGCGCCGCTCGCCGCGTTGCCTGCCTCAGGCTGAGCGCCTCCCTCGGCGGTTTCCGACTTCCGCGCGAAGATACGCAGGCTGTCGAGCACCTTTTCGGCGATTGCTTGATATTGCTCGCTTAGCATTTCCGGATAGACGAAGGTCGCCGTGACGATCCCGCCGTCAGGCTGGCGCAGCAGGCGGACGGCCACATTATTACCCTCGCCATCATTCGCCGTGCCACGATATTCATTGTCCACGACGAAGTCGCCATCGACGCCCTCGGAACCGCTGCTCATGGCTGCTACGACCTGTTGAAGCGTCTGCTTTTCCTGGTTGCGCTGCCAGAAGATGCGCACGTCAGCACCCGCGCCCGGATCCTGATAGACAACGCCATTCATATTGCTGGCGGCCGTGTCCTTTTCCCAGCCTTCGGGGAAAGTGATCGAAAAGCCGCGCTCGACATTGACATAGTTTCGGCTTTCGTTGCTCTCCGCCTTGTCGGCGGCAACGGCCTTGGCCGCAGCGGCATTTGCGGCGGCAGCCAATTCCTCCTGACTGGGCAGGTCCTCGACCGGTTCGGCACGCCCGCAGGCGACCAGAAGAAGGATGGGAAGGCAGGCTGCGAGGCTTGAGCTTTTCATGCCCTTTCCAAAGCATAGGCCAGCCGACATTTCAACGTCGCAACGATAGGCTCGCGACAGGATGAGTGGGGAGCGGCCTGGCCACGGGTCAAGCGGCGCTGTCGATACCCAGTTCGGCAAGCTTGCGATAGAGCGTCGAACGCCCGATGCCGAGCCTGCGCGCTACCTCTGTCATGCGGCCGCGATAATGCCCGATGGCTAGGCGAATGACGTCCGCCTCGATCTCCGCCAGCTGCCGGACATGGCCGTCGCCTTCGAACAGGGTAATCCCCGCCGCTTCCCTATGCGTCTGCGGCACGGCGCGCAGCCGGGGGTGAAGCGGCTCGCCCTCTGCGCGCGAACGGATATGCGCGGCGATCTGCGGGAAATCCTGCGGCGTCAGTGCATCGCCCTCGCACAGCACAGCCGCGCGGAAGAGGGCGTTTTGCAGCTGGCGCACATTCCCCGGCCAGTCATGCTGCATTAGCAGCGCGAGCGCATCATCGGTAAGGCCAAGGCTCCGCAGGCCCGGTTGTATCGCGATTCGCGCCAGCAGATGACGGCAAAGCGCAGGCACGTCGCCGATCCGTTCGCGCAGCGGCGGCACGGTCAATTGGACGACGTTGAGGCGATAATATAGGTCTTCGCGAAACCGCCCCGCCTCGATCTCATCGACCAGGCGCTTATTGGTAGCGGCGATGACCCGAACATCGACATGGATCGGCCGCCGGGCGCCGATCGGTTGCACCTCGCCATCCTGCAAGACACGCAGGAGCTTGACCTGCGCGTCTAGCGGCATTTCGCTGACTTCATCCAGGAAGATGGTGCCCATGTCGGCGGATATGAATTTGCCGACCTGCCGCTCGAACGCGCCGGTAAAAGCGCCTCGCTCATGGCCGAACAGGTCCGATTCGACGAGATTTGCGGGTATCGCGCCGCAATTCACCGTCACCATTGCTTGTTTATGACGGGGCGAGGCGGCGTGGATGGCTTGGGCGATCACGTCCTTGCCAACGCCGCTTTCCCCTTCGATCAGCACGGGAACGCGGGCGCGCGCCGCCTTGGCCGCAATGGCGAGCGCCGCGCGGAACTGAGGTGCTGCGCCGACGACGTCTTCAAAGGAAAGGGCGGCTGAGATCTTTTCCGTCAGCGGGCGCAACTCACCCTTGCCATGGTCTTGGGAGACGGTGGCGTTGAGCGCCGCCAGCAGCCTTTCGGGCGCGACCGGTTTTGCCAGATAATCCGTGGCGCCTGCCCGCATCGCTTCGACAGCGACTGCAACGCTGTTATGAGCTGTCAGGATCATGATAGGCAAGGCGGGGCGGCGGCTGCGCAATTCGCGGATCAGTCCAGCGGCATCATAGCCGGGACTCCATTGATCGAGCAGCACCGCGTCGAGCCGCATGCCGTCCTGCGTGCCGAGCGTTGCGATTGCCATATCGCCGTCATTGGCGAAGATCGTACGCCACCCGGCGCGGGCTGCAAGCGCGGATACGAGCCTACGCTGGGCGGGCTCCTCATCGATCAGCATCAGCATGGGAACGCCGTCGCGCGCCATCTTATCCCTCTTCTTGAACTATGGCGGCAGCCTAGCCCATGGGGGTAAAGGCGCCCTTAACCGGAAAGTTTTTCTTCCTCTGTTTCGAGGTTGAGGGGGGAGGGGCTTGTCGATAAGAGGGGCCCGCTCAAACACAGGCTGACAAGGGAATGGACATGGCGTCAGAAGGAAATATGGAGAGCGCGACCCAGACCTATTCAGGGTTCGTGTCCCTCGTGAAGTGGGGCACCATCGCTAGCGCGCTGCTGGCGGCGGTCGTCGTTGTCCTGATCTCGAGCTAAGATCAGCGCCGCGAGGGGGATGTCGATGAAGATTGCAATCATCAAGGAGCTTGCCGAGGGCGAGCGCCGCGTTGCCGGTACGCCGGAAACGGTCAAGAAGTTCAAGGCGCTGGGCGCCGATGTCGCTGTGGAAGCTGGCGCAGGCCTTTCTGCCGCCATCGCCGACGCCGACTATGCCGCGATGGGCGCGACGATCGCCGATCGTTCGGCCACGGTCGCGGGGGCGGACATCATATTGGGTGTGCAGGGTCCTGACGTGGCCAGCATCAGCGGCGCAAAGCCCGGTGCATGGGTCGTCGCGGGCCTCAACCCCTTTGTCGAGCGCGCGCGCGTCGATGCCTATGCAGCTGCGGGCTACGAAGCGTTGGCGATGGAGTTCATGCCGCGCATCACGCGTGCGCAGTCGATGGACATTCTTTCCTCGCAATCGAACCTCGCCGGTTACAAGGCGGTGCTGGACGCCGCCTATGAATATGGCCGGGCCTTCCCGATGATGATGACGGCTGCGGGGACTGTTTCGCCAGCCAAGGCATTCATCATGGGCGTCGGCGTAGCGGGGCTTCAGGCAATCGCGACGGCCAAGCGACTGGGTGCGCAGGTCTCGGCAACCGACGTGCGTTCCGCGACCAAGGAGCAGATCGAGAGTCTGGGCGCGAAGGCGGTGTTCGTCGAAAATGTCGCGGGTATCGAAGGCGAAGGCACCGGCGGCTACGCCACCGAAATGTCGGCAGAATATCAGAAGGCGCAGGCCGATCTAGTGTCCAGCCACATCGCCAAGCAGGATATCGTCATCACCACGGCGCTGATCCCCGGCAAGCCCGCGCCCCGCCTCATCACCGACACGCAGATCGCGTCGATGAAGCCGGGTAGCGTGATCGTCGATCTGGCGGTCGAGCAGGGCGGCAATGTCGAAGGTGCGGTGCTGGGCCAAGTGGTCGAGCGCCATGGGGTGAAGATCGTGGGTCACAAGAATGTGCCCTCGCGTCTCGCCGCGGACGCATCGGCCCTGTTCGCGCGCAACCTCTATAATTTCCTCTCGGCCTTCTGGAACAAGGAACAGAATGCGCCGGTGCTGGATGAGGAAATCGGCAACGCCATCCGCGTGACGCAGGGCGGCAAGGTCGTCAGCGAACGACTGCAATAATGTGCTTGATCCTCCCTATCGCGAAGCGATGGGGAGGGGCGAGACTAAGGGCGATGGGGGTCGGGGGCGGCAACTGCCTCCTTCCCATCCGCCTGATCCAACTCCTGCGATGCGGAGAAGGACCTCAAGGGGCCGGAATGAACGCGCTTCTCCTCTTCTCCTTTCTCTCTGCCTGCTGCGTGGGCGCCATCGCTGCCTGGCGCGCGTCGTGCGATCGCGTGCAAAGTCTATTAGGCCCGCTTCTCTTACTCTCTTCCGCCGGTATCGCCGGCGCTCTGCTTGTAGCGGCTGAAACAGGGAGCGCCGCTGCGCGCTATTTTGGCCTTGTCGCAGTCCTTCTGGCGAGCGCCGGATTTTGTGGAAGCCTGATCGCCACGCGCCGCCTGGAAAAGGCATCCCGCAACACGCCTCGCCCGTGAGCAACGGTATCGACGCAATCACGTTGGCTTGGGCGATTGCAGTGTTGCTGCTCGTTCTGTCGCTATGGCCGCCCGGCGGCGCATCTGAACGGCTGAGCCGTCATGCGGCAACAGCAGCGATCCTGCTGCTGATGGCCGCCGCATTTGGCGCGATGGACGTCATCAACATGCCTGAGATCATGGGCGCGCTGATCATTGGAGCGGCGGTGGGACTGCTGCTGGCGCGGAAATGGCCGGGCACCCATATGATCATGCTAATGGCCGCTCTTGCCGGGCTGTCCGGCACCGCGGCGATTTGCGCGGCCGCCGCTGCCTGGATCAACCCTTATGCTTTCGGGCTGATCGATGAGGGCGCTAACCGCATTTCGAGCCGCGACATGCTGACGCTGGGCCTGACTTTGTTGACGGGTGGCAGCGCCTGCGCCCTGGCCAGCACCGTGGCGATCAGGCGCAGCATGGCCGGTGCGGCTTCGCTCGCGCTGACGATCGCCATGGCGGGCTGGTCGGCCGCAGCCCTGGCTTTCCTGCTGCAGAATGTCGCCATGATTGTCGCGGGTGGGCTCGCTGGGGCGGCGGGTACAGGGGTCGCGCTGCGCATATGCGGTGGAGCGCGCGGGAAGGGGCTTGCCGATGGGGAGCGCCGTCCGTAACGCTTGCGCGGAAGTTGCAGGGGGATTCCTGCCGGAGCAATTGGGGTAAGGCGCTACATGCAAAAGCTCGGTCTGATCGGCGGTCTCAGCTGGACATCGACGGCGCGTTACTATCAGATCATCAATCAGGCGGTTTACCGCGCCAAGGGCGGTCAGCATAGCGCGCCGCTGCTGATCGAGAGTCTGGACTTCGCCGATATCGGCCGATCCACCACGGATGAGGAGTGGGCCCATGCGGCGCAGGTGCTGACCGCGTCAGCCCGGCGGCTCGAACAGGCCGGGGCCCAGGCGCTGCTGATCTGCGCCAACAGCATGCACCGCGTCTATGATGAGGTTCAGTCAGGCGTGGACACGCCGATCATCAACATCGCCGATGCAGTCGGCCGCAAGATGAAGGCGGACGGCGTACACAAGGCGGCGCTGATTGGCACCCGCAATGTCATGACGGAGAAATTCTATCGCCAGCGGCTGGTCGGTCATGGCATTTCGCTGCTGCCCCCCGACCTGGAACTGGCCGAGCGGATTGACCGGATCGTCTATGAGGAACTGACGATCGGCAAGGTCAGCCGCGATTCCGAACGCTATATGCGCTCGGAACTGACCGACATCGCCAAGGAAAATGTTCAGGCCGCGATCCTCGCCTGCACGGAGCTTGAGATGATCGTCGATGTGAAGGCCAATGTGCTGCCGATCTACGACGGTACGGCGATCCATGCGCGCGCAGGTGTGGATGTGATCCTCGGGGACTAGTAGTCCGGCAGCCACGTTCCCGGCACGAATGGGAATAAAAGAAAGGGCGCCTTTCAGCGCCCCTTCTCCCCCTCTAAATTCGTTAGAACGCCGTGCTTATCGAGCAGGCCGCGGGACCCAGGATCACGACGAACAGCGTCGGCAAGATGAACAGGATCAGCGGCACCGTCATGATCGCGGGCAGGCGCGCGGCCTTTTCTTCGGCGCGCATCATGCGCTCGTGGCGGAATTCCGCCGACAGCACGCGCAGCGCCGAAGCGAGTGGCGTGCCATATTTCTCCGTCTGGATCATGGTCGTGACCACGCCCTTGATCGCGTCCAGCTTCACGCGGCTCGCAAGATTCTCGAAGGCCATGCGCCGTTCGGTCAGGAAGCTGAGTTCGATCGCGGTTAGCTGAAACTCGTCGCCCAGTTCGGGATAAGCCTTGCCCAATTCCTTGGCGACACGAGCGAAGGCGGCATCGACCGTCAACCCGGCCTCTGCGCAGATCACCAGCAGGTCGAGCGCGTCAGGCAAGCCTTTGCGGATCGCGGCGGAACGCTTCTGGACCTTATTGTCGATGAAGATGTCCGGTGCCTTGTAGGATAGCAGCAGCGCGCCCGCGAACGCCATGAAACGTTTGGCGCCGCCCCATTCCGGGAACATGCCGACGCCATAGAGCAGCAAGGCCGCCAGGCCGCCAATCACGATCGGCAGCACCATGCGGCCGAAAATCACGGCGACCGCCCAATCCTTCGACCGGATACCGGCTTGCGCCAGCTTGATCTGCGCCTCTTTAAGCTGATCGTCCTGCAGTACCTTGAAGCTCGTCAGGAACGACCGCATCCGGTCCGTCGCCTGATTCTTCTGGACCAGCTTCGCGCGGCGGCGGCCCGTCGAAGCGGTAATACCGGCCTTCAACTGCTCGCGGCGCTCGTTCAGGGCCTTGACGCGCTTGGTCATCGGATCGCGCACGGTCATGACCGAATAGAGGATGAAGAGCATCGCCAGGGTCGCGACGGCGGCCAGCAATGTGCCGAAGTCGGTGGCGGAAAGGCCGAAGAGCGTGCCGGCGACGGGAGCGGTTTCCATGTCTGTCTCTTCCCCGTCAGATCTCGAAGTTGATCATCTGCGCCATGATGAAGACGCCGATGCCCATCCAGCACATGCCGCCGACGCCGATGACCTGCATCGTCGATAAGCCGAAGACGCCCGCCGGATCAGGCGTGAAGAAGGGCGCCATATATTGGAAGTTGATGTAGCAGATCATGCCGAACACCAGGAACGGCAGCGCCCCGATGATATAGGCCGACGCCTTGGATTCGGACGACATGGCCCGGATCTTGAGCTTCATCTGCGCGCGCTGACGCAGCACCGTGGCCAGGTTCGACAGCGTTTCCGCCAGGTTGCCGCCTGTTTCGCGCTGGATCGCCAGGCTGATGACGAAAAACTGGAACTCCGGCGTACCCAGGCGGTCTGCGGTTTCCTGCAAAGCCTGATCCATGGTCTTGCCGATCTTTATCCGTTCGGTGATCAGCTTGAATTCCTCGCCCACGGGGCCCGGCACTTCGCTTGCGACCACGCCCAGCGTTTCGGTGATAGGCAGACCCGATCGCAGGCCGCGCGTCAGCAACTCCAGCGCGTCGGGGAATTTGGTGGTGAAGTTCTGCACGCGCTTTTTGATGAGACGCCCGACCCACAAATGGGGTAGCGCAAGGCCCGCCGCCAAACTGACCATGATCGCCAGCAGCGGCGCGAAGCCGCGCAGGAACAGCAGCGCGCAGAGCAACAAGAAGATGACGGCGCACGCCGTCATATACTGGCTGACCGTCCACTTCTTGCCGGTCATCCGTATGCGTTTGGCCAGGTTTTCCGGATTGGGCACCAGCGATACGAGCATCTTCATCTCGCTGCCGGTCTGCCGGTTCGAGATGGCCTTGCGCATCCGCGCTTCCATCAGGGCGTCCGTCGAACCGCTATGGCGCTCGCGGATCAGTGCTACCCGCCGCTTGCTCGCCTTGTCGGCGGACGGTCCGCCAAAGGCCATGACGAGCAACCCAAGGAAGCTCGACATCAATATCATCAGCAGGAGGACATTGCCCATGTGATCGCCCGTTCCGTGGAGGGATCACGCCACCCAGGAAGGCGGCGCGATCTTCAAATCAAGCCCTGGTCTTGTCCTTGCGAGCCGGGATCAGGCTTTTGAGATCGCCGATCTTGCCGAGCAGGGAGTCGCCCTTCTTTTTCGAAGCCTTGCCTTCACCAGCCGCTTCACGCTCATCCGCTGCGCCGACCACTGCGTCGAGCAGGGTTGCGCAGGCTGCGCCGACCTTGCTGCCCTTGGCCGTCTCCGCCAGCGTCTTGCCGAGCTTGGCGGATTGAGCGGCTATCCGCAGGTCAAAGGGGATCACGATATCGACCTTGCGTTCGATCGACGTTTCGAAATCCTTGCGGCTGATTTCCGGCACGCCCGCATGTACGCGGTTGGCGACCACCAGCACGCGGGACTGGGGCGCGTTGGTCTTCAGCCAGGACAGGATCCGGATCGAATCGCGGGCGGCGGCCAGCGTCAGTTCGGTCACGACCACCGCGACATTGACGTCGCTCATCAGGTGGGGGTGCTGAATAAGCATGTGGCGCGGCAGATCGATGATGCTGCATTCGAATGCGGCGCGGAACTCTTCCAGCAATTGGTAGAAAGCGCCGCCGTCCGTCAGCATTGGCTGGCTGATCGGCGCTTCCGCCGACAGAATGGCCAGCGTGTCGCTCGCGCGGACCATGGCCCGTTCGATGAAGAGGCCGTCGATGCGGCTTGGGTTATCGATGGCGTCAGTCAGGCCGCGGCCCGGCTCCAGGTCCATCGCCAGCGCATTGGTGCCGAAGTGAACGTCGAGGTCCAACAAAGCGGTCGGGCGCTTCTGCTTTTCAGACAGCAGCCAGCCGAGCGATGTCGCGATGCTGGATGCGCCCACGCCACCGCGCGTCCCGATGACCGCGGCGGTCATGTGCGGACGTTCGGGCGCGGCATCGCGAGGCGCGAAAAACACGGCCTGCGCCTGGGCCAGCGCGTCACGCAACTGGTCCGCGCCGAAGGGCTTGAGCAGATAATCCTGAATGCCGCTGGCGAGCAGGTCGCGGTACAGGCGTACGTCATTGACCTGTCCGGCCGCGATCACGACCGTTCCCGGTTCACACACTTCCGCCAGGCTGTTGATGTCGTTCAGCGGATCGCCGCTTTCGGACATGTCGATGAACAGGATCTGCGGAGATGCGCTGATCGAAAGGCTCTGTACGGCATTGCGCATGCCGCCCTTGTTCACCTTTTCCGGCGCCCAGCCCATTTCAGCCGCGATCTGACTCAACAGATCATGACTATGATCGTCGCACACAAAGGCGTGGAAGGGGTCGCGCTGTCCAGACATGGCAGGTTTCCAGGGTGCGTCCATGATCAGCGTCCTAAGTTCTTGAGATCGCCCGAACCGGTCGGCGTCTTGTCGCGATAGGTCGAAATCGCCCGATTGGATGTTGCGGTGCGCAGGTCGCTTTCGCTGCTCTGGCCACGGACAAAATCCTCCGGGTTGGCGACCATGGCGGCCAGATTGCCGTTGACGCCACAGCCGAAATTGGACGTCGCCCCCAATCGGATATCGGTCTCGCTCTTGCTCGACCAATCGGGGCAGCCGGGAACGCGCGCGGTAGCGCGGCGCACGACCAGACGGACGCTGCCCGCGGGCGCCGCGCCTGCAGCGGCCGAACTGTCTTCGCTCACCAGCATGCCGTGATGGGCCACAACATCGGCGATGCCGTCGCGCAGCGTCGGGCTGTAATAGGCGTCGGTCACGATCGCGACCTGATCGCCATAACCCAGGCCGATGGATGCGAACCAGTCGTCCAGACGGCGCGCTTCGGAAGCGGAAAGGCTGCCGTCCGGCCCGGCCTGCACATCATAGGTGTAGGCGTCGTGGCTGACGACCGGCTGATGGACCGATTCGACGCCGCGATTGACGCTGGTCTTGCAGGCGGCGAGAGGCAGAGCCAGCAGGGCGAGCGCGCCGAGGCGGACGATATTCTTTGCGGACATGGAAGTCATGACGGTCGTCCTTCCGATCAGAAGCTGAAGCCGGGAGCGGCGGCTGATTTGGCCGAACGCTTGCCCTCATCGCGAGATGCCACCGCCGGAAGCGGCGCGGACGCCTGCGGACCAGGGGCGGGAACTGGGCCAGTGGGTTCGCGGCGCGGCATCGGCGCCCGCGCGCCGCTCACCCCGTCATTACCCTGCTGGAACAGTAGGCCCTGGCCGACAGTGGCGTTGCGGAAGCCATCGGTTGGCAGGCGAGCTTCCGACGCATTCATCGGCTTCACCAGATAGGGGGTGACCAGAATAACCAGTTCGGTTTCATGCCGCTGGAAACGGCGCGACTTGAACAGGCTGCCAAGGATCGGGATTTCGCCGAAGCCTGGTGTTTTACTGATCGAATTGGCGGTGTCGTTGTTGAGCAGGCCGGCGATCATGAACGCCTGGCCCGATCCGAGTTCAACCGTGGTTTCGGCCGTCCGGCTCTTGAGCGCGGGGACGGTCGTGTTGACCGAAAAGTCCAGGCTCGACACCGTGGGACGCACGCGAAGCGAGATGCGCCCGTCGGCCAGCACGGTCGGCGTGAAGGCCAGCTGCACGCCATATTGCTTGAACTCGATGCTGTTGCCCTGCGTGCCGTTGCTGACGGTGTAGGGATATTCGCCACCCGCCAGGAAGCTTGCCGTCTCGCCAGACAGCGCGGTCAGGTTCGGCTGTGCAAGGGCAGTCGCAAGGCCGCTGGATTCAGCGAGATCCAGCGCACCGGCAACGTCCATGCCCAGCAGGTTCGCGACGAAGCCAAGCGAAGTGCTGCCATCGGACGGTTGGTTGAAGGTGTACGTGGTGCCAGTGGCGCTTGTGGAGCGCGATACGAAGTTGCGATCAGCGCGGCCGATGCTGTCGATTACTCGGCCAGGGCCGTTCGCGAGCGCAGAGATATTGACCCCGATCTGGTGACCAAGGTCGCGGCTCACTTCGGCGATCTTCACCTGCAGGTTGACCTGAAGCGGCGTCGCGGTGCGCAGGCGGCTCACCACCGTCACCTCCTTGCCGACGAAAGCTTGGGTCAGGCGCTCGGCCTCGGCGGCGTCCTCGGGGGCGGCGACCGTGCCGGTCAGCAGGACCATGCCGTTCATCTTGTTTACCGCAATGTCGGCACCCGGCATCGCCAGCTTCAACATGTCATCGATGCTGGTCAGGTTGTTGCCGACCCGGACCGTGCCGGAAAACAGCACCTTGCCATTGGTTGCGGTGACGAACACGGTGGTTTCGCCCGCCGCCTTGGCGATCAGGTAAAGCTGGTTCTGCGCGCGGACATGGACATCGACCACATTGGGGTCGCCGATCACCACGTCGGACATCTTGGCGTTGAGGTTGATGACCTTGCTGCCGCCCACGGACATCAGGATCGCATTGTCCTGCGTGGAAGCGGGCGCGGCATTGAGGGCCGTCGTGGGCGTCGCAGCCATGGCGACCGCCAGGCCCAGCGCGATCGCGGGGCCGACGAGCGGCTTCACCGCCGCCTTGCCCGCGTGAAGGTTGAAACGCTTCATCTTACTTCCCCCCGACCGGAACAACGGTCACATTGGTGCCGCGCGCCACGCGGATCACTGGTCCGCTGGCCACGCCCGTTCCAGCCGGAGCGCCCCCTGCGGGCACGGCGGCGGCAGCGGCAGTCTGCAGCGGCTTGGCGGGAACGGAGCTGCGCTGGTAGCGAGACACGTCGGCGCCGGTGGAATAGGTGCCGCCCTTATCGACCGGGCGAGCGGCGAGCTTGGCGATGATCTTCTTTTCCGCATTCGGATTGGTCGCATCCGCCATATCGACGTCGGAACCCGCAATAGCGGCGTCGAGGTCGGACGCATTGTCCGCGATCGA
Organism: Sphingobium tyrosinilyticum; assembly: GCF_042654265.1. NCBI lineage: Bacteria > Pseudomonadati > Pseudomonadota > Alphaproteobacteria > Sphingomonadales > Sphingobiaceae > Sphingobium > Sphingobium tyrosinilyticum. The sequence continues at coordinate 661,157 of NZ_JBHSFZ010000064.1, read as the reverse complement.
GCGCAGCGTCAGCGAGAGCGAGCCGATGGTCTGCGCCACGGCGATCTTCTCTGCGATCTTGGGCGTCACTTCGATGGTGACGTTGGAATAGGTTTGCACGACCGGCTTGCCGTCCGCACCGAGCGCGTCCATGCGCTGGTCGGTGGCGAGCACGCGCAGGTTGCGCAGGATGGTTTCGGAAACCTTGAGCGGTTCACCCTCGCCACCGCCCGAAACGCTCTGCGTCAGCATCAGATCGACGCGGTCACCGGGGAAGACGAAGCCCGCAACCGAATTCTGCGCCGACACCGGCACGGTGACAGCGCGCATGCCCGGCCCGAGTGCAGCGGCGAGGAAGCCCCGCTCACCCGGTTTGATGACCGAACCGACCGTCATCGGCTGACCGGCGGAAATGGCGGTGCGCACGACGCTGCCCACCAGCTTGGTGGGATCGGCCTGGCCTTGGAGATAATAGGCTTGCTCGACCAGATCCTTGGGCCAGGGCTGGAAGCGGAAGCTTTCCGCGTCCAGGATGGTGCCCACCGGCAGCGCCTTGGTCGCGACCAGCACATGGGGCTGATCCGCTTCCACCGGCATGGATGAGGCACTGGCTTGCGGCGCGCCCGACGAACTCAGCATGTTGCGCGCGAGAAGGGCTGTTGTGACCGCTATGATGAGCGCCCCCGCCAGCAGCACGATTTTCTTGCCGTCCATGATGAAATTCGTCTCCCTCAATCAGGCGAGTTGCGCCCGAGCCCCGAATTTTACGCAAAATGGTTAAGATATCGTTCGCCAATCAACCAAAGGGCGGCGACGGATATTGCGATACCGTAAGGAATTTGGGGCTGTCCCAGCGTTCTGGTCATGCGGTGATGGGCCACGGTGATGATCGTCACCACGCCACCGATCAGCGCCATGACCATCAGCATCGACAGCATGGCGGCCCATGGGAACCACAGCGCCAATGCCCCCAATAGCTTGACGTCTCCGCCTCCCATGCAGCCCATGGCGAAGAGCGTCGCGAACAGGGCGAACACCACCAGCGCGACGCCGACCTGCAGCGCCATGCCCGGCCAGACCGGCAGCCCGCTTGCTATCCACCAGAGCGGGGCCAGTGCGGCAATGCCCAGGTTCAGCCGGTTCGAAATGATGCGCGATCGCAGATCCGTCACCGATGCGATGATCAGCAGCAGGCCAAGGGCGCATAACAGCGCCAGTTTGAAATATTCCCCCGTCATGAATCTAAACCCTAGACCCGATGGCTTACCAAACCGTAACCATGCGCCCATGGATTCGCCCGCCTCCTTTGCCCCGGCCTTCGACCGTCGCGCCTGGCCGATGAACGGTCGGCTCGATTATTGGACGGCGCCTGACGGCTGGCGTCTGCGCCGCTACCGTTTGGGCGAGGGGCAGCGGGGCCAATTGCTGATGCTCGGCGGGCGCGGCGACATGATCGAAAAATATCTGGAAGTGATCGATCATTGGGCAGGGCGCGGGTGGGCCGTCACCGCCCTGGATTGGCGCGGGCAGGGGGGATCGGGAAGGCTGACCGGCGATCCGCTTTGCGGTCATATCGACGACTTCGGCCAATGGATCGGGGACCTGAAGGCGTTCGTTTGCGAGTGGCGCGGGCAAGCGCCGGGGCCTTGCGCCATCGTCGCTCACAGCATGGGCGGCCATCTGCTGCTGCGGGCGCTGGCCGAAGGCATGCTGCCGCCGGACGCCGCGGTCGCCATTGCGCCGATGATGGACGTTCGCACCTCGCCCTTGCCCCGCTGGCTCGCGGCGGCGATCACGCGATCTATGTGCGCACTGGGCCTGCAGAGCCGCCAGGCGTGGACGCAGAAGGAAGAGTCGGAGCGGCAGAGGATCATGCGGCAAAAGCGGCTGACGCATGATCCGGAACGCTACGCCGACGAGCTGTGGTGGCGCGACCATAGCCGCGACGTGGCGCTCGGGCCGCCAAGCTGGCGCTGGGTTGCGCAGGCGCTGCAATCGACGCGGGCGTTGGAGCAGGGCGGCAGGCTGGCCCAGATCTCCGTGCCGCTGCTCATCCTGGCGACGGAGATTGACCGGCTGGTTTCCACGCCCGCCATCCGAAGGATCGCTGCCCAAATCCCGGGCGCGCGCCTGCATGTTTACGGCCAGGAGGCTGCGCACGAGATATTGCGGGAGTTGGACCCCGTCCGGCTCGACGCCCTGCGGCGGATCGATGATTTCCTGGATGAAGTAGCGCCCGCATGAACCGCTTTGACATCGTCATCGTCGGCGGCGGTATCGCCGGCGCGAGCCTCGGCGCGGAACTCGCGGGCAAGGCGTCCGTGCTGATCCTGGAGCGAGAGGATAGCGCAGGCTATCACGCAACCGGCCGCTCCGTCGCCTTTTGGGAAGAAACCTATGGCGGCCGCATGGTGCAGCCATTGACCACGGCGTCGGGGCCATTGCTGCGCTCGCCCGCTCCGGACTTCTCTCCGCGCTCCTTTCTCTCGCCTCGCCGTACCTTGCACATCGGCCGTGCTGGGGATGAGGCTGCACGCGACCGGCTGATGGAAGAGTTTTCCGATCATGTTGAACTGCGCCCTGTCGATCCCGCCGCCTTGCTCCCTGGTCTGCGCCCGCAATGGATATTGGGGCTGCTCGAACCCGCCGTGTGCGATATCGACGTCGCGGCGTTGCACCAGGCTTATCTGCGGCGGTTTCGCGCAAGGGGCGGAGAGTTGCGGGTGGGCCTGTCCCTCGAAAGCGCCGGCAGAGGCCCTGCGGGATGGCGGATACAGACCAGCGAAGGCGCGATCGACTGCGGCATCCTCGTCAACGCGGCGGGCGCGTGGGCCGACGATGTCGCGCAGCGCAGCGGCGTGGCGCCCATCGGCATCACCCCCATGCGGCGAACCGTTGTCCAACTGCGCGTGCCCGCCATGCCCTCTGCCGATCTGCCCTTGGTCATGGACCTTTCCGCCCGCTTTTATTTCAAGGCTGCGGGAGAGGGGCGCCTGTGGCTGACTCCCCATGATGAGGAACCCTCGCCCCCCTGTGACGCCGCGCCCGAAGAATTGGCGGTGGCGGAGGCGATTGCCCGTTTCCAGGAAGCCGTCGATTGGCCGGTTGAAGCTGTAGAGCGCAAATGGGCGGGCCTGCGCAGCTTCGCGCCTGATCGCGCGCCCGTCTTGGGCTTCGACGCCCACACCCCAGCCTTCTTCTGGTTCGCGGGACAGGGCGGTTTCGGCATCCAAACCGCTCCAGCGGCTGCCTTGCTTGGCGCCAGTCTGCTGACCGGGGAAGCAGCGGACGATGCTGTGGCGGGGATCGAAGCCACGGCATATTCGCCGAGGCGCTTTGGGTAGCGAACGATGGCGCAGTCCTCCCGCAGTTGGGTGACAGAGTGTCGTCATCCCAGCGAAAGCTGGGATCTCGCCGCCGAGGCGCACTTCGCGGGACGATGAGGAAAGAGGCACAGTTTGACAAATGCGCCGCTCCCGACCCCGGAACGAACCACCCTCCTTCACGTTAAGTCATCGGCCGCCCGCGCGCAGATGTGCAACAATAAAGAAGCGGCCAATCCTTGATTAGGAGGATGCCGTCATGAGAAAGTCGGTATTATCAGCTTCAGCTCTGATCTTATCCGGACTGTTTATGGCAAGCAGCAGCGTCAGCTTTGCTCAGAACAGCGAGGAAATCACTGTCGTCGGTAAAGCGCCGGACAGTGTGCGTTCGCTCTCCCAGGCCGTCAGTTATGCCGATCTCGACCTCAGCACCAAGGCGGGAAGGGACGAGCTGCGTCATCGTTTGTCTCTCACCGCCCGCTTCCTGTGCGAAAAGCTCGGGGAAGCGGACAGCGGCTCGCCGGTCGTACCCTCATGCCGCGATGCTGCGCTGAAGGATGCGACGACGCGAGCAGGGACTATCGAGGAAGGCTTTGCGCCACGTGGCACGACCTGGGTCGCTGGCAATCCTTGGCAGCCGCCCTATCCGGCTGATTGGTCCAAACGCTATCCTTGAGCCATCGCGTGAAGGGGGGCGCAGCCAAGCGCTCCCCTACGCCCGGAAGCTTTCGGCGGCCGCGCAGGCGAGTTGGTCGGCGCGTTCATTCTCCGGATGACCTGCGTGACCCTTTACCCATTGCCAGTTGATCTGGTGCCGTGCTGCCGCGGCGAGCAGCGCTTGCCATATCTCGCCATTTTTCACTGGCTTTTTGTCGGCGGTCTTCCACCCGTTTTTCTGCCAGCCGAAAACCCATTTGGTGATCCCGTCCATGACATATTTGCTGTCGGTGTAGAGCGTCACCCGGCAAGGGCGTTTGAGGGCGTTCAATGCTTCGACCGCCGCCATCATTTCCATCCGGTTGTTGGTGGTCATCGCCTCGCCGCCGGAGATTTCCCTCTCCTTGTCGCCAAAGCGTAGCACCGCGCCCCAGCCGCCCGGCCCGGGATTGCCCTTGCATGCGCCGTCCGTGAAGATTTCGACTTGGGGCAGGTCGGTCATCCCCGCCTCCGTTCGTTTCGAGCGAAGTCGAGAAACGGATGCGCTTGAACCGAACGGAATAGGAAATGGGTTTTCACGCCGCCAGCAACTCCGCACCGGCATCCGCGTAGAAATCGAGCCGCCGCAGATAGGCGAGTGGATCCTTACGCGTCACCAGCGCATCGGGCGGCGTATTGATCCAGTCATAGGCACGCGTCAGCAGGAAACGCAGCGCCGCGCCCCGGCAGAGCGTCGGAAAGGCCGCCCGCTCCGCATCGGAAAGCCCGTGCGCCGCCTGATAGCCCGCCAACAGAGCGTCCGAACGCTCGGCGAAGAACTGCGCCCCGTCATTGCTGAAGCACCAGGCGCTATGCGTCACGGCGAGGTCATAGGCGCGAATGTCGGTGCAACTGAAATAAAAGTCGATAAGGCCCGTCACCTCATCGCCGAGCATCAGTACATTGTCGGGAAACAGATCTGCGTGGATCACCGAATGCGGTAGATCGGCCGGCCAATCGGCGTCCAGGAAGGCCAGTTCCTCCGCGACCCGTTGCCCAAGCCCCGGTGTGATCTCGTCGAAATGCTCCCCGCACTTCGCTGCCAGATCATGCCATCCGGCAATGTCCAGCGCATTGCGCCGTTCGCTTGCAAAGCCTTCCGCCGCGCGGTGCATCTGCCCCAGCGCCGTGCCAGCTGCCCGAGCCTGGGCCGCCGTCGGTTCGGTCAGGGATATGCCGGTCAGGAACTCGATCAGGCAGGCGGGCCGTCCACCCAATTGCTGAAGCCGCTTGCCCTCCCGATCGGCGATGAAGCGCGGCACCAGACAGCCGCGCGCGCCCAAATGATCGAGCAGGTCCATGAAGAACGGCAGGTCCGCCTCATCCACCCGCTTTTCGTAAAGCGTCAGGATGTAACGGTGGCCGCTGCCGTCTGCGCCGGTGGTTTCCAGCAGATAATTGCTGTTCTCCACCCCTTCGGCGATGCCCTTGGCCGAAACCAGCCGTCCGGCGTCATAGCGGCTGAGAAAGGCGTCGATCTCCTCGGCGGGAACATGGGTATAGACCGCCATCGTCTTACGCCGCCTCCAGCCCGCGGGGCAGTTTGAAGGAGATGCTTTCGCGCGCCGTTTCCACCTGCTCCTCCGTTACGTCGAACCGCTCCGCAAGCCGGTCCACGACTTCGCGCACCAGCACTTCAGGAGCGGACGCTCCAGCCGTCAGGCCCAATGTCCGGACATTCTCCAGCCAGGCGAAGTCGATGTCATCGGCGCGCTGGATCAGGCGGGCGGGCGTGCCTTCGCGTTCGGCGACCTCGACCAGGCGCAGCGAGTTGGAACTGTTGGGCGCCCCGATTACATAGAGCGCGTCGCAACGAGCCGCGATGGCCTTGACCGCGCTCTGCCGGTTCGACGTCGCGTAGCAGATATCCTCGCCCTTGGGCGCATGGATCGTCGGGAAACGGCGCTGCAATGTCTCCACTATGGCGGCCGTATCATCGACCGACAGCGTCGTCTGCGTCAGGAAAGCAAGATTGTCAGGGTTGGCGGGCGTGAACGCTTCGGCATCCTCGACCGTCTCGATCAAAGTCATATGGCCGGCATCGACCTGGCCGAAGGTGCCGATGACCTCGGGGTGCCCCTTGTGCCCGACGAACAGGATATGGCGGCCTGCCTCGACCTGCCGTTCGGCCTGCCGGTGGACCTTGCTGACCAGCGGGCAAGTGGCGTCCAGATAGTCGAGCCCGCGTTCTTCCGCCTTGGTGGGCACGGCCTTGGGCACGCCATGGGCGGAAAAGACGACCGGCACGCCATCGGGCACCTGGTCCAGTTCCTCGACGAAGATCGCGCCCTTCGCCTTCAAAGTATCGACCACATATTTATTGTGGACGATCTCGTGCCGGACATAGACAGGGGCGCCATATTTTTCGATCGCCTTCTCGACGATGATGATGGCGCGGTCGACACCTGCACAAAAGCCGCGCGGCGCGGCGATCAGCAGCTTCAAGGGAGAACGGGCGGTCATGGCTGCCGCTTAGGCCAATGTCGCGCCGGAAGGAAGGGGTGAGGGACGGGCGGGCGTTCCTTTCGGTTGCGTGAGCGGCGGGGTGCGGATAAGAAGCCCCAGCCTGTTCCCAAGGGATTGCCTCGTGACCTTTTCTCGACTTGCGCTGACTGGAATGCTCGCCCTTGCCCTCGCAGGCTGTTCGCGCCGGGGGGAAATCGATCCCACGGGCGGCATCGTCGCCGTCCGCTCGGCCTGCCCGGTCGCCGCGATCCCTGCTTATACGGGTGACATCACGCTCTTCAATCCAACGGGCAGCACCGATGCGCGCGCGATCGACGTGGTCGCGGACATCAGCAATCTGCGCTCCACCTGCTCGGAAGGCGCGCAATTCTACAGCGAGGCGACGTTCGCCGTGAACGCCCGCCGCACCGACGCCACCGCCGCCCGGCAGGTGACGCTGCCCTTCTTCTCCGCCGTCGTCCGTGGCGGCAACGCCGTGGTGGCCAAGCGCGTCGGACAGGTCGTGCTCGACTTTCCCGCGGGCCAGTATCGCGCCACCGCCACTGCCAAGGCTGGCTCCTATGTCGATAAGGCCGCCGCCACGCTGCCCGCCGACATCCAGGCCAAGATCACGCAGAAGCGCAAGGCGGGCGATGCCGACGCGGCGATCGATCCCTTCGCCCAGCCCGATGTCCGGGCTGCGCTGCAACGAACCAGCTTCGAGCTGCTCGTGGGTTTCAATCTGACCCAGGATCAACTCCGATATAACGCGACACGCTAAGAGCCCAGCCTACCTAATCCAATGCCGTTCGTGCTGAGTAGGGGCTGAGCGAAGTCGAAGCCCCGTATCGAAGCATGGGTGCGTAGCAGTCCTTCGATACGCCATTCGACAAGCTCGATGGCCACTCAGGACGAACGGTTATGTCAGGACCGTTTGCCCATGTCCCTCTACATCCGCTTCACCGCCCATCTGAACGCCGTGCTCGACGCGCTTGAGGCTGACGGCGCGCTGTCTGCAGGTCTCAACCGCAAGCCCGTCACGGTCGAGCCGCCCCGCGATCCCAGCCATGGCGACCTAGCCACCAACGCCGCGATGGTCCTCGCCAAGCCCGCCGGCACGAATCCGCGCGCGCTGGCCGAACAGATTGTCGCCGGCCTCGAAAAGCTCGAAGAGGTGGAAAGCGCCGCCATCGCCGGCCCCGGCTTCATCAACCTGAAGCTCACCGACGCCATCTGGCGTGCCGAACTCGCCGCCATCCATGCAGAGGCGGATGAGTATGGTCGCTCCGACGCGGGCGAAGGGGTGACGGTCAATGTCGAATATGTCTCCGCCAACCCCACAGGTCCCATGCATATGGGCCACTGCCGGGGCGCCGTGGTGGGCGACGCCCTTGCGACCCTGCTCGAATATGTCGGGCACAAGGTCATCCGCGAATATTATATCAACGACGCAGGCGGCCAGGTCGATGTGCTCGCCCGCTCCGCCCATGTCCGTTATCGCGAAGCGCTCGGCGAGAATGTCGGCGAAATCCCGCAAGGGCTCTATCCAGGGGACTATCTCGTCCCGGTGGGCCAGGCGCTCGCCGCCGAATATGGCGACACATATGTAACCGCCCCGGAAAGCGACTGGCTCGTCCTCTTCCGCACCAGGGCGGTCGCGGCGATGATGGAGATGATCCGCAGCGATCTCGCCCTGCTCGGCATCCATCACGACGTCTTCTCCTCCGAAGCCGAACTTCAGGCCGCCGGAAAGCCCGAAGCCGCCGAACAATGGCTACGCGCGCACGACCTCGTCTATGACGGCGTCCTCGAAGCTCCGAAGGGCGAGACGCCCGAAGATTGGGAGCCCGTCGAACTTCCTCTCTTCCGTTCCACCAAGTTCGGCGACGATCAGGACCGCCCGATCAAGAAATCCAACGGCGGCTGGACCTATTTCGGCGCGGACATGGCCTATCATTTCCAGAAGGCCCAATCCGCGGACCAGCTGATCGACATCTGGGGCGCCGACCATGCGGGCACAGTGAAGCGTATCCAGGCCGCCGTCGCGGCCCTTACCGAAGGCAAGGCGCGCTTCGACGTCAAGCTCATCCAGATGGTCCGCTTGCTACGCGATGGCGAGCCGGTGAAGATGTCCAAGCGCGCGGGCAATTTCGTGACGCTGGCCGATGTGGTCCGCGAAGTCGGCAAGGACGTCGTCCGCTTCACCATGCTGACGCGCAAGGCCGACGCCCAGATGGACTTCGACTTCGCCAAGGTCGTGGAGGCGTCGAAGGACAATCCCGTCTTCTACGTCCAGTACGCCCATGCCCGCATTTCCTCGCTCGGCCGACGCGCGCAGGAGGCCGGAATTGAACTTCCTGCGCCCGATCTGTCCCGCCTTGGGACTGCGGAACTTAACCTGATTAAGTTAGCGGCGCAGTTCCCCCGGGTGGTCGAAGGCGCGGCATCAGCCCGCGAACCCCACCGTATTGCCTTTTATCTCAATGACTTGGCGTCTGAATTCCACAGCTGGTGGAATTTAGGCAATGACAATCCGCGCGCTCGGGTCATCCTGATGGATGATTTTGAGACAACATCCGCGCGCCTTTTCTTAAGCCGCGGAATCGGGCAGATCATCCGTAACGGTCTTGCCCTGATGGGCGTGGCCGCATTGACGGAAATGCAATAGCCAGGCGGAGGCAAGGGAAAATGGGCGACTTTGCGAGGGGGCGGCTCGATCTGGATGACGAGGAGCGTCTGCCCTGGCTCGAGCCCGGTATTGAAGATGAAGAGCAGGAAGGGCTTTCGCCTGTCCGCCTGCTCGGCTTCATCCTCTGCGCCCTTGTTCTGCTCGGCGGCGTGGTTGCGGGTGTCTGGCTGCTCAAGAACCGATCCACCGGCGGCGGTGAGGGCAAGCTGATCGCTGCACCCGCTGCCGATTACAAGGTCCCCGCCAGCGAAGCCGACGCCAAGAAGTTCGAGGGCGAAGGCGACGCCAGCTTCGCCGCCAGCGAAGGCGTTGTCCGTGATGGCCGCATCGATCCCAGCCGCGTACCCGAAGCGCCCGTTATACCGACGGCTCCCGCCAAACCGCGCCAGGCCGCTCCCGGCAAGCCCGCGCAAAGCGTGACCACACGCGTCGCGGACGAAACCAACGTCCGCCCCGCCACCAGCCAGCCCGCCAGGACAGGCGGCGCGGTGATTCAGCTCGGCGCCTATGGCAGCCAGTCCGGCGCCCGTGACGCCTGGACGCGGCTGTCGAAGCGCTTTGCCTATCTCGCGCCGCTCACCATGTCGGTCGAACCCACGGAAGTCGGCGGCAGCACCCTCTACCGCCTCCGCGCTACCGCAGGCGCTCAAGCCAATACCCTCTGCGGGCGGCTCAAGGTCGCCGGAGAAAGCTGCCTGGTGGTGAACTAACCACCTTATGCTCCCTCTCTCCTTCAGGGGAGAGGGAAACAGATCGCGTTTAAACTCCCTCCAAACAACCCCTTCGACAGCACGCTCCTTCGCCGCTACCATCGCGACCCATGAAACCGGTAATCTTCGGCCTCTCCGGCGAAACTCTCACCACCGATGAACGCGCCTTCTTCGCCGACGCGCAGCCAGCGGGCTATATTCTGTTCCGCCGCAACATCGTCGATCGCACCCAACTGCGCGCGCTGACGGACGACCTCCGCGCGCTCCATGGCCGCGACGACCTGCTCATCATGATCGATCAGGAAGGTGGCCGCGTCGCTCGCATGCAGGCGCCGGTCTGGCCCAGCTTTCCGCCCGGCGCCATATTCGATCGCCTCTACGACCTCGCGCCTTCCAGCGCGATCGCAGCCGCCCGCGCCAACGCCCAGGCTATCGCCGTCACGCTTGCCGAAGCCGGGATTACCGTCGATGCGCTCCCCCTGCTCGATGTACGGCAGGAGGGGGCAAGCGACATCATGGGTGATCGTACGTTGGGAGCCGAACCCATGCGCGTCGCTGCGCTCGGCCGGGCGGTCATCGAAGGGCTTGCCGAAGGCGGCGTGGTGGGCATCGTCAAGCATATGCCTGGCCACGGCCGCGCGATGGTGGACAGTCATCACGAACTGCCGATCGTCACCGCCGATGAAGAAGCCCTGACGACCGACCTTGCCCCTTTCCAGGCGCTGAAGGATGCCCCGATCGGCATGACCGCCCATGTTGTCTATACGGCCTGGGACCCGGATCTTCCGGCAAGCCTCTCGGCCTCGGTGATTGATACGATCATCCGCAAGCGTATCGGTTTTGACGGCCTGCTCATGTCCGACGATCTCGATATGAAGGCGCTGAACGGTAGCATCCCGGAACTCGCCGCCGGGGTGGTGGCGGCCGGATGCGACCTTGCGCTCAATTGCTGGGGGCGGATGGATGATATGGTGGGGATCGCCAATCTCCTCCCGGAGATAAGCGCTGCATCCAAAGCCCGCCTGGATCTGGCCATGGTCCGCGCCAGTTTGGAAAAGGACAGCCCGCCGCTCGACCAGCTTCTCGCCATCCGCGACACCCTGCTGGCGCTGGTGCCCGCGTGAATCGACCACTCAAATCCTCCCCTGTAAAGGGAGGTGGCAGGCAAAGCCTGACGGAGGGGTATCACGCATGAACGACCTCTTCACGCCGCCGCCTACGCCGCGCCCCGACATGCTCACCGTCAGCTTCGAAAGTTGGGAAGGGCCGCTTGATCTGCTGCTTGCCCTGGCCCGTAGCCAGAAGGTCGATCTGCGCGAAATTTCCATCCTCGCGCTGGTCGAACAATATCTCACCTATATTGAGGGTGCGCGGAAGCTGAAGCTGGAACTGGCGGCCGACTATCTCGTGATGGCCGCCTGGCTCGCCTATCTCAAATCCTCGCTGCTTCTTCCCAAGCAGGCCCAGCCCGATCCCAGTCCCGAAGAACTGGCGCTCCGCCTTCAATTGCGCCTCCAGCGGTTGCACGCGATGCGGGAGGCAGGCGCGCGGCTGATGGCGCGAGATCGCGTTGGCCGTGACGTATTCGTCCGCCCCCGCCCGGAAGGGCTGCGCCTCGTCCGCAAAGCGAAATGGGCGGCCAGTCTTTATGATCTGATCCAATCCTATGGGCAGGTTCGCGCGCGGACACAGCCGGCCGTCCATATGGTTGCTGTCCGCCCGGTCATGACGCTCGATGAAGCGATCCAGCGCGTCGGTGCGCTCGTCGGCTCGGCGATCGACTGGACGACGCTTGAATCTTTCCTGCCCGATGGTCAGGATGGGCCGATGGCGAAATCGGCACTCGCCAGCAGCTTCGTCGCCGCGTTGGAACTGGCGCGACAGGGGCGGCTGGAAATACAGCAGGAAGGTATTTTCCAGCCCATCTACCTGCGGGCCGCTTTGCCGGATCAGGGCGGAGCACGGCTGCTATGATGCCAGAGCCCGATGATTTCCTCCGTGCAGTGGAAGCGGCGCTGTTCGTTGCCGAGACGCCGCTCACTCCTGCCGAACTGAGGCTGCATGTGGGCGAAGCCGGGGATTTGCCTGCCGCCCTTGCTGCATTGTCGGACCATTATGCCGGGCGCGGCATCAATCTGGTGGAGCGGGGTGGGCGATGGCATTTCCAGACTGCGGCCGACCTCGCCCATATCCTGCGTCGGGAAAAGGACGAAACTCGCAAATTGTCCCGGGCGGCGATGGAGACGCTCGCGATCATCGCCTATCATGAGCCCGTCAGCCGCGCCGAGGTGGAGGCCATTCGGGGCGTCCAGGTCGCCAAAGGCACGCTCGACGTGCTGATGGAGGCGGGTTGGGTCCGCCCTGCCGGGCGGCGCGAAGTTCCGGGCCGTCCGCTCATCTATGCGACCACGCACGAATTTCTGTCACATTTCGGCCTTAGCAGCCGCCGGGACTTGCCGGGTATGGACGATCTGCGCGCTGCGGGATTGCTCGATCCGGTCGATCTTGCGCTGGAGGGCCTGGGTGCCCAATCCGTTCTGGAAAATGATGAGGAAGAAGCTTAGAAAGGGCTTCGATACAGGAGAAAGTCAAAATGGGTTCCTTTTCGCTGATGCACTGGGTCATCGTTCTCCTGGTGGTTATGCTGCTGTTCGGCGGCGGCCGTATTTCCGGGCTGATGGGTGACGTCGCCAAGGGCATCAAGAGCTTCAAGAAGGGCATGGCCGACGATGATGACGGCATCACGCCTGCCAAGCCTGCGACGCGGATCGAAGGTCATCGCGTGCCTGAGCAGGACGCACCGAGCGCCACCGAAGAAAAAACCAAGGCCTGATTATTCTTCACGCCCAAACGGTAGGCGCGCATGTTTGATATCGGTTCGTCCGAACTTCTGCTGATTGTGATCATCGCTGTGGTCGTGATCGGCCCCAAGGATTTGCCGCGCGCGCTTTACAAGGTAGGGCAGATCGTCGGCAAGGCGCGCGGCATGGCGCGCCATTTCCGTACCGGCATCGACGCCATGGTGCGGGAAGTCGAGATGGAAGAACTCGAAAAGAAATGGGCCGATCAGAACCGGCGGATCATGCAGGAACATCCCGCCGACGGGTCGGCAGCTCCGGCAATGGAGCCGCTGGCTTCTCCGGCTACCGCGTCTGCTCCCGGCGCTGACGCATCTCCACCTCCCTTTGTCGCCCAGTCGGCGCCTGCCGCCACGCCTGCGCCCGCGCCTGCCGCAGACGGACCGCCTTATATCGCAGCGCAACCGGCTACGGGTAAGGGTGACGCTCCGGCATGAAGGACATTGATGATACGAAAGCGCCGCTGCTCGACCATCTGATCGAATTGCGGGGACGCCTGCTGAAATGCGTCTGGGCGCTGTTCCTCACAGGAGCCGTCTGCTTCTATTTTTCCGACAAGCTTTTCGCCTTCCTGGTTCACCCGCTGAAGGAAGCCTTTGGGGACGGTGGCGGGCGGCTCGTCTATACAAAGCTGTACGAAGCCTTTTTCGTGCAGGTGAAAGTGGCGATTTTCGGCGCTTTTTGTCTGTCATTCCCGATCATTGCGAATCAGCTCTGGGCCTTTGTCGCACCGGGCCTTTATGCCAAGGAAAAGAAGGCGTTACTGCCTTTCCTGATCATGACGCCGGTGTTGTTCCTGATGGGCGCCAGCCTCGCTTATTACGTCGTCATGCCGATGGCGTTTCATTTTTTCCTGCAATTTCAAGGGAATAGCGGCGGCCTCACGGTCGAGGCTCTACCAGGCACCGACGCCTACCTTACGTTAGTCATGCAGTTCATTCTTGCATTTGGCATCAGCTTCCTCATGCCGGTGCTGCTGATGCTCCTCAACCGCGCAGGTTTGGTCACTCGCGCCCAATTGATCGGCCTCCGTCGGTACATGATCGTCGCCGCCTTCATACTGGCGGCGGTTCTCACCCCGCCCGACGTCGTTTCGCAGCTCATGCTCGCCATTCCGCTGCTGTTGCTCTACGAAATCACCATCCTGGCGATCTGGTTCACCGACCGCAAACAAGCCCGCGAAGCCGCGGCGGCTCAAACAACCGACCTGTCCACCTGACAAAAAAAGGCCCGCCAGAGCGGGCCTGCGAGGGTGGGAACCGTTTACTGCGCCTACTGCGCTGCGTTTTCCACGGCCTGGCCAGCGCTCTGCACGTCTTTGCCAGCGCCTTCCACGGTGTTGCACGCTGCTACCATCAGCGAACCCGTAAGCAGCAGGGCGGCAAGGATCTTCCTGGTCATGATCGTCTCCTTGAAAAACTAATGCCGGACGGCCGCGCTATCCGGCGGCTGGGAGGAGAACCCACAGCCGGGAATTACGTTCCGCAGCCGGAAATATCTCTGATATCAGGAAGATCGCCCAAAAAATCTGAGCCCGGAACGCGTCGGGGGGGGAGATGCGTTCCGGGCTCATGTTTTTTTGGATAGCAAGAGCGGGGGGCAAAAGATTTGCTATCCGGTATGCAGAACCCCTCATCCCGCTATTTGGTTCCGTCCGTTCCGCCGCACGAAAAATTTTTTTATTCTTTTTAGATTCAGCGCCTTGGTCGGATTCCTACGCTCTAAAACAAGAGCCGTGCCGATCAAATAAGTGGCCGTCCGCTGTTGCGATATTCCGGGCGGATGGTGGAAGGAGGCAGGCTATCCTCGACCTCAGGACCGCTCGGTATGGGCAAATCTCTGATCTCGACCGGTGAGGGAGGAGCGTGGCCTCTATAGATTGGCGTCGGCCAGCTTCGAAGAGAGGGTCCCGATTGCCACTCGCGGCCGGCATAGGGCACCCGGAACGCGGCCTCTGTGCCATGAAAGCCGGGACTGCTGTAAAAGATATGCGCGCCGATCACCGCAACGGCGCGCTTGGCCGCTGCCCATCCGGGCCTCACTGCCAAGGTATGATAAAAGGTGGCCAGCCCGACCGGCGCATAGACACGCCCCGCAAGAGCCTGCTCCGCAATGCGGCGTGCACGCGCCCAACTTTGCATATGGCTTGCTCGCCCCATGGAACCGTCGCAACTGAAGGTGAACTGGCAGCGGGAATCACTCCGCTCCGACCCCTCATAGACGACTCCGCACACGCTATGCGGCCAGAGCGGGCTGCGCACACGGTTCAGCACCACCTGCGCGACCGCTCGCTGCCCTTCCTCAGGCTCATTGCCCGCCTCATAATATATTGCTGATGTCAGGCAGTTGACCGCGCGATAGCTATCGAGCGGCGTCAGCCCTCGAAACGTGGTCATTGGCGCTGCCTGGACGGTATCGAGTTTCAGGACATGTTCGCTGTTTCCTGCGACGCTGGGCACATCCTGGAATATATCGTCGGCAAAGAAATAGGCGGAACCCGGGAAATTCTCGCCCGGCCTCTCCGCCACGTTGTTTCTTCGCGTCGCGTCAGCCAGAACGTCAAGCGGCGCGGCTGTGATCAGGCGCGGCACGGCAAGCGCCGTCAGCGCCAGGGCGGCCCACGCCGCATGCCGTAATCGCCCGCCTGCCATATTCCAGCCCGTCAGCCTCATGAATCCTTGCGGCAAATGCGCCGCCGCCATGTGTTAGCGCAAAAGCCTTGCCACTTTCTTCCCATCAAGGCAGCGCGCCGAGAGGCATTGCAACCGGCTCTTTGGGTGGACCAGCATTCCCTTGCTTGGCAAGCGTGCATCTGCTCCGCTATGCGGGAGCAATGCTAGTCCAGAATGATAGCCTCGCCCTGATTGGCAACACGCCGATGGTGCGCCTCGCCGTTCCGTCGGAAGAAACCGGATGCGACATCTACGCCAAATGCGAGTTCGCCAATCCCGGGGCTTCGGTTAAGGATCGCGCCGCGCTGTTCATCGTCAATGATGCCGAGGAAAAGGGGCTGCTGACCCCCGGGGGCACGATCGTCGAAGGGACGGCGGGGAATACCGGAATTGGCCTCGCCCTCGTCGCAAATGCCAAAGGCTACAAGACGATCATCGTCATGCCCGAGACGCAAAGCCGCGAGAAGATGGACACTTTGCGCGCCCTTGGTGCGGAGTTGGTCACAGTGCCCGCAGCTCCCTATTCAAATCCTGGCCATTTCGTCCACACCTCCCGCCGTATCGCGGAAGAGACGGAGAATGCGGTCTGGGCCAACCAGTTCGACAATATCGCCAATCGCAAGGCGCATATCGTCGGCACGGCAGAGGAAATTTGGACCCAACTGGATGGGCAGATCGATGGTTTCACCTGCGCTGCCGGCACTGGCGGAACGATCGCGGGGGTGGGCCTCGGACTTAAAGCGCATGATGAGAATATCACCATCGCGCTGACCGATCCTTACGGGGCGGCGCTCTACAATTATTACGCGAATGGCGAATTGAAGGCAGAGGGGTCGTCGGTTGCTGAAGGGATAGGGCAGGGGCGCATTACAGCCAATCTGGAAGGCGCGCCGATTGATACGCAATTTCGTATTTCGGACGAGGAGGGACTGCACTGGGTTGAGCGACTGCTGGCGGAAGAGGGGCTGTGCCTCGGGCTGTCGTCCGGCATAAATGTTGCGGGCGCCGTGGCGCTGGCGCGGGAGCTTGGCCCGGGCAAGCGGGTCGTCACCATCTTGTGCGACACTGGATTCCGTTACCTTTCGACCCTTTATAACCGCGAGTGGCTGGAATCGAAGGGCTTGACGGTGTTCCCCTGGCTCGCGCACAATCGTTGATCGCCGACAAGGGTCGCGGCGACGATAAAAAGAGCGCTTCGATGGCTGAACATCCCCGCCGGCAGGAAGGGTTGCAGCGTGTCCAGATTGGCCTCACCGGGCTGGCGGGCGTGGTGCTCCTGGTAGGCTTGGCCAATATCGTGATCGACAAGGCGCGGATCGATGATCCGGCGGTGCCGCCGCCCACCGTGCCCACCTTGGACCTCAATGCCGTTGCGCCTAAGGAACCGCTGGCGGAGCTTGGCGTCCAGCCAGCACCTGAACAGCAACCGATCGTTCCGGATTTGCAGCCCGATCCCAATCTCAGAAAGCCGATGGATCGCGATCCGCAATCCTCCGGCCGCTGACCTGCGAACAGGCAGCACTTCATGATAGTGGCGCTGCGTACATTCGCGATGCTCTGCGCCGGGCCGCTGATCATTTTGCTCGGCGGACTTCCTGCACTGTTGCGCACAGGCCAAGTCGATCTGCGTGCCTGGGTTTGGCCAGCGTTGGTCCTCATCATTATCGCGGCGGCCCTGCGGGCGAGGCGCAGCGTCCTTCATGCCATCTGGGCTGGCTTGGGAAGCGTGGGCACAGTGCTGCTTTTTGCATGGCTTGCAACCGGGCGTTTGTTCGATCTTTGGCCTCTAGCCTGGTTAGGCTTGACCGTGCTGCTCGCTCTGGGCTCCGGCATATTCATAATAGGCCAGCGCTGGCTCGGCCTAGGCTTGGCCGGGCTGGCGGTTCTTTCATGCGGGCTCGCTGCCGATCCATCGCTTGAATGGGCAAGAGAGCGGCCGGCGTTAGCGGTGATCAGTGCGTTGCCTCTCTTTTGGCGCGAAGGAGAGGGGGGCGTTCAAGCACGCGAGGATGCGCCGATAATCCGAATATTGCGTCAGCGATTCGATGTCCGGCCCGTAGATAGTCCCCTGTCTCCAAAGATGCAGCGCGTGGATGCATTATTGTTGGCGCAGCCGCGCGCCATGTCGGCCGATGAGCTGCTCGCTTTAGACGGTTGGGTGCGCGGCGGCGGCACGATGCTGCTCTTCGCCGATCCTCTGCTGCGCTGGCCTTCGTCCTTGCCATTGGGGGATCGCCGCAGAGCGCCACCCGTCAGCATGCTCGCTCCGGTGCTGGGTCACTGGGGTGTTGAATTGCGGTCGCCATCATACACCGGAGAAAAGCGCCAAATGCTTGCTGACGGCCGTTTGCTCACGACCATGGCGGCCTCGTCCTTTGCGCTCCGTAGAAATTCGAACTGCCGGACTGAGCATGAGGCATTGGTTGCGCGCTGTATGATCGGCCGCGGGCAAGCTGTCCTCGTTGCGGATGCCGACCTGATAGATGACCGGCTGTGGTTGGCGGATGAGGCGATGCCACTGAAACGGGGTGCATGGACTGCTGACACTGCTGGTTTCGTTGTTAAACAGCTGGGCGATGGGTCGATAGAGCCTCGGGTTTGGGTGACGTCCCTCGTGGGACTGACGACCGCTTTGCGCTGGGCGCTCATGGCCGGGATTTCTTGGGCGATCATGGGAAGCGTTCTTCTATCCCGGCGCAAAGGGCCATTCCTCCTTCGCCCTCTGCAAGCCGAAGCCTCGACTTAGCCCTGAATAGAGAATAAAATCAGAACAAACCAAGATTTCCCAAAATCTCCCGACTTTTCCCTTTTCTTGAGGCCCGCCGCTTGGTATCTAAAAGCCATAGGGGTTTGTCAGGCTTTGGTTAGTCCTGTGCGCCGACCGCAATGACGCGGTTTGGTCGATGGCGGCCTGCACCCTTGCGAACAGAGGGGCAGTCGTCCGAACGTGTCGGAAATCATTCTCTTTACGGGCAACGCGTTCAGCGTCGCGGACGGCAAAGGCCGTTTCGTGCTGCCCCTGGAGATGCGCCGACAGGTCAAGCTGTCCAGTGGCGGCGAAACGCGGCTGTATCTTTCCGTCCACGGCGACAACCCCTGCGCCACGGGCTTTGGAGAGTCTCACCGCCGCTTTCTATTCACGGAAGTCGAGGAACTTGCTCGTGAAGCGCGGACTGCTGGCCGCGACTATAATGCCGATCTCGAACTGGAACGCCGCCTAGGCACCATTGAGGAGGTCAATTTCGACGATGGTGGGCGCTTCGCCATGCACCCGGATATCAAAGACGAATATGGCATCGCTGATGCCGTATTTTTCTATGGCGTGGGCCGATACATCCAGATCTGGAAGCCGGAAACGCTTGTTGACAGCAAGGATCGGCCGGAACTGATCCGGAACAAGGTCCGCCGTTGGCTGGATCAGCGCGCCGCCGGAGGCGTAAAGTGACCGCTGCTGCCAATCCGGACCGCCATATCCCCGTTCTGCTCGATGAAGTGTTGGACGCTCTCGCCATTAACCCCGGCGAGTTGCATGTCGATGGCACCTTCGGCGCGGGTGGCTATTCGGGTGCCATGGCGGACAAGGGTGCGAAGGTTTTCGCCTTTGATCGCGATCCGGATGCGGTTCACGAAGGGCAGGCGCTGGCCGCCGAAAAAGGCATCACGCTGATCGCTGGTGAGTTTTCCCATATGGGCGAGTTGCTGGACGAACTGGGCGTGTCGTCGGTGTCCGGCGTGACACTCGATATCGGCGTGTCTTCGATGCAGCTCGACCGGCCGGAGCGGGGCTTTTCCTTTCAGTCGGACGGCCCCCTTACCATGACGATGAGCCAGAGCGGGATGAGCGCCGCAGACTTCCTGAACAATGCCCCTGAGCAAGAAATTGCCGACGTCCTCTATCGTTATGGTGAGGAGCCACGCTCGCGGCGGGTCGCCCGCGCGATCGTGGAGGCTCGTCCGCTGGAGCGGACCAGCCAGCTCGCCAGCGTTGTACGCCGCGCCCTGGGCCATAAACCCCATGACAAGAAAGACCCTGCGACCCGGACATTCCAGGCAGTTCGCATCCATGTGAATCGCGAATTGGAAGAATTGGAACGCGGGCTGGAAGCGGCTGAGGCTATCCTGGAGGAGGGTGGGCGGCTCGCCATCGTTACTTTCCACAGTCTGGAAGATCGCATCGTCAAACAATTCCTGCGCAAACGCAGCGGTGGGGAGGGAGCAGGATCGCGCCATCTGCCGGAGCGTCGAGCCGGCGCTGAGCCCACCTTCCACAAGCCCGCAAAGGCGGTGCGCCCAAGCGAGGCTGAACTCGCCCGCAACCCGCGAGCCCGTTCGGCGACGCTGCGCAGCGCAGTTCGCACGGGCGCCCCTGTTTCCAGTCCGGCCCGGAGTGTGCGCCCATGATCGCCGTCAAGAGGTTGCAGAGCCTGATCTGGATCCTGCTCGTGGCGCTGGGCGCGCTGGGCGCCTATCTCGTGTCCCTTAAGGTCGCCACCGAGCGTAACGAGTTGATGAAGGTGCAGGCCCAGATCGCGCGGGCGCGGGCCGATATCCGATATCTGGAAACGGAATTCAGCGCGCGCGCCAGCATGCGGCAGCTTGAGCGCTGGAACCAGGACGACTTCATGTATGCTACGCCGACCGCCCAGCAGTATCTGGGTGGCGAGAGGGCGCTTGCGAACCTCGACGGCATTCAGCCCAACGGACCTGATTATGTCGCGCCGCCGGTGATGGTGGCGATGGTCCAAACCCCTGCCGATCTGCCGTCCGCCGCTCAGCCAACCCCGGCCAGCCCCGCAGCGACTCAGATCCGGAGCGACATAGCCGTCATTCGTGAAGCGCACGCCGCCGACAATGTTGACGCGGCCGCTAAGCCAACTCCTCGCAGCGCTGCGGAGAAGGCGAAGGAAGATGCGGACGTGTCCAAGCCAAATCCCGTCGCCCGCCGCGCCGAACGGATGGCGATGCTTGACGCCAAGCTGCTGGACGACAGCACCATGGGCGATATCAGCAGCAAGGCGGCGCGAGAGCGCAAGAAGGGTGCGCGCTGATGGCGACGATCATCGTTCAACCGGGTGGCGCCAGAGCGGGCAAGCAACGTGTCGATCTGACGGCGATCGCCCATAATCGGCTGATGTTGTTGCTGATCCTGTTCATGGCGATCACGGCTGTCGTGATCCTGCGACTCACCTGGGTCGGTATTTTCGCCCATGGCACGAGCGGTGGCGGCGACGCGTCTGGCCTCATTCCCGCACGCGCGGACATTGTTGATCGCAATGGCGTACCCTTGGCGCGGACCATGGACGCCTATTCCATCGCCGTTCGGCCTTCCAAGCTGATTGGTGAGCCTGCGGAACTGGCGCGCAAGCTGCACGAAATTTTTCCCGATGAGCCTGAAGCGGCCTTTTACAAAAAGCTGACCGGCAAGGGTTGGGCCTATCTCCGCCGCCGCGCCCTGCCCGAAGAAGTGGCGGCCGTAAACGCACTTGGTGAGATCGGCATTGAGTTTCCGCGCGAAAAGGAACGACTCTACCCCCAACGCAGCCTGGCTGCGCACATTTTGGGCTTTGCACCCAATGGGGAAGGGACGGGCGGTATGGGCGTGGAGGCGGCGTTCAACGATCGCCTGACCGACCCGGCCCTGCGGGGGCAGCCCTTCGCGATTTCCATCGACAGCCGGGTACAGGGCGCGCTTGAGAGCGAGCTTTACGCCCAGATGGTGTCTCAAAATGCTAAGGGTGCGGGCGGCGTCATCATGGACGCCAATACGGGCGAGGTGATCGCCATGGCGTCGATCCCCGTCTTCGACCCTAATAAGCTGCAAAATTACGCTGGAAAGAACTGCAGCGAATCGCCGCTCTGCAATCAAATTGTTCAGGCCCGTTACGAACTCGGTTCGACCTTCAAGCCCCTGTCGATCGCCGAGGCGATGGATCGCGGCGTCGTCACTTCCATGGCCAAGCGGTATGACGCGACTGCGCCGCTCGCCGTTGCGGGCTTTCACATCAAGGACGATCACTCTCTTGGTCGCTGGATCAACGTGCCGGAGATTTTGGTGCACAGCTCCAACATAGGCACCGCGCGTATTGCTGACGAAATGGGCGCCGCGCCCATGCAGCAACTGTTCCGCAACCTGCAGTTCGACCAACGGGCCCCCATCGAACTGAAAGAGCGCGCCAAGAGCTTGTGGCCTTATAATTGGGGCCGCATCACGACGATGACCGTTTCCTATGGCCATGGCATCGCCGTGACGCCGCTTCACCTTGCCGCTGCTTACGCTGCGCTGGTCAATGGCGGCATCTGGCGCCCGGCCACTCTACGCAAGCTGCACGCCAATGAAGTGCCCGAAGGCCATCGCGTCTTTTCCGCCGCTACGAGTGCACGGATGCGGCAGTTGTTGCGGATGATCGTTGCGGCGGGTACAGGTCGCAGCGCCGACGCCAAGGGATTCCGGGTGGGCGGCAAGACGGGTTCCGCTGAGAAGCCTGAAGAAGGCCGGTATAATAAGAGTTCACTGGTGACGACTTTCGCGTCCGCATTTCCGATGGATAATCCCCGCTACGTTGTGCTCGCCATGATGGACGAGCCCAAAGGCAACGCTCAGACTTTCGGTCTGAGGACGGCGGCCTGGACTGCCGCTCCGGTGGTAAAGCGCGTGGTCGAACGCACCGGGCCTATGCTGGGCGTTCTGCCGGACGAGCGGCGCGACGTAGATATTTCCGACCTCATGCCCCTGCTCGGGCAGGAAAAGGAAAAGCATTAAGATGCGCCTCGGGTCGCTCATCGAGGGGCTGGATGTGAAGCTCGACGCTGGCGAGTCCCTGGACGAGCTGGTGTCGGGCTTCGCGATCGATAACCGGAAGGTCGCGCCCGGTACAGTGTTCGGCGCCTTTCAGGGTGCGCGGGTGAACGGGGAAGATTTCATTCCCGACGCCGTGCGGGCGGGTGCGGTGGCGGTCGTCGCGCGTCCCGAAGCTAAGGTGGAGGGGGCGATCCACATTGCCCATGAAAATCCCCGGCGCCTGTTCGCGCTGCTCGCCGCGCGCTATTTCGCACCGTTCCCGGATGTGACCGTTGCGGTCACCGGCACCAACGGCAAGACCTCCACGGTGGAGCTTGCGCGCCAGCTATGGCGCATGTTGGGGCATCATTCGGCCTCGATAGGGACGCTGGGTGTGACAACCTCCGTCGATCAGGTTTCGACCGGCCTCACGACTCCGGACATTGTCACTTTCCTGTCGAACATGTCGGGTCTGAAGCGCGAGGGCATCACCCATGCCGCGTTCGAAGCGTCCAGCCATGGCCTCGCCCAATATCGGACTGAAGGGCTGCCGGTGTCGGCTGCCGCCTTTACCAATCTGTCGCGCGACCACCTTGATTATCATGGCGACATGGACAGCTATTTCGACGCCAAGATGCGGCTGTTCGACGAGGTCGTCGCGCCCAATGGCGCGGCCGTCATCTGGGCTGATGACCAATGGTCGGACAAGGTTATCGAGCGGGCTACGAAGCGGGGGCTTCGTGTGCTGAGCGTCGGGGTGCAGGGGCGGGCATTGCGTCTTGCCAACCGCACCCCGACCCAGTTGGGTCAGACGCTTGAAGTCGAAGCTGGCGGTAAGTCCTACAAGGTAAACCTTCCGCTGATCGGCGCCTATCAGGCGGCTAATGCGCTGACCGCGGCGGGTCTGGTAATCGCGGGTGACGAGGATGTGGGGAAGGTTCTGGAACAGCTCGGCCGAGTCCAGCCTGTGCGTGGACGGTTGGAACGTGCGGTCATCACCAAGGCTGGTGCGCCCGTTTATGTCGATTATGCTCATACACCCGATGGGCTGCGCGCGGCAATCGAAGCCCTGCGGCCCCACACGCGCGGGCGTCTGATCGCCCTTTTCGGGGCGGGGGGCGACCGTGACGCAGGCAAGCGGCCGCAGATGGGTAAGGTCGCGGCCGAGATGGCTGACCATGTGATTGTGACCGACGACAATCCGCGCTCAGAAGATCCATCGGCAATCCGCGCCGCCATCATGGCTGGTGCGCCGGGCGCCGAGGAAATTGGTGGCCGTCGTTCGGCGATCGCCGCGGCCATTGCGCAGGCTGGTGCGGATGATATCGTGCTGCTGGCGGGCAAGGGGCATGAACAGGGGCAGATCATCGGCGACCGGGTGTTACCGTTCGACGATGTGACCGTTGCCCGGGAGTGCGCTGGGTGAGCGAGCTTTGGACTTCCGAAGAGATAGCGCAGGCCACAGGGGGCGTCGCATCGGCGCCCTTCGCCGTTTCGGGCGTGGCGTTCGACAGCCGTGAAGTGACTGGCGGCGATCTGTTCGTCGCGATGAAGGGTGAGACGACCGACGGCCACAATTTCGTGGAGAAAGCGTTCGGCCAGGGCGCAGCAGGCTCCATCGTCAGCGAAGCGATCCCCCAGCCTCACATTCTGGTGAAGGACAGCGTCGTTGCGTTGGAGGCGCTGGGCCGCGCATCCCGCGCCAGGATGCGCGGCAAGGTGGTGGGCGTTACCGGATCGGTGGGCAAGACCGGCACCAAGGAAGCGTTGTTCCAGGCGCTGGATCGCGTCTGCCCCGGCGAAGTCCATCGCTCGGTCAAAAGCTATAATAATCATGTGGGCGTGCCGTTGAGCCTGTCCCGCATGCCCCGCGCGTCGGCTTTCGGTGTCTTCGAAATGGGCATGAACCATGCCGGTGAGCTGGCTCAACTGACCCAGCAAGTCCGCCCGCATGTCGCGATCGTGACCGCCATCGCGCCGGCTCACATCGAATTTTTCGGCACCGAAGAGAAGATCGCAGAGGCCAAGGCTGAAATCTTCGAGGGGCTGGAGCCGGACGGAACGGCGATCATTCCCTATGACAGCCCGCATGTCGCCACCCTCTATGCCAAGGCGGAGCAGCATGCCGCGCGCATCCTGACTTTCGGCTTCGATGAAGAGGCTGACGTCCGGGCGCGTGATATGGTTCCGGCCGCGAACGGCGGCACGTTAGTGACGGCGACCCTGCCTAGTGCGGAGCTTTGCTTCACCGTAAGCGCGCCGGGGGAACATTGGGTGTCGAATGCGCTTGCCGTGCTGGCCGCGGTGGAGGCGTTGGGCGGCGATCTGGCTGCAGCGGGCCTCGCACTTGCGGAGATGCCCGGACTGCCCGGGCGGGGCGAACGCAAGACCCTGCCCATCGCGGGCGGTGAAGCGCTGCTCATCGATGAAAGCTACAACGCCAATCCGCTCAGCATGGCGGCGACGCTCAAGCAGTTGGGCAAGGAACGTGCAAGTCGCCGTATCGCGGTGCTGGGCGGCATGCGCGAGTTGGGCGATCGCAGTCGTGAACTGCATGCCGGACTGGTAGAACCGCTGGCGGCGGGGCAGGTCGATTATGCCATCCTGGTCGGCGAGGAGATGAAGCCATTGGCCGAAGCGCTCGGCGGGGTTCTTTCTTTCGACCATGTGCCGGACGCCGCTGCCGCCATCAGTCTTATACAGACCGAAATGCGCGCGGGCGACGCAATCCTGGTAAAGGGATCAAACGGCATCGGCCTGTCGCGCTTGGTCGCCGCGCTTGGGGAACATAAGAACTGATGCTCTACTGGCTTGCCCAGACGATGGACTTCGCGGGTGTTTTCAACCTCATCCGCTATCTCAGCTTCCGCGCGGGCGCGACGATCGCGACCGCCTTTATCATCGGCTTGGTGCTCGGCCCCCGCTTCATCGGCTGGCTGCGCGTCCGCCAGGGGAAGGGGCAGCCGATCCGCGACGATGGCCCGCAGACTCACCTCGCCAAGAGGGGCACGCCCACGATGGGCGGCCTGATGATCCTGACGTCGATGATCTCGTCCGTATTGTTGTGGATGGACCTGTCGTCCATCTATGTATGGGCTTGCCTCTTCGTGACGCTAGGCTTTGGCGCCATCGGCTTCCTTGATGATTATGACAAGGTGACCAAGGCCAGCCACAAGGGTCTGTCAGGCAAGATGCGCCTGATCTTCGAATTTTTGATCGCTGGAGTCGCCGCGTGGCTGATCGTTCATCAGCATGGCAACACCGCGCTTTACTTGCCCTTCTACAATGGTCCCGCGATCGAGCTTGGACCGTTCTATTTTCTGTTCGCCGCGTTCGTGATTGTGGCGTTCGGCAACGCCGTCAACCTGACCGATGGGCTCGATGGCCTCGCGACTATGCCAGTCATCATCGCCTGCATGGCTTTCATGGCGATCGTCTATCTGGTCGGCCGTGCGGATTATGCTTCCTATTTGGGCATCCCGCATGTGCCCGGCGCTGGCAATCTTACCATCCTGTGCGGCGCGATCATCGGCGCGGGCCTTGCTTTCCTTTGGTTTAATGCACCGCCCGCCGCTGTATTCATGGGCGACACCGGCAGCCTGGCGCTGGGCGGGACGATCGGCGTGATCGCTGTTACCGCCCATCATGAGATCGTGCTGGGCGTCATCGGCGGGCTTTTTGTCGTGGAAGCAATGAGCGTCATCATACAGGTCTTCTTCTACAAGCGGACAGGCAGGCGCGTCTTCCGCATGGCGCCGATTCATCACCATTTCGAACAGTTGGGCTGGGCCGAGCCCACCGTTGTGATCCGGTTCTGGATCATTTCCTTCGTGCTGGCGCTTGCCGGCCTTGCCACGCTGAAGCTCCGGTGAGCGGAATGGGCCTTACTTCTCCCGTCTTTGCCGGCAAAAAATATGCTGTTTTGGGCCTTGCCCGCTCGGGCCTTGCCACGGTCGAATGCCTCACGGCGAGCGGCGCTGAGGTCGTTGCCTGGGACAGCCGTGATGAAGCCCGAGAGGCGGCTGTAGATGCCGTGCTAAAATTATCGACCGAGATCGAGGGTGAAGTCAGCCTGACGATGGCAGATCCGATAGATATTGATCTCAGTGGCTTTGACGGCGTAGTCGTCTCTCCAGGCGTGCCGCTCAACAAGCATCCTATCGCCATGCACGCAAAGCTCGCGGGCGTGCCGGTCGTTGGTGACATTGAGTTGTTTGCGCTCGCTCGCCCGACGCTGCCCGTCCATCGCGTGGTGGGAATCACCGGCACCAACGGCAAATCGACCACGACCGCACTCATTCATCATATCATTGAGGCGGCAGGCATTCCGACCCGCATGGGCGGCAATATCGGCCTGCCGATATTGGGGCAGGACCCGCTACCCGACGGCGGCATATATGTCCTGGAACTGTCGAGCTATCAGATCGACCTGACCCAGAGCCTTGATTGCGATGTCGCGGTATTGCTCAACATCACGCCGGATCATCTGGACCGCTATAATGGCTTTGAAGGCTATGTCGCATCCAAAGCCCGGTTGTTTGCCATGCAGTCGGCTGCTCATGTCGCCATAATCGCCACCGAGGACGAACCGAGCCGTTCCATCGCCGCCCAGTCCGGCGCACGCCGAGTGGAAGTGGAAGCTGCTGACATCGATCCTGCCGCCCAAGCCGGCTGGCCTTCGCTCCAGGGTCCTCATAACGCCCAGAACGCGGCCGTTGCCATGGCCGTCGCCCGAGCGCTGGATATCGATGACAAGACCATCGCAGCCGCCCTGCAAAGCTATGCCAGCCTGCCTCACCGCATGCAGCGGGTGCGCGAGTTGAACGGCGTTCTCTACGTCAATGACAGCAAGGCGACCAACCCCGCCTCTACCGCGCCCGCACTCGCCGCCTATCCGCCGGTCGAGGGCCGACCGCGCCTGCACTGGATCGTTGGTGGCCTCGCCAAGACCGATAATCTAGACGAATGCGCGCCCTGGTTCGGCAATGTCGCCGCAGCTTATACCATCGGTGAAGCGGGCCATATGTTCGCCGACCTGCTGCGCGAGCATATGGCGGTGGATGACAGCGAGATGCTATCGGCCGCCGTCCGCCGGGCCGCACGGGTGGCGCAACCGGGGGATGTTGTGCTGCTCTCACCAGCCTGCGCCAGTTTCGACCAATTCCGGGATTTTGAGGCGCGAGGCGATGCGTTCGTCGCGGCTGTCACGGCGCTGGAAGAAGGGGGCGTGGACGGCTAAGGGCGTACGGGGCAAGAAGGGGCGAGCAGAATGTTCAGGGCAGGCGAACTGGTGAAAGGGTTCAAGAACCGCACCGTTCCGCGTGAGCGCACGGCCCTGGCCATCTGGTTCTGGGAGATCGACCGCGTCCTCCTTTCCCTGATCGTCGCGCTGATGGCGATCGGCCTGGTTGCCGTCGCCGCCGCATCGCCAGTGGCGGCGATCGACCGCTCGACCAGCTCCGTCTCGGTGACGCCGCTCATCTATTTCTACCGCCAGCTGATTTGGGTGTTCCTTGGCCTTCCGATCATGCTGGTCATTTCGATGCTGCCCCGCCAGCAGGCCAGGCGGTTGGCGCTGTTCCTCTCTGCCTTCTTCATCGTGATGCTGCTGTGCGTCCCGATCTTGGGCTCCACCGTGAACGGCGCGCGGCGCTGGATCGACCTTCCGGGGTTCCGCTTTCAGCCTTCAGAGTTCCTTAAGCCAGTCTATGTCGTCACCATGGCCTGGCTCTTGTCCCTTCGCGGCAAGGATATGTCGCTGCCCGTCATCCCCCTAACCGGAGCGCTGACGCTGCTGATCGCCGCGATCCTCATGAAACAGCCGGACTTTGGCCAGACCGTGATTTTCCTCGCCTGCTGGGGATGTCTGCTGTTGCTGTCGGGTGTGTCGATGCGCTTCATCGGCATAATGGCGGGCATCGGACTGGCGGGTCTGATCGCGATGTACATGTTTTACGAAAATGGCCGTCAGCGCATCAACGACTTTTTGGGGATAGGCGTTGCTCAGGATACCGGACCGGACCAAACGGAACTGGCCTTCCGCACGATCACCCATGGCGGCTTTACGGGTGTGGGACCCGGCGGCGGCCAAAACAAGTTCCGCCTGCCCGAAGCACATACGGACTATATCTTCTCGGTCATCGGCGAAGAGTTCGGCTTGCTCGCCTGCATAGGCATCGCCTGCGTCTATTTGGCGGTGGTCGTGCGCGTTCTGCTGCGCATGCTGGATGAGGATGATAATTTCACAATCCTCGCCGCAGCGGGCCTCACCACGCAATTTGGGCTTCAGGCGATCATCAACATGGGCGTCAATGCTCAGATATTTCCGTCAAAGGGCATGACGCTGCCCTTTATCAGCTATGGCGGCTCCTCTATGCTGGCGCTTTGTATCGGCGTCGGCCTGCTGCTCGCGTTTACGCGGCGCAATCCCTTCATGGGCCGGCACACGGTCGTCAAATGGAGTGGTCGATGAGCATTTCCCGACACTTCGTCCTCGCCGCTGGCGGGACGGGTGGTCATATGATTCCGGCGCATGCCGTGGCCGAGGAGTTGATGGCTCGGGGTCATCATGTCGCGCTGGTGACGGATGAGCGGGGCGCCAAGATCCCTGGCATCTTCGACCGTGCGCAGGTCCATGTCCTTCCTGCTGGCCGCATGACCAAAAATCCGCGGAGCTGGCCCGGCGCGCTCAAGGCGATCCTCACAGGCCGGGCGATGGCCCGCCGCCTTAACGAAACCTTCCGTCCGACGGCCGTTGTGGGCTTCGGCGGCTATCCCGCCATGCCGGCGCTGCTTGGCGCGCTTGCCGATGGGATTCCGACAGCCATTCATGAGCAGAACGCCGTCCTTGGCCGGGTCAATCGTCTGCTTGCTCGCCGGGTCGGTGCGATCGCCACAGCCTATCCCCGGGTGGAGCGCCTTCGCGACAAATATGCGTCGAAAGTTCATCTCGTTGGCAATCCCGTCCGTGAGGAAGTGAAGGCGCTGCGGGACGAGGAATTTCCTGCGCTGACCGACGAAAGCGTTTTCCGCGTTCTTGTGATCGGCGGCAGTCAGGGGGCCAGCATCCTCTCGTCGGTTGTGCCGGATGGTCTCGGCATGCTGCCCTTGAGCCTTCGCCGCCGCCTTCAGGTGACGCAGCAATGCCGGGCAGAGGATATCGAACGCGTTCGCCGCTTCTACGCCGATCTCGAAATCCCGGCGGACCTTGCAACCTATTTCAACGATGTTCCCGAAAAGCTCAGCTGGTCGCACCTGGTCATCGCCCGCGCTGGCGCCTCGACTCTGGCAGAACTCACCTGTGCCGGCCGCCCTGCGATCCTCGTTCCGTTACCGAGCGCAATGGACGATCATCAGACGGCCAACGCTCGAGAGATGACCGAGGCGGGGGGCGCACGGACCATCCCCCAGTCGCGCTTCACTGCGGTTGAGCTTGCCAAGCAGATGCAGAAGATGGCGCTGGAACCTGGCGCGCTTCAAAATGCCGCCAAGCGCGCTCGTGCCTGTGGCCGGCCTAATGCCGCCCGCGACATGGCCGACCTGCTCGAAAGCATCGGCCCCGCCCCCATCCTTAATGACCCGCTTCGCGTCGGCCCAGTGCCGACCAGCCTTAATCTCCAGGGAGTTCCCGCATGAAGGGTGTCGGCACCGACATCGGCACGATCCATTTCATCGGCATTGGCGGCATCGGCATGTCCGGGATCGCCGAAGTGATGCACAATCTGGGTTACAAGGTTCAGGGTTCCGACGTCGCCGAGGGCTATGTCGTGGAAGGACTGCGCAAGAAGGGCATTGCGGTGATGATCGGCCATAAGGCCGAGAATCTCGGCGATGCCGCCGTGGTCGTGACCTCCACCGCGATCAAGAAGGGTAATCCCGAAGTCGATCTCGCCTTGGAAAAGCGCGTCCCGGTGATCCGCCGCGCCGAAATGCTCGCCGAGTTGATGCGTCTCAAATCCACCGTCGCAATCGCGGGCACCCACGGCAAGACAACCACCACTTCCATGGTCGCGGCGCTGCTGGATGCGGGCGGGGTGGACCCAACCGTCATCAACGGCGGCATCATCAACAGCTACGGCTCAAACGCTCGCCTCGGCAAGAGCGACTGGATGGTGGTCGAGGCCGACGAGAGCGACGGCAGCTTCCTCCGGCTCGACGGCACGCTGGCAGTCGTGACCAATATCGACCCGGAGCATCTGGATCACTATGGCAGCTTCGACAAGGTGAAGGACGCCTTTGTCGAGTTCGTCGAGAACGTGCCCTTCTATGGCGCGGCGATGCTCTGTCTCGACCATCCGGAGGTGCAAGCGATCCTGCCGCGCGTGCAGGACCGGCGTATCGTCACCTATGGCTTCTCGGCGCAGGCCGATATTCGCGGCGAGAATGTCCAGCCCATCCCCGGCGGCAATCGCTTCGATGTGCAGATTCGGGAGCGTGACGGCTCGCTCCGCAGGATAGAGGGCATCGAAATGCCTATGCCGGGCCGCCACAATGTGCTGAACGCCATGGCGGCCATCGGCGTGGCGCTGCAGATGGGGATCGACGACGCGACAATTCAGACGGGCTTCGCCAAGTTCAGAGGGGTCAAGCGCCGCTTCACCAAGGTAGGCGAAATGCCGGCGGGCCAGGGCGCCGCCACGGTCATCGATGATTACGGTCACCACCCGGTTGAAATTAAGGCGGTACTCGCCGCAGCCCGGGAAGGCGCGAAGGGCCGGGTCATCGCCGTGGTTCAGCCGCACCGTTTCACGCGCCTTCGCGACCTGATGGATGAATTCCAGCAGGCATTCAACGACGCCGACATTGTCTATGCTGCGCCTGTCTATCCGGCGGGCGAACAGCCGATCGAAGGCGTGGACAGCGCAGAGCTGGTGGCTGGCCTTAAGCGGCGCGGCCATCGCTCCGCAGCGACGGTGGACGGCGCCGACGATCTGGCCCGCGCCATCGCTGCTGATCTTCAGGCCGACGACATGATCATCTGCCTTGGGGCCGGCGACATCACAAAATGGGCTGCCGGTTTGGCCTCCGCCGTCGTCGCCAAGGAAGCTGTCTGATGCGGGAGACCCAAATCTCTCCTCGGGGGACCGCCGGTTGACAACGGCGGTGGCGCCCCTTCCTTCGGTTCGCGGGTCGCTCAAGGCTGATGCGCCGCTCGCTCCTCTCGTCTGGTTCAAGGCGGGTGGCGTGGCGCAATGGCTCTTTGAGCCCAAGGACGTTGAGGACCTGTCCGATTTCCTTGCGCGGCTGGATCCTGCGATCCCGGTGATGGCGCTTGGTCTTGGATCCAACCTCATTGTTCGCGATGGCGGCGTTAACGGCGTTGTCGTGCGCTTGGGTAAGCCGCTCGCCAAGGTCGAGCAGATCGATGCCACCACTCTGCGTTGCGGGGGAGGGGCGTCGGGCATCCTTGTGTCTTCCACCGCGCGCGATGCGGGTATTGCTGGCTTGGAGTTCTTGCGCTCCATCCCGGGCACCGTCGGCGGCTTTGTCCGAATGAACGGCGGGGCCTATGGCCGCGAAACCTGCGACATTCTTGTCGAGTGCGACGTTGTGCTGCGCTCTGGTGAGCGCGTGACGCTGCCGCGCGATGCGCTGGGTTATACTTATCGCCACAGCACGCTGCCTGAAGGCGCGGTGGTGGTAGGCGCCGTCTTTCGCGGAACGCCCGGCGAGCCCGCGGCGATTCAGGCGGAGATGGACCGCATCGCCGCCGCGCGCGAGGAAAGCCAACCGCTCCGCAGCAAGACGGGTGGGTCCACCTTCAAGAACCCGGATGGACATAAAGCGTGGGCTCTGGTGGACGAAGCCGGATGCCGCGGCCTGCAAATGGGCGGCGCGCAGGTCTCGGAAAAGCACACCAATTTCCTCCTCAATCTGGGCGACGCCACCAGCGCGGATATCGAGGCGCTCGGCGAGGAAGTCCGTCGCCGGGTGAAGGAAATGAGTGGCGTGGAATTGGAGTGGGAAATCCAGCGCGTTGGAGAGAAGAAGTGAATAGCGCCCTGATTTCTTCCCTCGTCTTGAGCTCGCCGAAGGGCTCTTCTTTCTACAGAAATGATGGCGCGGGCTTCGACAAGCTCAGCCCCGACGGACATATTTCGGAGTTTTACAGATGACCCGTGGCCCCTGGCATGTTGCTGTCCTGATGGGCGGCTGGTCCGCCGAGCGGCCTGTTTCCTTGTCGAGCGGCGAGGGGGTCGCAAAAGCGCTGGAATCGCGTGGGCACAAGGTCACGCGGATCGACATGGACCGTAACGTCGCCGCCCGCCTTGCCGACGCTGATGCTGACGTTGTGTTCAATGCCTTGCACGGCGTTCCCGGCGAGGATGGCACGGTGCAGGGGATGATGGACCTGATGGGCCTCACCTACACTCATTCGGGCTTGGCGACATCGGTCATCGCTATTGATAAGCAACTGACGAAGCAGGCGCTGGTGCCTCATGGTATCCCCATGCCGGGCGGCCATGTCGTAACCAGCGCCAGCCTGTTCGAAGCTGATCCCCTGCCGCGCCCCTATGTGGTGAAGCCGGTCAACGAAGGCAGCTCCGTCGGCGTTGCCATCATAACGCCGGACGGCAATTACGGCTCACCGATCGGTCGCGATGTCGAAGGTCCATGGCAGCATTTCGAGGAACTGCTCGCCGAGCCCTATATTCGCGGACGCGAACTCACCACCGCCGTACTCGGTGATGAAGCGCTGCTAGTGACGGAACTGCGGCCCAAGAGCGGCTTCTATGATTTCGACGCCAAATATACCGACGGCATGACCGAACATGTATGCCCGGCGGAAATCCCCAACGAGATCAGCGAGGCGTGCAAGGCGCTCGCCCTGCGCGCGCACCAACTGCTTGGCTGCAAGGGGGCATCGCGCTCCGACTTCCGCTGGGATGACACCCAAGGAGTCCAAGGGCTTTATCTGCTTGAGGTGAATACTCAGCCGGGCATGACGCCCTTAAGTCTGGTGCCTGAGCAGGCGGCGAAACTGGGCATTGACTATGCCGAACTGGTCGAGCGTATTGTCGAAGACGCGCTGAGGCAGGTGCCGGGCGCAAAGGGGGCAGACAATGGGTGAAGCACGCATCCGGCGGGGCGGGACGGCGCGATTGGCGCGCGCGGCCGGCCCACGCGGCCGCAACGGTCCGGGCCGGGGCAAGCCAGGCAAGCGCCGTTCGTGGATCGGCCGCCTTCTCCATGCCTTGCCGGTTAGCGAGGATACGCTTCAGCGCATTGCCAGCTGGGCGATCGTTGGGATTGTTCTGACGGTGATTATAGGCATCGCTGCACTTCTGGGTGTGCCCGCCATGGCCGAACAGAAGGCAGCCGAAGTCGCCGCCAACGCTGGTTTCGAAGTGCAAAAGGTCGAGGTCCGCGGCGTCGAGCGGATGGATGAACTGCCGGTCTATAATATCGCCCTGGGCCAGGTGGACCGCTCGATGCTTTCGTTGGATCTGCCCAAGGTGCGCGGCGAAATGCTGAAGCTGGGTTGGGTCAAGGACGCGCGCATCTCCCGCCGCCTCCCGGACACGCTGGTGGTCGATATCGTCGAACGCGATCCTGTTGCCGTGTGGCAGCATGATGGCCAACTGCACCTGATCGACGTGCAGGGCGTCGTGCTTCAGTCTGTCGCTACTGACGCCATGCCCGATCTGCCGCTCGTGGTTGGGCCTGATGCTAATCGCCAGACAGCAGGCCTCAACAAGCTGATGGAGAATGCGCCTGCCCTGAAGCCGATGCTGGCAGGGGCGACCTGGGTCGGCAACCGCCGCTGGGACTTGCGGTTTCAATCGGGTGAAACGCTGTCGCTGCCTGAAGGAAGCCGCGCTTCCGCCACAGCGCTGGTCAACTTCGCACGCATGGACGGCGTCAATCGCTTGCTGGGGCGCGGTATCGTGAAATTCGACATGCGCGATCCGGATCGCTTTGTCCTGCGTCTTCCTCAGGACCAGGTCGGTCAGAAGCCTGAAGACAAGGCTGAAGCGCCGACGACCGGCGAGGAAGGCTGACCACATGGCGCAACCCAAGGTCGATAAGCTCGTCACCGCGATCGATATAGGGTCGTGGAAGGTGTCCGCGCTGATTGCGGGGCGCACCGAAACGGGGGAGTTGGCGATCTTGGGCACCGGGCAGCGGGAAAGCCGGGGCGTGCGCCGCGGCTTCATCGCCGACATGGAGCGGACTGAACTGGCCGTACGCGAAACCGTCGAGCAGGCCGAGCGCGTCGCGGGCACCAATATCGAGGATGTGTGGGTCAGTTTTTCGGGCGGCAGCCTGGTCAGCGACGTCGTCACGGTCGAGCGCGACATGGGCGGTTATCGCGTCGAGCAGCCCGACATCGACGACCTGCTCGCCACGGGGCAGCAGGGCATCGATCCTGACGGGCGGGTAGTGCTTCATGCGCAGCCCACATGTTTCACCATAAATGGCAAAGTGCCGGTCAAAAAGCCGCTCGGCATGCACGCGGATCTTTTGGGCGTCGATATCCATGTTGTGCTGGCCGACGGAGCGCCGCTGGCCAATCTCGACCTGTGCGTTCGCGGGGCCTATCTCAACGTCAACTCCATCGTCGCTTCGCCGATCGCGACAGGGCTCGCCTGCTTGTCGGAAGAGGAGAGGGACCTGGGCGTCGCCCTCGTTGAACTCGGCGCAGGCGTGACCAACGTCTCGCTCTATGCAGGCGGCATGCTCGTCGGCCTGCACAGCATCCCGATCGGTGCTTCCGACATCACCGATGATATCGCATCAGCCTTCGGGATCCGCCGCAGCCAGGCTGAACGGATCAAATGCTTCTATGGCTCGGCGATGCAGAACCGCCGCGACTTTCGCGACATGATCGAGATTGCGCCGCCGCATGGCGACGTCGCCGTGCCGGGGCAGAGCGCTGGCCCCAACGCGGACGGAGGCAAGATCACGCGCGCCGCTCTGGTCGCCGTGATTTGCGAGCGGCTCAACCAGTTGATGACGGAGATCAACGCCGCGCTCGCGGGCATGGGGTTCAACACGCCCACCGGCCGGCAGGTAGTCTTGACCGGTGGCGGAGCGGAATTGAAGGGCATCGCCGACTATGCGCAGGGCGCGCTGGGTCGCGCCGTCCGCATCGGTAGGCCGCGCGGGTTGGCAGCGTTGCCCGAAGCGCATAGCGGCCCTGCCTTCGCAACATTGGCGGGCCTTGCGCTTTATGGCGCATCGAACCCGGTTGATCTTAGAACGATAGCGCCCGCTCCTCAGACCGTTCATCGTATCAATGCACCCCAATGGTGGCAGCGGATGGTGCGGGCGATGAAGACGAACTATTGAATAAATCGAAAGCCGAATGAAATTTGCTGGTGAAATACACCATTTTCTGTTGCATTAACCTTCGATGACAGTTTCGCTCATGTCGCCGAAGCTGGAGGGAGCTAGAATTTATGAGCATTGAGATCAGCCCGCCGCATGTGGACGAGTTGAAGCCTCGCATCGCGGTGATCGGCGTAGGCGGCGCGGGCGGCAACGCCATCGCGAACATGATCGCCGCGTCGGTTGAGGGCGTGGATTTCATCGTCGCCAACACTGACGCGCAGGCCCTGAACGCCTCGCCCGCAGAGCGTCGTATCCAGCTGGGTCCGCAGATCACGGAAGGTTTGGGCGCTGGATCGCGTCCGGAAATCGGCAAGGCCGCTGCTGAGGAGACGATCGCTTCCGTCGAAGATGCGCTGAACGGCGCGCATATGTGCTTCATCGCAGCAGGCATGGGCGGCGGCACCGGCACCGGCGCTGCTCCCGTCATTGCGAAGGCTGCACGCGACAAGGGCATCCTGACCGTCGGCGTTGTGACAAAGCCCTTCACCTTCGAAGGCAACCGCCGCATGAAGTCGGCGGAATCCGGCATCGAAGAACTGCAGAAGCATGTCGATACCCTCATCGTCATCCCGAACCAGAATCTGTTCCTGATCGCGAACCCCAACACCACCTTCAAGGAAGCCTTCCAGATGGCTGACGAGGTGCTGCAGCAAGGTGTTCGCGGCATCACTGACCTCATGGTGATGCCGGGCCTCATCAACCTCGATTTCGCCGACGTCCGTTCGGTGATGGGTGAGATGGGCAAGGCGATGATGGGCACTGGCGAAGCGGAAGGCGACGGCCGCGCGCTCCAGGCCGCTGAAAAGGCTATCGCTAACCCGCTACTCGACGGCGTTTCGATGCGCGGCGCCAAGGGCGTTATTGTTTCCATCGTCGGCGGCGACGACATGCGCCTGATGGAAGTCGATGAGGCGGCGAACCACATCCGCGAACTGGTCGATCCCGATGCGAACATCATTTGGGGTTCGGCGTTCAATGACGGCCTCAATGGAAAAATCCGTGTGTCGGTTGTGGCGACCGGCATCGACAGTGAAGCGACCGCCGGAGCCGCGCCTCTGACCCAGCCGTTCAGCTTCGCCAACCGCCCGGCTGTGGCGGTGCCCGCCGCCGCTGCTTCGCGTCAGACGCCTCCGCCCGCACCCGCCCCGGTTGCAGCACCTGAGCCGGAGCCCGAGACGCTGGAATTGGATGTGCCCGCCGCTCCGGAGCCGGCTCCGATCGCTGCGCCCATCGAAGAAAAGGCCGCTGCGCCCAAGCCCGCTCCTGCGGCACCTGCGCGCCCGGCCGCCATATTCTCGGATGAAGACTCCTCGCAGGATGAGTTGCTGCTAGGTGCCGAAGCGGCCGAATCGCAGCCCGTTCCCGCGCCTGCTCCCCAAGCTGCGCCGCGTGTCGCCACCGGCGGCACCCTGTTTGAGCGTATGGCAGGTCTAACCCGGGGCGCGGACAAGAATGCTGCAGCAAGCGACGATGCCGGATCGACCCCCGACATCCCGCGCTTCCTCAACCGCCAAAGCAATCAGTAAGCTCGCGGCGGAAGCTGTTTTATCCTGTTGAAGCGCGCCATCGGTCGCATCGGGCGATCGGGCGCGCTTTTACTTGCGGTAAATTTCCCATTCACGCATCGATCCGCTAAAGGGCTTGTGTGAAACGCTCAGCTTTATGGATACTCGGTGGCCTGTTCCTAACGGGAACTGCGCACTCCCAGCCCGCACAGATTCAGGCAATTCGGCCTTCCGGTGCGGAAAGTCTCAGCCGCAATCTGTCGCGGTTGGCGTCTAATCCCCGCGATGTTGACGCGCTGATCGGCGCTGGTGAAGCGGCGATCGATATGGACGATGTGCGTGCAGCGGCGGGTTTTTTCGGCCGCGCTGACGCCATCCAACCCAATAATGGGCGAGTCAAGGCGGGCTTGGCCCGTGTCATGCTCAAGTCCCAGAATCCTTCGGAAGCGCTGCGGCTTTTCGATCAAGCGACCCGCCTCGGATTTGGAGAGGCGACGCTGCTGGCGGATCGTGGTCTGGCCCGCGACATGACGGGTGATCAAGCAGGGGCCCAGCGCGACTATCAGGCTGCGCTCAAACGCGCGCCGGAGGATGCCGAGCTTCTCTACCGCTATGCCGCGTCCCTCGGCATTTCGGGTCAACTGGACGCGGCCGAAAAGGTTCTGCAGCCTTTGCTTTACAAGAGCGACCGTGCCGCCTGGCGCTACCGCGCCTTCATCCTCGCGATGAACAACAAGCAAGCCGATGCACGCAAGATCGCTAACCAGACAATGCCGGCTCAACTCGCCGCTGCCTTGTCGCCCTATATGGAGAAGATGCCCTATCTGACCCCCGCTCAGAAGGCGGCAGCGGTACATTTTGGCCACTTCCCGACGCGCGTCGGCACTTCCCTGGCGGCGGCGACGCCAAGGCCAGCCGTGCCCGCCCCCGTAGCGGCCGCACCGGAAAGCCCCGCTCCGGCTCCCGTGCGGCCCTCCTATCAGTCGCCCGGCGCGTCAAATGCCCGCGTTCAGCCGATGCAGCCCGACCGGCCAATGCCGGCCGCTCGCTTGCCCGTTCAGTCGCAGCCGATGCCTTCGCGTGCGCCCGCAACGGCACCAGCTCCCTCCTCGCTCACCCCATCATCGCTTCCGCCGCGTTCGGCCGATGTGCAAGGGCCGCCAGCGCCGGGCGTCTCATCGACCGCGAGCCAGTCCGCCTCCGCTGCCACCACCGCTAGCCAGCCGAATGCCATCACCCTGGCACGGGCGTCGGCACCTGCGGTCCAACAAGCTGCCCCTGCACTCGCTGCCCGGCAGCAACCTAACCCCGAGGCAACCCGTACGCTGGCAGAAATCATTCGCGCCATAGACGTACCCGAAACGGAGCGCCGCTCCACCATTGCAGCCGTCGATCTTTCCGAAATCCAGGCACTGCAGGCAGCACGGCGCGCTGAACGGCAGGCCGCGGCAGAGAAGGCTAAAAAGACAGCGGCTGCAGTCAAGGCAAAGGCCGACGCCGCCGCCAAGGCAAAAGCGGAAGCGGATGCCAAGGCGAAGAAGGCCGCCGAAGAAAAAGCCCGCCTCGCCGCCAACCCTTCGCGCAATTGGGTTCAGATCGGCACC
This sequence comes from Sphingobium tyrosinilyticum, assembly GCF_042654265.1. Lineage (NCBI taxonomy): Bacteria > Pseudomonadati > Pseudomonadota > Alphaproteobacteria > Sphingomonadales > Sphingobiaceae > Sphingobium > Sphingobium tyrosinilyticum. The sequence goes on along the minus strand of NZ_JBHSFZ010000064.1, from coordinate 622,563 downwards.
GGCGCTGACCGGGGCGCTTTGGCCTTCACGCTCAAGGGCCTGCGCCGCAAATATGATGATGTCGCGCCACAGGATGGATGGCTCGCAAGCTGGGGCCGCACCAACCGACTGCTGATCGGGCCTTTCACCAGCTTTACCCGCGCAAAAACGGTCGAGTCCAAGCTCAAATCGGCCGGCGCTGATGCTTTCGCCTGGCAAAGTGAGGCTGGAGAGGCGGTCGAGAGGCTGGGAGGCAAGTAAGGGCGTCCCATGACGACGCTCGCCCCCTATGCCTCGCACCCGGATAATAGCCGTGGCCGCCTTCATCCTGAGCCCGGCGGCGAGATGCGCGGCCCTCGCGACATCTTTCAGCGGGACCGGGATCGCATCATACATTCGATCGCCTTCCGCCGGTTGCGGCACAAGACGCAGGTTTTCGTGTCGCCCGACGGCGATCATTTTCGCGTCCGCCTGACGCACAGTCTGGAAGTAGCGCAGATTGGCCGCACCACCGCCCGCACGCTCGGCCTCAACGAAGATCTGACGGAGGCGCTCTGCCTCGCCCATGACATCGGCCACCCACCCTTCGGCCATGCGGGGGAGGATGCGCTGGAAGCGGCGCTCGATGAGCATGGCGGTTTCGATCACAACGCCCACACGCTGCGCACGCTGATGCTGCTTGAATCGCCCTATCCTTGTTTTCCGGGCCTCAATCTCAGTTGGGAAATGCTGGAGGGCCTCGCAAAGCATAATGGCCCCATCGATCACCCGGGATGGGCTATGCGAGAGGTCAACACGCTCTTTCCGCTGGAGCTTGGCAGCCATTCCTCTCTTGAAGCGCAACTCGCCGCGATTGCCGACGACATCGCCTATGACAATCATGATATCGACGATGGCCTGCGCGCGGGTCTTTTGACGCTTGAGCAGTTGCTTACCGTGCCGCTCGTCAAGCAGTGTTGGGATAGGGTGCGTGCCCGTTATCCTGACATTCCCCAGGACCGGCTGTTGCGTGAACTGGTCCGCGAACAGATCGGCGTCATGGCCAATGACCTGATCGCTTCAACCCGGCGCAACATCACCGAAGCCCGGGTCGTGACCCCTGAAGATGTGCGGAGCGCTGGGCGCGCCCTCGTCTGCTTCTCCCCTGAGCTTGCCGCGCAGGAGCGGGATCTCAAGCGGTTCATGTATGCGGCCCTATACCATCATCCAGCGCAACTCGCAGCCGCCGATCGCGCCCGCATCATCGTGCGCGATCTCTTCCGCGCCTATCAGCAACAGCCGGATCTGATGCCGCTGGAATGGCAGGATGACTGTCTGCTGGACGAACCCCGGCGCAGCCGCCACATCGGTGACTTTATCGCGGGCATGACCGACCGCTATGCAGAAAAGCGGCACGCCGAGATTTTTGGGGAAGGGGTGCTACCCTGACGCAGCCGGTTGCGTTCTCGCTACGCGCCGCCTAGCCTCCGGACCATGACGCTTCACCCGCAGATCGCAGCCCTTGCGGCGCAGCTGGAAGATTTGGCCGCGCTTTTGCGCAGTCGCGGGGATCGCCGTTGGTCCGGCAGGGTAGAATTGTGCGCGCACCTCGTGGCGGATTCCAACTTCACGGGCGTCGATCATTTCCTCCGGCTTTTCGAGGGCGACGACAGCTTGGATGAGGTCAGGCTGAACGATGCCGCGGCCAATGCTCGCCTCGACGAATTGCGAAAGGTCACGCGAACCTTGGCCGAACGGCTCGCCCGGGAAGAGGGTGCGGCCGATTGAGCAATTGACGGCGCGATCCATTTCCCGCAATGCGAAGGGGTCGCCGGCGCTCGACAGATTCGGGCCCGGACATGATGCGGGAGAGCATGGGAAGCCTTTCAGGCCACCCCGTCGCCGAAGGAGCAACCGCCCCGGAATCTCTCAGGCCAAAGGACCGCATCGTGGGCAGGCACTCTGGAAAGCGGACGGATTTCTCCGTCCCACCGAAGGGGTAAGCCATCCGGTCGTTGGCCGGTGGTCAAAGCTCTCAGGTTCCGTGACAGAGGGGGTGACAGACGCTTGCGGCCGACTCCGGACGTGTGCGTTTGCCGCCTGTAACCCCGCACGGAAAGGCCGCCCTACATGTCCGGCAATGACGACATCTCCCATCTTGAAGAAGAATTGCCGCTGCAGGAGCTGCCGCTCGACGCCTGGCACCGCGCCAAGGGCGCGCGCATGGTCGGTTTTGCGGGCTATCACATGCCCATCCAATATGAAGGCATCATGGCCGAACATAGCTGGACCCGCGAGCATGCCGGACTGTTTGACGTTAGCCATATGGGCCAGTTGCTCTTTTCAGGTGACGGCGTGGATGAGGCGCTGGAGCATCTGCTGCCGAGCGATATCAAAGGACTGCAGCCTTTCCGTCAGCGCTACTCAATGCTGCTCGATGAAGAGGGCGGCGTGCTGGATGACCTGATGGTTTCTCGCCTTGGCGGCGGCGCGTTCGATGGCGCGAACATCTATATGGTCGTGAATGGCGCCACGAAATATGACGATATGGGCTGGATGATCGAGCATCTGCCTGATGAGGTTGTCATGAACCATATGGACGAGCAGGCGCTGCTCGCCCTCCAAGGCCCGGAAGCAGGCGAGGCGCTCGCCAGCCTGGTTCCCGAAACCGCAGACCTTCTCTTCATGCAGTCCGGCCTTTTCACCTGGCGCGGCATCGACCTGTGGATCAGCCGTTCGGGTTATACCGGGGAGGATGGCTTTGAGATCAGCGTTCCCGCCGATGACGTCACCCTGCTCGCCGATGCGCTGTGCGAACTGCCGCAGGTGAAGCCGATTGGGTTGGGCGCGCGGGACTCGCTTCGCCTTGAGGCGGGCCTGCCGCTCTACGGCCATGACCTCACGCCTTCGGTCAGCACCATTGGCGCGGATCTGGGCTTCGCCATCCAGAAGCGCCGCCGCGAGGAAGGCGGCTTCATTGGCCATGCGCGCGTGATGAAGGAATTGGCCGACGGACCGGGTTCGAAGCGCGTGGGCCTGAAGATCGAAGGCCGCCTGCCTGCGCGTGAAGGCGCCCCCATCTATGCGGGAAGCGCCCAGGTGGGTGAAGTGACCTCCGGCGGCTTCGCACCGACCGTCGGCGCGCCGATCGCCATGGGCTGGGTCAGCCTGCCACATAGCGCGCTCGATACCGCGCTGGAGATTGAAGTGCGCGGCAAGCGCATCGCCGCCACCGTCGCGCCGATGCCGTTCGTCCCGCATCGTTACCGCCGCAAGGCCTGATGTCCTTCCGAGGGGAGAAGTAAGATGAGCCGTTATTTCACCGACGAACATGAATGGATCGATGTAGAGGGCGAAATCGCCACCGTCGGCATTACTGACTATGCGCAGGAGCAGTTGGGCGACATCGTGTTCGTGGAACTGCCCGCCGAAGGCGCTACGTTCGACAGGGGCGACGACGCCGCCGTCGTGGAGTCGGTCAAGGCCGCATCCGACGTTTATGCGCCCATCTCCGGCGAGGTCGTGGAAACCAACAGCGCGCTGGAAGACGAGCCAGCGCTGGTGAACAGCGACGCGGAGGAGGATGGCTGGTTCTTCAAGCTCCGCGTTACCGACGCCAGCGAGCTGGAAGGGCTGATGAATGAAGCCGCCTACAAGAAGTTCGTGGCGAGCCTTTGAGCAACAATAGGCCCTCCCTTTGAGAGGGAGGGGTTGGGGTGGGACAGCCCCAGGCGTTGCGCCAGGCAGACGGTCCCACCCGCGGCCTTTCCCCTCAAGGGGGAAGGGAGAAGGAGTTAGAATGCGCTACCTACCCCTTACCGACATGGACCGGCAGGACATGCTATCCGTCATCGGCGCATCGTCGGTTGATGATCTTTTCGCGGACGTTCCCGCCGAAGCGCGCCTTGACGAGAAGATTGCTGGCCTGCCCGATCATGCCAGCGAACTGGCAGTCGAACGCCACATGGCGGCGTTGGCGCGGAAAAATCTGTCGGCAGGGGAGGCGCCTTTCTTCCTGGGGGCAGGCGCCTACAAGCATCATGTTCCCGCCAGCGTCGATCATCTGATCCAGCGCGGTGAGTTCCTGACAGCCTACACGCCCTATCAGCCGGAAATCGCCCAGGGCACGCTGCAAGTGCTGTTCGAATTTCAAACGCAGGTGGCGCGCTTGCTCGGCTGCGATGTGGCCAATGCTTCAATGTATGACGGCTCGACCGCCTGCTGGGAAGCGATCGGCATGGCCCGCCGCATCACCAAGCGCGGCAAGGCGATCCTCTCGTCCGGCCTGCATCCGCATTATGTGTCGGTCGCCGAGACCATGGCGAAGTTCACCGGCGACGCGCTGGTGCATGAAGCCCCTGCGCTTGACGCCGCTCCCGATCTCGATGCCCTGATCGCGGGCATCGACAAGGACACAAGCTGCGTCGTCGTCCAATATCCGGACATTCTCGGCCGCATTGCCGATCTCACACCGCTCGCTGAAGCGGCTCATGCGGCAGGCGCCCTGCTGGTCGCCGTCGTGACGGAGCCCGTCGCTCTCGGCGCGATAAAGGCGCCCGGCCGTATGGGCGCGGATATCGTCGTGGGCGAAGGCCAGTCGATCGGCGTCGGCCTCCAGTTCGGCGGTCCTTATCTCGGCCTCTTCGCCTGCAAGCAGAAATATGTCCGCCAGATGCCGGGCCGCCTCTGTGGCGAGACGGTGGACGCGGCGGGGAAACGCGGCTTCGTGCTGACCCTTTCCACGCGCGAGCAGCATATTCGCCGCGAGAAGGCGACGTCGAACATCTGCACCAACTCTGGCCTCTGCGCGCTGGCTTTCAGCATCCACATGACCTTGCTGGGCGAGAAGGGCCTGCGCGAATTGGCAAGCCTCAACCACGCGCTCGCCTGCCAGGCCGCCGATCGTTTGGCGCAAGTGCCGGGCGTAAAGCTGCTCAATGACAGCTTCTTCAACGAATTCACGCTGATCCTTTCGAAGGATGCGCGCGAAGTCGTTCGCAATCTGGCCGACAAGAGCGTGTTGGGCGGCGTGTCGCTCGGCCGTCTGTTTCCCGATGCGCCGGAGATCGGTAACGGCTTGGTCGTCGCCGTCACCGAAACCGTGACGGCGGAGGACATCGAAACCTTTGCCAAGGCGCTGCAGGAGGAACTGGCATGACCATGCTCAAGGAAGGCCGCCCCACCGCCCCGCAGGCCGTGAACGAAGCCCGCCCCCCCGCTGCAACCGCCACCGGTAACCGCGCGCTGATGCTGGAAGAGGCGCTGATCTTCGAGATCGGTTCGACCGACACCACCGGGGTCGATTTTGCCGAAGCCCCCAAGGTGGAAAGCCGCCTCGGCAACCTCGCGCGCACCGACAGTATCGGCCTGCCCGGCCTGTCTGAGCAGGAGACGGTGCGCCATTATACCCGCCTAAGCCGCCAGAACTATGCCATCGACCTCGGCTTGTTCCCGCTCGGCAGTTGCACGATGAAGCACAACCCGCGCCTCAACGAAAAGGTCGCGCGGATGCCTGGTTTCGCAGATCTCCATCCGCTCGCGCCGCAATCGGCGGTGCAAGGCGCGCTTGCCGTCATCCATGAACTGGCCGAATGGCTGATCAAATTGACCGGCATGCACTCGGTTGCGATGAGCCCCAAGGCAGGCGCGCATGGTGAACTGTGCGGCCTGCTTGCAATCCGCGCCGCGCTGGAAGCCCGAGGCGATGCGCGTAGCGTCATCCTGGTCCCCGAAAGCGCCCATGGCACGAATCCTGCCACCGCCGCCTTCTGCGGCTACAAGGTGGAGGACATTCCGGCGACCCCGGACGGCCGGGTTGATCTCGAATCGCTCAAGGCTCGTCTCGGCCCCGATGTCGCGGCGGTGATGATCACCAATCCCAACACCTGCGGCCTGTTCGAACGCGACATGAAGACAATCTCCGACGCGGTCCATGCCGCCGGAGCCTTCGTCTATTGTGACGGTGCGAACTTCAACGCCATCGTCGGCCGGGTGCGCCCTGGCGACCTTGGCGTCGATGCCATGCACATCAACCTGCACAAGACCTTTTCGACGCCGCATGGCGGCGGCGGCCCTGGCTCGGGTCCGGTGGTACTCAGTCAGGCGCTCACCCCCTTCGCGCCGCTGCCTTTCGTCGAAAAACAGGGCGACAAGTTCGCGTTGATTGAGGAAGAAACCGCGGACGAACATCATGCGAGCAGCTTTGGCCGCATGGTCGCCTTCCATGGTCAGATGGGCATGTTCACCCGTGCGCTGACCTATATCCTCAGCCACGGCGCGGACGGCCTGCGCCAGGTCGCGAGCGACGCGGTCCTCAACGCCAACTATATCCTGCGCAGCCTGGACGATGTGCTCGATGCCCCGTTCGGACAAAGCGGCCCCTGCATGCATGAGGCGCTGTTCAGCGACAAAGGCCTCGCCGACGGCTTCACCACGCTCGACATCGCCAAGGGCCTGATCGACGAGGGCTTCCACCCCATGACCATGTATTTCCCGCTGGTCGTCCACGGCGCGATGCTGGTCGAACCTACCGAGACCGAGAGCAAGGCCGCGCTCGATCAGTTCATCCTCGCGCTGCGCAGTCTCGCTCAACGCGCCAAGGCGGGGGACGAAGCGCTGAAGGGCGCGCCCTATTTCGCACCCCGCCGTCGGCTCGACGAGACGCTGGCAGCCCGCAAGCCGATTCTCACCTGGACTGATCCCGCGCTGGCGGATGCCGCTGAATGACGGATCGGCCGGAGCCGTGGGAATCCGGTTCCGGTCCCGTTTCTGTGGGCAAGCTCCACGCTCCTGCGACTGAGCGTAACCGCGACGCCATTTTTAGCGTCCTGCGGGAAGAACTTCCGCCATCCGGCCTTGTGCTGGAAGTGGCGAGCGGTAGTGGCGAACATGCGATCCATTTCGCGGCGGCAATGCCGAAGCTCGCTTGGCAACCGAGCGATCCCGATCCGGCGGCATGCGCATCCATCGCCGCCTGGCGGGAAGAAGCGGGGCTGGCCAATCTGCTTCCGCCGCTACGGCTGGACGCCGCGACACCTTGGCCGCTCACAAGCGCCGACGCGTTGCTTTGCATAAACATGGTCCATATCGCCCCTTGGGCGGCGACGCTGGGGCTGATGAAGGGGGCGGGCCAAGTCCTCCCGCCCGGCGGGCTGCTTTATCTTTACGGCCCCTATCTGCGCGAGAACGTGCAAACCGCGCCGACCAATCTGGCGTTCGATGCGTCGCTCCGATCGCGCGATTCGCAATGGGGCCTACGGCGAGCAGAGGACGTAATCGGCGTCGCCGACGCGGAAGGGATGCGCTTCGATCGGCTCATCGAAATGCCGGCGAACAATCTCTCGCTGTTGTTTCGCAAGGGCGCCTCCTAAAGCCGTTCACGCTGAAGCCGCCGGAGCGGGTTATGTCTTCAGCGGGAAGAAGTCCCTTCGACTGCCTGCCTATATCCGTCGCTCCGGACTAGCTTAGACAAGCTCAGGCCGAACGGATATGGGAGGACCTCATGCCGCAAACTCTGCTCTCCCTCGTCACGGCGGAACTCTCCGCTCCGGCTGATCCTCGCGCCGCCGCCATGGCCGGTGCGCTGGCCGCCCGGTATCCGTATGCCGCCCGCGCCGTGCTCTTTTACGGCTCCTGTCTGCGGGAACAGCATCTCGACGGGCTGATGCTGGATTTTTACCTGATCGTATCGGACTATCGCTTGGCTTATGACAAAAGCTGGTTGAGGACGGCGAACCGCCTGATCCCTCCCAATGTCTTCCCATTCGAACATAATGGCCTGATCGCCAAATATGCCGTGCTGTCGGAGGCCGATTTCGCCCGGCTCAACAGCATTGCCGCTGACAATGTTTCGGTATGGGCGCGCTTCGCTCAACCGTCCCGATTGCTTTGGGCCGCAGATGACATCGCCCGTCAGCGGGCCATCACCGCTGTCGCCAATGCGGCGCCGACCTTGCTTTCACTGGCCAGTCCCATGTCGGAGACGCAGGATGCGCTAGCGCTCTGGAAAACCGGCTTTACTCTCACCTACAATGCGGAGCTGCGTGCGGAGAAAAAGGGCCGCTCTCTTTCTATCGTCGATGCAGATCCCGATCGGTATCGCCGCTTCGGTGAAGCGGCGCTGGCGCAGGGCCTGCCCTTATCCCCTCGGGACATTATGAGCCGCTGGCGTCAGCTTCAGCGGCGCGGCAAATGGCTGTCCGTGGTCCGGCTGGCCAAGGCCAGTTTCACCTACGCTGGCGGCATCGATTATCTCGCCTGGAAAATCAATCGCCACGCGGGGACAGCGATCACCATTAAGCCCTGGCAGCGCCGCTGGCCCCTCATAGGCGCGCTCACTCTGCTGCCGCGGCTGTTCCGGGGTGGCGCGATCCGCTGAGCGCGTTGGACAGCGCGTGCGACAGGCCCATCAACGTATAGGGCTTGCGCAGAACTTCGTGCCCACCAAACTCCGAACTTTCGGCAATGTCACCGGCATAGCCGGTGACGAACAACACCGGGACATGCGCGTGCGCGGCGGGCAGGGTGCGGATCATTTCCGGGCCGGTCATGTCAGGCATCAACACATCGCTGATGATAAGACCGATGTCCCGATGGCTGGTGAGCAGCTTCGCGGCCTTCGACGGGTGATCGCAGGCGACGGGAAGGTGGCCCAACTCCGCAAGCGCCGCCATCGTTTGATTCAGCACGCGCGGATCATCCTCGACCACCAATATGCGTGTAGGCGGGTGCAGCACCGGCTCGCGATCGGCCAGCGGAGCCTCGCTCCAGCTAGTGCCTTCAACGCCTGACTTGCGCGGTAGGTAGATGTGCACGCTTGTGCCCTGGCCCAAGTCGGATTCGATTCGGATCTCGCCTTCGCTCTGGCGCACAAAGCCGAATATCTGGCTGAGCCCGAGGCCGGTCCCCTTGCCGACCGGCTTGGTCGTGAAGAATGGCTCGAACACGCGCGCCAGCACTTCGGGCGTCATGCCGCAGCCATCGTCTTTAACGCTGAGGACGATATAATCGCCCGCGGCGCACTCTCCGATTTCATGCTCAGCCAATTGAGCTTGGCGCGTCTCGATGACCAGCCGTCCGCGTCCATCCATTGCGTCGCGGGCATTGACGCACAGGTTCAGGATGGCGTTTTCCATCTGATGTTGATCAACGAAGATGTGCCATCCGGCGGCATTGTTGTCCAAGGACACGGTGACCTGGTCGCCGATCGATCGATCGATCAACTCCACCATGCCCTTGACCAATTGATCCGGGTCAATGGCGCGGGGCAACAGGGGTTCAGACCGGGCAAAGGCGAGTAGGCGGCGGGTCAAGGCGGCAGCGCGCGTAGCGCCTTCCATTGCATTGTCCAGGTGCCGAGCGGCTTCCTGCGGCTTGAGGCGCAGCTTGCGCTTCGCCAGTTCCAAACCCCCGACGACCACAGCCAGCATATTGTTGAAGTCGTGCGCAATGCCGCCGGTCAGTTGGCCCACCGCATCCATCTTCTGCATCTGCCGCAGATTTTCCTCAGCGGCAGCACGTTCGGACGTTTCCTTTTTCAACTGCTCGTAGGCATCCGACAGTTCGATCGTACGGGCCGCGACCGCCGCTTCCAACCTGTCGGCGCGTTCGGCCTCCACCTCCGCCATCCGGCGGGCATTGCGGCGCTCGGTATAGGCGGCGTTCAGCATCCAGAGCGCGAACAAGACGCAGACCAGTAGCACCAGACCGAACAGGCGCGATGTCCGATCGACAAATTGCGTCCGGTTGCCAGCCAGCTTCACGGCGAGGCTGCGTTCCTGGAGCCGGGCATTTTCGGCCTGGATCACCCGATCGAGCAGCGCCGTGATATGCTTCAGATCCTCCGACCGGCCAGCACGGTGAAACTGGGCGAGCGCCCCCATCTTCTGGTCGTAGGTCGTGCGCAGACCAATTTCGCTTAGCGTCTTGCCGCGTTGTTCGAAGGCGTGCTGCAACTCCTGCACATTGGCCCGCTGCCATCCCGATTGGCGCGTTGCGTAGCTTAGAAGCTTCAATTGGCTCGATGCGGTGCGCCATTGGTCCTGAAACAACCGGCCCACATCCGGATCAAGGCTGATCACATAGCGGGCCAGCGTCACTTCGGCGCGCGCAGTTTTGGCCTCGAAAGCTCGCGCAAGGGCTATGATCTCAAAGCTGCGGCGCTGTTCCATCAGCGCGCGTTCATGGTCGCGCGACGCGTTACTGGCGCTGTAAAGCAGGGTGCCGAGCGCCCCCACCAGCAATATCACAAGGACTAGCGGAAGGAAGCGTCGAACCGCCGCTTGCCAGCCGGACTCCTGATCTTCCATGTAATAGCTGTCCGCCATCAACCCCTACATTAGTCGAACAGCATTACCGGCGAAATATCAAGGATGAAAAGGTTCCTTGATAATCTCCCGCTTCATCGGATGAAAATGTTGCTTGGCGGCAAACCAGAGCGGAGAGCGGGTTCAGCCGATTGCGCCAGTGGCTTTGCCTGCCGCTTCGAACATCCCGATGATCTGGCTCACTTGCTCATCGCTATGTTCGGCGCACAGCGAACAACGCAGCAGGAAGGTTCCGGCAGGGGTCGCGGGCGGGCGAGCCATATTCACATAGAGGCCGAGTTCCAGCAGTGCCTGCCACATGGCTACCGCTTGTGTCTGATCGGTGAGGATCACTGCAATGATGGCAGACTGGGGCGTCTCAGTTCCCAGCTTGAAGCCGAGATCCGTCAGGCCCTTATGCAGGAGCTGGCTGTTCTTCCACAGATGCGCGCGCTTGTCGCCCGCATGCATCAGCTTGCGGATCGATGTCGCGGCGGTGGCGACCACGCTCGGCGGCAGCGAGGCGGTAAAGACATAGGGACGGCATACGAGCCGCAGAACTTCGAACTTCGGGTGGTTCGACACGCAGAAGCCGCCGACCGTCCCGACCGACTTGGAGAAGGTGCCGACAACAAAATCGACATCCTTTTCGACACCCTGCTCCTCATAGACGCCGCGTCCATTGGGTCCGAAAAAGCCCATGCCATGCGCTTCATCGACCAAGATCATGCAGTTGGGATGCTTGCGCACCGCCGCTACCATCTCAGGCAGGGGGGCGACGTCGCCCAGCATCGAATAGACGCCTTCCAGCACAATCAGCTTCTGCGCATCGGCAGGCAAGCGGCCCAGGCGTTTGTCCAAATCCTCGACGCTATTGTGACGGAAACGCACGATCTCCGCATCACCCAGGAAGCAGCCGTCATAGATAGACGCATGGCTGTCGGCGTCCAGAACCACATAGTCGCCACGCCCGGCGAGCGTCGAGATCATGCCCAGATTTGCCTGATATCCGGTCGAAAACACCATCGCGCCGCTGGTGCCGTAAAATTCCTTCAGCGCCTCTTCGACTTCCTTGTGGCCCTGATAAGTGCCGTTCAGCACGCGGCTGCCAGTCGTGCCCGCGCCAAAGTCATCAAGCGCCTTCTTGCCCGCCGCGACGACCTCAGGGTCGAAGGTCATGCCCATATAATTATAGGTGCCGAGGAGGATCGTTTCCCTGCCCTTGATGATGGCCTGGGTTGGGGACTTCACCTCGTCCATCACGATGGCGAATGGGTCACGCACGCCGGTCGCCAGCAGCGCTTCCCGCTCAGCAATCAGGGCGTCGAACTTGGAAAACAGGTCGCGCGCGCCAGCTACTTCGGCAGGCGTGTGGGCGTCAGTGGCGGTTTCGGCGGCGTCAGTCATCACATATATCCGTTCGGTTCGAGCAGCATCGAGCAAGGCCGAGATGCGTCAGTCGAAAACTTTTGCCCCGCCATCTCGACCATCGGTTCTCGGCAAGTTCGAACCGCTTCGATGCGAACGGGGGAGGTAAGCTGGCTCAGCCCTTCAGCTTCGCAACGGCATCGACAAGCTGGCCGATATTTTCGATTTCGGCCTGCATGTTCATGGTGATGATGATGTCGAACTCGTCCTCGATCGCGGCGACGAAGTCCATTACCGTCAGGCTGTCCCACTCCAGGTCGCCCGCGAAGGTGGTGGCCTCGGTCAGCTCAACGCCCTTCTTGTTGAAAGGCGTGATCTGCGCGGCGATGCTGTCGAAAATCTGCTGGCGATCCGTCATTATCTGTTCAAAGCTTTCCCATGAAAGGGTGGCTTTTGCCCCCAAGCTCCGCCTCTTGGCAAGGGAATAAGGCGGCAATCGGGCAGCATCGCGCCCGATTGTGCCGCCGTTTCATGCCTCAGCGAAAATTGTCGGCGTACGCCTGGATCTTCAGCGTCTTGGGCGGAGTCGTGATGAAGCGGTAATCGATCCCATATTTGTCTGCATAGGCGCGCGCCGCGTCCACGGAAGGGAAGGTCAGCTTCACTTGGCTCTGCGTGTCGCCCGAGCCGGCCCAACCCGTCAGCGGATCGGGCTTCTTCGCCTCGCTCGGGGCAAATTCCAGGACCCATTTGTTGGTCCGCGCCTTGCCAGACTGAAGGGCGTTCTTCTGAATCTGATAGATGCGGGCGGCCATCGTGGCGTCAAACTCCTTGGGAAGGCGATGGCTCCGTTGCACCAGCGGGCGCCCTCAAGTCAAGGCTTGCCACGGGCGTCGGCACGTTTCGTACGCAACGTCGCAGCCGCGCCTGCAGGATCGTCGGGCCAAGGATGCCTGGGATAGCGCCCGCGCATTTCCTTCGCCACCGCGCTCCAGCTGCCCGCCCAGAAACCGGGCAGGTCACGTGTCGTCTGGATCGGCCGCCCGGCAGGCGACGTCAGCGACAGGACGAGCGGTATGCGGGCGCTACCGACCACCGGATGCTCGGCCAGGCCAAATAGCGCCTGCACGCGCAACTCCACCCGCGGCCCCCCTTCTGCCGCATAGTCGATCGCATGGCTGCTGCCCGCAGGCGAACGGAAGTCCGGCGGAGCGAGCCGGTCGAGTTGCTGCTTGCCGTCCCAGCCGATCAGCCCTTCCAGCACGGCTGAAAGCTGCGCCCGGTCGATGTCGGACAAGCGCCGCCTGCCAGCCAGCAAGGGCGGGAGCCATTCGTCAAGACTGGTCAGCAACGCACTGTCAGACAGCGCTTCGACTCCGGCAAAACCTGCCCGCATCCGCAGCGATCGCGCGGCATCCGACCAGGGCAAAAGGTCCAGCCCGCCGCGCCTTACGCCATCCACCAGCGCGGCGGTCACCGCTTCCGGATCGGGCCGGTCGTCCGATCCGGAAGAAAGCCTGACGGCGCCCAGCCGCCTTTCCCGCAGCGCTTCTATTCCGCCGGTCTCAGGCCGGAAGCGCACCGTGCGATGTTCAGTCACCCGCCCGCTGAAGAGGCCCAGAACATCAGCCTCGTCCATCGGCGCTGCTGACAATATCCGCGCCCCCGCCGCGCCGCCCTGCACCTCTCCCACGGCCAACCACTCTTCGCGGGCGAGTGGGGTGGCAGGGTCGAGCCGGAAGCCGCGTCCGCCCACACTTGTCCAATCAGCACCATCAGCGGAGCGCCGTTTCGCAACGCGGTCGGGAAAAGCGAGTGCGAGGCAAAGCCCCGTTTGATGCTCGGAACCTCCAAAGGGTGAAGTCGCGGCGGGTGCTCCGGAAGGCAGCTTTGCGAGCCGCGCCCACCGCTTGGCCATGGCCCGTGCCGCATCGGCCCGCTTGCCGCTTTCGCGCCGCCAACGCGCCCGCCGTTGCGATAGATCGACGTCCTGCCCGCCAATCCCGCGCTCCCCCAGAAGCACGGCGATTTCGGCCGCAGGCTCCGCCAGCCCCATCTCTCCCGCCCGCACCAGCATATGGCCGATTCGTGGTTCCAGCGGCAGCTGGGCCAGCGCTTTTCCATGGGCCGTGATACGCCCTTCCTCATCCAGCGCTTCGAGTACCGTCAGCCGCTTTCGCGCCTCGCTCAGCGCAGCTTCCGGCGGCGGATCGAGCCATTGCAGGCTCGCCGGGTCGCTCACGCCCCAAAGGGCGCAGTCGAGCAACAGGCTCGATAAATCGCTTTCCAATATCTCGGGCGGGTCGAATGGCGGCATGCCCGCCGTGGCCGCCGCCTCCCATAAACGATAGGCGACGCCCGGCCGCTGCCGTGCCGCACGGCCAGATCGCTGCGTCGCCGCCGCTTGGCTCGCCCTTTCGGTCACCAGCCGCGTGACGCCCGCCGCCCGGTCATAACGCGGACGGCGCGCCAAGCCGGAATCGATCACGATCCGCACGCCATCGATGGTCAGGCTGGTCTCTGCGATGGAGGTCGCCAGAATGACCTTCCGCCGTGCCTCTCGTGACGGGCGGATGGCCGCGCGCTGGGCAGCGGGGTCCAGGCTTCCATGCAGCCTGTGCACTTCTACGCTTAGCCCTTCTAGCCGATCCGCCGTCCGTTCGATCTCCGCCACGCCGGGAAGGAAAGCGAGAAGGTCTCCTTCCGGTTCTTCTGTCAGCGCTCGCCGCACCGCCGCCGCCATTTCATCCTCGATCCGCTTTTCCGCCGATCGCCCCAGATGCCGCAGTTCCAGCGGCTGTATCCGTCCTTTGCTTTCGAACACCGGCGCGCTGTCCAGCAGCGCAGCAAAGCGCGCGCCATCCAGCGTGGCAGACATCGGCACGATACGCAGGTCCGGCCTCAGCGCGCCTTGTGCGTCGAGCGCCAACGCCAGCCCGAAGTCGCTGTCCAGGCTGCGCTCATGCACTTCGTCGAACAATATGGCAGACACGCCCGATAGCTCCGGATCGTCCTGTATCCGCCGCACGAAAATGCCCTCGGTCAGCACCAGAATCCGCGTCCTGGCGGACTGCTTGCTGTCCATGCGCGTGGCATAGCCGACTGTTCCGCCTGGCATTTCCCCCATCAACTCGGCAATGCGCTCCGCCGCTGCGCGCGCCGCCAGCCTTCGTGGGGAGAGCAGCAGGACCTGCCCAGTGCACCAGGGTTCGTCCAGCAGGGCAGGCGCCACGGCCGTCGTCTTGCCCGCACCCGGCGGCGCGACGAGCACCGCATTGCTCCTATTGCGCAGCGCCTCAAGAAACCGGGGCAGGACATCATAAATGGGCAGCACGGCGGTCATCATCGCCCTGTCGCTTTATTCGACGCGGGCTGCAAGCGCAGCCTGCTATCGTCGGCCGTCATCCAAATAACAAAGCATGCACCGGGTTCTTGGGATCCAAAAGCATCTTCGCAGTCAACCCCAGCGACATGA
This sequence comes from Sphingobium tyrosinilyticum, assembly GCF_042654265.1. Classification (NCBI taxonomy): domain Bacteria; kingdom Pseudomonadati; phylum Pseudomonadota; class Alphaproteobacteria; order Sphingomonadales; family Sphingobiaceae; genus Sphingobium; species Sphingobium tyrosinilyticum. Next base: position 607,458 of record NZ_JBHSFZ010000064.1, on the reverse strand, counting down.
TGATCAACAATGGCCGGATCAGCTTGCTCCCGAACCGCATGGCCAGATGCGATCCGATCTGTCCGCCGGTGATGCTCCCGACAGCCATCGCCAGCCCCGCAACCCAGATGACATGGCCGCCGATGATCATCGTCATCAGCCCGGCGATGTTGCTCGCAAAATTCGCCGCCTTGGTCTGTGCTGTCGCCCGCACCAGCCCCAGGCCGCCCAGGGCCACGAAAATCGTCGTGTAAAATGCCCCGGCCCCTGGCCCGAAAAAGCCGTCATAAAAGCCGATGACGCCGATCAACGGGCTCAGCACGACAATCCCTACGCGGCTGCGCCGGTCCATCTCGCTCACCTTGGGTGAGAAAGTGAAGTAGAGCGCCAACATGATCAGCAGCGCAGGCATCAGGCCCGCCAGAACGGTGGGGTCCACGCGCTGCACCAGCCATGCGCCGCCTATGGACCCGGCGAAGGCCGCAAAGACCGGCCAACGGTAGGTTTTCAGGTCCATATGCCCCGCACGCGCATAGGCGATGCAGGCGCCAAAGGTTCCGAGGGACGATTGCAGCTTGTTGGTGGCGACGGCGGGTACAGGCGGTACTCCGGCGGCCAGCAGTGCGGGCAGGGCGATCAGTCCGCCGCCACCGGCCATTGCGTCAATGCATCCGGCGACCAGCGCGGCCGCCATAAGGAAGGCCAGAGTTTCCGGTGTTAGGATCATGTCAAAGTCGCCCCGCTGCTATTCCCGTAAATACGAGCGGATGCGGCGAACCCCTCAATAAGCGCGCGCGATTGCGAACTCCACCGCCTCGGTCAGCGCTGCCTTGGCGCTGCCGGCATCGAACTGACCCAGCGCATCAATCGCCCGCTGACCGTAAAGTCGCGCGCGTGCCAAGGTGTCATCGATGGCGCCGGTCTTGCGCAGCAATTGCGTCGCCAGCGCAAGATCCTGGTCGCTCACCCGATTGCCCGCGATCGCCTGTTTCCAGAAGGCCCGATCCTCTTCGGACCCGCGCGCGTAGGCCAGGATGACCGGCAGCGTTACCTTGCCATCGCGGAAGTCGTCGCCCGCGTCCTTGCCCATCGTCGCGCCATCGGATTCATAGTCGATGGCGTCATCGATCAGCTGGAAAGCAATGCCAAGGTTGCGGCCATAAACGTCCAACGCCTTTTCCTCTGCCTCGTCGCGATCAGCAACGACGGCGGAAATCCGGCAGGCTGCGGCAAACAAGGCGGCGGTCTTCGCGCCGATAATGTCCAGATACTGTTCTTCGCTGGTGTCGATCTTGCGCTGGGCGGTCAGCTGGTTGACCTCGCCCTCGGCGATCACCGCCGACGCGTTGGAAAGGATTTTCAGCACCTTGAGCGATTCCGCTTCGACCATCAGTTCAAAGGCGCGAGAAAACAGGAAGTCGCCGACCAGCACGCTGGCGCTGTTGCCCCAGATGATGTTGGCGGTTTTGCGGCCACGGCGCAGGCCCGACCCGTCCACCACATCATCGTGCAGCAGCGTGGCGGTGTGGATGAACTCGACGGCGGCCGCCAGCTTGTAGTGGCGGCTCCCTGCATAGCCTACCAACTGCGCACAGGCGAGGGTGAGCATCGGCCGCATCCGCTTGCCGCCGCCCGCGATCAAATGGCCTGCCAGTTCAGGGATCAGTGGGATGCGCGACTGCATCCGGTCCAGGATTACCGCATTCACCTGGTTCATGCCCTGGGCAACCAGCGCCATCATAGGGGCGAGCGAGGGCGCGCCGTTGGCGCGGCCGATGGGATGGACATTGCCTGAGGCGGGTGCGGTCATGACCCGGCCCATGTGGCGGCGCAAAATGCAGATGGCAAGCGGGAATAGCTTGCACCCAGCGCTGGATGGCGCAAAAAGCGCCCGAAGAACGGAGGACAAGCGTGGACGAGACTTTGAAGCGGTATCGCGAGAGCATCGACAATATCGACGCCGCGCTCGTGTTCATGCTTGCTGAACGGTTCAAGATCACGCAGGCGGTCGGCGAATATAAGGCGACCCATGACTTGCCGCCTGCCGACCCCGGCCGGGAGGAACGGCAGATCGCCCGGCTGCGTCAGCTTGCGACCGATGCCAATCTCGACCCCGACTTCACGGAAAAATTTCTGCGCTTCATCATCGACGAAGTGATCCGCCACCACGAACGGCTGCGCGAACGCTAAGCCGGTCCAAGAGTAGTGAACGTCCCTCCGTTCGTTCGAGCGAGGGGGAGAAATATTCAGGCCGGCTCGTTCACCGTCTCGCGCTTGCCCTGCGACCGCCCAAGCAGAACGCCCACCAAGGCCAACGCGAAACCTATCAACTGAATCGGCCCCAGCCTTTCTCCGAACAGCAACCACGCTTCGACAGCGGCGAGCGGAGGAACCAGCAGCAGCAGCATCGACATGCGCGTCGGTCCCTGTGTCCGCACCAGCCAGATCAGCAGCGACAGCCCCCCTGCTGACAGCCCCAGAACGGACCAACCGAGACCCAGCCACAGCAGCGGCGCGCCATCCCAGCGCATCTCGCCGATCGTCAGCACTGTCGCGATCGCAATCAGCGCTCCGCCTGCATTCTGCATGGCGCCTGAAACCCAGATGCCGTCGCCTGCGATCGATCCGCGCTGGACCAGCGTGCCCGCAGTCATGCCGATTACCGCGATCAACCCAGCGATTACAGGGATGAGGGGGATGCCGCCTGCGCCGGAACGCTCGATCGCTGGCAATAAAACGCAAGTCACGCCCGCAATGGCGATGGCCAGCCCTGCCCAGGCGCGCCTCAGCAGCCTTTCTCCCAAGAGCAACACGCTCGCCACCGCCACCATCAGCGGCTGCAGTGCGCCCAGCAGCGACATGATCCCCGCAGGCATGCCATGATAGACGGCCCACCAACTGACCGTCAGATAGACGCCGTGCAGCATCGCGCCCGCCAGCAGGTGCAGTAGCAGCCGTCTCCCAGTCGGCACTCTTTGCCGTGCGCCGAGAGCAATCATTCCCAGCAGCAGCGCCGTCAGCGTCAGTCTTACGCTCAATATCAATTCGGGCGCGCCATGCGGCACCGTCCCCCGCGCTACGATGAAGCCGGTGGACCAAATGAGGACGAACAGCAGCGAAGCGGCAAGCGCGATCATTCCCGTCCGGCCCGTATCGCCGCTGCACCTGCAAAAGGCGTGATCGCAACTAGCAGCAGCGACGCCGCGCCCAGGAATTTGAGCGCCGACCCGCTTCCATCGCCCAGCGTCCCCGCGCCAAAGATCAGCAGCGGCACAGCCAGCGGTAGCGCCAGAAGCCCGGCCAGCGCTCCGCTCGACCGCAGCCCCGCCGTCAGGCTCGCCACCAGCAGACCGAGTGCCGCAAGGGCAGGGGTCCCGATCAAAAGCCCCAACTCCAACATGCCGATCGTAGATCCGTCCAGCTTCAGCAGGGCCGCCGCTGGCAAGGCGGCGATCATCAGCGCCGGCCCAAAACCCAGCCAATGCGCGATCAGCCGTGCCAGGACCACCAACTCCTCGCCTATGCCTCGCAGCGCGATTTGGTCGAGCACGCCCGCGTCCCGATCCGGGGCCACGAGTCGATCGACCGGCAGCAGGCTCGCCAGCAGCGCCGCGATCCACAGCATGCCCCCGCCCGATCGCCCCAGCAGTGCCGCGTCGGGTCCCACCGCGAAGGGATAAAGGCTGGCCACCAGCAGCAGGAACGCGACCGGCAACCACAGCCCGGCGGACTGCCACGCCTGCCGCAAGTCCCGCGCCGCCAGCAGCAGGACCAGCCTCATGCCGCGTCCTCCGCCACATAATCGGCAAGCTCGACGATCGCCGGCGCGGTCATCGGCAGGGGCTGATGCGAAGCCGCGACAACGATCCCGCCGCCAGCCAGGTGCGCCGCCACCGCCGTACCCAGCAGCGCGAGCGACGCGTCGTCCAATCCATTGCCCGGCTCGTCCAGCAGCCACAGCGGGGCTCCCCCGGCAATCACCCGCGCCAGCGACGCCCGCTTGCGCTGCCCGGTCGACAGCATCCGCACAGGTATGTCAGCCAGCGGTCCCAACGCCATCGCATCCAGCGCCCGGTCCAGCGCCGCTGCATTCACTCCGTCCAACCGCGCCCAAAAGCCCAGCGCCGCCCTCAATGGCTCTTCCATTTCCAGCGCCAGCCGCTCATCGGCGAGCGCGATCCGCCCCCGCCGCTCGATCGTCCCGGCCATCGGCCGCAGCAATCCGGCGCAGATGCGCATCAAACTCGACTTGCCGATGCCATTTGGGCCGCGCAGCAACGCGCTTCCGCCCGCCTGCAGCGACAGGTCCACGCCCCGGAACAGCATCCGCCCGCCACGCGCGCAGGCAATGCCCGACAGGCGCAGCGCTGCATCGCTCATGATGAGACCATGTCCTCCAATACCTGCATGTCGAGGTCGGAGAGGCCAAAATGATGGCCGATCTCATGCACCACCACATGGGTGATAAGCACATCCAGCGGCACGCCCGTTTCCACCCATTCATCCAGCAGAGGACGCCGGAACAGATGGACCGTGGGTGGGCTATCCCCGGTCTGGGCTGGCTCACCCACCGGACGCCCGCTGTAGAGGCCGGTGAGGCCGAAGGGATCGTCGATCCCCATCTCCTTCAGCACCTGATCGTCGGCAAATTCCTCCACGAACAGGACGACGTTGAACAGGTGCGAGCGGAAGGGGTCGGGCAGGCGCCCTAGAGCCGCCAGCGCAAGGCTCTCGATCTCAGCACGGGTCGGCGGGAAAAGAGGGGGTTGACCATGGTCGGACATGGCTGCGACATAGGCGAAACAATATTATGAGGATAGAGCTATGATTGGTAAACTGACCGCAGAAGAGCGGGATCAGGAACTCGCCGATCTGCCGGAGTGGACGGTGATCGCGGACCCGGATGGCATCCGTCGCCGTTTCAACTTCGCCGATTTCAGCGCAGCCTTCGGCTTTATGACGCGTGTCGCGTTGCTGGCCGAGCAGGCCAACCACCATCCAGAATGGTTCAACGTCTATAATCGCGTCGATATCACCCTGACGACGCATGATGCGGATGGTCTGTCCCGTCGCGACATCGATTTGGCAAAGGCAATTGACGCGCTGCTGCTCGACTGATCCCTTCGATCAGTTGGCTCGGGTTTCGATATGATCCTCATAGCCGTGCAGCGCGGCCATGACTGCGGGATCGCCTGCATAGCGCCGCCGCAGCATCGCCAGCTTGGCGTCCGTGCCAGTGCATAGTTCGGCGATGCTCTCCATCAAGAAGACGCGCCGCTCCCCATCATAGGGTTCTTCGCCCCGGAAATGGTCACAGCCGTCGCGATCGACCATGAAGCTGGTCACTTCCTGCGGGAAGGGCGTCGCCAGCGCAGCGTCCGGGGAAGGAGGCAGGTCCAGCGATCCGAGCGGCGCGGGTTCCGCGCGCACCCTGACCTCAGCGGAAGGCCGCTGCCGGGCGGCGACCACCTCGATCGGTTCACCCTCTATGGGATTTGCGGACAGTGCGGGCAGCGGCGAAGCAGCGTTGTCCGCAGACACGGCATCGCCAGACGCATCACGGCAAGCCGCGGTTAGCGTCAGCATCATCATCAATGGAAACAGCCCCAACCGTGCGCCCACCGATTTCCTCCCGCAATATGGCAATAAGATCAGCGACATGCGGCAGTCGCTGCTCCTCCTCATCGAGAATCGCCATGAAAGCGGCTTGCCTATAGGCGCGGACGCTCTCTTCGGAAAGGCGGCTTGCCGCGGGCAATGCGGAAATTACGATATCCAGCATGCGCTCGACGCCATGAAGGCGTCCCCACAAATAGTCGTTCTCCCGATAGGCCCTGCTAAAGAAAGCGCCGAAATTATTGAATTCTATCCCCTTTAATGTCGCCTCTGCGCCGCCCGTGCGAATTGCGCTGCAATCTTCAGGAGAAATCCGATCAACCTTCACCGGATCATATTCATCCATAGCGTGGCCTTGAAGCAACGGTAGGGTGGCGATGTCGTAGAAGGGAAAGCCGAGATAGGAGAGCAGCATCGTCCTCCGTTCCGCCTTCGGCAGGTCCGCCAGCGCTTCGGCCAGCATCACGTCCGCTACGCCGTCGCGCTCGCCTAGCCCGCGCGCCTGCGCGATCGCATCCAGCGCCGCCGCCGCATCATTGGGCAGTTCCTTCGCCGCTGACCGGATCGCGCCATTGTAGAAGTCTGTGCCCTCGCATTCCGTATAATGGGCCAGCGCCTGATAGATGGCGTCGTGCATCTTCTGGACCGCAGCGTCGCCCGCCTGCGATTCGACCTCCAGCGTTTCGGCCAGCCGCCGCGCCAGAAAACGCAGCCGCCGGATGCGGAAGGCCAGGTCATGGGTACGGAAGAAGAGAACGGGCGGCGATCCCGGCCCGACATCTTCCGTCAGCTGGTCCGCTCTGATCGCCCGCACATGCGACCACAGCGCCTGGCGGTAATTTTCCCGCATCAACGGGCTTTCCTCGTCACTCAGGCGAAAGAGCAGGGCGGCAAGATCTTCCACAATGCCGGACAGCTTCAGGTGCCCATAGGCTGGGAAGGCGAAACCTGCCGAATTGGCGGCGCGCTGCTGGGCCTTCGCGCGCCAGACCGAAAGCCGGGCGGGCGTGGGACGGTCGAGGAACAGCATGCCGCCCATCGCGCTTTCCACTTCCGCCTCAATCCCCGGACGCAGCGCATTCAGAATGCGCACCATGCGGCGGATGCGGGACGAATGGCGATCAATGGCTTCCAAATTGTCACGGATGGGCTGTTCACGCGGAATGTCGCTCAGTGCACCGAAGATGGTGCGAAAGAAGCCTGGCAGCGGCGCACCTTCGCCAACGGCCTCTTCTTCCTGAACGCCCTCTTTGTTGAGCTGGATCGAGCGATGGCCCGGCTTGGGGTCGATATAGACAAACCGCCGATCGACCTCGCGCCGCGATGGGCGGTTCCGCAGCGCGCCGATCGCCTGCGCGAACGGCGCGTTCGCCAGCACCGATCCGTCGATCAGTACGGCGTCCTCCGCTTTGCCGCGCGCCCAATGCCGGGGCAGGGCATGCGCCAGAAAGGCGTCGCGCGTTGGCCAGGCCCGATGGCGGCGCTTCAGCACTCGGTCCAATTCGCGCACGGTGAAGGGCGGGAAAGCGCCGGGGAAACTTGCTGTCGCCCTCGCCGCAAAGACGAGTTCGGCCGGGTCCGCGAACAGCCTGTCGCCGCGCCCTCGTGCCCGAAAGCCGATAGACAGGCGATGCTCTGTCTCAACCACCTGGGGTGGGCTGTTGAGATTGAGGCTCTGCGGATGGCCTTCAAAATCCGTCACCGTGACGAACAGGTCCAGAGGATGTCCCTCTGGCAGCAGCGGCGGCCCACGTTCCGCCGCCTCCATCGCGTCGAACGCATCCAGGATCATCGCGGTGAACACCTCGCCGCCGAAGGGCGGCTCGAACCAGCGCGACCGGATGAAATTCGACAGCTTGTGCCGCACCTCCTCGCGGGTATTCGGCGCCACGGTGCGCTCTACCGTGTCTCCAGGATGCCGCGCCGCCATCCAGACCAGCGGCGTTGCCCAGAATTTGGTGATCCGCCGAGCGGGTCGGGCATCAGGGTCCAACAGCCGCTCAACGTCGGCATTTTCCAGCCACAGATCGGTTAGCGGCTCCAGCGACTGGCCTGTTTCAATAGCTTGCGCCAGGAAGATGCCGTTGATGCCGCCCGCACTCGCGCCCGCAATAATATCGGGCATGACCCGCAAACGCACGCCGCTCGCCGCCTCCAGGTCCTCCAACAGCTTCCGGTACACGGCCTCGCTGCTGTTCCCGCTGGTCGAGCCATCATGAAAACCCCGGCTCGCCCGCGCGAGCCGCCAGATTTCCTTGGTGATGCCGTGCATGTAAACGGCCAGACTGATCCCGCCGTAGCAGACCAGCGCCAAGCGAAGTTCGCGCTCTTTCATGAGCGTGTCTTATCCCTGATCCTATGACCGTGGATTGAATGGCGCGTTACCTCTTTCATCCCCTTCGCTTCGAGCGGCTTCGAGCGAAGTCGAGAAGCGCCCGCCGAAAAGTCGGCGCAGTGTTCTCGGCCTGCTAGAGCCGACCGGAGAGGAGGACGGCCTGCTGGCCCAAACTTGGCTAATCTATCGCCGCCCCTCACAACCAAAACTCCGCCCATATCGGCAAATGGTCAGATGCCTTCCGCGCCGCCGCGCTGTCATGCACTCCGCTATCGACCAATTTCAGTTGCCCGCAATGCATGATCCGGTCGAGCTGCGCCACCGGCCGCCGCGCATGGAAGCTCCGGCCACAGGGCGCGAAGCTGTAATGCCGCGCGAAATCGGCCAGGCATCCTCGTCCCGCGCTCCATTCGTTTAGGTCCCCCATCAGCACCGTGGGCATCTCCTCGCGCAGCCCTGCCGCGTGGATCACCGCTGCTGCCTGCTTCCGCCGCCAAAGGCCAGACAGGTCCAGATGCATGCCGAAAATCCGCATCTTGGACTTGCCCAGCGTTACCTCCGCCATGGTCGCCCCTCGCGGTTCCAGACAGGGCAGGTGCAGCACGTCATGTGCGCCGATCTCCGCCTCCTTGCGCACCAGAATGGCGTTGCCATGCCAACCCATGGAATCGGCCTGCACATTCAATGGCACGGGCTTGTAGGAGCTGAGGGAGTCCAGCAACCAAGGCGGGATCGCAGCCGATCTTACCCCAAAGCGGCGATCCGCTTCCTGCAGGGCTATGATGTCGGCATCCACCTCTGCCAGCACTTCCAGCACCCGTTCCGGACTTCGGCGGCGATCCGTGCCGATGGCCTTGCGGATATTGTAGCTGGCAACGCGAATGGATTTCATGGCGAAACAATGCGCCACATAGCAATGAGTTTCCAGCACTCTCCGTCCGGCTCTAACAATCCCCCGGTCTCTTTAAGCCCGTGGAAGGGCGCCAGCTTCGTTTCTTTGTTCTTGAAACGTTCGCGGCGTGCCGCCATACCACATCCGTTCGCTTAATTACCCCATTCGCTTCGAGCGAAGTCGAGACGCGAGATCGGACGGCAAGGTTTATAATGGCAAAGGCAAAGCGCAAATTCGTCTGCCAGCAGTGCGGCACGCTCTCCTCCCGCTGGCAGGGGCAATGCGATGATTGCGGCGAATGGAACAGCATCGTGGAAGAAGCGGCCGAAACCATCTTCTCTGCCCGTCACGACCTTCAAACCGGCGGTCGCGCTCTGACGCTCGTGGGCCTAGATAGCCAGGTCGAACTGCCGCAACGCACTAGCACCGGCATTGCCGAGTTCGACCGGGCGCTGGGCGGCGGGATCGTTCCTGGCTCCGCGACGCTGATCGGCGGCGATCCCGGCATCGGTAAATCGACGCTGCTGCTTCAGGCCGCTGCCCGCATTGCCGCACGGGGCCTCTCCGTCGCCTATATCAGTGGGGAGGAGGCATCGGATCAGGTCCGCCTGCGCGCACAGCGTCTCGGCCTCGGCAGCGCGCCGGTGCAGCTCGCCAGCGCGACCTCCGTCCGGGACATATTGACCACGCTGGGGGAGGGGGAGCCGCCCGTTCTGCTCGTCATCGACTCCATTCAGACGATGCACAGCGATTTGATCGAGGGCGCTCCCGGCACGGTCAGCCAGGTTCGGGCCTCCTCGCAGGAACTGATCCGCTTCGCCAAGCAGCACGGCACCGCAGTCATTCTCGTCGGCCATGTGACGAAGGACGGCAGCATCGCTGGCCCTCGCGTCCTTGAACATATGGTGGATACAGTGCTCAGCTTCGAGGGGGAGCGCAGTCACCAGTATCGCATCCTGCGCGCGATCAAGAACCGCTTCGGCGGCACCGACGAGATCGGCGTTTTCGCTATGGTAGCGGAAGGGCTGGAGGAAGTTGCCAACCCTTCCGCGCTGTTCCTGACACATCGTGACGTAACCGTAACGGGTGCCACCGTCTTTCCGGCGCTTGAGGGCACCAGGCCCGTTCTCGTCGAAATACAGGCCCTCGTCGTCCGGCTCTCCAGCGGCGCTACCCCCCGCCGCGCGGTGGTTGGCTGGGACAGCGGCCGCCTCGCCATGATTCTGGCCGTGCTGGAGGCGCGCTGCGGCCTCAGCTTCTCGACCTGCGAAGTCTATCTGAACGTCGCGGGCGGATATCGCCTTTCCGATCCCGCCGCAGACCTCGCCGTCGCCGCGGCGCTCATTTCCGCCTTGGCCGAACGCCCCGTGCCGGCCGATCTCGTTCTCTTCGGCGAACTTGCGCTGTCAGGTGAAATTCGCCCTGTCGCTCACGCACCTCTGCGCCTGCGGGAATCTGCCAAGCTCGGCTTCGAACGCGCCTATGTTCCCTCGGCAGTGGCGGATGGGGTGAAGGGCATCGCCGTCAGCGGCTATCGCGCGTTAAGCCAATTGGTTGACCAGATGCTCGGCCGCGGATAGCCCGGCGTCCATGAACGCCGTCGATATCCTCGTCCTCCTCGCCATCGGCGGATGCGCCGTCTTGGGTTTGCTACGTGGTTTCGTTCTCGAAACATTGTCGCTGATCGCCTGGGTGCTCGGCATCTTCGCCATCCGCCTCTTCCACAGTTCTGCGACCGAACTGCTCACTCCCCTTGTAGGAACCACCAGTGGCGCTGCAATTCTTGCATTCATTCTGGTATTCGGCATTACCTTCGGCGCCGGTAAGCTTCTCGCCCACGCCATCGGCCGCCGCACCCGGCAGTCGATCCTCGGCCCTGTCGATCGCGTCTTGGGCGCAGGTTTCGGAGCGGTCAAAGGACTGATTGGCGCAACGCTCGTCTTCCTCGCCTTCAGTCTGGTGTACGACACCTTCTACGGCAGTACCGCTCGTCGTCCCGACTGGTTGTCCGATGCACGCACCTATCCCCTGCTCAACGCCAGCGGTCAGGCGATCAGCGAATTCGTCGCCGAGCGCCGCGCCAGGAAGTCAGCGGACTGAGCTACAGCCATCCTTTGGCCCGGTAAGCGTCAGCCGTCGCCTTAAGCCCTTCCTCCGTGGTCACCATGGGGGTCCATAGCTTTTTGGGTGGTTGCTTGCGCTTCGTCACCACCCAATCCGGATGGCAGAAATAGCTAACCCGATCCTGTGTCAGTTTCGCCCCCTTGCCGCGCAGTATCCGGTCCAGCCGGGCCCCCAGACCCAGCGCCCAGTTCGGCGTCGCAAAGGTCCGGACTGGCCGCCCCACCGCTCGGCCTATCGCCTGGCCAAAATCCAGATGATCCCAGCCGCCCGGGGTGCCGTCATCGGCTTCGTAGCAATGGGCGAGGCTGATTTCTTTCTCTCCGGCAAGCACCAGCAGCAGCCGCGCCAGATCGCTGACCTCGATCAGCGACAGACGGCCACCGGGCGGCAGCAGCATGACGCCGCGCTTAGCCATGCGAAACAGCTCCAGCATCTCCCGGTCGCCTGGCCCATAGATTGCTGGCGGCCGCACTATCGTCCAATCTAGGCCGCTCGCCTTCACATGCCGCTCAGCCAAGCCCTTTGACCAGCCATAGTCGGACAGCTTGGGTTCTCGCGCCGCAAGTGACGATACATGAATCAGCCGCCGCACCCCCCGTTGCCGCATGGCGTCAATCACGGCCATGGTGCCCCGAGCGTTGCCTGCCTCGAAGCCATCGCGATCAGCGGCGTTGACGACCCCTGCAATATGGATCACCACATCTGCGTCGCGCACAAGCGTGTTTAGCGCTGGGCGATCCTCTAACGAGCCATGCACCCATTTCAGTCGCGCGCGGGGCGGCTGCGCCTTGCGTGTGATCGCCGTCACATGGAGCCCGGCTTGCAAGGCTTGATTAAGTGTTTCGGCACCGACGAAACCCGTCGCGCCGGTCATTGCAATACGCAGTTTCATGAAATGTCAGACCATCGCCAAATGGTCGCGATGGACCAGGACGGAGCGAGGCAGGTGCCCCAGCAGGGCGGCTATATCCTCGCTGCGCTTGCCAGCAATCCGGGCTGCTTCCTCGCTGTCATATTCGCTGAGACCGCGAGCGATCACTTGCCCTTCCGGGCCGATGATATCCACGACATCGCCGCGCGCGAATGCTCCCTCGACTCTTGCCACACCCGCGGGCAGCAAGCTGTTTCCGCGGCCCAGCGCTTTTTCCGCTCCCGAATCGATGATGATCCGCCCGCGCACCATCAGCCGTCCGGCGAGCCATCCCTTGCGTGCGCGCTTCGCAGGCGCGGCCAGGAAGATCGATCCTCGCCCGCCATTACTCCAGTGGGATAAGGGGCTGTCCACCTTGCCCGAGATAATCGCCAGATGCGCCCCTGCTCCCGTTGCGATCCGCGCCGCCTCAATCTTGGACGTCATGCCGCCTGAACCCATGCCGGAAGCCGATCCGCCGTCCGCCATTCCGGCGATCCGCGCGTCTATGCGCTCGATTGTCTGTATCAACATCGCGCTCGCATCGACGTGCGGGTTCGCGGTGTAAAGCCCATCGACATCGGAAAGCAGCACGACCGCGTCGGCCCGTGCCGCCTGTCCGATGCGCGCCGCCAGCCGGTCGTTGTCGCCGAAGCGGATCTCGGCTGTCGCCACGCTGTCATTCTCGTTCACGACCGGAACGACGTCCAGTGCCATCAGCCGCTCTAGGGTGGCCGATGCGTTGAGATAGCGTCGGCGATGCTCAAGATCGTCGAGCGTCACCAGTATCTGCGCAGCCGTCATGCCCTTGTCCTGCAGCAAGCGCGCCCAGCATTGTGACAATGCAATTTGCCCCGTCGCAGCCGCTGCCTGCGCATCCTCCAGGCTGCCGCGTCCGCCCTTGGGCAGTTTCAGTCGACGAGCCCCAAGCGCGATCGCGCCAGATGATACAATGATGATCTGCTGCCCAGCGGCTTTACGGGCGACAATATCTTCTACCAGCGTGCGCAGCCATGCCTCGCGCACCTCGCCAGCCGGATCGACCAGCAAGGCGGACCCGATCTTGATGACCAAACGCCGAATCTGGGAAGGCGGAAAGCCGGAAAGAGGGGATGTCACAGATTCGAATCCATCCGCCTTGCAATCAAATGGGCGACCATGGTGCGTCACCTTCCCCATCGGCCGACTCCTCTGCCTTGGGTTCCGACAGCAACGGCAGAACCGCATCGAGCAGCGCGGGGACGCCCTCACCGGTGGCCCCAGATATGATGAACACATCCTCCACACCGGCTTCTTCGCGAAGCTGGGCAGCGATGTCCTCCATCAATTCCTGGCCCAACAAGTCGCCTTTGTTGAGCGCTACGATCTGCGGCTTGTCTTCCAGACCTTCATCATATGCGGCGAGTTCGTCCTGCACGATCCGGAACTGCTCGACGGGATCGTCGCCTGTCGCATCCACCAAGTGCAGCAGCACGCGACAGCGTTCGATATGGCCAAGGAAACGGTCGCCAATCCCGGCTCCCTCGGCGGCGCCCGCAATCAGCCCCGGAATGTCGGCCAGCACGAATTCGCGATCGCGGTGCAGCACGACGCCGAGCTGAGGCTTGGTCGTGGTGAAGGCATAGGCTCCGACCTTCGCTTTGGTGTTCGTCACCTGATTGATGAAGGTCGACTTGCCAGCGTTGGGCATGCCCACCAACCCTACATCGGCAAGCAACTTCAGCCGCAGCCACACCCACATTTCCTGACCCGGCCAGCCGGTGCCATGTTGCCGGGGCGCGCGGTTGGTGCTCGTCTTGTAAGATAGATTGCCGCGCCCGCCGTCGCCGCCGCGGAGCAGCACCAAGCGCTGCCCGACTTCCGTGAAATCCGCGAGCAGTTCCTGCTCCTCATAATCAGGATAGCCGTCCTCATCCTCCGTGCCTTCGATGGGCTGGGGGTCGGACAGAATCTGGGTGCCTACGGGCACTTTGATGACGAGATCCTCGCCACCCGCGCCGTAGCGATTCTTGCCTGCGCCGGGCAGCCCTCGCTGCGCTTTGAAATGCTGAGTATAGCGGAAGTCGATTAGGGTGTTCAGCCCGGCGACGGCTTCAAAGATAATGTCTCCGCCCTTGCCGCCATTGCCGCCGTCGGGGCCGCCATATTCGACATATTTTTCCCGCCGGAAACTGACCGCGCCGGGGCCGCCCCAGCCGGATTTAATGTAAATCTTTGCTTGATCCAGGAAATGCATGGGCTGGCCCATAGCTGCTTATGCTGCGGAATTAAACCTTGCCGTCTCCGGTCTTAATTAAACATGTGTTGGGAGGGGAGGGACGACACGGTTCGACGCCGCCCCTGTCGATCAGTCATGCCGCAAGGGCAGGCATGGCATCTTCATAAAGGTCCATGGCGGGATCTGTCATCATTCGTCCGGCCACGCCTTCTTCGAAGACCAGGCACTCGGCCGTCGTCCCGCGCGCGGGGCTGTATCGCTGCTCAACACGCCCCGTGTAGCGGAAGCCGAGTTTGCGCAGTACGTTGCCCGATGCAGGATTGTCAGCGAAATATGCCGCGGCGATGCCGTTAACGCCTGCCGCGCGCGCCATGTTCAGCACCGCACTTGCCGCCTCGGTGGCGAAGCCCAAGCCCCAATAAGGGCGAGCGATCCAGTAGCCGATCTCCGGCGCACCATCTTCGGCGAGATGCAGCCCGCAGCCACCGACGAGCCGTGGCGCTCCCCGGGTACGAGAAAAAGCCAGCAATCGCGGGAGGCGCGAGTCGTGCGGTAGCGAAAGGAAGGCGCGGGCGTCATCGACGCCATAGAGCGCAGGTGCCCTCGTCAAATTGCGCAGGATCGCCTGCTCGCCGATCGCCTCGGCCAGCGCAGGCGCATCTTCCATCCAGCCAGGTCTCAAGAGTAGGCGAGGGGTACGGGCGAACATTTTCAAATCTCTCCTCTGATCGACGCGCCAATGGCCGCGAAAAGTTACGGCTTGACGACTTTTCCTCTGGCTGAACCCCGCCCGCATGACGCGTGAGAAAGGACAGGGTTCCAAAGGCTTGAGGGAAAATGAGGGGAGATGCCACCGAACGGAAAAAGGGGCGCTCCCAGACGGGGCGCCCCTTCGTTTCCCTCGAACACTGGCGGTGGACTAAATGTCTTTCCACCAGGAGGATCGCCCCAATTGCGTGGGACGATCCGTCATCAATCGTCCGTTATTCGGCTGCTTCGGCCATCGCATCGACCGACACATATTTGCGGCCGAGCTTGCCGGTGTGGAATACCACGCGGCCTTCACCCAGCGCGAAAAGCGTATGGTCCTTACCCATGCCTACGTTGCGGCCCGGATAGACGCGCGTGCCGCGCTGACGGATGATGATGTTGCCACCGATCACTTCCTGACCGCCGAACTTCTTCACACCAAGGCGCTTCGATTCCGAATCGCGACCGTTACGCGACGAACCGCCAGCTTTCTTATGTGCCATGACTCAAACTCCTCGAAACTGGACTGCGGCTCAGGCGATCGACACGATCTTGAGGATCGTGTGATTCTGGCGATGACCGTTGCGGCGACGGTAGTTGTGCCGACGGCGCTTCTTGAAAACGATGACCTTCTCGCCCTTCGCCTGCGCGATGATTTCTGCGGCAACGGTCAGCTTGCTGGCGTCCTTCACGTCGCTGCCTTCACCGGCGAACAGGACGTCACCCAAGGTAACCTTGTCACCAGCCTCACCGGCCAGCTTCTCAACGACGATCTTGTCTCCGGCGGCGACGCGATATTGCTTGCCGCCCGTGCGCACGACTGCGAACATGGCTCTTCTCTTCTCGTTCAAATCTGCTTTACGCAGATCGCCGAGGACTTGACGTCCTGTTGACCCGCGCGGGAATGTGGCCCGGTAGTGGAATGACTCGCTGCTGTCAACTATATCGACTGGTATCGGTACTGGTTTTTAGGCGGGCACGCGCCTATCTGGACTACGCAAAGGAACCGCGAAGCGCATGACGTCAGTGTCGCATAGGGATAGCAGCATGATGGGACGCAGGTCCTTCATCGCGTCCCTGTGGGTGGCGATCATGATTGCGCTGCTGTCTGCCCTCGCGCCTCTGGGGCCGCCATCGAGCAGGCTGACGGGCTCTGCGTTCAACCCTGCGACGGTGGGCGTCGTGTTGAAGGCGCGGTCTCCAGCTACGATAGAGGAAGCGCTTCCTTCAGAGATAGGACGCGAACGCGCTGGGCAGATCGGGGGGCCGATCAAGTTGTGGGTCTTGCCAGCCGTTATGGCGCTTGTTGCAGCCGGGCTTTTTCTTTTTGGATGGTGTTGGCCCTCTTCAACGGAGGCACATCGCGCAACTACTTATACTTCCTGTCGCAGAGCGAGAGGGCCTCCAGCATCTTTCTGACAGTCTTTGCCCCGCCCGCTATGCGGGCGTTCCCTGGAAGGAGTCTTCCATGACTGGCAGAAAATCGCGTCGCACCAGCCCGCCCCGGTGGTTTATGCCCGCTGTGCTGACCGGATTGGCCGCAGCGGGTGCGCTGCTGTCCGCAGCGATGCTGGCCATCGCCGAATGACCACAGGCCAGGGCCAGCCGAGCGCTGCGCCCTGGCGGACAGGAACAGATTCTATATGCCTCATCATACGCCTCTGATCGGAACGATCGTTGCGGGCCTTGTCGTTGCTTTCGTCATGGGCGCCATCGCCCATCGCCTGAAATTGTCTCCATTGGTCGGCTACCTTGTCGCGGGTATCATCGTCGGTCCTTTCACACCCGGTTTTGTCGCCAATGCAGGACTGGCCAATGAACTTGCCGAGATCGGCGTTATTCTGCTGATGTTCGGCGTCGGCCTCCACTTTTCGTTGCGTGACCTGCTTTCGGTGAAGAATATCGCGGTTCCCGGCGCGATTGGCCAGATTGCCGTGGCGACATTGCTGGGCATTGGCCTTTCCCATTTCATGGGATGGCCCCTGCTGGGCGGCCTAGTGTTCGGCCTAGCTTTGTCGGTCGCCAGCACCGTTGTCCTTTTACGCGCGCTGCAAGGCGCTGACCTGGTGAAGACGCGCCGCGGGCGAATCGCTGTTGGCTGGCTGATCGTCGAGGATCTGGTGATGGTGCTGGCGCTGGTCCTGTTGCCCGCACTGGCCGGGGTCATGAACAATGCGGATGCATCGGCGGGAGCGGGGGCGCTGTTCGGGCCGTTGCTCGGCACACTGCTGAAGGTGACCGGCTTCGTCGCATTGATGCTGATCGTGGGTCGCCGGGTCATCCCCTGGGCGCTGCACTGGGTCGTGCATAGCGGATCGCGGGAACTGTTCCGTCTCGCGGTCCTGGCGATCGCGCTCGGCGTCGCTTTCGGTGCAGCGGTTGCTTTTGATGTGTCCTTCGCGCTTGGAGCCTTCTTTGCGGGCATGATCCTGGGGGAGACACCCCTCAGTCGGCGCGCCGCGGAGGAAACTCTACCGCTACGCGATGCGTTCGCGGTCCTTTTCTTCGTCTCGGTGGGCATGCTGTTCAATCCGGCCGTGTTGGTCCAACAGCCCTTGCCCCTACTTGCGACGGTGGCGATCATCATCATTGGCAAGTCCATTGCCGCCTTCGTAATCGTTCGAGCTTTTGGCTACACTGGTGAGACGGCGCTAACCATCGCGGCAAGCCTCGCCCAGATCGGTGAATTTTCGTTCATTCTCGCCTCGCTGGGGACTGGCCTTGGCATCTTGCCTGCCGAAGCGCGGGACCTGATCTTGGCCGGTGCTATCGTTTCGATCTTCCTCAATCCGCTGATCTTTTCGCTGATCGTGCGCAAGCATAAGCCGGAGGACGATGAGGAGCTTACCGAAAAGGCGCAGGTGACGCGCCGGATCGGCCATGTCATCCTGGTCGGCTACGGCCGCGTCGGCAAGATGATCGCATCTCGTCTGGCCGAGCGGCATGCGCATCTGGTGGTTGTCGAAGGAGATCACGAGCGGGCGGAGGAAGCGGAGGAGGCGGGGCTGTCGGTCGTGCGCGGCAGCGCGCTGGAGGACCGTCATCTCATTGCAGCGGGTATTTGCGAAGCGCGCCGCTTGTTGATCGCAGTGCCGGAGGGCTTTGAGGGTGGCGCAATCCACCAGCATGCCCGCCACCTGAACCCGAACATCCAAGTTATCGCCCGCGCCCATTCGGATGCGGAAGTCGTGCATCTGGAAGGGTTGGGCGTTCCCCACATCGTCATGGGGGAACGCGAACTGGCCGCCAAAATGCTGTCGCTCTGCGGCGCGGGATGACCCTTTTTTGTTAGTTTGAAGCGACAAAGGGCCGCCTTGTCAGACGGCGGCCCTTCACCTCAAACTCGGGGTTTTCGAGGACCGCCGCGCTTGGGACCACCCTTGAATGGGCGTGGACTGTGCGCGGGAGGACGGGGGCCGCGTTCGGCGTTGGGACGCCCCTTGCCGCGGGGCCCCTCCCGCCGGTTCTCGCGAGCCATTTCGCGCGGCTTGCCTTCGATTTGCTCGATCGCGACTTCCGCGCCCTCGTCACTGGCTTGGCCGGTGCGCTTCACCGCGCCGACGAACTTCGCCGCAATGGCCGAAGGGATCTCGAACATTGTTTCATTGGCGGCGATGCGGATCGCGCCGATATCCTGGCGCGACACATGGCCGCGACGGCAGATCAGCGGCAGGATCCAGCGCGGATCGGCATTCTGGTTGCGGCCGATGTCCATGCGGAACCATATCGTGTCCTCAAAGCCGGGACGCGGCCCTTCCTGGCGCGCAGGCGCCTCGCTGCGGTCGAGCAGTTCCTCGGGCGCGGGGAGGGCGGAGCGGGCGCTTTTCACCAGCATCGCGGCGATTTCCTTGGCGGACTTTTCGGCCAGCAACTCGGCGCCCAGCGCCCAGTCCTGCTCGTCCAATTCGGCCTTCTCCATCAGGCTGGCGCGCAGGCGGGCATTGTCCTGCTCCTGAATGGCTTCCTTACTCGGCGGAGTGCCCCATTCGACGGGGATTTTAGCGCCCCGCAGCATGGATTCGACGCGGCGGCGGCGCGGGTAGGGGACGATGAGTACCGCCGTTCCCTTCTTACCCGCACGCCCGGTGCGACCCGAGCGGTGCTGCATCGTTTCCGCGTCACGGGGAATTTCCACGTGGACCACGAGGCTGAGATTGGGCAAGTCGATGCCGCGAGCGGCGACGTCGGTCGCCACGCAGACCCGTGCGCGGCGGTCGCGCAGCGCCTGAAGCGCATGGTTGCGCTCATTCTGGCTGTGCTCGCCCGAGAGCGCGACGGCCGCGAAGCCGCGTTCGGTGAGGCTGGCATGGAGATGGCGTACATTGTCACGGGTGGCGCAGAAGAGGATCGCTGTTTCCGCCTCATGATAGCGTAGTAGGTTGACCACCGCATTTTCGATGTCCGCCGGGGCGACGGTCACGGCCTGATAGCTGATGTCGCCGTGACCGCGCTCATCACTGACCGTCGAGATGCGCAGCGCGTCCTTCTGATAGCGCTTGGCGAGGGCGACGATCGGCTTGGGCATAGTGGCGGAGAAGAGAAGGGTGCGGCGATCCTCGGGCGCGCCGTCGAGAATTTCTTCCAGATCCTCGCGGAAGCCCATGTCGAGCATTTCGTCGGCTTCGTCGAGCACCACGGTCTTGAGACCGGAGAGATCGAGGGCACCGCGCTCCAAATGGTCGCGCAGACGGCCCGGCGTGCCGACGACAATGTGCGCGCCATGGCTGAGTGCGCGGCGTTCCTTTGCGGCGTCCATGCCGCCGACGCAGGTGGCGATGCGAGCGCGAGCCTCACCATAGAGCCATTCCAGTTCGCGGCTCACCTGCAGCGCCAGTTCGCGCGTGGGCGCGATGGCCAGTGCGAGCGGCTTGCTGGCGACCGGCAGGCGGCTTTGTTCGCCAAGGAGTTCACCCGCCATGGCGAGGCCGAACGCAACCGTCTTGCCCGAGCCGGTCTGTGCCGAGACGATGAGGTCGCGACCTTCGTTTTCGGGTTGCGTGACCTCGGCCTGGACGGGGGTCAGCTGTTCATAGCCTTTCCGTGTCAAAGCGCCGGAAAGCAGGGGAGGGAGATGTTCAAAAGACATTATATTTTCCATCGGTAAGGCGACCCGCCATTCCCGACGGATACATGATGACCTGATCTTCTCCAGCTGCTGCCGGAGCCCAGGGTGCAAGGTCACGCACCCCGAAGTTCACACCGTCCCTGGAGTAGAGAAACCGCCGAAAGCCGGGGCTTTCGAGCAGGCCCCCTGCGAAGGGAGAATGTCCCAAATAAGAAGGCCGCCTTCCCCCGCAAAGAGGGAAGGCGGCCCCTTTTTTGCTTATCCGCTAAGGGATCAGACCGAAGCGACTTCCGCTACATCGACCTTCACGCCGGGGCCCATCGAGGACGACAGGGCGATCTTGCGGACGTACTTGCCCTTCGAACCCGACGGCTTCGCCTTGACGATCGCGTCAACGAAAGCGTCGAAATTCTTGCGCAGATCTTCGGCCGAGAAGCTCGCCTTGCCCAGACCGGCGTGGATGATGCCAGCCTTTTCGACGCGGAATTCGATCTGACCGCCCTTGGCAGCCTTGACCGCTTCGGCGACGTTCGGCGTCACGGTGCCCAGCTTCGGATTCGGCATCAGGCCCTTGGGACCCAGAACCTTACCCAGGCGACCGACCAGACCCATCATGTCGGGGGTGGCGATCACGCGTTGGAAGTCGATGTTGCCGGCCTGGATGCTGTCGAGCAGATCCTCAGCGCCCACGATGTCGGCGCCAGCGGCGGTCGCGGCTTCAGCCTTGTCGCCGCGGGCGAACACGGCGACGCGGACGTCCTTGCCGGTGCCGGCGGGCAGGGTGACGACGCCACGGACCATCTGGTCGGCGTGACGCGGATCGACGCCCAGGTTGATCGCGATTTCGACGCTTTCGTCGAACTTGGCGGTCGCGTGGGTCTTGATCAGGCCCAGCGCTTCGTCAACGCCGTGCAGCTTTTCCCGGTCAACGGCGGTGGCCAGGGCCTTCGCCTTCTTGCTCAGCTTTGCCATGGTCTTAGCCCTCCACCACTTCGAGGCCCATCGCGCGAGCGGAGCCTTCGATGATCTTCGTCGCTGCGTCGATGTCGTTCGCGTTCAGGTCAACCATCTTGGCCTGCGCGATTTCGGCGAGCTGGGCGCGGGTGATCTTGCCGGCGACAACCTTGCCCGGTTCCTTGGAACCCGACTTCAGGTTGACGGCCTTCTTGATCAGGTAAGTGGCGGGCGGCTGCTTCGTGACGAAGCTGAACGAACGGTCCGCATAGACGGTGATGATGGTCGGCAGCGGGGTGCCCTTGTCCATCTTTTCCGTCGAGGCGTTGAACGCCTTGCAGAATTCCATGATGTTCACACCGCGCTGACCCAGCGCCGGACCGATCGGCGGCGAGGGGTTGGCGGCTCCAGCGGGCACCTGGAGCTTGATATAGCCCGTAATCTTCTTGGCCATTTTCACTCTCTTTCAAGTTAAGCGGTCAAGCAGCGACCCGAAGGACGCCTCCCGCACTAGCTTCCCTTGTCGTTCATGCCAGCAGATGCTGGC
Organism: Sphingobium tyrosinilyticum; assembly: GCF_042654265.1. Taxonomy (NCBI): domain Bacteria; kingdom Pseudomonadati; phylum Pseudomonadota; class Alphaproteobacteria; order Sphingomonadales; family Sphingobiaceae; genus Sphingobium; species Sphingobium tyrosinilyticum. The sequence goes on along the minus strand of NZ_JBHSFZ010000064.1, from coordinate 586,068 downwards.
ATCTCAAGCCGCAAGGGAACGGCTTAAGGCACGAAATCCCTGCTTTCGCTGGGATGACGTAATCTCTTTCATCGTCATGCCGGACTTGATGTGGCATTCCGCTGCCCCTGGAAGGAAAGCGGGACCCCGGATCAAGTCCGGGGTGACGAGCGTAATTTTTTACTTCGACAGTTCGACCTGTTCGAAGTCCAGTTCGACCGGCGTGGCGCGGCCGAAGATCGACACGGACACCTTGACGCGGTTCTTTTCGAAATCCAGTTCCTCGACGGTGCCGTTGAAGCTGGCGAAGGGGCCGTCCAGAACCTTGACGCTGTCGCCGATTTCGTAATCGACATTGACCTTGTGCTTGGGCGCAGCCTCGGCTTCCTTGCGGGCGCCGAAATAGCGGGCGGCTTCCGTCTCGCTGATCGCCTGCGGCTTGCCGCTCGATCCGAGGAAGCCGGTCACCTTCGGCGTGTTCTTCACAAGGTGATAGATGTCGTCGTTCATCGCCAGCTTGGCGAGGACATAGCCCGGCATGAACTTGCGTTCGACCTGAACCTTCTTGCCGCGCTTCACCTCGGTCACGGTCTCGGTGGGAACTTCCACCTGCTCGACCAACTGGGAGAGGCCCATGCGCTCGGCTTCGGACAGGATCGATTCCTTGACCTTGTTTTCGAAGCCCGAATAGGCGTGGATGATGTACCAGCGCGCCATGTTACCGTTTCAAACTCCCAATCAAGCCTGTCCGGCAGCGAAGCTCAGCAGCCACTGAACGACCGCGCCGAAAAAGGTGTCGATGCCGAAGAAGAAGAGGCCGAGCAGCGTGGTCATGATACCGACCATCACCGCAGTCATGACCGTTTCGCGGCCGGTGGGCCACACGATCTTCGACGCTTCGGTCTTCACCTGATTGACGAATTCGCCCGGAGAAACCTTCGCCATCGCTGCCTCAAAACCTTCGAACAAAACACCAAAGCGCGAAGCAACAGTCCGCCCTCCGGACCCCGCCATGTCGGCGTCCCGGGGTGCGGCCGCTGGCTTCGCGACCCATCTTCGCTCGGGCAGCTACCCGCGAACCTTTGAAAAATCAAGGATCGACGACCAGATGCTTGGCAGGAGTGGAGGGACTCGAACCCCCGGCATTCGGTTTTGGAGACCGACGCTCTACCAGCTGAGCTACACTCCTGTGCCGGCGAAGGAGGGCGCTTTAGCGTGGCATGCGGGGTAGGGCAAGCAGGAAACTTTAGAGGAAAACGCCGCCCTTCATGATCCGCCGCGCACGGCCCTGGACCGGCACCCGATCAAAGGGCGTGTTACCCGCTTGCGCGGCCATCCTTGCAGAGTCGATGATCCACGGCGTATCGGGATCGATGAAGATGAGGTCGGCCGCGCTGCCCGCTGCGAAGCTTCCGGCATTGACGCCCAAGATCCGGGCGGGATTGGCGCTCAGCAGCGTCATCAGCCGGGTCATGGAGAGATGGCCTTCGCGCACCAGATTGAGCGACAGGGCAAGGAGCGTTTCCGCGCCAGCCATGCCCGGCGACGCATCAGCGAAGGGCAATCGCTTGTCCTCCGGCCCGCGCGGGTCGTGGCTGGACGTGATCACATCGACCGTGCCGTCCGCCACCGCTGCGATCGACGCCAGGCGGTCATCCTCCGACCGAAGCGGGGGCGACAGGCGCGCGAAGGTGCGGAAGTCCGTGACGGCATTGTCCGCCAGGTAGAGATAGGCCGGGCTGATCCCGCAGGTGACCTTCAGCCCCTCGGCCTTCGCCGCTCGGATGAGGTCGAAGCCAGCCTTTGTGGTGACGAGCCGGAAGTGAATAGCCGCGCCTGTTTCGCGGGCCAGCATGATGTCGCGCCCGATCGCGATGGCTTCGGCGCAAGCAGGCGCGTGGGGCAGGCCGAGGCGCGTCGCCGTCTCGCCGCTGGTCGCCACGGCCTTGCTCGTCAGCCCACTGTCCTCGGCATGGGTGATGACCGTCAGCCCAAGGCCGGAGGCATAGGCGAGGACGCGCATCATGACGCCGGAGTCTGCGATCCACTGCCGTCCGGTTCCGACCGCCTTTGCGCCGGCCGCCTGCATCATGCCGATTTCCGCCAGTTCAGCGCCCTTAAGGCCGCGGGTGGCAGCGGCGATGGGATGAACCCAGAAGTCCGGCTTCCCCGCGCGCGTCGCCTGGCGGATCAGGCCAGCGTCGTCCAACGGAGAGGATTGGTCCGGCATCAGCGCGGCGCGGGTTATGCCGCCAAAGTGGAAGGCTGGCTTGTCGGTGGCGAAGACCCCGAGGTCGATCAGGCCTGGTGCGACGACCAGACCTGCCGCATCCACTTGTTCCGCATCCTGCGGAACGGCGATGTCGCCTGCAGCGGCGATCCGGTCGCCCTCGATCAGAATGACGCCGTTCGCCAAGCCCGGTGCGGCGGGATCGGCAAGCTTTCCGTTCACGATGGCGAGCTTGTTCATTGCCAGCCCTCCACACCGCGTGCACTTCGCGTCAGCACATCCAGGCAGGCCATGCGGATGGCGACCCCCATTTCCACCTGTTCGGTGATCGCTGAGCGATCGGGATGGTCCGCCACCACGCTCGCGATTTCGACGCCGCGGTTCATTGGTCCGGGGTGCATCACCAACGCGTCGGGCTTCGCCAGCGCCAGCCGTTCGGGGGTAAGGCCATAGAGCATATGATATTCGCGCGGCGACGGGATGAACGCGCCGTCCATGCGCTCATTTTGAAGGCGCAGCATCATGACGACGTCAGCGCCGTCCAGCCCCTCGTCCATTCGGTGGAAGGGGGTTGCGCCCAACATCTCGACTTCCGGCGGCATAAGGGTCGGCGGCGCGACCGCCCGCACCTGAGCCCCCAGAGCGGCGAGGCAGAGCATGTTCGAGCGCGCCACCCGGCTATGCAGCACATCGCCGCAGATTGCGACGATCAGCCCTTCGAAGCTGCCCTTGCGGCGGCGGATCGTCAGCGCATCGAGCAGCGCCTGGGTGGGGTGCTGATGCCAGCCATCCCCGGCGTTGAGGACCGGGCAGTCCACCTTGTCAGCGATCAGCGCGACAGCTCCCGAACTGGCATGGCGGATGACGATCACATCGGCGGCCATCGCGTTGAGCGTCATCGCCGTGTCTATCAGCGTTTCGCCCTTTTTTACGCTGGACTGGCCGGCGTGCATGTTGACGACGTCCGCGCCCAGCCGTTTGCCCGCAATCTCGAAGGACAGCAGCGTGCGCGTGCTGTTTTCGAAAAAGGCGTTGATCTGCGTCATGCCTTTCAGGCGGTCGTCATGCTTGCGCGCATTACCGCGATTGGTCCTTGCCCAATGCTCCGCCTCATCAAGCAGGAAGCGAATTTCCCAAGGCTTCAGATCGGCGATGGAGAGGAGATGCCGATGCGGAAACAGCGCCCGGCCAGAAAGGTCGGGCGAGGCGGAAGGAGCAATGATCTCGGGCATGAACGGACCCTTTAGGCGAGCGCATGGGAGAGGGCAAGGCGCGAAGCTTGGAAGTTCCGCGCTGCTCCCTATCTCTTCGACATGCGCATTTACACGATAGGATATGAAGGGGCGACCCAGGCCGAGCTCATCGCGGCGCTGCAGGAAGCTGGCGTGACCCTGCTGGCCGACATCAGAGCGGTTCCGCTGTCACGCCGTCCCGGCTTTTCGAAGAACATCCTGGCGGCCGGACTCAAAGAGGCGGGCATCGATTATGTGGGCTTGAAGGCGCTGGGGACGCCCGCCGAGGGCCGGGAGGCTGCGCGAAAGGGCAATCATGCGAAGTTGCGCGAAATTTATTCAGCTCAGCTTGATCTGCCCGAAGCCATTGTTCAGGGGGAGCAGTTGCGTGACTTAGCGCGGGAAAGACCGACGGCGCTGCTCTGCTTCGAGCGGGAGGCGGACGGGTGTCATCGCTCCCTGCTGCTCGAATATGTCTTTCCCGACGACGAGCGCGTTGACCTCAAGCCCTGAATCGGCGCGCCACCGCTCCGGCCGCCCAGCCCATGCCGACAGCCAGCAGGATGGCCGTGAGGCCATAGAAAAAAGGCCATTGCTCCGCAGCGACGGCCATGAACCTTTCGAATCCCGATTTGCGAATGGTGATGTCGCGGACAGCGGCGGCGACGACCCGACCATCCTGAACCAGGAAAGTTTCGGCCGTATAGTCGCCGACGATTACGCGCGCAGGAAGCGGCAAGCGGGCGCGGTACAGCACGCCTTGGGTGATCTCCACCGATCCCTGCCGCTCGGCGAAAAGGCCGGTTCGCTCCCGCAGGTCGATGAGGCCAGCCTGAAAGCGGTCGAGTTCGGCACTTTCGTTGAGCGAAGAGGGTGATAGTTGCAGCTTGTTGACGCCCAACTCGTAAATGGCGGCGGTGCGGTCATCCACCACATCGGTAATGGGCCGCGAGGACGCGACTGCGTAGAAGCTGGGGGCGGAGCGGAAGCGGACACTATCGGCGTTTACCCAGATGCCGGCCACTTTCTGCTTCTCGCGCATCATGATGGATTGATCGGGGCCTTTCAGCACGACCAATATGTCGGCCGGTTTCTTGGGCTGGCGGCCGTTCGGATAGACGATTGCGCCGAACAGCAGGAGGTCCGCGCCTGTGAAGCTATATTGGATTTCCACCTCGCGCTGAGAAACGTCGGGCACCAGCATGGGCTCTCCAGCCGCGCTTGTGAGCAACAGCGCAGGCAAGAGAAGCGCGAGGCGGGCGCGCACGCTCAGCGAACTTCCACCGTGTAGATTTCATCGGGGCGGAAGCCCAACCCCAGCGCCATGCGCGCGGCCACCAGGAGAACGATGGCGGAGAGCAGGATGCGCAGATATTCGGGGCGGACCGTCATGGAGATGCGCGTGCCGACTTGCGCGCCGGTGACGCTGCCGATCAGGAGGAGCATCGCGAGGACAAGATCGACGGCCTTGGTCGTCATGGCGTGCATCATGGTCGTGGCCATGGTGACGAACAGGATCTGGAACAATGAGGTCCCGACCACCGACTGCGTCGTCATGCCAAGCAGGTAAAGCATGGCAGGCACCAGGATGAAGCCGCCGCCGACGCCCAGCAAGGTGGTGAGGATGCCGGTCGCCATACCCAGCAGCAGCGGCGCAAGTGGCGAGATATAGAGGCCCGACCGGTAGAAGCGCCAGCGCATCGGGAGAGCCGCGACAAGCGGATGGTGCCGGCGCTTGCGCGCCGGGGGCCGCTTTCCGCTTTTCAATGCGATGAGGGTCTGGATCGATTCCTTCGCCATCAGGCTGCCGATGCCGCCCAGCATCAGGACATAGAGGATCCCGATAACGGTATCGATCTGCCCAGCCGATTGCAGCAGGCGGAAGAGCAAGACGCCGATGCCCGCGCCGATGACGCCCCCGCCGATCAGAACCCCGCCCATTCGGAAATCGACGGTTCCTCGGGCCATGTGCGTGATTACGCTGGACACGCTGGCGCCAGTTACCTGCGACGCTGCCGAGGCCGCGGCGACGGTGGGCGGGATGCCGTAGAAAATCAACAGCGGCGTCGTCAGAAACCCGCCGCCTACCCCAAACATGCCTGAAAGCAGGCCGACCACGCCACCCAGGGCGATGATCACCAACGCGTTCACCGACAGATTGGCGATGGGCAGGTAGAGATCCATGGAGTCACAGGGTTAAGCCCATTGCGCGGCGAGATAAAGGCAGGGGAGGGTACTCCTTTTAAAAATCGGCACCGAGCGTCACGGCCAGGCCGGACGGGGGGCTTGCCTGGCCGGCAATCCGTTCCCGCCACTCGATGCTGAGACGGGCGGAGACCTGTGGAAGCGGCAGGCGGAGCTGCACTTAGAGCAGCGAGAATTTGCCGTCGGCGAACAGGTCGCGGCGGTGAAAGCCGACCATCCCGGCCTGTGCATAGGCTTCGGCCTCCAATCCAAGGAACACAGGGGTTGGGCCGAAACCGCCGACCGCCAGGACGGCGTTGGCGTCGCGGGCGCCCTTGCCAAGAGCTATGCGGCGTTCGGCGGCTATGCTGACGGGAATGGCCCGCGAGGGTTGCCAGGCGAGACCCAGCGCGCCTTCGGGGGAGGCTGGGCGGTTGAGGGCTGCGGTGACGCGGCCATAGGCGGCGGCTCGGCCAGATGACGCAGGAGTCAGATCATAATCCAATCTAAGTCCGGCCTGTGACCCGCCGAGCTTGCCCGCGGTGATGATGTTCGCGCGGCTGGCGCTGCCGTCGCGCCAGAGCAGCCAAGCGCTGCCACGCCAACGATCCAGCCGCGACTGACCGTGAGGCGCAAGCGGAACTGCCGGTGTGGGGGAGGGGTCCGGGCTGGCCTGGGGCTGAGCAGGGGTGGCGGCTGATATATGATCGTCTTGGCCGATCGCGAGCATTTCAGCCGGGGTGGTACGCGCTGACCTGAACGGCGCTTCGACGGATTTGCGGATTGGGCGTGCGACAGTGCGGGTAGGCACGGGCGTTCCGAGCGGTCGCGCGCCGGATACAGATAGGGGGGGGGAGCCACAATTGCTGCTTTCGGCCTTTGCATTGGCGCAGCCGTGTGACGCACAGAGCTTGGCTGCATCGGGGGCGTCAGGCCCTGGGTGGAGACGGGCCAAAACATGCCGCTTGCGCTGCCCAAGCGTATAATTGTCCAACCGCCCATAAGGACGACGAAGAAGCGGACGGGACGTCCGCTGACGGTTCGGCTCATGCGGACCTACTAAAGCTGAGGAAAGCGATGCTGCGTCTTGTCCCAGACCAGCGGTTTGCCGAACAGGGAATCAAGATAGAGGAATATGGCGCGACGGGCGGCCATCATGGCGATCAAGTTTGCAATGATCGATCGCGGGATCGCGCCCAGTCCGTATCGCCAGCCATAGCTACGGCCGACGAAGATGGCTCGCATCGCGAGGCGCCAGACCATGAAGAGGAAGTTGAGCCAAAGCAGGGGCTCGATCAGTGCCGAACCTCGAGGCGCAGGAACAATGCCGAACCAGCGTGCGACGGTAAGCACGCCCCAAAGCAACAGAGCGAGATAGGCGGCGAGCAGCACGAAGGCGGCGATGGCCGCCCGGCGGTCGCGAATGCGCATCCACCTTTCCGTCGCGCCACCCTGCCAGCCCATGCGGGCCCATCCGGCCAGCGAGATACCCACCATCCAGCGAGCCTTTTGCTTCACCGCGGCATCGAGATTGTCGGGAAAATATTCGCGCGTCGCGACCAGTTCGCCCGATCCGTCGCGCATGCGTACAAAGACGCCGCGGCCGCCCATATTCTTAATCCGCAGGCCGACCTCATAGTCCTCGGTCAGGGAGTCAGGATCGAAAGGCCCGCCATTTTTCGGGTCTATGAGTTTGTCGAGCGTGGCGCGTTCAAAGGCGCAGGCCACTCCCGCGGAGGGCACTGACGCGCCCATGGCCTCGCGAATGGTCAGATACTTCCCATGACTCTCGGCAAATTCGTCGCAATAATGATTGGCGATCGCCCTGCTCCACCAGCCCCCGTGGCCAGGCAGGGGGAGAACCGGGAGCTGAACCAGTTGGAAGCGGTCGATCATCAGGTCGAACAGCCGGATCTCATCGGCGTGAACGACATCTTCCGCGTCATGGAGAACGATTGCCTTGAAAGGCACGCCGGTGCGGCTTTCTTCCTTCATCATCGTACGCCATTGCAGGTTCAGGCAATCGGCCTTGGTGGTAGGGCCTGGCCGTTCGTTGATGCAGATGATCAGCCGCTCTTCGCCTTCGGCGATCGGGATCACGGCGTCCAGCGTGGCGCGGTCATTGGGATAAACGCCAACGAAGATGCGATAGTCGCCTTGGCGCCATTGGCTGAGTGCGTTGCGGAGCATTGGGCCAATCACGTCCGCTTCACCCCAGGCGGGAACGAAGATGGCGATACGTCCCGGATTTTCGGATTGTGGCAAGCTGGCCGTGGTCATGCGCGGATGGCGCGAATAGATGATGATGTTTCGCCACCAGCGGCGGGCCAGAAACATGATATCGACAAGGAAATCATCGGTCCCGCCGATTGCGAGACCGACCACCGCGAAAAGCAATATCTCATGATAAATGACCGCCAATATCGCGGTCAGCGATTGCGCCATAATCCTTGAACCCCCTGTTCGGCGCGCCCATTGGCACCGGACGGACGAAATTCCAAGCCTCGGGGAAAAATTTCTGTACGGAACCGCGGGGTTAGCTGCTCTGGCGAGGATCATTGACGGCAGGGTATTTCCGGCAGGGTGCTCCGGCGCTGCGTTGGACTGAATCGCTTATCCAAAAGGGGGATGCTATTGTCGCTTTTGCCGGAACGACGACTCGCTAAGGGTCGCGGCACCCCAACCAGTCTCTTAGAGCGATAAGGTAGGAGGGCGTGAATGACCGGGGAGATGGATGTCAATTACCTCCTGCACAGGCAGCAGGTGTCCTTGATACGCGCTCAAATGAGCCGTTCGAGGAGAGGGCGCGCAGCCTACGAGGATCTTGCGCGCGGCTATACCGATCAGATTGATGCGTATCGGCAGGAAAATGTGCGGATGGTGAATCTCGCGCATTGATGGCGCGCGCTTTTCACCGCCGCCGGATCAGTCTGTCGATTAGCTGACGATGGGTTTCGTCGCTGCCGCATTCCCTTTCCAGCACGGCCTTGACGCGCTCCAGATCGGCTTCGGTCAGATGTTCGATGCCGATGAACTCATTGCGCGCGTCCATGCCGGCGCGGATCAGTTCGTCCAGTTTCGCCTGGATGGCTGATCCGTCGCGGTTCTGGGCGTTCTGGATCAGGAAGACCATCAAGAAAGTGACGATGGTCGTTCCGGTGTTGATGATGAGTTGCCAGGTATCGGAAAAACCGAAGAGCGGCCCTGTCACGACCCACCCGATGATGACCGTCACGGCGAGAATGAAGGCCAGCGGCTGTCCCGACCAACTGGCGATGCGATGTGCGAAGGCTCCGAAAATCCTGTCCATTCTCTTCTCCCGGTGGCGGCCCATTTACCTTGCGTTCAGCCTCTGATTGCCATGGAGCGAGGATGATCACCATATCCTCTCGCGCCTTCGCGCTCGCCCTTCCTGCCGCCGCGCTGCTGTTGTCTTCCTGCGCCACCGTCTCGCCCGAATCGAAGGTGAGGGCCGGGCTGATCGAGGCGGGGCTTTCGCCGCGTATGGCGGGATGCATGGCCGAGCGGATGGTGGACCGGCTGAGCCTGGGTCAACTGCGGCGGCTGCAGTCGCTGGCGTCGCTCCGCAAGTCGCACATGGGTGAGATGACGGTCGATCGTTTCCTCTACAAGGTGCGGGCTCTGGAGGATACGGAGATATTCATGGTGACGAGCAAGGCTGCGATCCTTTGCGCGATCGACTGAATGAAGTAGCGAATTGAACGCGATTTCGAGAAACCATTTTGCAATTTTGCAAAGTGGTTTTGCGAAATGATGCTGGCATCGCCAACCCGGCTGTGCTTTAGGCCCGTCATCAGCTTTTCAGGCGAAAGGACGGCCCGGGCCCATGAACATTCACGAATATCAGGCGAAGGAACTGCTGGCGAAATATGGCGCGCCGATCGCCGCCGGTTATGCCGCTTTCTCGGTGGATGAAGCCGTCGAAGCCGCCAATAAGCTGCCCGGACCGCTTTATGTCGTGAAGTCGCAGATCCACGCTGGTGGCCGCGGCAAGGGCAAGTTCAAGGAACTGGCCCCCGAAGCGAAGGGCGGCGTTCGCCTCGCCTTCAACCTGGATGAAGTGAAAGCCCACGCCACCGACATGCTGGGCAACACGCTGGTCACGATCCAGACCGGCGACGCCGGCAAGCAGGTCAACCGCCTCTACATCACCGATGGCGCGGACATCGCGAAGGAATTCTACCTCGCCCTGCTGGTCGATCGTGGCAGCAGCCGCATCGCTTTCGTCGTTTCGACCGAGGGTGGCATGGATATTGAAGAGGTTGCCCATTCGACCCCCGAAAAGATCCACACCTTCACCGTCGATCCGGCAGCCGGTTTCCAGCCGCACCACGGCCGCTCGGTCGCTGCCGCTCTGGGCCTGACCGGTGAGCAGGCGAAGCAGGCGGCCAAGGTCGCTTCCTCGCTCTACGCTGCTTTCCTCGACACCGACGCCGAGCAGATCGAAGTCAATCCGCTGGCGCTGACCGAGCAGGGTAACCTGCTGGTGCTGGACGCCAAGGTGGGCTTCGACGGCAACGCCATGTTCCGTCACAAGGACATCGCGGAACTGCGCGACCTGACCGAGGAAGATCCGGCGGAAGTCGAAGCCAGCGAATATGACCTCGCCTACATCAAGCTCGACGGTAACATCGGCTGCATGGTGAACGGCGCGGGCCTAGCCATGGCGACCATGGACATCATCAAGCTGAACGGCGAATTCCCCGCCAACTTCCTGGACGTCGGTGGTGGCGCTTCCAAGGAGAAGGTGACCGCGGCCTTCAAGATCATCCTGAAGGACCCGGCGGTGAAGGGCATCCTGGTCAACATCTTCGGTGGCATTATGAAGTGCGACATCATTGCCGATGGCATCGTCGCCGCCGCCAAGGAAGTGAACCTGTCGGTTCCGCTGGTCGTGCGCCTGGAAGGCACGAACGTCCAGCAGGGCAAGGACATTCTGGCCAAGTCGGGCCTGGCGATCGTCCCGGCGGACGATCTGGGCGATGCGGCGAAGAAGATCGTGGCGGAAGTGAGGAAGGCGGCCTGAGGCACTTTCCAGCCATTTAAACAGACACCATGGGGCGCAGGCGGGCTTTAAGGGCCGCCTGCGTCCTTGTCCGCATATGCGGGCGATGGCGTGAAACGAAAGGATGTTGCGATGAAGATCCTTGTCCCCGTGAAGCGGGTCATTGACTATAATGTGAAGCCGCGGGTGAAGGCTGACGGCACGGGCGTGGACCTGGCCAATGTCAAGATGAGCATGAACCCGTTCGACGAAATCGCTGTCGAGGAAGCCATCCGCCTGAAGGAAAAGGGCGTGGCGACCGAGGTCGTCGCCGTGTCTATCGGCGTCGCCAAGGCGCAGGAAACGCTGCGCACGGCGCTGGCCATGGGCGCGGACCGCGCGATCCTGATCCAGACCGACGATGAAGTCGAACCGCTGGGCGTCGCCAAGCTGCTCGCCAAGGTGCAGGAAGAAGAAGGCGCTGGCCTGATCATCCTGGGCAAGCAGGCGATCGATGACGACAGCAACCAGACCGGCCAGATGCTCGCCGCTCTGCTGAACCTGCCGCAGGGCACCTTCGCCAGCAAGGTCGAAGTGTCGGGTGACAAGGTCGATGTAACCCGCGAAGTCGATGGCGGCCTAGAGACAGTGAAGCTGAACATCCCGGCGATCGTCACCACCGACCTGCGCCTCAATGAACCGCGCTATGCCTCGCTGCCCAACATCATGAAGGCGAAGAGCAAGCCGCTCGCGACCAGGGCGCCTGCCGATTATGGCGTCGATATTTCGCCGCGTCTGGAAACGCTGAAGGTTACTGAGCCCGCCAAGCGTTCGGCTGGCGTCAAGGTCGCCGATGTCGATGAACTGGTCGCGAAGCTCAAGGCTCTGGGAGTTGCAGCATGACGAAAGCGCTTGTCTGGGTTGAACATGAGGGCGGCGCCGTGAAGGACGCGACCCTTTCCGCCGTCACCGCCGCTGCAAAGCTGGGTGAAGTGCATCTGCTGGTCGCTGGTGCTGGCGTTGGCGGCGTGGGCGAGGCGGCCGCGAAGATTGCGGGCGTCGGCAAGGTCCATGTCGCCGATGACGCGGCCTTTGGTCATGCGCTCGCTGAAAATGTCGCGCCGCTGATCGTTGAGTTGATGGGCAGCCATGACGCGTTCGTCGTGCCCGCCACCAGCAACGGCAAGAATATCGCGCCGCGCGTCGCGGCTCTGCTGGACGTGATGCAGATCAGCGACATTCTGTCGGTTGAGAGCGACGACACCTTCACCCGCCCGATCTATGCCGGCAACGCGATCGCGACCGTTAAGTCGAAGGACGCGAAGAAGGTGATCACCGTTCGCGGCACCGCCTTCGAGAAGGCGGCGCGCGAGGGTGGTTCGGGTGCGGTGGAAGCCGTGTCTTCCACCGGCGACAAGGGGCTGTCGAGCTTCGTCGGCGCCGAGATCGCCAAGCAAGAGCGTCCGGAACTGACCAGCGCCAAGGTGATCGTGTCGGGTGGCCGTGCGCTGAAGGACGGAGAGACGTTCGAGCAGGTGATCTTCCCGCTGGCCGACAAGCTGGGTGCGGCGGTTGGCGCTTCGCGCGCTGCGGTGGACGCTGGCTATGTGCCGAACGACTATCAGGTTGGCCAGACCGGCAAGATCGTGGCGCCGGAAGTCTATATCGCGGTCGGCATTTCCGGCGCGATCCAGCATCTGGCGGGCATGAAGGACTCAAAGACCATCGTCGCCATCAACAAGGATGAGGATGCGCCGATCTTCCAGGTGGCGGACATCGGCCTAGTGGGCGACCTGTTCAAGGTGGTGCCGGAGCTGACGGAGAAGCTGTAAGGGATTTTGCCTTCAGCTCCGTTCGGGCTGGCTGAATGCGCCACTTGCCTCATTCAGATGTCCATGCCCGCGTGCGCGCTTTGATAGGCTCAGGGCGAACGGTGGTGAGGGGCTTCCCTTGAAAAGGGGGCGCGGCTGATGGCCGCGCCCTTTTTTGTTATTCGCGGCGGACGTCGTTGCGATTGAGGGCCCGGTCGGCGAGTGCGCCTCCTGCGTAGGGGATGGTGCCTCAGCGTTTTGGGGCCGCCGGGCGATGATGTTGCCCAGATGTAGCCTGCGATTGCGCCGACTATGGTTCGGCGGTGCTGTCGTGGCCTTGCAATGGTAGCGGTTGTTGGTGTTGGCGAGGACGCGGCCGGAATAGGCGGGACGGGGCCGGATGGGCGGTCGTAGCTATAGCGGTCGCTTTAGGTGTCGCAGGCGGTTGGTGGGATCGCCAGCAGTGTCGCGGCAAGGCGGGGTGCGCATTAGATATTCTTCTAAAACTGCGTCACTGACAGGGTAACAACCCCTGGTTGGGATGAGTTGCGCGGGCGGAACGGATCGCGAGGGAGAGCCCTGGCGCGGGAAATAGTCCACCCGCCGCGGCGCCGCGAAAGGGGGAGGACGCGGGCCGGGCGGGCGGTGGCCAGCGGCCAGAGGGAGAAGCCGCCGGAACTACAATATCGTGACGTTGAGCGCCGAAATCAGCTGGCGATGGGCGAGCTGGACGGCGTGTGGCGCGGCGGGGTTGGGGTCACCGCGGGAGACATGTCGCTGCCGCTCAGGCTGCTGCTGCTGCTGCCTGTCCGGTTGGACAGGTCGCTGCGGGCTTGCTGATAGCGGGAGACGAGGTCTTCCTTGAACTCGGTCAGCTTGCCTTCGTCATACAGCTTCTTGCCGACGTAACCGGCGATCGCGCCGAAAATCAGGGTACGGATCATTGTGCCTTGCTCCTTACGGGATGTGTCCTGGCAGGGTTTGCACAGGATAACAGGTGGAGCGGCGTTGGGTTCCGGGCGCTTTTGGGTAATCGACAGGGCGAGCGCAGCAGGCGGCGTGAGGGCACGGGCCCCCTTATTCAGACCGTCTCCGCATCCTTGGCGGCGGCGGCTGCGGCTTCGCGCCGGGCGCGGTTGGCGTCGGCCAAATCCTGACGATGGGCCATGGTGAGGAAAGCGGCTTCCGAACGCAGGCAGCGATTGCGCACATTGTCTAGCGAGGAGGCGTCGGCTTCGCTGCGGGCCTGAGCGGCGAGCGCGCGATAGTCGGGATGGGTCATGGGCTTTCTCCCTTCCTGCAAGGCGACGATGGGAGGACCGGACGCCGCCCATCAAAGCGGCGTCCGGCCATTCCGATTATTGGGCGTGCTGGAGGTTCACCGCCGCCATCTTGCCGCGCTTGTCCTGCTCCAGATCATAGGAGACACGGTCCTTTTCACGCAGCGTGGCGAGGCCAGCGCGTTCCACGGCCGAGATGTGGACGAAAGCGTCCGGGCTGCCGTCATCGGGAGCGATGAAGCCATAGCCCTTGTCGGCGTTGAAGAATTTGACGGTTCCGACGATGCTCATTGGGTATTCCTTCTTTCGTGCGGCGCGCCCCGTGTGGACGGGCCTTGCGCTAGAGGGGCAGGGAAAGAAGGAAGTTTGGTGCCGCAAAGCGCCGAAAGACCGTCGATTTGCGACTGTAGCAGCGCCCATATGGGCCCCGGGGCGCGGAATAGCAAGGGCTACCCCATCCGCTGGCCGTGATCGGCCAGCCTTCAGCCCGATCCATCCAGCGCCGCAAAGCCGAAAAAGACGTCGCGGGCGCGGGCCGCGGCATCCTCATAGGGGCGGCGCTGCAGGGCCTGCCGCGCGGCGAGCGCGTCTTCCTCCTGCGGCGTCAGGTCGCGCTCATAGCCGTCGATGTCGTATATGTCGTCGCTTTCATCGCCGTCGAAATCCGGCGGCGCGGGATAGTCGGTGCGCCAGGCTTCCCTTTCCTCGTCCCACCATATGCCGCGCAGGCGGGCGGCGGCCTGAGCAGGCGGAAGGGTCGCGCGATCGACCGGCGGCAGGCGAAGTTCACACCGGTCATCGAGGGGGTAGGGCTGAGCCTTGTCGCGCCCGCTCAGCGCCATCCGCGCGGCGACGAAAAGCGCGGCGGACGCGCCCGGCGACAGTGCGGTGGCGGTCTGTTCAAGGCCAAGCGGCGCATCCGATGAGGCGGCGTCGAGCAGCCCGGCCTCTTCCCCGTCGAGCGCCAGGGGTTCGCCGCCGGGGGACGCCAAGCCGAGGCGATCCGCCTCCGCCGCCGCCAGTTCCATCGCCTGATCCGGCATCCGCTGCTCCGGGCAGATGAGGTCGAGATAGGCGGCGAAATCCTGCGCCACGACGCGGGCGAGCGCGGCGTCGGACCCCTCGGGCGGGCTGTCGGCCATGCGGTCGAGGCGCGAGAGCATCGACATGGCGAGGCGGTTGTCGTGGCGGTGGCGGGTGATTTCGCCTGCGTCCATGTCCTTGCGGATCACTTCCTCATGGCCGGTGAGGGCGCGGGCGAGCAGATCATCGGCGAGGCGCGCGCGCGCGATGAGGATGGCCGCGTCCCAGCCGAGGCGAAAGGCCGCGCCGTCGCGGCGGATGCGTAAGGCGTAAGCCGAGCGCGTGGTGATGGCGGCGGCGTCGCAGGCCGTGCGGATGATGCCGGTGGCGGCGAGGGTTTCAAGGAAGGTCCGCTGCCGCGCGGGGCTCCAGCCGTCGGCGCGGATTTGCTGCGCGGGCGTGGGGAGAGGAGGGAATTGGCAGGTCATGGCAAGGCCCTTTTCGTTAGGTGGCTTTGCCGGGAGGATATGTCAGGAGAGGGGTTGTAGGACAGAACAAAATGGGAACATGCGGCGGGGGCGGTTTACAAATCATGATGGTTGGTGTGCCTGGCATCGCCTTTCCGGCGAATACCAGGCAGTGCGAGATTAAGCCGCTATTATTTCGTTTACGACGCTTATCATGCCTTCAGGCCGATAGCCGGTGTCAACCATTCTGGACAAAATCATGTTGCGGAGCACTTCATAGGATATCCCATTCGGGAGCTTGGAAGCATATGCTCGCAATATATCACGTCCGGGCAAGCGTGCGCGCCAGCTTCCATCTGCGAAGGCTTGTTCGATCTGCTCTCTGGTGGATCGTTCGAACCCTCGGACGGCTTCATCAGACAGGGTGCCATCCCGCAGTTTTGACAGGCGATCCAAAGAGCGATCTGCTGCCAACAAAATTTCTCGGGTGAAATCACCTGCGGCCGGATCCGACTTTAAATCAATAGATCGGATCAAATGCTGGCTAACAAACTCATTCACACTGTGCCTGACGGCAAACGGCACAGTTTCTCTCGCGGCAGACCGCAAATCTTCAATTACCTTCTCAGGAGTAAGGGTGTTAGTGGCAGAGAGAGAATTAACCACATGGCAAATAGATTCTTCATGAAGAAGGTAATTTTCTATGTGATACACGTTCCAAGTGTATCGTTTTATCGCCCGAGAGGATTCATCTGCTTCTTCAAAATCTTTGTCAACAATAGCAAAGAATGAGGTCTTCAAGTCTCCTCTTTCATAGGCGCGATTCAGTACCTCGTGAAGTGCTTTGACCTTAGATTTGTTGCTGCCAGAGATCAGGTTTATTTTCTTACCGATTTCCGGAAACAGCCTTAATGTCATCGATTGATCAAAATCTGTGTCACCTCCGCCCTCAAAAATGATAGCTTTCCGTCCTGGCTCGTATGTTGCCAAGTCGCCAACGAGATCGGTCAGAGCGATGTCGACATCTTTTGTCGCGCTAAGAGGCTTTAGCTGATTATACCCGACGACAGGAGTGATGTGGCCCGCTGAATTCTGAAGAGAGACAGGTTGCATATGAAAAACGTCAAAGCCGGGCTTCCCCACGGCTTCGCGGAGCAAGGCGTCAGAATGAGAAACGAGCCAAATCTGATTATTCAGCGCCTGACCAAGGTGCTTGCGGTAGAATTCAGGTAGGTTCCTGATTAGTCTAGGATTTAAGTGTAATTCGGGTTCGTCCAGAAGAATGATGGAGTACTTCGGAGCTGAATTTCGTATTCTCAAGTAACCATACAAAATCTCTTTCTCGCCCGCGCTCAAATCATCGAGATCATGCGTCGTTCCGGCGCCGGTAATAACAGGAAAGCTCAAGTTTCCGTCGGACGTTGGCGTAGGCCCCTTAAATTCCTTATCAGGGAAAAATGTCTGGAACAGCTCCTTCATCGTCTGCGTCATTCCAACATGGCTGGCTTCTCCACCAGCCTGTTGTGCGAACATTTCTTTGACGTAGCTTGCCGCAAGCTCGCTTTTGACGTTATTGTATTTGTTTGAATAATTGTAAAGCGCGTGTTGACGTTGATGCTGCGATGATCCAAACTGATGTTGACGGCTTGAACCAATTCCCGACCATAATGACGTTGCGCGCCGTGATAGTCGACTACGCCAATTTCCTGCGGTCGATATGTAGTGAAGACAACAGACAATATCTGAGATGGGTGCAGCATGATGCTGCCACCTACTGGGACCGACACTCGGCCAATAATCTGAGGTTGGGCCAACTCGGCAAGCAGAGCAGGGAGTTCTGCCTCAACGCGAGCGCGTACTTCTGGCTCTTTCTCCCGAAACTGGCTCGCAAATAGCGCGAGGCGATAAGCGCCAAATTGGAAAGCCTCGGGCAATATTGTCCGCCAAATTGCGTCAGTTAACAGTTCAGCCGCGTTTCGCGTAACGAAATTCTTTTCAGAATCTTCTAAACTAAACTGACATTCAATCAATATTGGTCTAGTGGGATCATTAAACATCCCCTTCAGGCTTTCACCTGTAGCGTTCGGCGCAATTGAGAACTCGCCTAACCAGTTCTGCCATTCGTTTTGTTGGTATCCGCCATATACGGACTTCAATAGTCGAATGGCATCAAAAATACATGATTTCCCGGACCCATTTTGCCCCGCTATTATAATGGTATCGCCGAGATCTTGAGCAGCAACACGTCGAATTCCACGAAAATTTTCTATTGTTATGCTGTCGATCTTCATAGTTCCCCCTTCAGACCAAATCGATTGCTACTCCGCCGCCACAGCCTCCAACCCCAACAACGGCGCGAGATAGCGCCCGGTAAAGCTCCGGGCGTTCTTCGCGACCTTTTCGGGCGTGCCTTCGGCGACGACTTCGCCGCCTTTGACGCCGCCTTCCGGTCCCATGTCGATGATCCAGTCGGCGGTCTTGATGACGTCCAGATTATGCTCGATCACAACCACGCTGTTGCCCTGTTCGACTAGGGCGTGGAGGACTTCGAGCAGTTTGCGGACGTCTTCGAAGTGGAGGCCGGTGGTGGGCTCGTCCAATATGTAGAGGGTCTGGCCGGTGGCGCGGCGGGAGAGTTCCTTGGCGAGCTTGACGCGCTGGGCTTCGCCGCCGGACAGGGTGGTGGCCTGCTGGCCGACCTTGATATAGCCGAGGCCGACTTCGGCGAGCATCGCCATCTTGTCGCGGATGGGGGGGACGGCCTTGAAGAATTCCACCGCGTCCTCGACCGTCATGTCGAGAACGTCGGCGATGCTGTGGCCCTTGAACTTCACCTCCAGCGTTTCGCGATTGTAGCGCGCGCCGTGGCAGACGTCGCAGGTGACATAGACGTCGGGGAGGAAGTGCATCTCGATCTTGAGCACGCCGTCGCCCTGGCAGGCTTCGCAGCGGCCGCCCTTGACGTTGAAGCTGAAGCGGCCGGGCTTGTAGCCGCGCGCCTGCGCTTCGGGGAGGCCCGCGAACCAGTCGCGGATGTTGGTGAAGGCTCCCGTATAGGTCGCCGGGTTGGAGCGCGGGGTGCGGCCGATGGGCGACTGGTCGATGTCGATCACCTTGTCGCAATGTTCAAGGCCGGTGACCTTGTCATGCGGGCCTGCGACGATGCGCGCGCCGTTGAGGGCGCGGGCTGACGCGGCGTAGAGGGTGTCGATGGTGAAGCTGGACTTGCCCGATCCTGACACGCCGGTGATGCAGGTGAAGGTGCCGAGCGGGATGCTGGCCGTGACGCCTTGCAGATTGTTGGCGCGGGCGTTGTGGACGGTGAGCTTCTTGCCATTGCCCTTGCGGCGCTTGGTCGGGACTTCGATGCGGCGGGTGCCGTTCAGATAGTCCGCGGTCAGGCTGTCGCGGTGGGCGAGCAGTTCGTTGAGGCTGCCTTGGGCGACGATGGTGCCGCCATGGACGCCGGCGCCCGGTCCCATGTCGACGATATAGTCGGCGGTGCGGATCGCGTCCTCGTCATGCTCCACGACGATGACGGTGTTGCCGAGGTCGCGCAGGCGCTTGAGGGTAATGAGCAGGCGGTCATTGTCGCGCTGGTGCAGGCCGATGCTGGGCTCGTCGAGGACGTAGAGGACGCCCGACAGGCCGCTGCCGATCTGGGAAGCGAGGCGGATGCGCTGGGACTCGCCGCCCGACAGCGTGCCGCTGGTGCGGTCGAGGTTGAGATAGTCGAGGCCGACATTGTTGAGGAAGCCGAGGCGCTCGACGATTTCCTTGAGGATGGCCTTGGCGATCTGGTTCTGCTGGTCGTTGAGCTGCGCGGGGAGGGTGGAGAAGAAGCCGAGCGCATCGACCACCGAGCGGCGGGTGGACATGGAGATGTCCTCGCCCGCGATCTTGACGGCGCGGGCTTCGGGCTTGAGGCGGGCGCCGTGGCATGTCTCGCAGGGCATGGCGGTTTGGTACTTGCTGAGTTCCTCGCGCATCCAGGCGGATTCGGTCTGGAGCAGGCGGCGGTTGAGGTTGCCGATGACGCCTTCGAAGGGCTTTTTGACCTCGTAGGACTTCTTGCCGTCGACGAAGCGCAGGGTGACGGGCTTACCGGCGGTGCCGTGGAGGATGATGACCTTCACCTCCGGCGGCAAGTCGATCCAAGGCTTGTCGAGGGTGAAGCCGAACTCCTTCGCGAGCGAGCCGAGGACCTGCATATAATAGGGGCTGGGCGGGTTGGACTTGGCCCAGGGGACGATGGCGCCCTTTTTGAGGGTGAGATGCTCGTTGGGGACGACCAGTTCGGGGTCGAACTCCTGCCGCTCGCCGAGGCCATCGCAGGCGGGGCAGGCGCCTTGCGGGGCGTTGAAGGAGAAGAGGCGCGGTTCGATCTCGGGGATGGTGAAGCCCGAGACGGGGCAGGCGAATTTTTCGCTGAAGACGATGCGGTTGGCGGGGATGCCTGCGTTCTTCATTTTGCCGGTGGATTCGGCTTCATCCTCGCGGCCGGGAACGACGCCATCGGCGAGGTCGATATAGGCGAGGCCGTCGGCGAGCTTCAGCGCCTGTTCGAAGCTGTCCGCCAGGCGGGTGGACATGTCCGCGTCCACGGCGAGGCGGTCGACGACGACTTCGATGTCATGCTTATATTTCTTGTCGAGGGCGGGGGCGTCCTCGATCAGATACATTTCGCCGTCGATGCGGACGCGGGTGTAGCCCGCCTTCTGCCACTCGGCCAATTCTTTGCGATACTCGCCCTTGCGGCCGCGGACGACGGGGGCGAGCAGGTAGAAGCGGGTGCCTTCGGGAAGCTGGAGGACGCGATCGACCATCTGGCTGACGGTCTGGGCGCTGATCGGCTCTCCGGTCGCGGGGGAGTAGGGGATGCCGACGCGCGCCCAGAGCAGGCGCATATAGTCGTAGATCTCGGTGACGGTCGCGACGGTCGAGCGCGGGTTGCGGCTGGTCGTCTTCTGCTCGATCGAGATGGCGGGGGAGAGGCCGTCGATATGCTCGACGTCCGGCTTCTGCATCATCTCCAGGAACTGTCGGGCGTAGGCGGAGAGAGACTCCACATAGCGGCGCTGCCCCTCGGCATAGATTGTGTCGAAGGCGAGGGAGGACTTGCCCGAGCCGGAAAGGCCGGTGATGACGATCAGGCTGTCGCGCGGGAGGTCGACATCGACGCCCTTGAGGTTGTGCTCGCGCGCGCCGCGCACGGAAATCGTAGTGAGACTCATGGGCCGTGTTGTTCCAGATTTGTTCTTTGGGGGCAAGTTTATCGCGCGGATATGGGTTAGCGGACCGTGGCTCGCAAGCGGGCATGCTTTCCGGCGCGCGCATGCGGCGGGTGGTCGAATGGTAAAGTGGCCTTAACCTGTTTGGGCCTATGAAGGGTGACGGACTTGCCGCATCGGCGGCGTCCTGATCAGCGAGCTTTAAGAGAGATCCTGGGTAGCCCGACAGCATCCCGGATACGCCCCCGGCCATCCCTTGCGCCGGGGGCGTTTTTTTGGGCGCTGGACTCTATTTTACGCTACGAAAATAAGGCTTTTTGCCTCGACAGCAGGGCTGCATCTCTTTATTGGCGCGCCTTGCTGATGGGGAGGACTGACGGGTCCCAGCCTGCCCATTTCAATCGCGGCCAGATCCCCGGAGAGCGACGGCCGCAGCATTTTGAAATAGGGGGACCCAAATCATGTCGATTGTTGCAAAGATGGTTGCGGTAAGCGCCTGCGCTCTGATGAGCACGGCGGCGATGGCGAGCAGTATTCCGTTCGAATCCAACGGCCGCACCGTCGAAGTGGGCTATCAGGACCTGGATCTGGCGAAAAAGGCGGACCAGCGCGAATTGACGCTGCGCATCCGCCGTGCGGCCGTGAAGGTGTGCCCGGGGCGGTCGGTGCAGGAATCGCGGTCCTGCCAGTTGGCGGCGCTGGATCATGTTCGGGAGCCTATGGCTGCCGCGATTGCGAGCGCTCAGGGGCGGGATGCCGGACAGTTTGCGGAAGTGAGCAAGGACAAGGTGCCTGGCTCGGCGGATTGAAACGGTCCTGCCGTGATAAGTGAAGGAAGGTCCGGTTGATTGCCGGGCCTTTTTTCTTGGGGTGCGCGCGGGCTTCGACAGGCTCAGCCCGAACGGGGGTGGGGGTGGATTGGGGGAGGGACTATCGGGCGGAATGGATGGAAGCGTCTAACCTCCGTTCCGTTCGAGCGTAGTCGGGCAAGCGCATGTGTGTGCTGCCTGTTTCTCGACTTCGCTCGAAACGAACGGGGTGGGGGAAGGCTTCCATGGCGCCCGCGCGGAACCGCCGATTGGCGCTGGCCGTTGATCGGGCGAGGCGCGCATGATGCTTGCGCCGAGGAGAGAGCGATGAGCGACAAGACCGATATCCGGCCCAACAGCCGTGAAGAGGCGCATGACGAGCGCCCCACCGACGCGCAGGACCATGCCGTGACCAATGAGGAAAAGTTGGATGAGGGGCTGATGGACAGCATGGATGCGTCCGATCCGCCGGCGGCGACCGCTCCGGGCGATCATGGCGATCCGGTGCCTTCTTCGGGCTTCCATGAAGAAGATGAAGATGAGGAGAAGGCGGAGCGATAGACGGCGCTGATATTGGTGATATGATCAGCTTCACAGGCGGACCGGATCGGCGGATGGCCGGGCGGTTCGCCTTACCGGCGAGAGGAGCCCTGTTGATGCCGACTTCCACGACCCCCGCGATCGAACGCATTGCCCGCGTGCTGGCCGGACGCCAGCTGAGCCTGAACGGCGAGGGCAGCGATCCGCATGCGTCGGGCGCGGTGGACGCGAGCTGGCAGAAGCATGTGGATGACGCCTATGCCATATTGCACACGTTGCGGGAGCCCGATGAGCAGATGGCGCAGGCGGGCGATGTGGCGGTGTGGCGCAAGATGATCGGGGCGGTCCTCGAACGGCGGCCCTGACGCCGTTGGCGGTCTCGCTTGCGCGTGGCATAAGCGCTGCATGAACGGGCCTGCACTGAAGATCAAAATCCAGATTTATTGTGGCGACGAGATCGCCATGGGCCCCGGCAAGGCGGACCTGCTGGACGCGATCGCCAGCGAGGGATCGATTTCCGCGGCGGGGCGCAAACTAAAGATGAGTTATCGCCGCTGCTGGATGCTGGTGGACGTGATGAACCGTTGCTGGGCGCGGCCGCTGGTGCAGACATCGACCGAAGGCGCGGTGCTGACGGAATTGGGGCAGAGCGTGTTGGCGCAGTATCGCGGGCTGCAGAAGGCGGTATCGAGTGCTGCGGGGCGTACGCATTGGCCGGCGCTAGCGGAGCAGTTGAGGGGAGAGCCTTTGCCGGTGCAGGGGTAGGAGCGCTCGACATTCAGCCTGTCGGGGTCTGAAAACGATAGAAGCTCGCGGCTTTTCTCGTCTCAATTTCCGCGCTTCGGTGATCACCATCTTTGAGTATGCTGCGCTCCGATGCTGGAACATCAGGCTATTCGGCGCCTCTGAACTGCATGTCGAGCGGGCCTGTTTACGACAGCGGTGCGAGGGCAGGTCCGGCTATTCCATTCGGCGCATTCACAAAATTTACATGTTGCACCGCACAAAGAAACATGATTCATGAGCATGTCGGCGGAACCGGCGCTTAAGCATTCAGTAACCATGATGGGTGCATGTTCTGCTGATCGACTTGAAGTCGGAGGGCAAGAGCATGGGCACCAATGCAAGACCGGCTGACGGGGCAATCACCCTGGCTGAATTGCGCGAATTCGCCAGTTTCCCGTCTGCCACGCAGCGCTACATCCGCCGATCGCTGGATATCGGCCTCCATCGCCGCGACGCCATGAAGCTGTGGTCGCGCGACATGGTGGAGGAAGCGAGCATCCGCGCGCAGGCCCGCATCTATGGGCGGCTGGATGAGATCAAGGCGCGGGTGCCCGATGACAGCGGGCTCGACCAGATGGAGCCGTTCATGGCGCCGCTGGTGACGATTTCCGCCTTCGACCTGGGTCAGGACAGGCTGTGCAGCTTTTCCTCCTATCGGTTCCTTTACGAGCGGCTGCTGGGGGCGGGGGCCCGGCCGTGGCTGCCCGGAGCTTTCTGCGCGGCGGCGAGCCTGCCGCATCTGCATCCGGAAAAACGCCGGGCGCTGCTGCAGTCGATCAGCGAGGCGGCGGCGACCGCGGTGGGCTGGTCGAACCGCGAGCCGACCTTCTATCCGGAGTGGGTGGAGAAGGTGGATATGAGCAAGGCGAACTGAGTTTGGAGCCTGGCCCACTTTTGGGGGCTGGGGTTTAGATGAGGTTTTGGACGGGGCGCGACGGGCCGAAAGGGCACGTTGCGCTTTTGTCTTTTTGGATGGTCTGAAGACGCTGCGATATTGGGGTCAGGGGGAAACCGACGGGGCAGCGTTCAGCTATGGCCTTCGATAGCGAAGCCAGCCAACATTTCGGCAAGCGCTTCGATACCCTCTTCGCTGCCGTTCAACGCCGCTGTGAGCGCATCCTCCACTTTTGATGCGACGAATTGCGAAGGCCCCGCATAATCGAGCGACCATGTCAGGAAACGCCGGTGGTCATAGGGGCCTTCTGCTATGGTGTGAACATCGCGATGGCGGGGGTCCTGAAGGATGGACCGCTTAAGTTCGGCGATACCTTCAGCAGGGCCTTCAAGATATTGCGCGAACCGCCGGCCGGTAAAAAGCAGTGCGCCCGTAACGCTCAACGACGCATTGCGCGGTATGGAAATATCAACGATTTCCCGGACATGATCTGGAGCGTCAGCATCAATCAGCTGGCTCGTGCTTATATATAACCATCGCTCGAACATGCTCTTGTGGTATACAGCTGTACAAGAGTAGTAAAGGCGAGGCGCAGGTGGGGACCTGTTTGTGCGCCTCGCCTTCCTTCTTGCCGGTCCCCGGGGGAGGAGTCCGGCCGATCGAAGAAGCCCTGTTTACTCCCATTATGGTTAAGCGCGGATTTCGGTCATTCGTCGTAAAAATACGACATCACGCTGGTCAGCCCTCTTAAAGAAGCACGCGCTAGGGGCCGCTCCGTATTGGACGGAGGCGGATTGATGTTTTCTCCTAAAGGCGAAACATTTCAAATCGGAGACAGTGGGGCTGACAACCGTCGGCACCCTCGCAAGACGGTGTTCAAATCCGCATTGCTTTATCCGGTTCTGGAGGAAGCCAGCCTCATCATTTCCAACGTATCGAGTCACGGCATCAGCGGTCGCAGCGCCTTGAACCTGTCCCTGCGACAGCAGGTCCACATAAGCTTCAATGCCGAGGAATTTCTAACCGCCGAAGTGCGATGGACGCATGGTGATCGATGCGGCTTGCTGATGGAAGAGCCGCTATTATGGCTTTCGGGCCAGGATACGCTGATGGAGCATTTGACCGGCGACCAGGAACCAAGGGAGTCGCGCATCACGGTGGACTTGCGGGCCACTTTGGTGACATCGGCGCCCGTCATGGTTGGAACAATTCGGAACATGTCCGCCGAAGGTATGATGATCGAGACCCATGCCTTGAGAGAGGGAACAAGAGTCCTTGTGAAGAGCCGTGACCATAAGGTCCGAATGGGACGCGTCCAATGGTCGAGCGGGGGCATGGTGGGCCTCTTTTTCGAACGAGGGATTTAACAGCCGGTCCAGCCGGGAACCGAAAGCCGATATGCGCGTTCGGGCGCGGGGAGAGATACTAAATCGCCATGACCGCCACGTGCCCTGTCTTCATCGTCCTTAGCGACGGCGACATGCGCCGGGCATTGGTCAAAAAGCTTTCTGCATTAGGCTATCAGCCAACACCTTTCGTGAATGGCAGCGACTTCGTTCAGTCGTTGAGCTTCCTCCCTGCCGGGGTGTGCATCGTGGATCTGGATCTTCCCGATATGAAGGGAACTGCGGTTCTCGAGGATTTGCTTTCCACGCGAAGAGATATTCCCCTCATCATGACATCATCGACGGCTGACATGCGGACGGTCGTCCAAGTCATCAAAAAAGGCGCCGATGATTTCATAGAGCAGCCATTTTCCGACAAGATATTATTGGCGACTATAGAGCAAGCATGTTCACTCGTCCCCGCCAGGGCAGAACGGCACCAGGAAAAAATTCGCGCAAAAAATTGTCTTTAGAGTCTGACAGCCAGGGAAATTGATATCCTGCAAGCTGCACAAACAGAAGCTGACAATAGAGTCATTGCCGATCGCTTTCATCTAACCCTGAGAACGGTGGAGACATATCGCGCACGCATAATGAAAAAATGTGGCGTCAGGCGCTTTTCAGAGGCGGTTTCGATGTGCAGCTTGGTGCGGGAAGATTCGCTGCGATCGTGAGCTGTGTGATGCTGGCGCAATCTGTTGCTGGCTTGGATCGACAGGCTAAGCCGGACCCCGGATCGAGTCCGGGGTGACGAGACGAGGCCATCCAGTCTGCGCTCCGGCGACGGGCGAACATCGATGGCCCGAAACTCTATCCGTTCACGATCGTGCCGCCGTTCGGGTGCAGGACCTGGCCGGACATGTAGCTTGAGTCCTCGCAGGCGAGGAATAGGAAGGCGGGGGCGACTTCGTTGGGTTGGCCGGGGCGGCCCATGGGGACGGATTCGCCGAAATGTTCGAGCTTTTCCGGGCTTGCCCCGCCGCTGGGGTTGAGGGGCGTCCAGATGGGGCCGGGGGCGACGGCGTTGACGCGGATGCCGTCCTTTACCAGATTTTCCGAAAGGCTGCGGGTGAAGGCGGTGATAGCGCCCTTGGTGCTGCTATAGTCCAGCAGTTCCGATGAGCCCTGATACATGGTGACGCTGGTGCAGTTGATGATCGCCGCGCCTTTTTTGAGGTGCGGGCGGGCGGCTTGCGTCAGGAAGAACATGCCGAAAATATTCGTCTGGAAGGTGCGGCGCAGCTGTTCCTCGCTGATGTCGGTAATGTCCTGATCGGGATGCTGTTCACCGGCGTTGTTGACCAGAATGTCGAGCGCGCCGAAGCGATCGATGACCTGTTTGACGGCGCCTTCGCAAAACGCCTTGTCGCCAATGTCACCGGCGATGGTGAGCGCCTGCTGCCCTTCGCCCTCGACGATCTGCGCAGTCTTTTTCGCGTCGTCATGTTCGCAGAGATAGAGGATGGCGACGTCGGCCCCTTCACGGGCGTAGAGGGCGGCGACCGCTCGGCCGATGCCGCTGTCCGCGCCGGTGACGAGTGCGATCTTGCCCGCGAGGCGGCCGGAGCCGGGATAGCGGGGCTCCCATTCGGGCTTGGGTTCGAGCTGGCTTTCGTGGCCGGGGAGGCCGTCTTCGTGGATCATCTCTTCATGTTTGTCGGACATCGCGCATCTCCTTTTTCCCGCCAACACATGGGGAAGGGGATGGTTCAGCGGGATGGGAACTGGCCGCTTCCGATGCTGATTTAGTTAAATGTTCTGCCGGAGGATGGTGTAGCTTTGGTCATGTTCGACGCGCCTTTTGCCGCCTTTGCGCCGCCGGTTCGTGAGGCTGCGCCGCTGCGCCGCGCGATCACGGCCGCCTATCGCCGGGATGAGGCAGAGTGCCTTGGCCCGCTGATCGCCGCTGCTGCGGTGCCCGAGCCGCTGGCGGCGCGCATCCGTGAGACGGCCTATGCCCTGGTATCCGCATTGCGAGCGGGCAGGCGCAACAGCGGCATTGAGGTGCTGGTGCAGGAATATGCGTTGTCCAGCCAGGAGGGCGTGGCGCTGATGTGCCTGGCGGAGGCGCTGCTCCGCATTCCTGACGACAGGACCCGCGACGCGCTGATCCGCGACAAGATCGCTGGCGGGGATTGGGGCGCGCATCTGGGCGGCGGGCGGCCGATGTTCGTCAATGCGGCGACCTGGGGACTGGTGGTGACGGGCAAGCTGGTGGGCAGCATCGACGATCGCGGGCTGGCTGCGGCGCTGACGCGGCTGGTCGCGCGGGCGGGCGAGCCGGTGATCCGCCGCGCCGTCGATCTGGCGATGCGCATGATGGGGGAGCAGTTCGTGACCGGCGAGACGATCGAAGCGGCGCTGGCGCGGGCGCGGCCGATGGAGGCGAAGGGATTTTCCTACAGCTACGACATGCTCGGCGAAGCGGCGGTGACGGCGCGCGAAGCGGCCCGCTATCATGCGGAATATGTGCGCGCCATCCATGCGATCGGCAAGGCGTCGGCAGGGCGCGGCGTCTATGCGGGGCCGGGCATTTCGATCAAGCTGTCCGCCCTGCACCCGCGTTACAGCCGCATGCAGGCGGATCGGGTCATGGCCGAGCTGCTGCCGCGCGTCGCTGAACTCGCGGCGTTGGCCAAAAGCTATGACATGGGGTTCAACATCGACGCGGAGGAGGCGGACCGGCTCGAACTGTCGCTCGATCTGTTCGAAAGCCTGGCGTTCGATCCCGCGCTGGCGGGGTGGAACGGGCTTGGCTTCGTGGTGCAAGGCTATGGGAAGCGCTGCCCTTTCGTGATCGACTGGATCGTCGATCTGGCGGAGCGGTCCGGGCGGCGGATCATGGTCCGGCTGGTGAAGGGCGCCTATTGGGACGCGGAGATCAAGCGCGCGCAGGTCGATGGGCTGGCGGACTATCCGGTTTATACGCGCAAGGTTCATACGGACGTCGCCTATCTTGCCTGCGCGCGGAGGCTGCTGGCGGCGCGCGACCGGGTGTTTCCGCAATTTGCGACGCATAATGCGCAGACGCTGGCGGCCATCTATCATCTTGCCGGGCCGGACTTTGCGCTGGGGGATTGGGAGTTTCAGTGCCTGCATGGGATGGGCGAGCCGCTGTACGAACAGGTGGTGGGTGCGGAGAGGCTGGGTCGGCCGTGCCGCATCTATGCGCCGGTAGGCACGCATGAGACGCTGCTCGCCTATCTCGTTCGGCGCTTGCTGGAGAATGGCGCGAACTCCTCCTTCGTCCATCGCATCGCCGATCCTGCCGTGCCGATTGAAGCGCTTGTCGCCGATCCGGTCGAGCAGGTGCTGGCGATGCCCGATCCGGGCGCACAGCATGAGGGGATCGCTGCGCCGGCCCGCCTGTATCGCGATCGCCTGAATTCGGCCGGTATCGATCTTAGCGATGAGAATGCGCTGGCCGAACTGACGGTGGCGCTGAGGAACAGTGCGCGAATTGCGTGGACGGCGATCCCGGCAGGCGAAACGTCGGCGGCCCGGCCGGTGCTCAACCCCGCCGATCATCGGGATCGGGTGGGAAGCGTGGCCGAGAGTAGGGAAGAGTCTGCGCGTGCAGCCGTGGCGCGGGCGGCGACCAGCCGCTGGGGGGAGAGCCCGGTCATCGAGCGGGCTGCGATCCTGGAGCGGGCGGCGGATGCGCTGCAGGCGCGGATGCCGTTGCTGCTGGGCCTGATCATGCGCGAGGCGGGCAAGTCGCCACCCAACGCGATTGCGGAGGTGCGCGAGGCGATCGATTTCCTGCGCTATTATGCGGAGCAGGCGCGCGCTTCGTTTGGGGCGGCGCAGACGCCGCTGGGGCCAGCCGTCTGCATCAGTCCGTGGAATTTCCCGCTGGCGATCTTCATGGGGCAGGTTGCCGCAACATTGGTTGCGGGCAATCCCGTGTTGGCGAAGCCAGCCGAGGAGACGCCGCTGATCGCCGCCGAGGCGGTGCGGATATTGCATGACGCGGGCGTTCCGGACGACGCGCTTCAGTTGATCTGCGGTGACGGCAGGATCGGGGCGGCGCTGGTTTCAGCGCCGGAGGTTGCCGCTGTTCTGTTCACCGGATCGACCGAGGCGGCGCGTTCGATCCAACGGCAGTTGGCGGCGCGGCTCTCCCCGGCGGGGCGGCCCATTCCGCTGATCGCGGAAACCGGCGGCCAGAATGCGATGATCGTCGATTCCTCGGCGCTGGCCGAACAGGTGGTGGCGGACGTGATCGCATCGGCGTTCGACAGCGCGGGCCAGCGCTGTTCGGCGCTGCGTATCCTGTGCCTGCAGGAGGATGTGGCTGACCGCACGCTGGACATGCTGCATGGCGCGATGGCCGAATTGCGCGTGGGGCGCACGGACAGGCTGGGGGTCGATATAGGGCCGGTCATTACCCGAGAGGCGCAGGCGAAGCTGGAGCAGCATGTGGAGCATATGCGCGCGCGCGGGCATCGGGTGGAGCAGCTTGAACTCGGGGAGGAGGCGGCGCACGGCACATTCGTCCCGCCGACCATCATCCATATTTCACGGATTGCCGATGTGGAGCGGGAAGTGTTCGGGCCGATCCTTCATGTCCTGCGTTTCCGGCGGGAGAGGCTGGATGAGTTGATCGATGCCATCAACGCTACCGGTTACGGCCTGACATTCGGGCTTCACACGCGGCTGGATGGGATGGTCGCGCATGTCACCGGGCGTGTGCGCGCGGGCAATCTCTACGTCAATCGCAACATGATCGGTGCGACCGTCGGCGTGCAACCGTTCGGTGGGCGCGGGCTTTCGGGGACGGGGCCGAAGGCGGGTGGGCCGCTTTATATCAACCGCCTCGTCACGGTTCCGGCCGCGCCTGTGGAGCCTGCGGCGCCCGCCTATGCGCCAATCGGGGCGTTCGCCACCTGGCTGGAGGGCGAAGGGGAGGGCGAGGCGGCCGCCATGGCGCGGCGCTATGCGGACGCGTCGATGCTGGGGGCTTGCCAGATACTCGACGGGCCGGTGGGCGAGAGCAACAGCTATGCGCTGCATTCCCGAGGATGGCTGCTGATGCGGCCTGCGACGCGCGCCGGGTTGCTGGAGCAGATAGCGGCGGTGCTGGCGAGCGGGAATGATGGCGTGATCGAGGGAATGGCGCTGCCTGAGCGTCTGCCGCCTGAACTTGCCGCGCGCTTTTCCGGACCGAGTGACAGGGCGGTGGCGGCGGCGTTGGTCGAGGGTGGACCCGAGCGGATTGTTGAAGTCGCGCGGGAGGTTGCGGCTCGCGATGGAGCGATCGTCCCGGTCCATGCGGCGAGGGGAAAGCCCGACCTCCCCTATGCCATCGACTGGTTGCTGGAAGAGGTTTCGACGTCGATCAACACGACCGCTGCGGGCGGGAATGCGAGCCTGATGATGCTGGATTAATCCGGCTTATCGCTCCGCTCATCCGTGGAATGATGGTGGGCGTGCGAGCCGCAGCCGCAGGTCTTTCGCTTCGGATGCCCGGCGAGCGCCTTGGCTCTCCTTCGCTCATGGCGATTGGGCGCGGTCGATTGACGATCAAGGTCGGCGAAGGAGTCCATTGTCGCTTTCCAGCTTGGCCTTATCGCCAAATGCCCGTCTATGCGGGGAGTTCCGCGCAGGGTCTCGCTCCGGGCAAGTGCGGCGCGATGGAACTTCTCGACACGCCAGGTGCTGCGGCACTGTGAATTGGCTGTTGAAGGATCGCAGATGATAGCGCCACTCGATTGCCTTATCATCGGCGCTGGTCCGGCAGGGCTTACGGCGGCGATTTATCTCGCGCGTTTTCACCTGAAGATCGCAATCGTCGATGCGGGGCACAGTCGGGCCGCCATGATCCCATGCACGCGCAATCATGCGGGCTATCCGGGCGGCATTTCCGGAAAGGAGCTTCTCCAACGCATGCGGGACCAGGCCGCTGAATTTGGCGGCATCGTGACCCATGGCCTGGTCGAGAAATTGGAGAAGGATGGCGACCTCTTCATCGCCCACATAGGGGAGGAGCGCTGGAGCGCGCGGATCATCCTGCTGGCGACGGGCGTGGTGAACAATCGCCCGCCGATCGCGCCGGAAATCCACGATGCCGCTCTTGCTCGCGGACTGCTGCGTTATTGTCCGATCTGTGACGGCTATGAGGTGACGGACCGCCGCGTCGCCGTGATCGGCACGCAGGCGCATGGATCGAATGAAGCCCTGTTTCTGCGGATGTTCACTGCGGATGTCACGCTGATCGCGCCGGACGGCGACCATGCGCTTGTGGAGGCAGAGCGGGAGAAGCTGGAGGAAGCCGGTGTGAAAATGCTGGATGGCCCCTGCGAGCCGCTTCGCATAAATGGTGACGAAATCCTTGTGCCTACCCCGCAAGGGCTGATCGGATATAACGCAGTCTATCCTGCTCTGGGATCGGTCATCCGGTCAGAACTGGCGATGATGCTGGGCGCGGAGGGGACGGAAGACGGCTGCCTGATCGTGGACAATCATCAGCGCACGACCGTCGCCGGGCTCTATGCCGCGGGAGATGTGGCGAAGGGACTGGATCAAATCAGCCACGCCATGGGGGAGGGCGGGGTCGCCGCTACGACGATAAGAAATGATATTGCAGAGACATGCCTGTTGCTGCGCCGGGTCAAATGAAGCTGGTGGAATCCACGCCTGCAAGACTGTTCACGCCCACCAGCAAAATGCTCTGTTCGAACGCGCCGTCGCCATTGGCGTCATAGAAAACCCAGCCGTCGGTAGTTCCGGCGACGAAGGTCACATGATTGACGCCTGCCGTGGCGTTTGCGGCCGACAGCGCGTCGGCAAAGACATTGGTGGCGATCGCGCGCTCGGCATAATCGATCGCCGGTAGGGAGCCGTTCAGGAAGTCGAAATCGATCCTGTCACCTTCGACGGCTTTGAAATCGGTGATCCGGTCATAGCTTGCCGTGTTGAGCGTCGTGTCGCCGCGTTCGAATATGAAGGCGTCGGCTTCGGTGCCGCCGGTCAGCGTATCCTTGCCCACGCCGCCCTTCAAAATGTCGTTCCCCGCCTTGCCGCTCAGCGTGTCAGCGCCAGCTCCGCCGTCGAGCAGATCGTTGCCCGCTCCGCCATCGAGATTGTCGAGGCCGTCTTCGCCATAGAGGAAATCATCGCCTCCATTGCCGGCCAATGTGTCGTTGCCCAGGCCGCCGCGGAGCAGGTTGTTCGCGCCATTGCCGGTGATGGTGTTGGCAAGGTCATTGCCATAACCGTCGCTGGCGGCGCTGCCCGTCAGGTTGAGTTTTTCGACCTCGCTCGTCAGCCGGTAGGTGACCGAGGCGTTGACCTGGTCCGTCCCTTCGCCAGCCAGTTCGATCACCTGGTCGTCATTGCCGGCAATGCCATCGTCCGACCAGCTGTCGACGACATAGATGTCGTTTCCAGCGCCGCCCGTCATGACATCGACACCGGCTCCGCCGTCGAGCAGGTCCTCGCCCTGTCCACCGATCAGCGTGTCCGCGCCGTCGCCGCCATAGAGAGAGTCATTGTCGTCGCCGCCGTCCAGCCGGTCCGCGCCGCCCATCCCCTGTAGCGTATCTGCGCCCAGGCCGCCCTCCAGGGTGTTGGCCGCATCGTTGCCGGTGATGCTGTTGGCGAGATCATTGCCGATGCCGTTGATGGATGCCGACCCGGTCAGCGTCAGCTTTTCCACCTGAGCCGCGAGGCGGTAGCTGACCGAGGCATAGACGAGATCGAGCCCGCCGCCTGCCGCTTCGATGACCTGATCGTCATTGCCGTCGAAACCGTCGTCGGAATAGGTATCGACATAGAAGCTGTCATTGCCGAGGCCGCCGTCCATATAGTCGGCACCGCCACCACCGTCGATGACGTCATTCCCCGCAAGGCCATATATGATGTCGTTGAGCGCCGTGGTCTGATAGCCGAGCACGCTCGTCGTGGGATTGATGACGTTATTGCCCGATGATCCGGTGATCGTCTTGCCTGCTTCGTTGATGTCGGTGACGGTGATCGACAGAAGCTGCTCGTCTATATCGGTGCCGTCGCTTGCCGCCACCACCAGCTGATAGACGCCGTCGCGATCGGCATCGAGGCGATTTTCGAAGTCCGGGGCGTTGGTGAAGCTGAGCGCGCCGGTCAGGGGATTGATCGTGAACAATGCCGCATCCGCCCCGCCGGTGATCGCGAAGTTAGGCGCGGAGCCATCCGCGTCGGACGCCGCCACGATGGTGACCGCGCTCTGGTTTTCCGCGATGCTGATGCTGGCAGATGCGCCGCCGCCGTTGGACGTGATGACCGGCGCGTTGTCATTGGCGTTGGTGATGCTGATCGCCAGCGCCTGCGTGACGGCGTTCGTTCCGTCGCTCGCCTGGACCGTCACATTATAGGTCCGGTCGGCGTTGCTGTCGCTGGGGGCTTCATAATCGGGCGGCGTGACGAAGGACAGCGCCCCTGTTGCGGCGTCGATCGTGAAGCGGGCCGCGTCAGCGCCGCCAGCAATGCTGTAGGTCAGCGCCCCGCCATCTGCGTCCGTCGCGGTGACGAGCGCGGCGGCGAGGCTGTTTTCGGTGATGCTTATCGCCGCTGCCGCTGCTCCGCCGAAGGATGTCAATATGGGGGCGTTGTCGTTGACGTTGGCGATGGTTACGGACAGCGTTTGCCGGTCGTTATTGGCGCCGTCGCTGGCCTGTACGATGACGTCATAGACATTGTTGTGATCCGCGTCGCCGGGTGCTTCGAAGTCGGGAGCGGCCCCGAAGGTCAACTGGCCCGTGGCGGGATCGATGGTGAAGAGAGCGGCGTCTGCGCCGCCGACGATAGCATAGGTGATGGAGGGGCCGTCCGCGTCGGTTGCGGCGACGGTGGTTACTGCCGCCGTATTTTCATCGACCGTAAGGGCCGCGGTTGGGCCGCCGCCATTTGATCCGATCACCGGGGCGAAGCCATCCGCTACGTCACGCACGGTCACGGAGATCGCCTGTTGATCGACGCCGCCATTGCCGTCGCTTGCTGTCACGATCAGGTCGTAGATATTGTCGGCATTGGCGTCGAGCGGGCTTTCGAAATTGGGCGCGGCGATGAAGCGCAAGGCTCCGGTCGCGGCGTCGATCTGAAACAAGGCTGCGTCATCGCCGCCCGCGATGGAGAAGCTGATCGTCTGGCCCGCGTCGGGATCTGTCGCTGCGACGGTGGTCACGGATGCGCTGTTTTCGTCGATCGTGATGGCTGCGGTCGCATTCCCGCCATTCGATATGATGGTGGGGGCATAGTTCAATCCGCCCGAGGGCACCGTCATGTCGGCGAATTGAAAGAATTCCACATTGCGGATGGTCTTCACGCCTTCGGGCGATCCCGACCGCTGGTCGGTGGCGATATAGCTGCCATCGGCTTGCAGGGCGACCAGATAGTCGGCGCGATTGCCGGTGAAGACCAGCGTGTCGATGTCCGCGCTGCCATCGATGAGGTCATTGCCTGCACCAGCGAGAATCCGGTCGTTGCCCGCACCGCCGTGCATATAGTCGTTGCCGGTTCCGCCATCGAGCAGGTCGTCCTCCGTCCCGCCGTAAAGCTCGTCATCGCCAGCGCCGCCGTAAAGCATATCATTGCCAGCATCGCCGCTCAGATTATCGTTGCTGCTGGTGTTGGCATCGTCGCCATAGAGAATGTCATCGCCCGCGCCGCCCGACATGCTGTCGCCGCCAGCCTGGCCATAGAGTATGTCATTTTCAGTGCCGCCCGACATCTTGTCGCTGCCGCGGCCGCCATAGAGAATGTCGTTCCCCGCGCCGCCGTCGATGGTGTCGTCGCCGGAGATATTATTGAAGCCCAGATCATCGCCATAGAGCAGATCGTTGCCAAGCCCTCCGGATATGGTGTCGCTGCCGCGCCAGCCGAAGATGATGTCGTCGCCTGCGTCGCCCTGAAGATTGTCCTTGCCTGCGCCGCCTATGATGACGTCATTGCCTTGCCCGGCCTGGACCAGAACATCCTTCGCATAGTCGATGCCGCCTACGCCGTGGGCGGTGAGATCGATCACATCGTCGCCATCGGCCAGCCAGAATTGCTCGATATTGTCGAACCCTCCGAACCCGCCGGAGATCACGCCATTATTGTAGAAAATGGCGTCGGACAGATTGGAGCCGTAGATGACGTCGGTGCCGGTTCCGCCAAGATATAGATCGGTCGAAATCTGGATGTTGGAAGCGATCAGACGGTAAGGAGCGCCGCTGCCGGTCAGGATGACGGTGTCCCAGCTGAGCTGGGCAAGCACTGCGTCGGGACGCACATAATCGAGGTTCACTAACCGGGTGAAAGCGAAGAACTGATCTTTCTCTGATGTGCCGGTGACGGTCGAACTTCCGGTGATATTGAAAAAGTTCGCCATTCATCCCCCTCCGCCTCAGAAAACTGCCTTGCCATACAGGAGCCCTCCGCCTGTATTTGTCCCCGCACGAACCAAGAGCGTCGCGCGATTTTGTTATACGGACGCACTCAAGCGTCGAGTGGGCATTTGGATGAGGCTATCTAAGAAGGATTAGATGAGTGTCCGGCAGGAGGGCGTCTACACGCCGGGGAGCCGGATCACGCGCTGTTGTAGCTTTAGTCTTCCATGCGTCTTTGTGATTATTACCCGCACAAGCGCGCGCGCCTACGCCGCGGTTTTTCAGCGGCGCCTGTAGCGGAAATACCAGACTTCGTGGCCGATACGGCGGGCCTTGGATTCGTAGCGGGTTTCCGGCCAGCCGCCGGGGCGGTTGAGGAAATCCTTGGGATCGCTGGCCAGCCAGTCGAAGTCGGGGTGGCCGTTCATCACCATCAGCGCCCAGCGCAGATAGACCGGATGGTCCGTGCCGAAGCGGAACTCGCCGCCGGGCTTCAGCTTGCGGGCGATCATCGCGACGGGGCCGGGGTTCATCATGCGGCGCTTGGCGTGGCGCGCCTTTGGCCATGGGTCGGGATGAAGGAGATAGACGAAGCTCAGTGCGCCATCGGGGAGGCGCGAAAGGACCTGCAGCGCGTCGCCCATGTGCAGGCGAATATTGCCGAGGCCCTGGTCGCGGATATGGCCGAGCGCCGTGACGACGCCGTTGAGGAACGGCTCGGCGCCGATGAAGCCATGGTCGGGCAGCAGGTCGGCGCGATAGGCGAGATGCTCGCCGCCGCCGAAGCCGATTTCGAAATGGAGCGGGCGATCATAGCCGAAGAGGTTGGCAGCGGTAATTTCGCCTTCTTCCGGCACGGAAATGGCAGGGAGCAGCGTATCGACGAGTTGCTGCTGGCCCGCGCGGAGCTTGTGGCCCGACTGGCGGCCGTAGAGGCGGTTGAGCGTGGTGGGGTCGCCGGATTTATGCGCGGTCATGGCGGCGCGCTTAGCGGGGCCGGGCGACGGGAGCAAGCATTAGGCCGCGTTGTTGTGCAAGCGTGCCTCCCGCCCCCAAGGTGAGGAGATGCGGGACGGGAGGCACGCAGGGCCACGGCCGGGGCTGCTCGGCCGGGCGATGGCATGCGGTGCGACCGGATGACTCCGTTCCGTCAGTTCAATGGCATTTGACGAAACGGCCTTTGGCGTCTTTGCACGGCCCCTTCTTGGCGAGCGGCTTAGGCGGGCATTTGATGAATTTGCCCTTTGCGTCCTTGCAGGGCGCGGCCAGCGCGGGAGCGGCGCTGCCGGCGAGAAGGGCGATGCAGGCAAGAGCGGATGTCAGAGATCTGGTCATCGGCTGTCTCCTTGAGAGGAGTTGCCGAACCCGACAGGGGTGCGGGTTCGACAGGGAACTTTATGAGCCGCGAGCACGCCGGAAGCTAATGAACTTTTCGTCATGTTGGCGATATGAAAAGCGGCGCGGCGCGAACGGCGTCGGGTGTTCAGGCAAAAACAAAACGGCGCGCAGGGTCTTCCCAGCGCGCCGCTTTTGATAGGATTTTGCCGGATCTTTAGAGTGCGGCCTTGAGCTTTTCGACCAGATCGGTGCGTTCCCAGGGGAAGAACTCGCCTTCGGGCTTGCGGCCGAAATGGCCGTAAGCGGCAGTCGGGCGATAGATGGGCTTGTTGAGGCCGAGATGCGTGCGGATGCCGCGCGGGGTAAGGCCGCCCAGTTCCTTGATCGACTTGATCGCCTCTTCGATCTTCGCGTCATCGAGGCTGCCGGTGCCGTGGGTATCGACATAGAGCGAGAGAGGCTCTGACACGCCGATCGCGTAGGCGAGCTGGATCGTGCAGCGGCGGGCGAGCCCGGCGGCGACGATGTTCTTGGCGAGATAGCGGGTGATATAGGCGGCCGAGCGGTCGACCTTGGTCGGGTCCTTGCCCGAGAAGGCGCCGCCGCCATGGGGCGATGCGCCGCCATAGGTGTCGACGATGATCTTGCGGCCGGTAAGGCCGGCGTCGCCGTCGGGGCCGCCGATTTCGAAGCTGCCGGTCGGGTTGATGTGATAGACGGTTTCGTCGCCGAGCAGCTCGCCGGGGAGCACTTCAGCGATGACGCCCTTCACATAGTCCTTTAGTTCCGCTTCCTTCTCGCCCTCGTCATAGCCCTTGGCATGCTGGGTCGAGACGACGATCGCGGTGGCGGCGGCGGGCTTGCCGTTTTCGAAACGGAGCGTCACCTGGCTCTTGGCGTCGGGTTCAAGGAAGGGCGCGCGGCCGGAATGGCGGTCATGCGCCATCTTGGCGAGGATCTTGTGGCTGTAGTCCAGCGTGGCGGGCATGAGGTCGGGCGTTTCGTCGCAGGCGAAGCCGAACATGATGCCCTGGTCGCCTGCGCCTTCATCCTTGTTGCCGGACGCATCGACGCCCTGCGCGATGTGCGCGGACTGGCCGTGGAGGTTGTTTTCGAAGCGGAAGCTTTCCCAATGGAAGCCGTCCTGCTCGTAACCGATGCGCTTCACCGTTTCGCGGACGGTGCGCTCAATCTCTTCCTGCGCGCCGGGGGCCCACTGGTCATTCTCATAGACGCCCTTGCAGCGGATTTCGCCAGCGAGGACGACGAGCTGGGTCGTGGTCAGCGTTTCGCAGGCGATGCGGGCTTCGGGGTCCTTGGACAGGAACAGATCGACGATGGCGTCGGAAATCTGGTCCGCGACCTTGTCGGGATGGCCTTCGGAAACCGATTCCGAGGTGAAGAGATAGTTGTTGCGCATAGGACTCCCGTTAACACGCTTGGGTCTGAGGCGATATAAAGAAAAGTTTATGTGCCCTATTAGCGGGTCGTGCGGCGAGTGGCAATGGCCAGTCCGGCGAGCAGTGCCATGAACAGGAAGGATGCCCAATTGCCGAGCCGCGCGAAGGGCGTGGGCGGCAGAACGGAAGGCAGCGTGCTGTCGAGGAACCCGGCGCGGTAGAGGCCCAGCGCATGGAGAACATGCCCGCGGGCGTCGATGACGGCGGACACGCCGGTCGGGGTGGATCGGACGATCGGGATGCCTTCCTCGATCGCGCGCAGGCGGGCTTGGGCGAGGTGCTGGACCGGGCCCCAGCTGCCGAACCAGGCGTCGTTGGAGGGGTTGAAGAGGAAGGCGGGACGGTTCTTCGCGTCGATCACCTGGCCTGAGAATATGATCTCATAGCAAATCTGGACGCCCATCTTGAGCTGGGGGCGGCCGAGCGTGGCGGGGAGGGTCAGGCTCTGCGGGCCGGGGCCGGGCCAGAAATCGGCGTCTCCGGGCACGAGGCGGGACAGGCCGATCGGCTGGAGGATGGCGCGCATCGGCAGATATTCGCCATAGGGGACCAGGTGCGACTTGTCATAGCGGCCAAGCAACTGCGCCTGGGGCGAGACGATGAAGAGGCTGTTGTTCGCGCCTGCGAGCGCGTTGGTGGTGACGCCGCCTTCTTCGACCCGCTTGAAATAGACCTTGGTAGCGCCGGTCATCAGCAGATCGCCGGGACCGAGCAAGGAGGCTAGGCGGCCGCGCCATTGCGGTTCCATGTCGAGATAGGCGGGGATGGCGGCTTCGGGCCAGAAGATGAGGCGCGGGGCGGGGCGAGGCTCTCCGGACAGCCGCGCCAGGGTGCGGAAGTGCGCCTCTTCCAGTTCGGGGGAGTATTTTTCGTCCTGCCCGATATTGGGCTGAACCACGCGGATGCGGGGTGCGCCTGCAGGCGTTGGGGGAGCGGGCGTGAGCAGGCCCCAGAGCGCGAGGACGCAGAGCGGAAGCGAGATCGCGGCGGCGGGGGTCCAGTGGCGGCGGAGGGCGAGGAGGATGGCTCCGGCGGCTAGGATGGCGAGCGCACCAAGGCCATAGGTGCCGATGAGGGCGGCGGCGATGGCCATGCCGGTGGGGAGGAGGGTGACGCCGAGCGGGTTCCAGGCGAAGCCGGTGAAGACAATGGCGCGGAGATATTCGCTGGCGATCCAGCAGGCGGCGAAGAGGAGGGTGAGGGAGAGGGCGCTGCGCTCGCTCCGCTCGCGGCCCACCCCGGGCCCCTCCCGTAAACGGGAGGGGAGATTTTTGGTAAGCCACCAGGCCGCCAAGGTCGCGAGGCCCGGATAGACGGCGAGATAGAGGGAGAGGAGGACCACCGCGCCATAGCCGAACCAGTGGGGCATGGCGTCCTGGAAGCTGAAGGCGTGGGCGATCCAGTTGAGGCCGAGGGTGAAATAGCCAAGGCCGAACAGCCAGCCGCGGGTGAAGGCGGCGCGGCGATCGGGCGCGCGTTCGATGAGCCAGAGGAGCAGCGCGAAACAGGCGAGAGTGACGGGCCAGAGCTTCAGCGGCTCAAAACCCGTCGCCGACAGAAAGCCTGCGAGCAGGGCGGCGAGCTTTGGAAAGCGGTCCGGAACAGCCTTCATCGGGGAGCGGATCAGCGCAGGGTTGCCATGGTGGCGTGGCTGCACTTGTCGCTCTTATGCCCACCGCCGGACAACATCGAGGCAGCGATGAATCCTCCCACCACCAAGATCAGGAAGGCGGCGGAGAGGAGGCCGAGATATTTTTCGATGAACGCCTTTATCGGGCGGCCGAACTTCCAGAAGAGGAAGCCGACCAGCATGAACTGGAAGGCGCGGGAGATGATGCTGGCCCAGAGGAAGGTGAAGAGCGACAGGCCGATGAAGCCCGCCGTGATGGTAATGAGCTTGAAGGGGATGGGCGTCGCGCCCTTCACCAGGATGATCTCCGCCCCATAATCGCGCAGATAGCAGGCGGCGACCGGGAACTTCGCGGCGAGGCCGAGGGCGTGCAGGATCTGCTGGCCGACCGCTTCATAGAGGAAATGGCCGATCGCATAGCCGAGCAGGCCGCCAAGTACCGACGCGATGGTGCAGATGATGCCGAAGCGGATCGCCCGTTCCGGCCGGGCAAGGCACATGAGGCCTAGCAGCGGGTGCGGGGGGATGGGGAAGAAGCTGGATTCCATAAAGGAAATGACGAAAAGCCAGCGTTCGGCATGGGCGTGGGCGGCTTTCGCCAGCGTCCATTGATAGAGCTTGGTGAGCATCGGGGGCGGGCCTAGCGGAGATTGAAACCGACCGCCAGCGCTTTCGATTTCGTGGCAGAGCGAAAGGGTTGATCCGTTGTTTGGGCGGCGTAGAATCGAGCGTAGAGGAGAAAAATTCATGCTGGGCATGGGAGAGGGCGGGTGCCCGTTCGAGTTCAACACGGACCCCGCGACCTTCAAGGTAGGCGACGCGGTGAGTTATCGCGTGACGGGAAGCCTGGCGGGCATGCCTTTTGCAGGCGTGCTGCTGGAGGTGCATGACGATCATGTCGTGCTGACGTCCGACGAGCAGGACCCGGTGAGCCGGATGCGGGCGACCCGCGAAAGCCGTCCACTCGTCCGAGAGGAAGATGTGTGCTGACGCGACGGCGTTGACGGACGGGTGACGTCTGGGCAAGACCCACTTCCCCGCTCAGCAGCCCGGCCGGTTTTCACCCTGTGACATTTTCTTCCCCATCATGGTCCAGGCTGCGCGAGCGCGGCGGGGGGGTGCTGTTCGCGCTGGGGCTGAACGGGCTGTTGCTGCTGGCGTTGCTGACTATGGCGCCGCAGCTGGAGCAGCGGGTGGAGGATCCGCGCAATCCCGTGACCTTCGAAATGGCGCCAGCGCCAGCCAAACAGGAGGCGCGCGCGGAGAAGAGCAAGGAGAGGCGGAAGGAGAAGGCGGCTGCGGCGTCCCCCGCTCCGCCGAAACCGACGCCGCCGGTGAAAAGGCCCAAGGACCTGGAGAAGCTTGTCCTGCCGTCGCCCATGCCCTTCCTGGAGATGGACAGCATGCAAATGGCGGCGGCGGACATTGGGAAGATACCGAAAAAGGACGCTGGCGAAGGTGCGTCCGGTCAGGGCAACAGCAGCATGGCGGCGGGGCCGGGCGAAGGCCCCGGCGGCGTGCAGCTGTTCGAGGCGGAATGGTACAGGCGGCCGAGCCCTGCCGAACTGGCGACCTACATTCCGGCCACTGCGCCGGGCGATGGCTGGGGCCTGGTGGCGTGCAAGACGGTCGAGAATTTCCGCGTCGAAAACTGCCAGGCGCTGGGCGAATCGC
This sequence comes from Sphingobium tyrosinilyticum, assembly GCF_042654265.1. NCBI lineage: Bacteria > Pseudomonadati > Pseudomonadota > Alphaproteobacteria > Sphingomonadales > Sphingobiaceae > Sphingobium > Sphingobium tyrosinilyticum. The sequence continues at coordinate 544,760 of NZ_JBHSFZ010000064.1, read as the reverse complement.
CGCAGGGGTCGGGCTTTGCCCGGGCGGTGCGGCTCGCCGCATGGCAATTTCTGGTGCGGCCGCCACGGGTGAACGGCAAGCCGATGATCGGCAGTTGGGTCCGCATCCGGATCGATTACAGCCGCAAGCCGGCGGACAGCGGCGCGGCGGGCATGTGAATTAGGTTGCGTTTCGATACTTAAACGGCATGATGCCTCCCGTTTATCATCAGGGAGGAACATCATGATCATTTACGGCGCGCGCCCATCGCCCTTTGTGCGGAAGGTCATCATCTTCGCCGAAGAAAAGGGGCTGGCAATCGAGGTGCAACCCGGTGGTTTCGGGCGGGGCGGGGACATTTTTGCAAAGGCATCTCCCTTCGGCAAGATACCCGCTTTCCAGGATGGCGATTTCCTGATCAGCGACAGCACGGCCATCATAACCTATATGGATGCCGTTCAACCCGAGCCCAACCTGATCCCGATGGAGCCCAAGACGCGGGCGCGGACGATCTGGTATGAGGAATTTGGCGACACGATCGTGCAGGCGGCGGGCATGCCGATCTTCTTCAACCGCATGGTCGCGCCCTTGCTGGGCCTGCCGCAGGATCTGGCGGCGGCCGAGAAATCCGAGGCGGAAGCATTGCCGCGGGCGCTCGACTATCTGGAGAATATCTTGCCGGAGAGCGGCTTTCTGGTGGAGGATCGCTTTACCTTGGCCGATATCGCGGTGGCCTCTCCGCTGATTAACATCGGCTATTGCAGCAAGCTGGTCGTGGAAGGACGCTGGCCGAAGGTGGAACAATGGGTAGAGCAGATGCGTGCGCGGCCGAGTTTTGCGAGCGCCCTGGCGGCGGAGGCGACCCAGATCGAACGGATGAAGGCAAGCTGATATAACCTATTTGGAACATTTATCTTGACATCGTCACGCTGTTCTGGCAGCAATGTCGATATTGGGAATTGTGAGTCGCCACAGCGGCGGCGCGGCAAGGGCTGGTCCGGTTGGGTCGGCCCTTTTTATTGGGGGTCAGGCATGGCGGGGAAGGATGAGGCGGGCCCGGTGCGGCGCTTTTCAGGCAAGGCGAGCGACGCGCCGGACCGCATGCTGAAGGTGCAGCACAGTCAACGCGGCGCGGCGGGGAGCGGTGCGCAGCTACGGGCCGTCCGCAAGGATGGATGGACGGCGGAGCGGCGCAAAATCTTCATGGAGACGCTGGCCGCCACCTGCAACGTCAGCGAGGCGGCGCGGGTCGCGGGCAAGAACCTGTCGAGCGCCTATTATCAGAAGCGGCGTGATCCGGGCTTTGCGCGGGAATGGGCGCAGGCGCTGAACATCGGTTATGCCGAACTGGAGGCGCTGCTGTTGCGCCAGTCGCTGTTCGGCACCGAGGAAGAAGAGGTGACGCTGGACGCGGAGGGCATGGTGAAGAGCCGCAAGGTGAAGCGGGGGCATCCCAATGCCGTGGCTGTCCGGCTGCTGGTGCAGCATCGGCGTGAGGCGGGCGACAGGCGCTCTGCCGACGAGGCGGATCGGCCGGATGGCGAGGATGCGGTCGAGCGGTTGCGCAAGGCGCTGGAGATGGTGCGGGAGAGGAGTGGGGTGGGGTGAGATGAGGTTATTTTTACCCGTCATATCGGCGGGAGGCTGCATCTGGATTGGGATGGGCGGTCGCCTATGAGATCCCAGCTTTCGCTGGGATGACGGGGTTGGAGTGGATTGCGAACGCCGCACAGCCGACCCCGCTGCGACTAAGCCTCACCTGCGGTTCGGCAAGTCTCGCTCCCCTCCCGCTTGCGGGAGGATCGATCAGAGGCACGTGACTTTGATCGAGGGGTGGGCTGGCGCAATGTCGGAACTTGGCCGTTAGCCAACAACTCTACCGTCATGCCGGCCTTGAGCCGGCATCCCGCTTCTTCTGATCGGCAATGTTAAGCGGGATCCCGGATCACCGGGGTGACGAAGCTGTTTGAGATTATCGACCCGTTTCCGGCGCGTAGCGCAGGTGGAGGAGGGGGTAAGGGCGGCCTTGACCGTCGCGGTCGGAGCGGCCGGTACGGGCGAAGCCCATGCGTTCGTAGAAGGTGAGCGCGCCCTCATTCTGTTCGTTCACGTCGGTGGTCATGGCGGGATGGAGCGCGAGGCCATGTTCGACGAGCGAGCGGCCGACGCCTTTGCCGTGCCAGTCGGGATCGATGAAGAGCGCGTCCATGTGCGTGCCGTCGATCAGCATGAAGCCGACGGCGCGGTCGTCCGCGTCGGTAGCGAGCCAGGCGGCGGATTGGGGAAGGAAAGCGGACACTTCCTGATCGATCGCCTGGCGATCGGTGGCTTCAAGAAAGTCATGGGTAGCATCTACGGCGCGGCGCCAGATGTCGAGGAGGCGGGCGCCATCGGCGGCGCGGGCGGGACGGATAGAGATCATGGGCACGCATATAGCGACGAAGCGGCGCGAACGAAGGGGCGGGCGACGGAACAAAGGCTGAGCGCGGCGAGGGGAGCAAGGCCAAATGGGTGGCATTTCGGATTTTGAGCGGCTGGCGACATTGCCGGACGAGGCGCGTGAGCGGGTGCTGGTCGGGCTGAATGGCGCGGCGGCGCAGGCCCTGGCGCATGATTGGGAGTGGCTGGCGCGGCCGGAACAGCTTGCTCCCGCCGGAGATTGGCGCATCTGGTTGATGATGGCGGGGCGCGGCTTTGGGAAGACGCGGGCCGGGGCGGAGTGGGTGCGCCATATCGCGGAGGGCGACGGGACGGCGCGGATCGCGCTGGTCGGCGCGACGCTGGGCGAGGCGCGCAGCGTGATGGTGGAGGGGCCTTCCGGCCTGCTGGCGGTTGCGCCATGGTGGAACCGGCCCGTCTTCTCGCCCGCGTTGCGGCGGCTGATCTGGCCCAATGGGGCTATGGCGATCCTTTTTGGTGCGGCGGAGGCGGAATCGCTGCGCGGGCCGCAGTTCAGCCATGGCTGGGCCGACGAGATCGCCAAATGGCCGAATGGGGAGGCGGCTTGGGACAATTTGATGATGGGGATGCGATTGGGAACGCGCCCGCGCCTGTTGGCGACCACGACGCCGCGCCCGGTGCCGTTGGTGCGCGGGCTGGTGGCGCGGAGTGGCGCTGACGTTGTCGTCACGCGCGGGCGAACGGCGGACAATGTCGCGAACCTGGCGGAAGGCTTCGTGGCGGCGATGGAGCAGAATTATGGCGCGACGCGACTGGGGCGGCAGGAACTGGACGGCGAGCTGATCGCCGAGGTTGAAGGCGCGCTCTGGACCCGCGATCTGCTGGAGCGGTGCCGGGTGGTGCATGTGCCGGGGCGCGAGGATGGCGAGGCGTTGCTGTCGCGCGTGGTCGTGGGCGTCGATCCGCCTGCTTCGGCGCATGGCGATGCGTGCGGGATCGTCGTGGTGGGGCTTGGGCCTGATGGGCGCGCTTATGTAATTGCCGATGCGAGTGTCGAGAAGGCGACGCCGGAAGGATGGGCGCGCGCTGTCGCTTATGCGGCGGCTCTACATGGGGCGGATCGGGTGATTGCCGAGGCCAATAATGGCGGGGCGATGGTGGAGAGCGTGCTGCGCGCGGCGGAAGCGGCGCTGCCGGTGCGGCTGGTGCATGCGAGCCGGGGAAAGGCGGCGCGGGCTGAGCCGGTCGCGGCACTGTATGAGGCCGGACGGGTGCGGCATCGCGGGGCTTTCTGGGCTTTGGAGGATGAGATGTGCGGGCTGGTGGCCGGCGGCGGCTATGTGGGACCTGGAAGGTCGCCGGATCGGGCGGATGCGTTGGTGTGGGCGCTGACGGAGTTGATGCTGGGGCGGCGCGGGGATGCGCGGGTGCGGGCGGTTTGAGGAACCGCGCCGCACGGCACTGCGTATTATCCTGGGTCAATTTTCCGAGGAGTGAAGGCAAATGAAGCTGGCCAAATTCATGATGATAGCTGCTGGCGCGACGCTGGTTGCGACGCCGGTCATGGCTGCCTCCCTCAATGGCAAGGAACGGGCCCGGGTGGCTCGGGCAGCACCGCGTGACCGGGATGAGGTGCGCTATTGCCTGTTGCAGGCGAAGAAGGGGCGGGATCGCGGGACGGTGATTGGCGCGGCCGGTGGTGCTGGCGTTGGGGCGCTGGCTGGCGGGAATTTGGGTGAGTCCTTGCTGGCGGGCGCTGCTGGGGCTGTGGCTGGGCGTGTGATCGGGAAGAGTGAGGGGACGAACGCGGCCTGTGATCGGGTGTTGGCGCGGAATCCGTAGGGCGGTTCCCCTCTCCAAGTTTCGCTAGGCGGCTGTTGGCCGCCGAGTTTCACTGTCCTCTCCCCCCTCAAGGGGAGAGGATTTTTTGTGGCGGGGTGTTTCCATGAAATTTTTTGGGGCGAAGGCCGTGCGTTCGGGCGCGCGGCCGGTGTTGGCGCGTGCCTGGGGATCGGGTGCGGTCGCTTTGGGCGAATGGCCAGCTTCCTATGAGGCGCAGGTGCGCAGCGGCGTGATCGGCAATCCGGTGGCGCAGCGTGCGTTGCGGCTGGTGTCGGAGGGGGCGGGCGCGACGGCTCTGCTGGTGAATGGAGTGGAGGAGGGGGAGCGCGGGCGCGTGGCTTCTCTGCTGACGCGCTGTTCGGCGGGGCAGGGGCTGGTCGAGACGCTGACGAGCCATTTGCTGCTTCATGGCAATGGCTATGTGCAGGTGATGGCGGGCGCGGACGGAAAGCCGGGCGAGCTTTATGCGCTGCGGCCCGAGCGGGTGAGCGTGGAGGCGGACGCGCGAGGGTGGCCTGCAGCCTATCTCTACCGGGTGGGCGAGAGCGTGACCCGGCTGCTGCCCGAGGATGGGGCGGGGCGGGCGTCCATCCTGCACCTGAAGGCGCTGCATCCGCTGGACGATCATTATGGGCTGGGCTGCGTGGGCGCGGCGGCCGGGGCGGTGGCGATCCACAATGCGGCGACGGTTTGGAACAAGGCTCTGCTGGACAATGCGGCGCGGCCTTCGGGGGCCATGGTCTATGATCCGGGCGACGGGTCGGTGATGTCGCCCGAGCAGTTCGAGCGGGTGAAGCGGGAGATGGAGGGGGCTTTCTCCGGCGCGGCCAATGCCGGGCGGCCGATGTTGCTGGAGGGCGGGCTCGATTGGAAGGCGATGAGCCTGACGCCTGCGGAAATGGATTTTGTGGGGCTGAAGGCGGCGGCGGCGCGGGAGATTGCGTTGGCGTTCGGGGTGCCGCCGATGCTGATGGGTCTGCCGGGCGACAATAGCTACGCCAATTATCGCGAGGCGAACAAGGCGCTGTGGCGGCAGACGATCCTGCCGCTGGTGGCGAAGATCTGCGGCGGGCTGGCGCAGGGGTTGCAGGGATGGTGGCCCGAGCTTTGCCTGTCGGCGGACCTGGATGCGGTGCCGGCCTTGTCCGAGGAGCGCGCGGCCCTGTGGGAGCGGGTGGCTTCGGCGGATTTTCTGACCGCGGACGAGAAGAAGGCGATGCTGGGAATTTTATCGAAGGCGGGAGGCGGGTGTCATGAAATATGATGGCGAGATGCTGGCGCGGCTGGTGGCGCAGGCCGAGGGCGCGCCGGGGCAGATGGACATGGTGATGATCCGCGCGCTGATCGAGGAGGCAAGCGAGCTGGGCGCGGGGCGGGCGCTGGAGCGGTTGGGGCTGGCCGATCGGAGCGCGGAAGGGGATGTGCGGGAGTTGCGCGAGCTGCTGTCCGCCTGGCGCGATGCGAAAAAGGCGGCGCGCGGGGCGGTGGTCAGCTGGGCGGTGCGGATCGTCATGGCGCTGGTGCTGCTGGGCGTGGCGGTGAAGGCGGGGCTTACGGACATGGTGCGCGGATGAATGAGGATTTGCGCTTTGCCGGTTATGCGGCGGTGTTTGACCGGGTGGATCATGGCGGTGACGTGGTGCGGCCAGGGGCGTTCGCTGGCGTGGCGGCGGGGGTGCCGTTGCTGTGGCAGCATTCGCCGGGCGAGGCGATCGGCACGGTCGAGCGGGTGGAGGAAGACCGCCATGGGCTGCGCGTGATCGGACGGGTTTCGGGACGGACTGGCGCGGGGAGGGCGGCGGCGCGTGCGTTGAAGGATCGCGCGGTGGATGGCTTGTCCTTCGGCTATCGGGTGCGGGAGGCTCGGGGAGCTTCGCCGCGCGAATTGCTGGCGCTGGAACTGGTGGAGGTGAGCGTGGTGACGCACCCGATGCAGCCTTTGGCGCGGGTTATTGCGGTGGAGGGGTAGGGGCAATTGTTGCAGCGCCCTGAGGGCGCTCCCCTCCACCGCCTTTGGCGTTGAAGAGAGTCACGTGCCTCTCTTCAAACCTCCCCATCTGTCGAGGGGGAGGGTTTATTCGGGCGGTCCTTTGGGAGCGCCTTTTTTGTTTCTAAGCGAGGAGTGGTTGATGACGGACCAGTTGGAAGCGAGCTTTGATGCAGTGGTGCAGGGTGAGCGTATCGAGGCGCTCGAGGGGGAGATTGCGGCGCTGAAGGGCGCGCTGATCCAGCAGCAGCGGCCGGCGCTGGACGGGGTGAAGGGCGGGGCGTTCGATCCCAAGCGCGCCGCTTTTGTCGAACGCTATCTGCGGCAGGGGCTTGAGGCAGGCGTGGAGCTGAAAAGCTTTTCGGCCGCCAGTGGCGCAGCGGGCGGTTATGCGGTGCCGAGGGAGATCGACCAGATCATCGACGCGACGCTCAAGAGCATCTCGCCGATCCGGTCGATCGCCAATGTCGTGCGCACTGGCACGGCAGGCTATCGCAAGCTGGTGACTTCGGGCGGTATCGTGTCCGGCTGGGCGAGCGAGACGGGTTCGCGGGCCGAGACGGGAACGCCCAGCTTCAACGAGATCGTGCCGCCATCGGGTGAGCTTTACGCCAATCCGGCGGCGAGCCAGGCGATGCTGGACGATGCGCAGTTCGATGTCGAAGGCTGGCTGGCGGGCGAGATTGCGCGTGAATTTGCTGCGGCCGAGGGCGCGGCCTTCGTCAATGGCAATGGCACGAACAAACCCAAGGGCTTCCTGACCTATACGACCACCAATGAGGCGGACAGCGCGCGTGCCTTCGGTTCGCTACAATATGTCGCGTCGGGCGCGTCGGCGGGCTTTGCGGCGACGAGCCCGCAGGACAAGCTGATCGACTTGGTCCAGAGCCTGCGTGCGCCCTACCGTCAGGGGGCCGTGTTCGTCATGAATTCGGCGACGATGGCGGCCATCCGCAAGATGAAGACGAGCGATGGCGCGTTCATCTGGCAGCCTTCTTTGGCGGCCGGGCAGCCCGCGACGCTGCTGGGCTATCCGGTGGTCGAGGCCGAGGACATGCCGGATATTGCGGCGGGATCGCTGTCGATCGCTTTTGGTAATTTCCAGGCGGGCTATGTGATTTCCGAACGCAGCGAGACGAGCATCCTGCGCGATCCGTTCAGCAACAAGCCGTTCGTGCATTTCTATGCGGTGAAGCGGATTGGCGGCGCGGTGGCCAATTCGGAGGCGATCAAGCTGATGAAATTCTCGGCTTCGTAAACCCTCATCCAACTTCGCCTAGGCGGCTTGGCCGCCAAGGCTTCGTACCCTTCTCCCGTTCGCGGGAGAAGGCGTTGGGGGCGTCTTCGGGCGCCCTCCTTTTTGTTGGGAGGGTGGATGGTGCTGGTGCTGGTGCGGGAAGAGGCGGGGGTGCTTGGGGCGTCGCTTGACGAATTGAAGGAATATCTGCGGATTGGCGGGAGCGGGGAGGATGGGCTGCTGGAGCGGTTGCTGCGAAGTGCGACGGCTCTGTGCGAGCAGTTCGTCGGGCAATGGCTGATCCTGGGCGAGGCGCGGGCGACGGTGCTGGCAGATGGGGGCTGGCAGCGGCTGTCGGCCCGGCCGGTGGCGGCGATCCTGGGTGTGGAAGCGGTTGCGCCGGATGGCGAGGCGGTGGCGCTGGCGGCGGATGCTTATGCGATCGATATCGATGCCGCGGGCGATCGCTGGGTGCGCGGGCAGCCGTTGGATGGGCGGCGCGTGCTGAAGGTGCGCTATCAGGCCGGGATGGCCGAGGATGCCGATGGGCTGCCCGAGCCGATCCGGCAGGGGATCGTGCGGCTGGCGGCGGAGCATTTTTCGGCCCGCGAGAGCGAAGTGGCGACGCCGCCCGCCGTGGTCGGTGCGCTGTGGCGGCCCTGGCGGCGGATGCGGCTGACATGAATGTGGCAGTGCTGACGCGGCTCGCCGAGGCGCGGGCGGAACGGCGGCGGCGGGCTGTGGCCGAGGCGATGCTGGCGGCCGGGGTTGAAGAGGCGCGGATCGAGGGGGAGGCGGTGCGGCTGTCCGGGCACGGGTTGCTGCGGCGCTGGATGAACGACCTTGGGCTGCGGAGGCGGGGAGGGGTGGGCTATGAGCGCGGAAGTGGTGGTGCGGGCTACGGTGGTTGCGGCGCTGCGCGGCGATGCTGAACTGATGGCGGGGCTCAATGGCCTGTTTGATGGGCTGCCGGTGCGGGCGAGCGTGCCCTATGCGGTGGTGGGTGAGTGCATCGCTGGCGACTGGGGCGCGAAGGAACTGGAGGGACGCGAGTTGCGGCTGTCGATCAGCTTGCATGATGCGGGGGAGACGCCGGAGCGGCTGGCGGCGGTGCTTGGGCGGATTGATCCGGTGGTGCAGGGGGTGGATGCGAGCGCGGGAGGATGGCGGATTGTTGGCGTGCGGCTGATCCGGTCGAGGGTGATGAAGGCGCGCGAGAAGGATGGGTGGCAGGCGATGGTGGATTACCGGCTGCGGGTGGTGGCGTCTTGAAATAGCGCGAGGGTTAATCTCCCTTCGGCCTGTTCGAATAAGTCACCTGCCTCATTCGAAAGTCGAAGGCTGCGCGTAACGCCCTTCGACAGGCTCAGGGCGAACGGAGGTTGAGTGAGCGTGTCGCTCAACGCGTCCATTGTCGTGCGAACTGCGCATGCCTTTTCTCGACTGCGCTCGAAAGGAACAGATGTGGCGCTGACGGACGCGTTAGAACCTTAACCGCCAGGCTTGGAATAATCCTCGAATTCGCCGGTGATCTTGTCGACATATTCGGCGATCTGGTCGTCGGCGTCGGCCTGGGCATCCTTGTCCGACATGCCGCCGGACTTGTCGTCGGCGACGATGGCGGCGCGGAATACGGTTTCCTTCGCGCTGCACTTGGATTTTAGCGTGGATTGGAAGTCACTGAGAGTGGCCTTCTTGTCCAGCGCGGGCTGGATCTCTTTCGCCAGGCATTCCGAATAAGCCTTGCGGCCTGAGCCGACTGCGTCGCCGCTCTGCGGGGCAGCGGCCAGCATCAACATGAGGGGAGCTGCAACAAGCATTCAAACCTCTCCAAATCCCGATTCTGACACGGTTTATCTTACAGGAGAATGCTTCATGGGCGTGGAAAAAGGAAGTGCGTTTCTATTGAAAGTAGGCGATGGCGGGGCTCCGGTGGCCTATGCGACGGTGGCGGGCATGCGCACGACGCAGCTGTCGGTGAATGGCGAGGCGGTGAACGTCACGTCGAAGGATTCAGGCGGCTGGCGTGAATTGCTTTCGGGCGCGGGCGTGCGTTCCGTCAGCGTGTCGGCGGCGGGGATATTCACCGGGTCGGCGGCGGAAGTCCGCATCCGTAATCATGCGCTTGCGGGCACGATCGAGCAGTTTGAACTCAGTTTCGAGAGCGGCGAGCGGATGCGTGGGCGCTTCCTGGTGACGCGGCTCGACTATGCGGGCGATTATAATGGCGAGCGCAACTATGCGCTGAGCCTGGAAAGCTCCGGCCCGGTGGTGTCCGAATGAGCGGGGCGGTGAATAGCGCGAGGGGCGAGGCTGCGCTGGAACTGGGCGGCGAGACGCTGCGGTTGCGGCCGAGCTTTGCGGCTCTGGTGGCGGCCGAGGAGGAACCGGGGCCGCTGTTCGAGCTGGTCGATCGAGCGGCGGACGGGAAGCTGTCGCTGTCCGATATTGCGGCGCTGTTCTGGCATTGCCTGGTCGATCCGCCGGGTGGGCTGACGCGTGAGGCGTTGGGCGAGGCGATCGTCGAGGCGGGGCTGGCGAAGCTGTCGCCGGTGCTGCGGGGCATTCTCAAACAGATTTTGGGGGGGCGATGAGCTTTTTCAAAGCGGCGGCGCGGCTGGCTGGCGTCGCGGGATGGCTGCTGGGCTGGCGGCCGGATGAGTTCTGGCGATCGACGCCGGTTGAACTGGAGGCGGTGCTGCGCGCGGCGCGGGGCGAGGAGGAGCCGGATGTGGGGATGGATGTGGGGGAGTTGGAGCGGTTGAGGGCGGTGATGCCGGATTGAGGCTTGAGGTGGGCGCGTGGGGCCTGCCCCACCCCACCCCAACCCCTCCCCTCAAGGGGAGGGGCTTTTTGTGATTCCTGGAGGGTGGGATGGACGAGGAAATCGAGACGCTGGTGGTGCGGGTCCGGGCGGATACGCAGGGCTTGTCGCGCGATGTGGAGGCGATGCGGGGGGAGTTGGAAGGGCCGCTGGCTTCGGGTGCGGAGCGGGCGGGGCGGCGGATCGAGCAGGGGCTGTTGCGCGCGGTACGGAGCGGGCGGTTCGGCTTTGAGGAGCTGAAGCAGGTTGCGCTGTCAGTGCTGGAAGAGATTGCGGCGGGTGCGGTGCGATCGGGCGCGGGCAGCGTCGGGGGCGTGGGTGGGTCCTTGCTGACGCTGGCGGGGGCGGCGCTTGGGCTTCCGGGCCGGGCGACGGGTGGGCCGGTCGCGCCGGGGCGGGCCTATGTCGTGGGCGAGCGGGGGCCGGAACTGTTCGTGCCTACGGCCAGCGGACAGGTCGTCGCGCATGGCGGCGGTGGCGGACGCGATGTGCGCGTGAACATCGCCGTGCAGGGACGCGGCGAGGGATGGGACAATGCCCGGCTGCTGGCGCGGAGCGCGCGGCAGGTAGCGCGGGCGGTCAAGGGGGCGCTGAACGGATGAGTGGGCTTGGCTTTTGGCTGGCGGATGCGCGGCGGGGGCAGGAGGAGCGCTTCATGAAGCGCTTTGCCCCGACGCATTGGACCGTCAATTTTCCCCGGCCGGTGATGGCAAGCGTCGTGACCAGCGCGGCGGATGCGCTTCGGGTCGATGCGGTCTTTTACGGGTCGGGCGATCTGGCGGGGCTGATCTGGGAAGCCGAGGACAAGTGGAGTCATCCTCTACTGGCCTATGAAACGGCGCGGGATTTCCGGGACTGCGTGCTGCGGTTCCGTTGGCGCAGCGGGGGGATCAAGCGGCTGGATGAAGTGCATGGGCCGACGCTGACGATCGAGGGGCGCGATGCGGCGGGCAATCCGCGGTCCTGGTATGTGCGGCTGTGGAACTATGCCAGCGGATCGGCGGAAGATGCGCAGATCGTGCTGGATTTTTCCGCGATCAGTGGCGGCTTCCTGCTGCCGGGCGAGGCCGATCCAGTGTGGGCGGGCGATGTGGACCGGATGTTCATCTCGCTCGCGCCGCCCGGCTATGATGCGGGCAGCACGCCTTTTGCGGCGGGGGTAGAGGGCTGGGCGGAGCTTTCCGGGATGCGCTGCGACGGGGCGGGGTCCGTGCTGAGCGTCGGGGATGTGATGGTGCCCGAGCATGGGCTGTCGATGGCGACGGGCTATGACGATTGTTTCAACCAGACGCCGGAGCGGATCGTCGCGGCGATCCATGCGCTCGGCTATCGCGGCGACATCAATCATTATGTGGGGATGAGCCATTATTTCCGGCTCGAGCCGCTGGGCGGGGGATTTTACGTCAGCCTTGCCGGTGGCGTGCTGAATACGCCCTGCGCGGCCTGGCACGCGGACTTTGCGCGACGCTCCAAGGCGTTGGGGCTGGGGGTGATCTGGTCGCTATCCTATGAACTGCTGGACGCGCATTGCTGGAACGACTGGAAACAGCGGGCGGAGAATGGCGATCCGGCGCTGACCGGATGGGAGCCGCCATCGACCTTGCTGTCGCCCGCGCATGACGGGGCGATGAGCTATTTGCGGCTGGTGGCGGGCGCCTTTGTTTCCATCGGTTTGGGCGCAGGGATTCCGATCAAGTTTCAGGTGGGCGAGCCCTGGTGGTGGGTGATGCCTGCTGATGGGCGCATCTGCATCTATGATGATGCGGCGCGGGCGGCTTTTGGCGGGAGTCCGGTGTCTGTTCCCGATGTTCGCGGCGTGCTGAACGGGGCGCAGAAGGCGTTGCTGGATCAGGCGGGGGCAGTCCTTGCCGCATCGACGGCGGCGCTTTGTGCATGGGTGAAGGGGATCGCGCCAGACGCGGTGACGCATCTGCTGGCCTATCTTCCCACCGTACTCGATCCGCTGGCGCCAGAGGCCAAGCGGGCGAACATGCCGGTCGGCTGGGCTTCGCCTGCCTTCGATGTGCTGCAGCTGGAAGATTATGACTGGGTGACGGAGGGGCGGCCGAGCCGCACGGCGCGCGGGGTCGAACTGGCGACGGCGCGGCTCGGCTATCCGGTCGATGAGCAGCATTATTTTTCGGGTTTCGTCCTGCTGGCGGAGCATGTCGGGCAGTGGCGGCGGATTGCAGAGGCGGCGGAGGCGTCGGTGAAGCGCGGGACGGCGGCGACTTTCATCTGGGCGCTGCCGCAGGTGGCGCGGGATGGCTTCACCTGCTTCAGACTTCAGGGGGACGATAATATGCAAGCCTTTGATGATGTAGCCTTTCCGCTCAGCATTGGGCGGGAGGCGAGCCTGGCGCCGGCTTTTTCGACGCAGATCGTGGAGAGCCCTTCCGGGCATGAGCGGCGGAGCAGCGATTGGGCGGATGCGCGGCTGTCCTTCGACGCGGGGCCGGGGGTGCGGTCCGAGGCGGATATTGGCGCACTGATCGCTTTCTTCCGCGCGCGACGGGGGGCAGCGCGGGGTTTTCGTTTCACCGATCCCTATGATGATCGCAGCTGCGGGGTTGGCGCGGTGCCGGGGGCGCTCGACCAGCGGCTGGGAATTGGTGACGGGGTGCGGACCGAGTTTCCGCTGCAGCGCTATTATGGCGAGGGTGAGGAAGCGCAGGTGCGGCGCATCACTCGGCCTGTGGCGGGGAGCATCCGCGTGGCGGTGGATGGCGTAGAACTGACCGATGGCTGGAGCCATGCGGGGCTAGGCGTCATCGCCTTTGACGCGGCACCGGAGGAGGGCGCGGTGCTGACGGCGGGCTTTCGCTTCGATGTGCCGGTGCGCTTTGCCGAGGACCGGCTGGACATCAATCGCGCGACCTTCGCGGCGGGCGAGGCGCCTTCGGTGCCGCTGGTGGAGATACGGGAATGAGCGGGTGGGAGGCTTTGGAACAGCCGCTGGCGACGCTTGCTTTCTGCTGGCGGCTGGAGCGGCGGGATGGGGTGACGATTGGGCTGACCAGCCATGACGGCGATCTGGAGATTGGCAATGTCCGCTATCGTGCTGCGCCGGGCGTGATGCCTTCGGCGATCCGGAGTGGGATCGCCGCCAATGGGAGCGATGCCGATCTGCAGGGCGCGCTGGTGGCGGATGCGATCAATGAGGCCGATCTGATGGCAGGGCGCTGGGACGGTGCGGCGCTGGAACTGCGGCTGACGGAGTGGGAAGCGCCGGGCGAGATGTGGCTGCTGCTGGCGAAGGGGGAGATTGGAAGCGTTTCGCAGAAGGGCGGCGCTTTCACGGCGGAACTGGTGGGGGCAATGGCGGCTCTAAAAGCGGCGGTTGCGCCATCGACTTCGCCGGATTGCCGGGCGGCGCTGGGGGACCGGCAGTGCCGGGTCGATCTGGCGGGGCGGCGTAAGACCGTGGTAGTCGGGAGCGTCGATAACGTCGAGGTGAGCGTCTCCGGGTTGGTGGCGGGGGCCTATGCCTTTGGCACGCTGCGATGGATGACGGGTCCTAATGCCGGGGCGGTGCAGGCGGTGGTGGACAATGGCGTGGGCGTCCTGACGCTGGCCGACCCGCCGGTCTTTGCAGTGGAGGCAGACACGCTGGCGCTGCTGACCGAGGGGTGCGACCGGCAGTTGGAGACGTGCCGGAGCCGTTTCGCCAATGTCGTGAACTTCAGGGGCGAGCCCTATTTGCCGGGAACGGACCTGCTGACGCGCTATCCCGGCGCATGAACTGTACGATGGCGGACCGGATCGTGGCGGCGGCGCGCGATCTGGTGGGGGTGCGGTTTCGGCTTCATGGGCGCAGTACGGAACGGGGCGTCGATTGCGTGGGGCTGGCGGCGATCGTCTTGGCGCGGGCGGGGCATCGGGGGACTGCGCCGCGCGGATATGGGCTGCGGTCCGGGGATGGGGCTCTTGCGTGCGTATGGCTCTGTGAGGCGGGGCTGTCGGCCGTGCCCGAGGGCCGGGCTGGCGACCTGGCGCTCGTGCGGCCGGGACCGCTGCAATTGCATCTGATGATCCTGGTGCCGGGTGGGCATGTGCATGCTCATGCGGGGCTGGGGCGCGTGGTCGAAACGCCGGGGCCATCGCCCTGGCCGGTGATCGGTCATTGGCGGGTGAGACAGGAGGAGACATGGCGACTTTAGTGCTGACGGCGCTGGGCACGGCGATCGGCGGACCGTTGGGCGGAGCGATAGGCGGCCTGATCGGCAGCATCGACCAGGCGGTGCTGTTCAAGCCCAAGGGCCGCGAAGGCCGGCGGCTGAGCGACTTGCAGTTGCAGACATCGACCTATGGGGCGCAGATCCCCAAGCTGTTCGGGACGATGCGGGCGGCGGGATCAGTCATTTGGGCGACGGATCTCAAGGAGAAGAAGAACAAGAGCGGCGGCGGCAAGGGACGGCCGAGCGTCACCACCTACAGCTATTCCGCGAGCTTTGCCGTGGCCCTGTCGGCGCGCAGGGTGCGGGCGGTGCGGCGCATCTGGGCCGACGGCAATCTGCTGCGCGGTGCGGCTGGGGATTTCAAGACGGGGCTCAATGCGTTTCGCCTGCATCTTAGGGCCGAAGATCAGATCGCGGACCCGCTGATTGCTTCGGCGGAGGGGATCGACCGGACGCCCGCGCATCGCGGGGTCGCCTATGCCGTATTTGAGGACCTGCAGCTTGCCGATTATGGCAACCGTATTCCGTCGCTGACGTTCGAGGTTGAGGCGGATGAGGGGCCAGTGCCGATGGAGACGGTGGCCGCAGACCTCAGCGGGGGGTGGCTCGGTGCGGTAATTGGCGAAGCGGTTAGCGGCTTCGCTGCGGGTGGTGCGGATGTGAGCGATGCGATCGCGCCGCTGGTGGACGCGTGGGACTTGGCCTTCGTTGCCGATGAACAAGGGTTGCGGCTCGAGGGCACGAGCGCCGAGGGAGCGGCTGCTGAAATCAGCGCCGCTGCGCTGTGCGGGCGGGTGAACGGGCGATCCGTCGATCCTGTCGAGCAGTCCGGCGAGGGCGCGGACTCCGTGCCGCTGTCGCTTTCGCTGCGCCACTATGATCCTGCGCGTGATTACCAGGCAGGCGTGCAGCGCGTGAGCCGTCCGGGAACCGGGCGGGTGGAACAGGGTATCGACTTGCCCGTCACCATGTCCGGCGATGCCGCCCGGCAGCTGGCGGCGCGGCGGCTGAGCCATGGCTGGGCCGGGCGGGCGGCCATGACGCTGCGCTGCGGCTGGGACGCGCTGCGTCATGAAGCCGGAGATCTGGTGACGGTCGAGGGGAGATCGGGGCGCTGGCGGATCGAGGAGCGGGAATGGGAAGCCATGGCCGTGCGGCTAGCGCTGCGCCGGGTGCCGGGGGCAGGAGGCGTGCTGCCGACCGGGGCATCGTCCGGCGCGATCGTGCGGCAGGCGGACGCGCCGCATGGGGCTACGTCACTGATGCTCGTCGATCTGCCGCCGCTGCGAGAGGCTGCAGCCGTTGCGCCATTGATCGTTGCGGCCGCGAGCGGTGGGGAAGGTTGGCGAAGCGCGGCGCTGTTTGCGATGAGCGATACGGGCGAAGCTACTCCCGCCGGGCTCACCGCGCCGCGGGCCGTGATGGGTCAGGCGGATGAGGCTTTGGGTGACGGGAGTTGCACGCTGGTCGATACCACCAATACGCTTCACGTGACCCTGCTGGCCGCTGACATGGAGCTTGGCGATGCGGATGAAGCGGCGTTGGCGCAGGGGCGTAATCTTTGTCTTTTGGGGCGGGAGCTTCTGCAATTTTCCCGCGCTGTGCAGACCGGCCCGGCGAGCTTCCGGCTTGAAGGCTGCGGCGCGGGCTGTGCGGGACCGAATGGGCGGTGGCGGGGCACGCCGCTGGCGAGCGGTTCCTGTTGATCGAGGAGGAGCGGCTGGCGGAGCCCTTTGCTGGTCAGGGCAGCGGCGAGATTGGCGGCGGGCTGCGGCTGGCCGCAATCGGAATTGGAGACGCGGAGCCGGTTGAAGCCATGCTGACGGTCAGCGGCGAAGCGGTGACTCCCGCGGCGCCCGTTCATGTGCGCGCCGTGTCCGATGGCATAGGCGGATGGAACCTTAGCTGGACGAGGCGCAGCAGGAACGGGTGGCGCTGGATCAGCGGCGCGGATGTGCCGCTTGGCGAGGAAAGCGAGCGCTACGAGCTACGCGTGCTGAGCGGCGAGAGCCTGCTGCGCCGGGTGGAAACCACATCGCCAGCCTGGGCATATGATGCGGCGGCGACCGCTGAGGATGGCGGGGGAATGGTGACGGTCGAGATTCGACAGATCGGATCCTTTGCGCTGGGCCGGCCGGGGCGGATCGATCTGGCGCTTTGATAGCGGAAGCAGGAAAGGAATTTGATCATGACGATGGAAGCGACCCCCCGCTGGGGCCTGCCGCAGCTGTTTGCCGGGCAGGCGCAGAAGGAAATCTTTCACAATGAGGCGCTTGCGAGGATCGACATGCTGCTGCACGGCCAGGCAGAGAACGCGGACGAAGGTGCGCCGCCCTCGTCGCCGATGCCGGGGCAATGCTGGATCGTGGCTGGAAGCGCGACTGGAGAATGGGCCGGGCAAGATGGCTTCGTCGCCTGCTGGACAGAGGGTGGATGGCGCTTTGCCGCGCCGCGCGCGGGCTTGAGGCTCTGGGTCGCCGATCGGGAACATTCCATGTTCTATGATGGTGACGCGTGGCGGGATGCGCCGGTGCGCGAGGACGGGTTTATGTCGGCGATTTGCGCGTAGCAGGGCCGCGCCAAGGGGCGATCGCTGACCCTTCAGGCGGAGCGGCTCCGGACAACGAAGCGAGGAGTGCGATCGGTTCCATCCTGGCTGCGATGCGGAGTCATGGATTGATCGAACCATGACTTATAGCTGTCCATCTTTTACAGTGGAGAGAGGCGGAAATGCTTAACGTAGCCGGGGCGGAGTTGCGGCATGATGTATTTGTGCAACAGTTTCGCCAAATGTGGACTTGCCATGAAACTTTCTAGCCGATACATGGTTTCAGCAGTCCTTCGTGACACTATTGAAAGGGGAATTCAGATGCGGAAGCTTGCCCTCGCGGCTGCTCTTGCGACCAGCGCCCTGGCCACTCCGGCCTTGGCGCGTGACGACAGTTGGTACATCGGGATCGATTCCGGTGTTGTGCTTGTCGAAGACCAGGATATCACCTTCACCCCCGGCATCAGCCCCACCACGGGCCTTCCGACCGCCAGCACCACTCTGGAAGATGTGGATTACCACAAGGGCTGGGACGGCGATGCCGTCATCGGTTATGACTTTGGCGGTTTCCGTCTGGAAGCTGAAGCCGGCTATAAGCGTGCCAAGGTCGATCTGGACAAGAGCGGTTTCGGCGGTTCGGCGTCGGCTCTCTCCTTCATGCTGAATGGCTTGCTCGACTTCGGTTCGGACGATGGCCTGCAGGGCTTCGTCGGTGGCGGTGTCGGCGTCTCGCGCGCCAAGCTGGCTAACGACCTCGTCAATGACAGCGACACTGGTTTCGCTTGGCAGGCCCTGGCGGGCGTTCGCTATCCGGTGACCAACAACATCGACGTCTCGCTGAAGTACCGCTTCTTCAACCAGGACGACATTAACCTCGTCCCGGCCTTCACGACGGTTGCTGGCGTTGCTGGTGGTGATGTCGAGACCAAGCTGCGTACGCACAGCCTGCTGCTGGGTCTGACCTACAACTTCGGTGGTGAACCGGCTGCTCCGCCGCCGCCTCCCCCGCCGCCCCCGCCGCCCCCGCCGCCTCCGCCGCCGCCTCCGCCGGTCGCTGAATGCAGCCCTGGGCCGTACATCGTCTTCTTTGAATGGGACAAGTCGGACATCACGCCTGACGCCGCCACCATTCTGGACAACGCGGTTTCGGCCTACAGCAACTGCGGTAGCGCCCAGGTCATGCTGGCAGGTTATGCGGACCGTTCGGGTTCGGCCTCCTACAACGTCGGCCTGTCGCAGCGCCGTGCTGACGCGGTCAAGGCTTACATCTCGTCCAAGGGTATTCCTGACGGCGTGATCACGACCCAGGCGTTCGGTGAATCGAACCCCCGCGTCGAAACCGCCGACGGTGTACGCGAACTGCAGAACCGTCGCGTGGAAATCACTTACGGTCCGGGTTCGGGTCAGTAAGCAAGATTTTCATCCTCGCGGATGGAACATGGAACAAGGTTGAGGGGCTGGTCGAAAGACCGGCCCCTTTTCCATTGGCTTTAGGGCCTCTCGCAAGGCTTCAGAGTGCAAGGCGATAGTGGAGCGCCGCGTGAGGAGGTCCGCACATCGCTTGGCAACATGAACTATATCCGCAACAAACGCTGTCTTGCCGCGTTCGCGAGATATGCTTTGCCCGGAGTCCTCATGATCATGAAAAAGCCCGCCCTTGTCTTCACATCCCCCTTCCTCGCTTTTCTTGCCGCTTGCGTGAGTGGGGATGGAAGCATGAACAATGCAGGGTTGGCCTCTGCGCCGTCTTCAAGCGCTCCGTTGCTTTCGGCAGATGGATCGCGTCGGGGAGACGCTACCGTGACGGAAACGGCCACTGGTTTGCATGTCGCCGTGCGTGCCACCGGGCTTACTCCGGGCGTTCACGCGGTCCATATCCATATGACGGGCACTTGCACGCCGCCAGATTTCACCAGCGCGGGCGGGCACTGGAACCCAATGGGCCGGCAGCATGGCAAGGATAACCCGGCGGGTATGCATATGGGCGACATGCCCAATTTGACGGCATCGTCTGACGGATCAGGTCAGATCGAATATCTCATTCCCGGCGGAACGCTCCGCACGGGAGCCCATCCATTGCTCGACGCAGATGGTGCCGCGGTGGTGATCCACGCTCAGGCCGACGACAACAAGACCGACCCTGCGGGTAATGCGGGTGGCCGGATCGCTTGCGGTATCTTGGCGGCGAACTGAACAGGGGGCAAACCTGCGTCTTCAAATAGCTGGCAGGTCGGCTGGATACACAACCGCAATATCATAGCGTGCGCCGCTCTGGGTCAAACGGCTTTCAAAAAGGATGAATTTATCGATCAGAAAAGGCGGAGTGGATAGTCCGGCGTGGCTCGCTAAAAATGTGTCGGTGGGACCGCCGCCCGTCCGGCTGAAGCGGGCCAGCGTGATGTGCGGCAGATAAGCGCGGTCATCCGCTGCAAAACCGGCGCGGCCGCAGGCGCGGTCGATTTTGCGGTGGAGCTGGGTGAGTATGTCGCGCGGTTCAACGCCAGCCCAAAGGGTATCGACCCGGCCCTTTCGCTCAAACTGACCGAGGCCGGACAGCGAAAGCGCAAACGGAGCGAAGCGGACCGTACCGAGGGCAGCGGCTAAGTCGTCGGCCTGATGGGTGTCGGCGCCGCCGACAAAGCGCAAGGTGATGTGCAACTGGTCATCATCCTGCCACCGGGCGCCAGCGACGCCGCCCATCAAGGACAAAAGCCTGGCCCGGATGTCAGCAGGCGGACGGATCGCGACGAAGAGACGATGCATCCTGTAGATATAGGACAGGAGCAGCGGTAGGCTATGGCCCACTCTCACTTGAATTGGCGGCGATATGCGCCGATAATGAACGAACCGGCGGACATGTGCCGGCGAAGGAGATTATCTCATGGCCAATTGGTCTGATCCCCGCTCGGGCGTAGCCGGCTTCGGCGGGACGACGGTAGCGCGTGGGGAGGCGTTCGACGCCGGTCTGCGCAGCTATATGCTGTCGGTTTACAATTATATGGCGAGCGGCGTGCTGTTGACCGGCATCGTCGCGATGTTGTTCGCCTCAAGTGGTCTAGCCTATCAGATCTTGGCAGGCCCCGGCATCCTGAAATATGTCATCATGTTCGCGCCGTTGGCCTTTGTCCTGGTGTTGAGCTTTGGCATTGGGCGGCTATCGACGGTGACCGCACAGGCGCTCTATTGGGCCTATGCGGCGGTGATGGGGCTGTCGCTTTCGTCCATCCTGCTGGTTTATACGGGAACCTCTGTCGCGCAGACCTTCTTCGCAACGGCGGCGGCTTTCGCTGGTCTGAGCTTGTGGGGCTATACGACGAAGCGGGATCTGTCGGGCTTCGGCACCTTCCTGATCATGGGCGTGGTTGGGCTGCTTGTCGCCTCGCTCATCAATCTCTTCCTGCGCTCCAGCGCGATGGACATGGTGGTCAGCTTCATCGGCGTGCTGCTGTTCGCGGGTCTGACCGCTTATGACACGCAGAAGATCAAGAGTATCTATGTCCATGTCGCGGGCACGGAAATGGTTGGCAAGTCGGTGGTGATGGGGGCGCTGAACCTCTACCTTGACTTCATCAACATGTTCCTGTTCCTGCTGCGTTTCATGGGCAATCGCGACTGAGAGCGGCAGCAGAACGGTTAGAAAAGAGGCCCGGTGGATCGTCCGCCGGGCCTATTTCTTTATGCGGGCTTTTTCATCTGAGCGATCAGCGCGCCGTCCAGTTCTTTCTGCCGCTTATAAGCGGGCCGCTCCCGAAGGCGGCTTGCATAGCCTTCGAAGGCGGGCCGGGTGGGCAGAGTGCCAAAGGTCAGGCCCCAATCCACCTGCGCTCCCACATAGACGTCCGCGGCGGTGAACTGATTGCCGCATATCCAGGCTGGCACTGAGACCGCATGCTCCAGCGTATCGATGGCATGGTCGAATGTTCCATAGCCCGCCATCCGATCGCGACCTTCCGGCACGACGAAGCCGAGCGCCTTGTTGGTGATGGCGGCCTCGACGGGTCCGGCGGCGAAGAACAGCCAGCGATAATAGTCGGAGCGGCTGTCGGTCGGCGGCGCCAGCCCAGCGGCGGGGAAGGCATCGGCGAGATAGGCGCAGATGGCGGCAGCTTCGGTCACGACCTTGCCCGCATGAACGATGGCAGGCACTTTGCCCATTGGATTAATCGCCATATAGTCGGCGGACTTCATGCCGTCGTCGCCATAATCCAGTACCACCGTCTCATAGGGCTGTCCGACTTCCTCCAGCATCCAACGAGCGATCTGTCCGCGCGACATGGGGTTTGTGTAGAAGGTGATATCTGCTGGCATGAGGGGGCTCCTTTACCGCGGCGAGTAGTATCGCTGCCAGCATGGACAATGATCGGGAGGCTGGCAACGGGCCAGGTCTCGCCCTCGTCGGGAACTGACCGTAGTTTGCCAGTATTTTTACGGGCGGCGCGGACGTCCAGAGGGGGCGGATCGCTTGCTCGGCGTTTCGTTTAAGGCGCTGGATGGAGGCCAGGGTGACTGCTGTTCAGTGGTCTGCTCGCATAAAAAAGGGCGGCCTAATTGAGCCGCCCTTATCCATCTTCGTCAGTTCAGATTACTTTGCCGATTCTGCTGGCTTGGCCTTGCCACCTTTCTTGCCCTTTTTGGGGGCGGCGGGGCTGATTTCGAATGCGAGGGCGTCGTCCTTCAGCCGGACATGGACCTCCCCGCCATGGACCAGCTTGCCAAACAGCAGTTCCTCGGCCAGCGGTTGCTTGATCTTCTCCTGCATCAAACGACCCATCGGGCGGGCGCCGTAGAGCTTGTCATAGCCACGTTTGGTGAGCCATGCCTTCGCTTCGTCGTCCAGCGTGATGTGGACGTCGCGGTCGGCCAGTTGCAGTTCGAGCTGCAGCACGAACTTGTCGATGACCCGCGCCACGATTTCCGGTGGCAGATAGCCGAACGGCACGATCGCATCGAGACGGTTGCGGAATTCCGGGGTGAAGAGTTTCTTCACCGCATCCTCCTGCACATCGTCGCGTGTCAGTTCGCCAAAGCCGATGCTTTCCTTCGCCATGTCCGACGCACCGGCGTTGGTGGTCATGATGAGGATGGTGTTGCGGAAATCCACCGTCTTGCCGTGATGATCGGTCAGGCGGCCATTATCCATCACCTGCAACAGGATGTTGAACAGGTCAGGATGTGCCTTCTCGATCTCGTCCAACAGCAGCACGCTGTGCGGCTGCTGATCGACCGCGTCGGTCAGCAGGCCGCCCTGGTCATAGCCGACATAGCCCGGAGGCGCGCCGATCAGGCGGCTGACCGAATGGCGCTCCATATATTCCGACATGTCGAACCGCTGGAGCGGAATGCCGAGCAGATTGGCGAGCTGGCGAGCGACCTCCGTCTTGCCGACGCCGGTAGGGCCGGAGAAGAGATAGCTGCCGATCGGCTTTTCCGGATCGCGCAGCCCGGCCCGCGACAGCTTGATCGCGGAAGACAGCACCTCGATAGCCCGGTTCTGGCCGAAGACGACGCGCTTCAGGTCTGTGTCGAGCGTTTCCAGCACCGACTTGTCGTCAGCCGAAACGGTCTTGGGGGGAATGCGGGCCATCGTCGCGATGACCTGCTCTATCTCGCGCGGGGTGATCGTCTTCTTCCGCTTGCTGGGCACGACCAGCATCTGCATTGCGCCGACTTCGTCGATCACGTCGATGGCCTTATCGGGCAGCTTGCGATCGTTGATGTAGCGCGCTGACAGTTCCACAGCCGCCTTTATCGCGTCGGGCGTGTACCGGACGTTATGATGCTCCTCAAAGGCGCTGCGCAGCCCGGCGAGGATCTTGATCGTATCCTCGATCGTGGGTTCATTGACGTCGATCTTCTGGAACCGGCGCAGCAGGGCGCGGTCCTTCTCGAAATGGTTGCGGAACTCCTTGTAGGTGGTGGAGCCGATGCAGCGGATCGTGCCGCCCGACAGAGCGGGCTTGAGCAAGTTTGACGCGTCCATCGCGCCGCCGCTGGTTGCGCCCGCGCCGATCACTGTGTGAATCTCGTCGATGAAGAGAACCGCGTGCGGCATCTTCTCCAGTTCGGTGACGACCGCCTTCAAGCGTTCTTCAAAGTCGCCGCGATAGCGGGTGCCAGCGAGCAGCGCGCCCATGTCGAGCGAGTAGATAACCGCTTCCTTCAAGACGTCTGGCACTTCGCCCTCGACGATCTTGCGCGCCAGGCCCTCCGCGATCGCGGTCTTGCCCACGCCCGGATCGCCCACGTAAAGCGGGTTGTTCTTGGACCGCCGGCACAGGATCTGGATGGTCCGGTCGACTTCGGCCGCGCGGCCAATCAGCGGGTCAACCTTGCCCCGCGCCGCCTTCTCATTGAGGTTGACGGTGAACTGCTCCAAGGCACTGTCCTTCTTGCCCTTGCCGTCCTGCACCTTCTTTTCCTCTTCCTGCGCGCCCTTGGTCTCGCGGGTTTCGGGCGCCGCGGTGCCCTTGCCGACACCATGGCTGATATAGCTGACCGCATCGAGGCGGCTCATATCCTGCTGTTGGAGGAAATAGACGGCATAGCTCTCACGCTCAGAGAAAAGCGCCACGAGGACATTGGCTCCCGTAACCTCATCCTTGCCCGAAGATTGGACGTGCAGGATGGCGCGCTGAACAACGCGTTGGAAGCCGCTGGTAGGGGACGGGTCGCTGGAGCCGTCCACCTTCAAACTGTCGAGTTCGCTGTCGAGATATTGGGTGACGGCGTCGCCCAACTCGCCCAGCTCCACGCCGCACGCCTGCATCACCTTCGATGCATGCTCATCATCGATCAGCGCGAGGAGCAGATGCTCCAGCGTCGCATATTCGTGACGGCGCTCCGACGCATGGGTCAGCGCGTTGTGCAGGGTGGTTTCAAGGGCGGGTGCGAAAGATGGCATGTCTGTTCTACTCCTGGCCCCAAAGAGGGGCTGACTTGAACCATATGTCGGCATTGCTCGACGGCAGATCAAGGAGGCTTCCCTGACCGCCGGAATTGCCAGACTGCCCGTGCCCGGTGAAGCCCCTGTCAGGGCAGCAAGGGGCGGGGCGCGGGTTCATCGCTTGAATAACGCCTCGGCACTTGCTTTGTGGTTAACGGCGCTTTCAATTTTTGATCGAGTTCGGGCTATTTCGCCCTCCAGCGCTCTGATGCGCTCCTCCAAATCGGCAACGGACAGCGGACCCAAATCCTGTCGAAGCAGTTGGGCCAGCGGATTATCAATCTTGCGAGGCAGATCGTCGTCCATGTCCATGCATGCCAATGTTGACCGCCGGGGCTGGTCTGTCAATAAGGCCCTTGAGCCGCTCGTCGAATTTGGGTGCGGTGCAACATCGCTGCTGGGGGACGGTCATCATGGCGCTTGAGAACGCGTTGCCCGATGAGATGACGGCAATCGCCATTCCTGTTCCCGGCGGTCCCGAGGCGCTGGTGCCCGAGCGCCGTTCCGTTCCCGTCCCAGCAGCAGATGAAGTGCTGATCCGTGTTGCGGCTGCTGGCGTGAATCGGCCCGACGTGATGCAGCGGCAGGGCAAATATCCGCCGCCTCCCGGTGCGTCGGACATACCCGGATTGGAAGTCTCGGGTACGATCGTCGCGGCGGGCGGCAGTGCGGAGCGGCTGGTTGGGCAGCGTGTTTGCGCTCTGCTGCCCGGTGGCGGCTATGCGGAATATGCGGTGGCGCCCGCGGGCCAGTGCCTGCCGGTTCCGGACGGCTATGACATTGTCGAAGCTGCTGCACTACCCGAGACGCTCTTCACCGTTTGGACCAATTTGTTCGAGCGCGCTTATGTCGTCGGTGGCGATACCGTGCTGGTCCATGGCGGAACGAGCGGCATCGGCACCATGGCGATTTCGCTCTGCCGCCTGTTCGACATAAACATCATCGTCACCTGCGGCAGCGATGCGAAATGCGAACAGGCGAAAGTCTGGGGCGCTCATCATGCCATCAACTACCGCGACCAAGACTTTGTCGAGGAAGTGAACCGCATCACTGGGGGCCAGGGCGTGCAGGCGGTGCTGGACATGGTTGGTGGCGACTATGTGCCGCGAAATCTCCAGTGCCTGGCCGAAGATGGCCGCCATGTCTCCATTGCGGTGCTGGGGGGAGCGAAGGCCAGCATATTTCTGCCCGCGGTCATGACGAGGCGACTCACGCTGACCGGTTCGACGCTGCGGCCGCGCTCGTCCGCCTTCAAGAGCCTGGTAGCCGACGAACTGGCGAGAGAGGTCTGGCGCTTTGTCGAGGAAGGCAAATTGCGGCCCGCGATGGACCAGCGCTTCGCTTTGACCGAGGCGGCACAAGCGCATGCCCGGATGGACGCGGGAGAGCATTTCGGGAAGATCGTGCTGACTGTCGATCCTGCCTGCAAGTAGCATTTCCGTCACAATCCTTGCGGAGTTGTAACATTGCGACGCTAAGGATTCGGTCCCGAGGACAATAGCTCCAGGGATCGCATCATGAATGCCATTACGCGCTTGCCCTTCTTGGCCGACATGGAAGAAGGCGTCATCGATCGCGTCGAGACGCTGGAACGAACGGGCAAGCGCCGCCGCTATCGCACCATCTGGATATCGGACATTCACCTCGGCACGCGCGGGTGCAATGCCAAGCTGCTCATCGATTTCCTCGACAGTGTCGATAGCGAGACCATGTATCTGGTCGGTGACATTATCGACGGCTGGCGGCTAAAGAGGCGCTTCTACTGGCCCGCCGCGCATAATGACGTCGTCTGGCGTGTCATGAAGCGCGCCAAGCGCGGCACCCGCGTCGTCTATATCCCCGGCAATCATGACGAGATGTTCCGACAGTTCACCGGTCTCAGCTTCGGCGGTGTGGAAATCCGGCGCAGGGCTGTCCATGAGACCGCCGATGGCCGCAAGCTGCTCGTCCTGCATGGGGACGAGTTCGATACCATCATGCTGGCCCATCGCTGGCTCGCCTTCGTGGGTGACGCTGCCTACAGCCTATTGATGCGCCTCAACGTCGTGGTGAATGCCGTGCGGCAGCGCATGGGCCTGCCCTATTGGTCGCTCAGCAAGATGGCCAAGCACAAGGTCAAGAACGCGGTCGAATTCATTTCCCGCTTCGAGGAAGTGGTTGCGCATCAGGCCGCCGCGCGCGGCGTCGATGGGGTCGTCTGCGGCCATATCCACAATGCCGAAATGCGCGAGATTGGCGGCGTGCAATATTATAATGACGGCGATTGGGTCGAAGGCTGCACCGCGCTGGTCGAGCATTTCGACGGCCGGATGGAAGTGCTGCATTGGGCGGATGAGGTTGCCGCGCGCGCTTCCGCCGCGCAAGCTCGGCTGGCCGCCTGATGCGCATCGTCATCGTCACTGACGCCTGGTCGCCACAGATCAATGGGGTGGTGAGGACGCTTCAGACGATCCAGGCGCAGTTGGAGGGAAGGGGGCACGCCGTCACGGTGCTCTCGCCCGATCTTTACGGCTCGGTTCCGTGCCCGACCTATCCGGAAATCCACCTGGCCTTCGTTCGCTCTGGCGTGATCGGTCAAGCGATCGCAGCTTTTCAGCCCGATGCCGTCCACCTCGCGACCGAGGGGCCGCTATGCCTCGCCGCCCGGCGCTGGTGCCTGCGTAGCGGAGTGCCGTTCACCACCGCCTATCACACGCATTTCCCCGATTATATCGCCCGCCGTACCGGCCTGCCCGCGAGCTGGTTCTGGTCCTATATCCGCTGGTTCCACGGTCCCGCGCAGGCGGTGTTGGTTTCGACGCAATCCGTCCGGCGGCAGCTTCGCGCCCATGGACTGTCGCAGGTGCGCCCATGGGGCAGGGGCGTGGACCTCGCCGCCTTCACGCCCGATGCGAAGCCGCCGGCGCTGTTTGCCGGTTTGGCCCGGCCCATCCAGCTCTATGTCGGCAGGGTGGCGGTGGAGAAAAACCTCGAAGCCTTCCTGGCCGCCGATCATCCCGGCAGCAAGATCGTCGTAGGGGACGGCCCCGCACGCGCGGAGCTGCAGCGGGCCTATCCGAACGCGCATTTCATGGGCGCCCTGTTCGGTGAGGAACTGGCGGGCGCCTATGCGGGCGCGGACGTGTTCGTCTTCCCCAGCCGCACCGACACATTCGGCCTGGTGATGATAGAGGCGCTGGCTTGCGGCACGCCAGTCGCAGCCTACCCGGTGACCGGCCCGGTCGATATCGTGACGCCCGAGTGCGGCGCATTGTCGGACCGCCTGGACGATGCGATCGCTGCTGCGCTACGGTGCAGCCGCGACGCCTGCGCGCAGCATGGCCGCAGCTTCAGCTGGGAACGCAGCGCCGAAGAATTCCTGACCGGCCTCCATTGCATCGATTCCGCCGTCATGGACAGTGCGGCCTGACGCTTTTCCTTGCTCCACGGGGCTTCATGCACTATCTCGGATCGGGCGTGGCCGCCCTGCTTGGGCGGCCCTTGTCATTTTTAGTGCCGGAGAATACCCGTGTCCCAGCCTCTCATGCCCC
The DNA here is from genome assembly GCF_042654265.1 of Sphingobium tyrosinilyticum. Classification (NCBI taxonomy): domain Bacteria; kingdom Pseudomonadati; phylum Pseudomonadota; class Alphaproteobacteria; order Sphingomonadales; family Sphingobiaceae; genus Sphingobium; species Sphingobium tyrosinilyticum. The sequence continues at coordinate 517,292 of NZ_JBHSFZ010000064.1, read as the reverse complement.
ATGCGACAGCCAGCTGGCTGGTCGATAATACCGCACTGAGCTTTGACCAGATCGCGGAATTTTGCGGGCTGCATATCCTGGAAGTGCAGGCGATCGCCGACGATACCGCCGGGACTAAATATACCGGCCGAGATCCCGTTCGTGCGCATGAAATCACCATGGACGAAATCCACAAGGGCGAGGCGAACCCGGATTACCGCCTCAAGATGCTGAAGGGCCCTGAGCCTGTCCGCCGCACCAAGGGTCCGCGCTACACGCCGGTTTCCAAGCGTCAGGATAAGCCCGATGGCATCGCCTGGATCCTGCGCAATCATCCGGAAGTGTCCGACGGCGCGATCGGCAAGCTCATCGGCACCACCCGCACGACCATCGCCGCTATCCGTGATCGCACCCACTGGAATATCTCCAACATCGTGCCCAAGGATCCGGTGACGCTCGGCCTCTGTTCGCAGCGTGAACTGGATGCGCTGGTGTCGAAGGCGGCGAAGAAGGCGGGTATCGAAGCGCCTACAGATTCCCGTCTGGACGGCGACCGTGAAGCGCTGATCGAAGAACTGCGCCGCGAACGTCAGGACGCCGCCCGCCGCGCTGAGGAAGCGCTCAAGAGCGAGGCTGAATTGATCTCCGGCGCTGCGAAGATCCTCGATCCGTTCAGCGACAATCAAGGCCAGGTTTGATCGTCTAGGTCCGTCCGTTCACCTGGAGCGGACGGATCCTCGAGGTGTATCATTACCTTCGAAACGAACGGGGGTCAGGGGCCTGCACTCCCGAGGTCAGGATGACGTCGTCATCATAGCAGCCGCCCGCCAGCCCTGCTTTACGCTTGCGTAAAGCAGGCGCCTCACTTACACCTTCAGCAATGGAGAGCAGCGAGAAGGTCTGGCAGGACCGCTATAATCATCCCGCGCCCTGGGATCAGTCCTTTCCTCCCATGTCGATGGTGGACATGGTCGTGAATAGCGCGACGGCAAAGCCCGACGCGGTGATGATCGACTTCCTCGGCCGCAAGACCAGCTATGGCGACATGCTCAACATCATCCGCCGGGTCGCGAAGGGCCTGCAGGATATGGGCGTGCAAAAGGGCGATCGCGTCGGCCTCTATCTTCCCAACGTCCCCCATTATGTCGCCGCCTATTACGGAGCGATGATGGCCGGGGCGACGGTCGTCAACTTCTCGCCACTCTACACCGCCGCCGAACTGGAACATCAGGTCGAGGATAGCGGGACGAAGATCCTGTTCACGCTCTCCGCCAAGGCGCTACTCCCGACCGCGCTGGAGGTGCTGGATAATAGCAGCCTCGAACGGTTGATCGTCGGCTGCGTCGCCGAAGCGCTGCCGCCAGCCAAGTCGGTCCTTTTCCGCATCTTCAAGCGCAGCGAAACCGCGCCGTTGCCGCATGACACCCGCATCAGCAACTATGCCGACCTGTTACGCCATGGCGATGACCCCGCGCCGGTCACGATCGACCCTGTCGATGACGTCGCGCTGTTGCAATATACCGGCGGCACCACCGGCCGTCCCAAGGGCGCGATGCTCACGCATCAGAACCTGACCGCCAATGCCCGGCAGGTCCGTCTGATCGATCCGCATCCCGAAGCCGCCGACCGCATCATCGCGGTGCTGCCCTTCTTCCACGTCTTCGCCAACACCTGCGTTCTCAATCGGACCGTTCTGAGCGGCGGGGAGATGGTGATGCTGCCCCGCTTCGAGGCCGTCCAGGTGCTGGCCGCCATCCAGCGGACCAAGCCCAGCTCCATGCCGGGCGTGCCGACCATGTATCAGGCGCTGCTTGATCATCCGGCGACGCCCAATATCGACTTCTCATCCCTGCGCCTCTGCATTTCGGGCGGTGCGCCCCTGCCGCTGGAACTGAAACAGCGGTTCGAGGCCGCAACCGGAGCCAAGCTGTGCGAAGGCTATGGCCTCACCGAAAGTAGCCCGGTGGTGTGTTCCAACCCCTATGAGGGATTGAACAAGCCCGGTACGGTGGGCCAGCCCATTCCCGGCACGCATGTGAAGCTGGTCGATCGCGAAGACCCGACCCGCCCACCTCCGCCCGGAGAGCCCGGCGAACTGGTCTTTGCAGGGCCGCAGATCATGAAGGGCTATTGGCAACGGCCCGACGCCGACAAGGAAGTGTTCATCGACGGCTGGCTGCGCACGGGCGATGTCGGCCTGATCGACGAAGATGGCTATGTGAAGATCGTCGATCGTTTGAAGGACATGATCGCGGTCGGCGGCTTCAAGGTGTTTCCGAGCCAGGTGGAGGAGGTTCTCTACCACCACCCCGCCGTCAAGGAAGCGCTCGTCATCGGCATCCCGGACGCCTACCGCGGCGAATGCCCCAAGGCTTTCGTTACGCTCCAGGAGGGGGCCGAGATCGACGGCGAAGGACTGAAGGCGTGGCTCAATCCGCAACTTGGCAAGCATGAAAAAGTCTGCGCCCTGGAGGTTCGCCTGAACCTGCCCAAAACCCTTGTCGGCAAGCTGTCGCGCAAGGAACTGGTCGCCGAAGAGCGCGCCAAGGCGGAAAGCAATCAAGGGCAGACTGGAACGGCCGCCTGATCGCTCCTATCTCTTGGCCCCCGACAGGATAAGGAACAGGCACATGGCCGAAGAGATCGCGACGCTGGCAGGCGGCTGCTTCTGGTGTACCGAAGCAGTCTATCAAAATCTGAAAGGCGTCCAGTCGGTCGAAAGCGGCTATATCGGCGGGCAATTGCCCGATCCGACCTATGAACAGGTGTGTTCGGGCGCCACTGGTCACGCCGAAGCGATCCGCATCGCTTATGATCCGCAAGTGATCTCCTACGGCGATCTGCTCGACATCTTTTTCGCGACGCATGACCCGACGACGCTCAACCGGCAGGGTAATGATGTCGGCACCCAATATCGTTCCGCCATCTTCCCTCATTCGCCGGAGCAGGAGGCGGAGGCGCAAACCGCCATCGCCCGCGCGCAGGCGGATCATGGCAACCCGATCGTCACAACGATCGAACCCGACGCGCCCTGGTATCCGGCCGAGGACTATCACCAGAAATATTGGGAGCGGGTTGGGGATCGGAATCCCTATTGCATGGCGGTCATCCCACCCAAGCTCGCCAAACTGCGCAAGGGCTTTGCGGAGCGGATCGAAAGCTAAGGCATTTGCGCGCCTGCCTCCGTTCACCTCGAGCCTTTCGAAGGGCCCATGCAGGGCTTCTGCAAAGGAGCGAAACTGAACGTCGCATAGCTGCCGCTGCTTAGGCCGAGGTTAATCTTGCCTATGCCATGCCGACAGGACAGCACAGGGGACTTTCCATGCGTATTTTCGCGATATTGGCCGCGACGGGGGCAATGATCATGCTTCCCGGTTGTATAGCAAAGACCGCCCTCGACGTGGCGACCATGCCGGTTCGCGCCGGAGCGCAGGCCGCCGATTGGGCCACCACCAGTCAGGACGAGGCCGACCGCAATTATGGCCGTCGCATGCGTGAGCAGGAGGCCCGAGAAGGCCGGGAACGCAAGAAAGCCGAACAACAACGCCGCCGCGAATGCCGCCGGGCTGGCTATGAGGATTGCGACTGAAGTGGCCCGGCAGCGGTCGGCCAGTCGCTAAGCCGCGGCCCGGCGCAATCGATCATTGATCGCAATCCCGATCCCCACATCGGGTATCGGCGCAACTGCGATATGCGAAGCCGCGCTCGCGTCAGCGATGTGCAGCGCTGCGAATAAATTCGCCGCCGCTTCCTGCACGTCGGCGTCGGGACTCAAATTCATATTGCAGGGCATCAACCCAAAGCCGATCAGATATTCATCCTTCTCCGCCCGCAACGCGTTCAGCCGCACCGGCTTGGACGGCGCATAATGGCTTTCCAGTTGCCCCGGCGCTTCGATCTTCGCGTCGGCCATCGCGGTAATCACCGGCAAGCCCGTCGCCTGCTCCAGCATCGCCGCCGTCACCGGCCCTGGCCGCAGCAGCCGGATGCGGTCGTCCTCGGGCGCAGCGATGGTTGATTCCAGCCCTTCGCTGGTCGGTCCCTCGTCCAGGATCAGCCGCACCTTGCCGTTCAAGCTGGCCAGCACATGTTCCGCCCGCGTCGGGCTGATCGCCCCGCTGCGATTGGCTGACGGTGCGGCAAGCGGCCGTCCGCTCTCCCGGATCAGCGCCCGCATGGCAGGGTGGGCGGGCAGCCGTATGGCGACCGTGGGCAAACCCGCCATTACCAGCGGCGACAGGCCGCTCCTTTCCCGCACGGGCAGGACCATCGTCAGTGCGCCCGGCCAGAAACGCGCGGCCAGTTTGTCGGCAACGGGCGAAAATACCGCCAACCGCTCGGCCATGTCCTTGTCGGACACATGAACGATCAGCGGATTGAAGCTGGGCCGTCCCTTGGCGCTGTAGATGGCCGCGACCGCGCTGGAATCCGTGGCGTCGGCCGCGAGGCCATAGACGGTTTCGGTCGGTACGGCGACCGGCTCGCCCGCGCGGATCAGCAGTGCGGCCTCACGTAGCGCCTCTGCGCCATAAGGGCAGATCCGGGTTGAAAAGACAGGATTTGGGATGGTCACGGCCCCAGCGGTATATGCTTTGCCGCCGGAGAGTAAAAGTCCATTACTACAGAAGAATGACAGGGCCGGGCAGCTTGCCGAGGTGGGGCAGGGGGGCTAAGCCCGGCGCATGAACGACAATGTCTTGAGCCGCATCGCTGAAGCGCTCGAACGGATTGCGCCGCCGCTCGCCCCTTCCGCTGACCTTGCCGCTGCGCCCGCCTATGTCTGGGACGGCACGGCGATACAGGCGGTCGAGGCATTCGATCCGGTAAATTATGAACTGCTGGCCGGCATCGACGCGCAGAAGGCGACGCTGCTGGAAAACACCCGCCGCCATGCTGCTGGCCACGCCGCGCATGACGCGCTGCTGTGGGGCGCCCGGGGAACCGGCAAGTCGGCAGTGGTAGCTGCTGTGATCGACCGGCTCCAGCGCGAGGGCGCCGATATTGCCCTGCTGCAATGCGCGATCGATGAGTTGGCCAGCCTGCCGCGGCTCTTCTCCCTCCTGCGCTCGACGCCGCGGCCCTTCATCCTTTTCCTCGATGACCTGGGCTTCGATGAAAGCGGCGTGGGCGACGCTCGCGCGCTACGCTCGCTGCTGCAGGGCGGCACCGCTGCGCGCCCCGCCAACGTCCGCCTCTATGTGACGTCCAATCGCCGCCACATCGTTCCGCGTCACCTGTCGGAGCAGGACGACCCCGTCAATCCGCGTGACGTGATCGACGACAAGATGGCGCTGTCCGACCGCTTCGGCCTCAGCCTTGGCTTCCACGCGATCGATCAGCAGGCTTATGTCGAAATCGTGAGCGGCTATGCAGCGAGCCTCGGCCTCAGCTTCGACCCGCTGGAGGCGATCCAATGGGCGACCCAGCGCGGCAGCCGTTCGGGTCGCGTCGCCTGGCAATATGTTGTCGAATTGGCGGGCCGCAACGGCATCTCCGTCTGATCGCTGGTCGCTAATTACCGCGCGCCGGTCACCCGCCAGATCACATTGCCCACATCGTCGCTGACCAGCAGCGCACCCTTGGCGTCTGCGGCGACGTCGACCGGCCGCCCATGCGCATCGCCATCGGCGTTCAGGAAGCCGCTCAGCACATCGACCGGCTTTGCCTTGCCCACTTCGCCATTGGCGGCGAAGGGCACGAACACGACCTTGTAACCCGCCGCAGGCTTGCGGTTCCAGCTGCCGTGCAGCCCCACAAAGGCGCCGTTCGCCAACGTGCCGCCGATCTTCACCTTGTCGGCGAAGGCCAGCCCCAGCGGCGCCACATGATTGCCCAGCGCATAGTCGGGCCGCTTGGTATATTCGCGCACTTCCGGCCGCTGCGGCTGGACGCGGCGATCCTCATAACCGCCCCAATAATTCCACGGCCAGCCATAGAAGGCCCCGAACTCCACCCGCGTCAGATAGTCGGGCACCAGGTCGCCGCCCAGCATGTCGCGCTCATTGACGACGCCCCACAGTGCGCCGCTCTTCGGCTCGAACGCTAGCCCCACCGGATTGCGCAGTCCCGAAGCATAGATGCGATAGCCGCCGGTTTTCGGATTGACCTCCAGCACGGCGGCGCGATTGGCCTCACCGTCCAGGCCATTTTCGCCGATATTGCTGTTGGAGCCCACGCCGACATAGAGCAGCCCCTCGGGGCTCGCCGCCAGGCTCTTGGTCCAGTGCATGTTCGGCGCGTTGGCGGGCAGGTTCAGGATCTTGCGGCCCTTGGCGGTGATCCGCGTTTCGCCCGCCTTGTAGGGGAAAGCCATCAGCGCGTCGGTATTCGCGATGTAGAGCGTGTCGCCGACCAGCGCCATGCCATAGGGCGAATGGAGCCCCGTCAGAAACGCCGTCTTCACTTCGGCTCGTCCATCGCCATCGGCGTCGCGCAGCAGCGTGATCCGGTTGGCCGAAGGCACGCCTGCGCCCGCCTTGTCCATCAGGTGGGTCATGATCCGGTTGACGATCCCGCCGCTCGGCCGGGGTGGGCTGTTCGTCTCGGCCACCAATATGTCGCCATTGGGCAGCGCCAGCAGCGATCGGGGATGGGAAAGCCCCTCGGCAAAGCGGGCAACGCTCAGCCCCTTCGCCGCCACCGGCTTCTCACCGGCTGCCCAGCCTTTCACGTCGGCGACATTCATGGTCGGGATCAGTTCGCTGCGTGGTGCGGTGAAGACGGGCTCCTTGCCCGTGTCCGCGCCTACCGCCAGCTGCGCCTTATCCCCTTGCGCGAAATAGAAAATCACGCCCGCGACCAGGACCAGGATGATGAGGGTGATGGCGATCAGATGCTTCTTCATGCCGCCCTGTCTATGCTGCGATGAACCGCGCGGCAAGGCGCGCTAATGCCCCCGTTCGCGCAGCCAGAGCAGCAGCGCGATCACGCCGCCGAGCGCCGCGCCGCCCAGCAGCCCTGCACTCGGCTGGCCCAGCATGCCGCCCAGGATCGCGCCCGCCAGGATGAGAAGGGCGATGATGGCGCCCGCGCCGGTCGGATTCTTCTTGCCGTTGGTCATCGTGCGAGCCCTTGCCACGACAGGTGCGGCAATGCCAGTGGCTTTCCCGCCTGCGTCATTCCGGGACGCGCGCAGTCCCGCCTTTGGACATCTGTGCCGCATCGGGACTTGGCTAATGCATCATTCACCCTCGAAAGCTGCGGCTGTGCGTTAAAGCATGGAAATGGCACGAGGCTTGAACCCTGGATCCTATCGGGGTCCGGGAATTATCGGGGGGTCATCAATGCAGTTGCCATATCTGTCGGATCGGCGGAGCTATGAGGATGCGGCGGAACTGATCGCTGCGTTCGGCGACAATGCAGGCTATGAAGCCGCCGCCCGCGCAGACCGCAGCCGCGACCTGGGCAACTATATCCATTTCTGCCACTGGCGGCAGATCGAGCGGCTTATCGTGCTGCTGACCCATGACGCGGCGCTCGGCACGGTTCACTGAAGTGGCCACATAAACCCACCTGCATTCGCTTCGAGCGAAGTCGAGGGTGGCGAGTCAGGTGCCCCTGAATTGAAATCACCCTTACTTCCGTTCGGGCTGAACTTGTCGAAGCCCGCAGGCTCGGAGCGAACGGCGGTTGGGATGTTTTAAAGCCGCAGCCCAGCCGTCTCCGGCAACCCAGCCAATATGTTGAGGTTCTGCACCGCCGCGCCCGCCGCGCCTTTGCCAAGATTATCGAGCGCCGCCACCAGCCGCACCTGGCCAGCCGACTCATTACCGAACACGAACAGCGCCAGCCGGTCCGTCGCGCCGACATGTTCGAGCGCGACTTGGCCCATTGCAGCGCTGTCTTCCAGCGATGCGACGCTGACGACCGGCGATCCGGCATAGGCTTCCGCCAAGGCCGCATGGACATCGGCAACCTTGGGCGCACCCGCCATGGCGCGGAGCTGCAGCGGCACTTCGACGATCATACCGCGATAGGCATTGGCCACTGCAGGCGCAAAGATCGGGGGATGCGCCAGCCCTGAATAACGCTGCATCTCTGGAATATGCTTGTGCGTCAGGCTGAGCCCATAGGGCCGGAAAGCGCTCGGCGCGCCATCTGCGCCCTCGAACTCGGCGATCATCGACTTGCCGCCGCCCGAGTAGCCCGACGCGCCGGACACGGTGACAGGCCAGTCCGCAGGCAGCAGGCCAGCCAGCACCAGCGGCCGCACCAGCGCCAGAAATCCGGTCGGCCAGCAGCCCGGATTGGATACGAAGCGCGCATTGGCGAGCTTTTCCCGATGACCAGGCTCCAGCTCGGCGAAGCCATAGGTCCAGCCTTCCGCCACCCGGTGCGCGGTGGATGCGTCGATCACCCGCGTCCGATCATTGTCGATCAGCGCCACGGCCTCCCGCGCGGCATCGTCAGGCAGGCACAGGATGACGATGTCGGCAGCGTTCAGCGCCTCCCGCCGCGCGCCCGCATCCTTCCGCTTGTCTTCGTCTAGCGTGATGAAGGACAGTTCGGGCCGTCCCGCCAGCCGCTCGCCAATCTCAAGGCCCGTCGTGCCGACGCCGCCATCGATGAATATCTTGTGGGTCACGCGCCGATCCTCCGCCGCGAAATGATGGGCTCCGCATGGTCGCTCGCCAGCCGGGCTACGACATCGGCCAGGGGTTCGATGACCACCGCCATCCAATGGGCGTTCGCATGCAATATATTGTCGCCATCGGTCATGATGCCGACATGGCCGGGAAAGAAGACGAAGTCGCCCCGCTGCAGCGGCTCGTCGGAGGCCAGGGCATTGCCGATGCCTTCGCGCTGCAGGTCGGTGTCGCGCGGCGCCTTGATCCCGCATTGGCCGAGCGCCACCTGCACCAGGCCCGAACAATCGATGCCCCGATGACCCCGTCCACCCCAGACATAAGGCTGGCCGAGGTAGCGCAACGCCACAGCGACCCAATCGCTCTCCAGCGCGTCGGTGTGCACCGCATGCCGTTCATGCACATAGCCCTCGGCGCAGGCAATGAAGCTGCCCTGCGCTTCGCCGGTAAACAGTGCGCCGCCCGGCCAGTAATCCCGCACCGACGATTTGATGTCGGGCGCGCTGAACAAGGGGGCCGTGCCGGCGAAAACCCGGTGGTTCGTTTCCTCATGGACGTCCAGCGCCTCGCGCCGGACATAGCCGACATAACCGTCATGGCCGCAAAAGCCCCATGCCCAGTCGGTCGTCACGTCAAGCGCATGGAAGCTTTCGCCCCGCAGCAATTCGCTGACGGCCGTGGCGGTGATCGCGGGGGAAGACAGCAACGGCGTACCCGCCGCAACGCAGGTCAGCTCCACCGCGCGTGCATAATGCGCTGAAAACAGGACGCCTGCCAGCGACAGGTCCGCCAGGTCGCCACGCGCGGCATGGACGCGGCTGTCGAGCTTCACAGAGCGGCCGTCCAGTTTGAACCGGATGCGTTCAGGCGGTGTGTTCCGCGGAGGAGTAATCATGGCGTTCATCGCGGCCGGTTCCTGCGATGAAATGGTGAAAGGCGTCAAGGAATTCCGCCCCCTTGGGGGTCCGGGTGATGAAAATATTGCGCCGATCGGCTGCATCGCGCTCTCGCCGCAGGTAACCGAGCGCCGACAACTTGTTCAGCGCGCGGGTGATGACCGGCTTCGACACGTGCAGGGCTTCGGCGAGTCCCCGCACCGTATGCGGCCCCGACATGATGTACACGGTCATCATCAGGGCCATTTGACGGTTGGTAAGGTCGGGCCTGCCGGATCGCACATAATCGACCAGCGTACGCATCCATTGGGTAAGTGGCTTCAAACCTGGGCGGTTCAGCTCAGCGGTCTGATCCTGTGCAGAGGCGGCATCCATGCCCCCCGTAACGCACAATGGCCAATCCGGTTGCGTAACGGCCTCACTCTACAGGATCATTTCTATACTGTTTTACTATAACGTTGGTGCAAGAGGTGGAAAACCGCCCGGAGTCCCAACGCTTCGCCGCCCTTCGGCCGGCCGGGCCGCGGCGATGGCCGCCAGGCGAACGTATCGAGGTGGATCCACTTCGCCTGTTCCGGCGCGAAGCGCTTCAGGAACAGCGCGGCGGTGATCGCCCCTGCAAAGCCGCCTTCGCCCGCGTTGTTGATGTCGGCGACGTCCGACTTCAGCATCTCGGCATAGCCGTCCCAGAGCGGCAGGCGCCAGGAGGGGTCATCGACCTCGCTGCCCGCTGCATCCATCTCCCGCGCAAGCTCATCGTCATTGGTGAAGAGGGCAGGGAGGTCCGGCCCCACCGCGACCCGCGCCGCGCCGGTCAGCGTCGCATAGTCGATGACCAGTTCGGGCTGCTCCTCTCCCGCCCGCGTCAGCGCGTCGGCCAGCACCAGCCGCCCTTCCGCATCGGTATTGCCGATCTCCACCGACAGCCCCTTGCGGCTGCGCAATATGTCGCCCGGCCGGAAGGCGTTGCCGCCCACGGCATTCTCCGCCGCCGGGATCAGCAGGTGCAGGCTCACCGGCAGGCGCGCGCCCATGATCAATCGCCCCAGCGCCAGCGCATGGGCCGCGCCGCCCATGTCCTTCTTCATCAGGCGCATGGCGGAGGACGGTTTGATGTCCAGCCCGCCGCTGTCGAAACAGATGCCCTTGCCGATCACCGCCAGGCGCGGATGGCTGGGGTCGCCCCAATGCAGTTCGATCAGACGCGGCGCAAACGCCTTGTCCGCTGCCCGCCCGACCGCATGGATCATCGGAAAACCCTGCTCCAGCGGATCGCCCTTCGTCACGGTCAGCTTCGCGCCGAACTCCTTCGCCAGCTTCGCCGCCTCCGCTTCCAGCTCCGCTGGACCCATGTCACCTGCGGGAACATTGACCAGATCGCGGACCAGCGCCACGGCCTCGGCCAGCCGAACGGCAGGTTCGATCTGCGCAATCTCTCCGGTCAGCAGCACGCGCGGGCCCACCGGATTTTCATCGCGGCGATAGCGATCGAAACGATATTGCGCGGTCAGCCACCCCAGCATCGCCGCGCCCGGATTTGCGTCCGTCAGACGATACTGGCCTTCGGGCAGAACCTCCGCCACCTTGGCAAGGCACCAGCTGCTCAGCTTCTTGCTGTTGGCCACGCCCGCGACAACCGACCAATCTGCCGCCCCCTCGCCCGGAATGATCGCATGCTCATATCCCTTGCCGCTGAATTTCTGCGCGGCGGCGATGGCGCGCACGCGCTCAGGCTGTCCGGCGAGCCAGCTTTCGAAGCCCTCTGCATCGATGATCTGGATCATATGGGCGGGCTGATTGTTGTCTGCTTTCAGCAGGTCGGCATAATTGGTCATGACCGGGAGTCTGGACAAGGACGGCAAGGTTGGAAAGCCCCATTTTCGTCGAGCCGCTGTCTCGGTCCGCCCCCGCCGCATTTGCACGGCGCGGACAACGGGCCTAGACTTGAGGCCAAGCAATTAGAAGGAGAGACATGATGATGCACGGTGATGATGCACGGCTCCAGGCCCTTCGTGCGCGTGCCTATCAATTGGCGGAAACTGGCCGCTTTGACGGCGCGCACGCGGTCGAACAGGCGTTGGTCGCGGAAGGCTGGGCTAATGCCGCCGCCGCGCTGCAGAGCAGCTATACCCGCAAGGCGATCAGCGAGCGCTGTCTGGCGGCCAAGCCGCATTGATGCTGCGGCGCCATCGGGGGAAAGCGGGGCCGCTCCTCGGGTTGGCCCTGCTTCTTGGTGCCTGTTCGCCATCTCCCAATGATGAGACGGCGTCCAGCGCGGGCGACAGCGGCAATGATGTTGCGACGGCCAACTTCGTCAACCGGATGGCAGGTGAGGAGCTACCCGCGCCGCCCGCCAAGCCGTTTCAACAATCTGAAAAGACCGGCCTGCTGGAATTTCTCTACGCCTGGCCTGCACAGGCTGCCGCGGTGCCCCCGATCGACGCCAAATTTCGCGAGGATATGGAAACGGGGAAAGCAGACGCGCTGAAGATGGCCGCGCAGGACCGCAAGTCGGCGCAGCAGTCCGGCTTTCCATTCCACGCGCACAGCCTGGAAACTCGCTGGACCGTAGCGGCTGACACGCCGCGCTTCCTCTCGCTCCAATCCAGCCGCTACACCTATACCGGTGGCGCACATGGCATGACCGGTTATGACACGCTGCTTTGGGACAAGGCGCGCAAGCGTGAGACGAGCATCCGAGCCGTCATGACCTCACCCGACGCGTTCGCCGCCGCCATCCACGACCGTTTCTGCGACGCGTTGGACAAGGCGCGGGCGAAAAAACGCGGCGGCCCCGTCTTGCGCGGTGATGATCCCTTCACCCAATGCGTTGATCCGATGAAGGAAGTTCTGGTCCCCGTCTCCAGCGACGGAAAGCTGATCGACGCCATCAAGGTGGTGATCGGCCCCTATGACGCCGGACCTTATTCGGAGGGCAGCTATGAAGTGCCGCTGCCTGTGGACGCGGCCATGCGCAAGGCGATCAGGACCGAATATCAGGACGCGTTTACCGGCACCCCATAAAGGTCATGCTCATCTGCATCTTCGATCAATACGTCGAAGATATCGCCAGCCTTCCGCCCTTCGCCAACATCGCGCAGGAACACATTGCCGTCGATCTCCGGCGCATCCGCCTGGCTCCGCGCCGTCGCGCCGATCGAACCGTCCTCGTCAGCCTCGCCAACCTCGTCCAGGATGACCGGCAGCACGCGCCCGACCTTGGCGCTGAGCTTCGCCGCGCTGATCGCTGCGGTCTTCTCCATGATCCGCTGGTATCTCTCTTCCTTCACCTCTTCGGGCACCGCGCCCGGCAGGTCGTTGGCTGGCGCGCCCTCCACCGGTTCGAAGCGGAACGCCCCGACGCGATCCAGTTGCGCCTCGTCCAGCCAGTCGAGCAGATATTGGAAATCCGCCTCCGTCTCGCCGGGAAAGCCCACGACGAAGGACGAGCGGATTGCGATGTCCGGGCAGATGTCGCGCCACTTACGGATGCGATCCAGCACCTTCGCCTCATTGGCGGGCCGCTTCATGGCTTTGAGCACATTGGGCGAGGCGTGTTGGAACGGAATGTCGAGATAGGGCGTCAACAGCCCCTCCGCCATCAGCGGGATCACCTGGTCCACATGCGGATAGGGATAGACATAGTGCAGCCGCACCCAAGGCGGAGGCCCCTCGGCCGTGCGCAGCTGCCCTAGTTCGCGCGCCAGGTCCGTCATATGCGCGCGCACCTCGCGCCCCTTCCAGCTGCGCGCCTCATGCCGGATATCCACGCCATAGGCCGAAGTATCCTGGCTGATGACCAGCAATTCCTTCGTGCCCGCGGCAACCAGCTTCTCCGCTTCCCGCAGCACCGCATCCACCCGCCGCGACACCAGATCGCCGCGGATCGAAGGAATGATGCAGAAAGAGCAGCGATGATTGCAGCCCTCGGAAATCTTGAGATAGCTGTAATGCCGCGGCGTCAGCTTAAGGCCCCCCTCGGGGACCAGATCGACAAAGGCGTTGGGCACCGGCGGCGACGCTTCATGCACCGCATTCACCACCTGCTCATACTGATGCGCGCCCGTGACGGCCAGCACCTGCGGGAATTTCTGGCGGATCATCTCCGCTTCATTGCCCATGCAGCCGGTGACGATGACGCGGCCATTTTCCGCAATCGCCTCGCCGATCGCCTCAAGCGATTCTTCCTTCGCCGAATCGAGGAAGCCGCAGGTATTCACCAGCACGACGTCCGCGCCGGCATAGTCGGCGGACATTTGATAGCCGTCAGACCGCAGCTTGGTCAGGATGCGTTCGCTATCGACCAGCGCCTTGGGACAGCCCAGGGACACCATGCCGACCTTGGGCGGTTCGGGAATTTTGGTTGCCATGATCGGCGCGCACATAGGGTTTTTTGCGCCAAATGTCACGTGGGGCGTGAAGATCAGGCGGAATCGCGTACTCCGCCGCGCATATCCCCTTGAACGATCTCGATGATAAGGTCGCCCGGCTCCAGCCTCTGCGCGCCCGCCTCCCAGGAGCCGATGGCCTGATCGCCGCGATAGACGCGCACGCCCAGCCCTGTGCTGATCGCTGATAACGGCCCGCCAATCTCCTCCGCCTGCACCGGCCGCTCCTGCAGCTTCACCGGCCCGCCGGAGGCCGCCAGATCCGCCATATAGTCCGCGATATGCGGCCCGCTCGTGCTCCCCGCCAGCAGCAGCCCGGCAAAGCTCACCGGATTGATCACCGTTGTCGCCCCCGCCTGCCGCGCGGGCAGTTCATTATCCTCGTTACGCACCACTATGCTGATCGGCAGGCGGGGCGCCAGATGCCGCGCCGTCAGCGTGATCAGGATCGACGTATCGTCCCGCCCCGCCGATACGATCAGCGTACGCGCCCGATCGATCGCCACATCCTTCAGCGTCTTGTCCCGCGTCGAATCGCCGCACATCACGTTGCAGCCCAGATCCTCCGCCGCCACCAGCGGCTTTTCCTGCGGATCGACCACCACGATCTCGCGCGGATCAACGCCGCGCGCCAGCAGTTCCTGCACCGCCTCGCTGCCGCTGGTGCCAAAGCCGGTGACGATGATGTGATTATGCAGATCGGCCTGAATGCGAGCCATGCGCCACCTGTAAAAGATGTTGCGGAAAAAGAGGTTATAGGCCGTCCCGAGGAAGATCAGCCAGACAAACAGCCGGATCGGCGTCACCAGCAGCGCTTCGAACAGCCGCGCTTCCGGGCTGACCGGCACGATATCGCCATAGCCAACCGTCGTGACCGTGACGGTCGTGAAATACAGGACGTCAACGAAGCTGATCTGGTTATCCAGATTATCCTTCAGCCCCTCGCGCCCGAACCAGTGCAGCGCCAGCACCAGCGCGATGAGGCTGAAAACCAGCGCCACACGCCACGCCAGATCGGCCCAGATCGGCATCGACGATCGCCGCCGCAAAAAGCCGGTTTGGGCTAGGGGCAGGCGGGCGGGGTTGATCCTCATCGTGCGTGCCGGAACCTCGTCACTCCTCGAACAGCCGCGCGGTTGCGGCCATCGCACTATCCTGCGTCAGGTCATAATGAAGCGGCGTCACCGTCACATACCCCTCTGCAATGGCGGCCAGATCGCTGCCCTCCGGCACGGCGGAACTGCTTCCCAATCCGAACCAGTAATAGCGGTAACCGCGTGGATCGGTTCCCTCGACGATCTGCGTGCGGTCCACATCATGAAATCCCTGCCGCACCACACGGATGCCTTTAACCGCCTCGGCCTCGATCGCGGGGAAATTGACGTTGAACAGCAGCCGAGGGCTGGCAGGCATGGCTACCAACGGCCGCAGCACCTTTTCGCCCCATGCGCGGGCGGCGGCGAAGGGCACCGCGTCGCCCATCCCCTCGCGCGCATAGACCTGGCTGAGCGCGATCGACTTGATGCCGGAAATTGCGCCCTCCATTGCGGCGGCGACGGTGCCCGAATAGGTGACATCCTCGGCCAGATTGGCGCCCCGGTTCACGCCGGAAAGGATAAGGTCGGGCTTGGCGTCCTTCATCAGATGCCCGACCGCCATCATCACCGCATCGGTCGGCGTGCCGGTGACGCTATAATGTTTCTCGCCATGCTGCCGGATACGCAGCGGCCGGGTGAGCGTCAGGCTATGCCCTGCGCCGGATTGCTCCTCGGCGGGCGCGACGATCCAGATATCGTCCGACAGCGTCCGCGCAATCTCCTCCAACACCTGAAGGCCGGGCGCATGGACGCCATCATCATTGGTGAGCAGGATACGCATAATTTCTCAACATCCGTAACAAATGTAACGTCATCCCAGCGAAAGCTGGGATCTTATGAGAGGACGCGCCACCGCCCCGCAGACCCCAGCTTCCGCTGGGGTGACGAGAGGTAAGAGGCGCTTACCGCGGCTCCAGCTTCGTAATCCCGCCCATGTAAGGCGCCAGCACCTCAGGCACGATCACGCTGCCGTCTTCCTGCTGGTAATTTTCCAGCACCGCCACCAGCGTGCGCCCCACGGCCAGCCCCGACCCGTTCAGCGTATGCAGGAAGCGCGTTTGCTTCTCGCCTTCGGGTTTGTAGCGCGCATTCATCCGCCGCGCCTGGAAGTCGCCGCAGTTGGAAACGGAGCTGATCTCGCGATATGTCTGCTGGCTCGGCAGCCAGACCTCCAGGTCCCAGGTCTTGCGCGCGCCGAAACCCATGTCGCCGGTGCACAGCAGCATCTTGCGATAGGGCAGGCCCAGCGCCTGAAGCACGCCTTCGGCCGCCGCGCACATGCGCTCATGCTCGGCCTCGGACTCTTCCGGCTTGCAGATCGCGACCAGTTCCACCTTTTCGAACTGATGCTGGCGGATGAAACCGCGCGTATCGCGTCCCGCCGATCCTGCTTCCGACCGGAAACAGGGCGTCAGTGCCGTAAAGCGCAGCGGCAGGCTTTCGACGGCGACAATCTGCTCGCGCACCAGATTGGTCAGGCTCACTTCAGCCGTGGGGATCAGCCAGCGACCATCGGTGGTGCGGAACAGATCTTCGGCGAATTTGGGAAGCTGCCCGGTGCCGAACAGCGCCTCGTCGCGCACCAGCAGGGGCGGGTTCACTTCCTCATAGCCATTCTCGCCTGACTGGCGATCCAGCATATATTGCGCCAATGCCCGGTGCAGCCGCGCCATCTGTCCGCGCAGCGCCGTGAAGCGCGCGCCGGACAAGGATGCTCCGCCCTCGAAATCCATCCCCAGCACTGGCCCGAAATCCGCATGATCCTGCGGCGTGAAGCTGAACTGCCGCGGCTCGCCCCAACGGCTCACTTCGACATTGGCCGCTTCATCCTCGCCCTCGGGCACATCGTCGGCGGGCAGGTTGGGAATGGCCGCCAGCAGGGCATGCAAGCGCTCACCCAGCTCCCGATCCTCATTCTCCCGCGCGGGCATGCTTTCCTTAAGCGCCGCGACTTCCGCCTTCAGCGCCTCGGCCTTCTCCATATCCTTGGCGGCCATGGCCGCACCGATGGCTTTGCTCGCCTCGTTGCGGCGTGCCTGACCTTGCTGCAATTCCGTCTTGATCGCGCGGCTTCGCTCATCCAGCGCCAATATCTCCGTGCTGGAAGCACCAAGCCCCCGCCGTGCCAAACCGGCGTCGAAAGCTGCGGGATTTTCGCGGATGAAACGAATGTCATGCATGGGTCAGCCCTATGCCGTTCCGCGCCGAACCGCGCAACCCTGCGCGCTCCCGACCGTTTGTCCTTGCAAGTTGTCAGGAAAGGAACCGGGTGATGTGGATCGATCATGATGCGATGGTACTGGTGGCTGACGGGCGCAAAATGCTGTTCTTCAGGAACAAGGGCGACCGAATGGCCCCAAATCTGGAAGCCGAGACGGTGAAGCTGCAAGACAATCCCTATGATCGGGATCAGGCATCCGACGCCCCCGGCCGCTCGATCAATTCGGTGGGCAGTAGCCGGAGCGCCATGGAGCAGACCGACTTTCATGAACTGGAGGAAACACGCTTCGCCGCCGAAGCTGCCGAACTGCTGAAACGCCGCGCCTTGTCCAATGAATTTGAAAAACTGATCGTCGTCGCGCCGCCAGCAGCGCTGGGCGAGATGCGCAAACATTATCACAAGGAAGTGCAAAGCCGCCTGGTCGGCGAAATCGCCAAGGACTTGGCCAATCACCCGGTTCCGGAGATCGAAAAGATCATTGCTCAGAGTTGAGGGGTTCCAACAGGCTGAATCGAAAAGGGCGGCCCCTACGAGCCGCCCTTCTCCCCCTTAATCGACCGTGTCAGTCGGTCGATCTGCCCGCTCCGGCATTCTAAAACTACTTCGTGGGAGGCAAAATCGCTCGCTTCCCTTAGGCTCCCTTAGCCTTCCGTTCCGCAAACCGCCGCCGCGCCAGCAGCGCCACGGCCCCTGCGCCAAACAGCAACACCATCGGCGGGGCGGGCACGTCGGTCCCGCCGCTGCTGCTCGAACCCCCCGAGCTGCTGGAAGAACTGGACGACGAACTGCTCGACGAGGAACTGGAAGACGACGAGCTGGAACTCGAGCTGGATGAAGACGAGCTGCTGGTGACGTTGCCGCTGGATGTGGAAACATTGCCGCTCGACGTCGATACATTCCCGCTCGACGTGGACACCCCACCTGTCGAGGTTGAAACCCCGCCCGTCGATGTGGACACGCCGCCGGTTGATGTGGAAACGCCACCCGTCGAAGTCGAAACGCCACCCGTCGATGTCGATACCCCGCCCGTCGTCGAACTGGTCGAACTGCTGATGCCGCCCGTCGAACTGCTGGTGGAGGAGATCACCACCGACCCGCCGCTGCTGCCCCCGCCGCTGCCGCCGAAAAAGCCCCCGACGAAGCCGCCACCGCCGAAACCGCCGCCGCCTGCCATCACCACCGGCGCGCCGCCGCCGCCCGACATGACCGGCATTTCAGCCGCCACCATCGGCGCAGGCAGGGGAACCGGCGCGCCCTGCGTCGTCACGGTGACGGTTTGCGGGGCGCAGGATACGGTCTTCACGACCTTCCGCTTCACGGTGCGGACGGCATAGCGCTTGCGCGGCGCGGCCTTCACGCTCTTGGTGCTGTGGACCACCGCCGGGCGGGCGCTTTCCGCGACATGCACGGCACCGCCGCCGATGATCGCACCACCGCAGGTGCAGGCGCATAATTTGGCCAATGCCATCCGTACCGACATAGGGATCCACTCTTGTTCGTCTTCAAGCTTCTGGTCTGGCCATTAATGACCAGGAAGCTATTGCCTTCGTATAACAACGCAAAAGAACAGGTTAACTTCAATGCTGTTAACCCTGAATGTGGGCAATAAGTGGACGAGGTATATAACAAAAGGCCAACTTTTATGGTTAACGTCTCATTATGAAACGCCCATGCTTAGTCGTGCTGACTTTATTTTGTCTTGAAAGAGAGCGGCGCTGCGCATGAGAAGACTCGGCCGGAGGCGCGCCTTTGGCATCGCTCGCTTCGTGCAGCAGAATGGCCGCTCTTTGAATGCGCGCTTGTGTCGGTCCGCGCCGCTCGTTATTAGGCGCCGTCAATCATAAGTCACGGGCGACCGGCACTTTCCATGCTGGCGCCTCTCGAGTCGGAGAGCCAGATGGCATCGGTCCTTAATTCCGATAAAGACGGCCATAATCCGCCGAAATCGGCTATAATACTTCCTCCGGACTATCGTCCTTCGCCCGACGAAGAGTTCATGAACCCGCTCCAGCTTGAATATTTCCGCCAGCGGCTCTGGGACTGGAAGAAGCAAATCCTGACAGAGGCGGAAGGCACGTTGGCCGTGCTGCAGAATGAACCGCTCCGCGAACCCGACCTCAACGACCGCGCGTCGAGCGAGACCGACTGGTCGATCGAACTGCGCACCCGCGATCGCCAGCGCAAGCTCATTTCCAAGATCGACGCCGCGCTCCGCCGCATCGATGAAGGCGAATATGGCTATTGCGAAGTGACCGGCGAGCCCATCTCGCTCGGCCGCCTGGAAGCGCGCCCCATCGCCACCATGACGGTCGAAGCGCAGGAGCGGCACGAGCGGCAGGAAAAGGTCTCGCGCGACGATTAACGCTTTGTCCACCGGTCGCTGGCAAGGTCCCCCAAAACAATGGGTCTTTGCAAGGGATTGGACATGGACAGCGATCAGGGAATGGCGGAACGGGGCCCGGCTCGGTCGGGTCCGCGGGACAGCCTGTTCCTGCTCACCAATTTGACGTCACATGAAGGCACGCCGCTCGGCCGCGCCCGCGTCCGTAACCTGTCGGCGACCGGCCTCATGGCCGACTGCGAGCGCCCAGTGCCAGCTGGCGCCGCCATCGTCTTCGACCTGCGCGGTGTCGGCAGGGTCAGCGGCAAGGTGGTCTGGTCCCGCGAGGACAAGATCGGCATCGCCTTCGACCAGGAAATCGATCCCCAACTCGCCCGCAAACCCATATCGAGCACCTGCGAACGTGCTCCTTCCTATTTGCGCCTGCACCAGATCAGCCGCTGAAGAATCGCGTTTTTCCCGCTATTTCCTTCATTAAAAAAAGACGACCCGGCATTTCCGCCAGTTCGCCTCTACTTTTGGAGGGGAGGGCGGGCCCGCTCATCCGGCGGCGCCACGCCTTCCTCTCAATGCCGGATTAATTCCGCGACATTTCCTCTTTCACGCGCAGTTTTTGCTTCTTGAGCGAGGCGACCAGGATCGCGTCAGGCATAGGCCGACTCGTCTCTGCCTTAATTCGCGCCTCAAGCCCTGCATGCTTGGCCGAAAGAGCTGAAATGTGGCTGTTTTCCATGACATTCTCCTAGTGAGGGTGATGGACGAATGAGTAGATCACGATTCCCCCGCTTTGTCTTCGCGCGATTCGGCCTTTGCGACGGGCCGCTCGCAAATTTGCGATGGTCCGATCTGGCCTGCCGGGTTATCAGGGGGCAGTCCGCAACATGGCTGAGAAAGTGGGTAGTGGGTGAGCCGGGAAGACATCATGCGACGGCTGGAACTGCTGCGAGTCGAGCATCGCGATCTCGACGACGCCATTGCGGCGCTGATCGATGGCGGAGCCCGCGATCAGATGCAGGTAGCACGGCTCAAGAAGCGCAAACTGCGGCTGCGTGATGAGATTGCCCTGCTCGAGGATGCGCTGGTTCCCGACATCATCGCTTGATGGCTCGCCACAGATTGATGGTTAACCGCAGGCTTGGACGGCCCTGAATGAGACAATCGCCCCAGAACCGCGCCTGGCGGGACTGACAAGCCTGCACTTTTATGTCAGTGATTCGACTTATGTCTCGCGCCGTCACCCTTGACCGTGGCCTGCATCGACGATTGGTCGATGGCCTGTATCTCGAAGCCATGGTGATGGCTGACGAGGCACGCGCTTATTTCGACATGCGGGATGCGAATGAGCCGGAGTTGGAAGATCCTCTTCGCCGCGTCTCTTTCGCCTGCGAATCGCTTAAGGTCACGACGCGGCTCATGCACATCATCGCTTGGCTGCTGAGCCAGCGAGCATGGCAGCGGGGCGAGATAGCCGATGCGGATTTGGCTGACGAAAAATACCGGCTCGGCCGCGCGACGCATACCGATCTGGAAATTGCGGCCGCCTTTCCCTTCGCCGCGCGCGCGCTGATCGAAGCCAGTCAGGACCTGTATGACCGGGTTGCCCGCCTGCAGGATCGCATGGATCGGATGGCCCGCCCGCGGAGCCAGCCTGAAAGCAGTCCCGCTCGCGCACTGATGGACCGCCTGAACACCGCTTTCTGAGATGCCGGGCCAGATGTGCCGCAAGCATGGTCTTACGGGCTGGCGCTTTCTTTCCGATTTGGGCTAGACCGTTGATATGAACACGGGCTTGCGGACTTGGCGCCGCGCATCAGCCATGTCGCAAGCCACCCGGCTTCTTGCCCTGCCTCTGCTCTTGGCGGCTCACCCCGCATATGCGCAGATCGTAGAATCACCAGTAAACCCTGTTGATCAGGACCTGCCGCTCGACCCCATGCCGGACCTGGGCGTGGACTGGCCGGACATGGGTACGCCGGACACCGTCGCGCCGCTTCCGTCTAATCCGGCGGATATCGTCGGCGGTAACGAGCAGCCGGAAGAAGAAGCCGCTGTGGACGCCAATGCGGACGATGCCGCCGTGGCCGCGGAGTTTGCGGACTCTGGCGAAGAGAGGCGATATTCGATTCGGCTGACCGGCGTGGATCAAATTGCCGATGCGCAGTTCGAAACTCGCTTCAAGGAGTTGTCGATCCTTTGGGAAGGCGAGGGGAAGCCTGCCAATCTCGCGCAGATCAATCGGCGCATTATGGAAGACAGCGAACTGCTTGAAAGGCTGCTGCGCGCCAAGGGCTATTATGCCGCGCGCATCCGCAGCGCCATCTCACCGCCGCCGCCGGGCGGTGACAGGTTGAGCGTAGGCTTCGAGATCGTGCCGGGCGTGCGTTATCTGCTTTCCTCCGTCGATCTGCAGGGCATATCGGCCGCAGGCGAACGCGAGCCCAACTTGCGTGAAGCCTTTCCTGTCCATAGCGGCGATCCGATCGACGCCGACGCCATATTGGCGGGGCAGGCGTCGCTCTCGCTAGCCCTCGCCGAAAATGGTTTCCCCTTCGCCAAGTTGGGCGAACCAGAGGTCCGCATCGACCATGAGGAACGTAAGGGCGATCTCGACATCGTCGTGACGCCTGGTGCTTACCGCACTTTTGGATCGATCATCCTCAATGATGATAAGCTGTTCAGCGCCAAGCATGTCGAGCGCATCGCCCGCTTCAACCGAGGCGATCCCTATATGGCGTCGGACGTCGAAGACCTGCGCAGCGCGATCGTCGCGACAGGGCTCGTTTCATCCGTTACGTTGACCCCCAAGGATGCCGGGGATGGGGAGCATGTCGATCTGGCGGTGGACGTGCGTCCCGCGCCGCTTCGCACCATTGCCGGGGAACTGGGATATGGAACAGGCGAAGGCTATCGCGCTGCGGTGAGTTGGCAACATCGTAACCTGTTTCCTCCAGAAGGCTCGCTTCTTCTGCGCGGGGTGCTGGGCACGCAAGAGCAGACAGCGTCCGCCACCTACCGGCGCAACAATTTCCGGGAGCGCGACCATGTGCTGACCGGGCTTGTTTCGATCAGCAACATCAAACGCGATGCCTATGACGCCCGCACGATCACTTTGTCCGGCGCGCTGGAGCGGCAGACCAATATCCTGTTCCAGAAGAAGTGGGTCTGGCGGATAGGCGCTGAACTGATCGCCTCGGATGAAAAGGACGCGTTCAGCGGTGGCAATCGACGGACCTTCCTGATCGGTGCGGTGCCACTCAGTCTGACCTATGATGGCAGCGACGATCTTTTGAACCCTACGCGCGGATTCCGGTTGGGAGGGCGGTTCAGCCCTGAACTCTCCTTCCAGAACAAGACGTTCGGCTATTCTCGCGTGCAGCTGGACGGCAGCATCTACCAGCCTATGAGCGATAGCATCGTCCTGGCGGCCCGGGCCCGGTTCGGGACGATATTGGGTTCTACGGTCGATCAGATCGCCCCGTCTCGTCGCTTCTATGCCGGTGGCGGTGCGTCGGTCAGGGGTTATGGCTACCAAGCGATCGGACCGCGTGACGCCAATAATGATCCGATCGGTGGCAAGAGTCTTGCCGAATTCTCACTGGAATCGCGCGTCCGCTTCGGCAATTTCGGGGTCGTGCCTTTCATCGATGCCGGTAATATTTCCACCAGTTTCCTGCCCCGCTTCCGGGATCTGCGCATCGGAGCTGGCATGGGCCTGCGCTATTACAGCAGTTTCGGCCCAATCCGGATAGACGTCGGCACTCCGTTAAACCCGCAAAAGGGCGATCCGCGCATCGCCGTCTATGTATCGCTGGGACAGGCTTTCTGATGCCCGAGGATCAGCCCCACCAAGCGCTGAAGCGGCGTCACCGCACCTGGGACGGCCGATGGCAGCGCTGGATAACCGGGCTTCTTGCGCTGCTGCTGCTCATCATGGCGGCGGCGCTTACTTGGCTCGATACCTCGGCCGGCCACCGTTTCCTGGCGTCACGCATCGCCCGGATCAGCCCGCCCTCCGGCTTACGCATCCATGTTGATCGCATAGAAGGCAGTATCTACCGACGGGCGGTACTTCATGGCGTCACGCTGTCCGATCCCAGAGGCGCCTTTCTGGATGCGCCGCGGGTGGAACTGGATTGGTGGCCGCTGGCATGGCTGTCCAACCGGCTCGATATCGATCGGCTGACGATCCCGCTTGCGAGGCTGCACAAACTGCCCAGGCTCAATCCGGCCCAGCAGGAAGGGCCGATCCTGCCGGGCTTCGACATCCGCCTGATGCAATTTTCTATCGACCGCCTCCTGATCGACAAGAGCGTCAGTGGGCGGGCGCAAACCGCAACAATTTCGGGCGACGTCGATATTCGCGGCGGGCGGGCGGTCATCGACCTTTCCGCGCGGGCGCTGGACGGGGAGGATGCGATCAACATTGCTCTCGACAGCCGGCCCGACGATGACCGCTTTGACGTCGATGTCACGCTGAACGCACCGGCGGGGGGTGTGCTTGCGGCCGTGGCCGGGTTGCGGCAGGACGGCAATCTTCGCATCCGGGGTAAGGGCAGCTGGACCCGATGGAACGGCCGTCTCGCCGGTACGCTCGACGGCGCGCCGGCGATCGACATGGCGCTGGCGGCACGCAGCGGCGTTTATTCCGCAATGGGCTCCATAGAGGCGTCGGCCATAGCCGGTCAGGGACTGCTTCAGCGTCTGTCGGTACCGCGCCTTGCAATACAGGCTCGGGGCTCTCTGAAGGACAGGGTGCTGGACGGTAAATTGGCGCTGCGTTCGGCGGCCATCGATCTCGACGCGAACGGGGCCCTCGATCTGCGCAACAGCGCGTTCGACAATTTGCTGGTTGATGTGAAGCTGGCCCGGCCTCAAGCCTTGCTGAAATCGATGCGGGGGCGGAACGTGGTGGCGAAGGTGCGGCTTGACGGCCCCTTCACGGCATATGGGTATGAATATCTGTTGAGCGCCAAGCAGTTGGCCTTCAATCGAACGGTAATCAGCGATGTGCGCGCCGAGGGGAAGGGGCACAAGGCCAGGAAAGGCCCGCTGCTGATCCCGCTTCACTTGCGCGCACGCCGCCTGGATGGGCAGGGCGAACTTATAGAAGGCATCATCCGCAATTTCGTTCTCGACGGCGTGCTAGAACTGAAGGGACAGCAGGTCCTGAGCAATCCAATGACGATCCGGTCGGATAAGCTTAGCGGCAAGCTACTGATGCTGGCTGACCTTAAGACCGGACGTTATGATTTTGGTCTGGATGGCCAGATACGGGGCCTTGCCATTCGCGGCCTTGGCGTCGTCGATCTGACCTCCAAGCTACGCGCGGTGCCGGGAGCGAAGGGGACTTTCAGCCTCAGCGGCAATGCGATCGCTCGGATGCGCCGGTTGGACAACAGTTTTTTGCGCAGCCTTGGCGGCGGCCTTCCGGTTGTCAGAAGCGGCCTGTCGCTGGGCGCTGATGGGCAGCTCAACTTGACCAGCTTGCGCTTGGAAACGCCGCTGCTCAGTCTGAACGCGACCGGCTATCGGCGGCGCGACCGGACCTTCCATTTTGAAGGCGCAGGTACGCATAAGCGATACGGACCCTTGCGCTTGACGCTGGATGGCAAGATCGAGCGGCCGTCCATTGACCTTTTGCTCCAACGGCCGCTGGACGCCTTGGGGGTCACCGATATGCGGGTACATCTCGTCCCCGACCAGGCTGGATATGGCTTCACGGCGCAGGGCGGATCGACGCTGGGCGCTTTCACGGGAAATGGCGCGATCCTGTTGCCGCGTGGTGGGCAGGCGGTTGTGCGGGTGGCGCAGCTTGCTGCTTCCGGCGTGACGGCGAGCGGGGACTTGCGGCCGGTCACCGGCGGCCTTGAAGGGCAGCTGAACGTAGCAGGACCGCTGAACGGCAGCATTGTCTTCGCTCCAGTTAACGCCGTTCAGCAGTTGGTCCTCAAGCTCGACGCCGCTGACGCCAGCTTCAACGGGCCTACAGTGATTGCCGTCCGTCGAGGTAAGCTCGACGCGACGCTTCTGCTTGATCCTGCGGGCACATCCATCAAAGCCACTGTCCAGGCTCGGGGCCTCCGTGTCGGCGGCGTGCTGGTGGGCCGACTGGCTGCTAATGCGGACCTGATTGGAGGGCGCGGCACGGTCAAGGCCAGCCTTTCAGGCCAGCGAGGACGCCTGTTCGACCTGCAAGGCGAAGCCGATGTGGAGCCGGACCGGATATGGGTCGCTGCGCGTGGCATGATCGACAAACGCCCGATCCGCCTGACGCGCAGGGCAGTCTTCACCCGCAGCGCCGACGGCTGGCGGCTGTCGCCCACGACAATTAGCTATGCTGGCGGTTCGCTGCAGCTCGGCGGCGAGTTGAGCGGTATGACGACCAGCATCGAAGGGCGCATGCAGAAGCTGCCGCTTTCGCTGCTGGACATCGCTTATGACAATCTGGGGCTCGGCGGTACGGCCACGGGCTCGCTCAGCTACGTGCACACACGTGGCGCGATGCCCACCGGCAAGGCGGAATTGCGGGTGCGAGGTCTGTCCCGTTCGGGCCTGTCGCTCAGTTCCCGCCCTGTGGATGCAGGGGTCAATGCGGTTCTTACCCGCGACAGGCTAGCGGCGCGGATGCTCTTCGCCGCGGAAGGCCAGACAATCGGCCGGGCTCAGGTGCTGCTGATGCCGCTTGGGAGCGAGGGAGGGCTGATCGAGCGGCTGAACCGGGCTCCGTTATTTGGACAGCTACGCTACCGGGGTACTGCGGATACGTTGTGGCGCCTGACCGGCGTCGAGATCGTCGATATTGCGGGGCCCGTGAGCGTGTCGGCGGATGCGCGGGGGACGCTGGGTAATCCGGTGATTGCTGGTTCGCTCGCAACGGATAATGCAGCCATCAGCAGCGCCGTGACAGGCATGCGATTGCACAATGTAAAGGCGCGAGGGCGATTTTCCGGTGCGCAATTGGTCATGTCGAGTTTTTCCGCCAATGCCCAGAATGGCGGAACGGTCATGGGGACGGGCAGTTTCACTTTCGCTGGCATTGGTGGCGTTGGGATGGACTTGCGGTTGCAGGCCGAAAATGCCGCCCTGTTGCAGCGGGATGACATCGCCGCGACCGTTACGGGGCCAATCACTCTGAGGTCCGACGGAAGCGGGGGCACTATCGGAGGCGACCTTCTGCTCAATAGGAGCCGTTTCACTTTGGGCCGCGCCGCCGCGATAGCTCAAATCCCGGAACTGCGAGTCACCGAAATCAATCGTAACGGAGAAGAGATTGAGCGCCTCCGCGTGACCAAGCCTTGGGCTCTTGCGATCAAGGCGCGCGCTCGTAATCGTTTGATTGTTACCGGCCTCGGCCTCGATAGCGAATGGCGTGCTAATTTGGACATTGGCGGTACTGTGACCAGCCCAGCCATCTCGGGCACCGCTGAGTTGGTCCGGGGGGGCTACACCTTTGCTGGCCGCCGCTTCGATCTGCGCGAAGGCAAGATCCAGTTCGACGGCCGCACACCGGTAAACCCGATGCTCGACATCGACGCAGAGGCCAACGTCAACGATCTCACCGCGGTTATTCATGTCGGGGGCACAGGCTTGAAGCCCGACATCAGCTTCACCAGCGTGCCTGCGCTGCCGCAGGACGAACTGCTCTCCCGCATCTTGTTCGGGACATCGATCACGAATCTGTCGGCGCCCGAGGCGCTGCAACTCGCGTCAGCAGTTGGATCATTGCAAGGGGGCGGGGGGCTTGATCCCATCAATGCCGTGCGCAAGGCGGCAGGGCTGGACCGCTTGCGGATCATCGCAGCCGATCCGACGCAGGGGCAAGGTACTTCGATTGCAGCGGGGAAATATCTGACGCGCAAGACCTATGTGGAACTGATCACCGATGGCCAAGGCTATTCTGCGACCCGCATAGAATATCAGGTTACGCGCTGGCTATCCTTGTTGGCGGCCATTTCTACTTTAGGCCGGGAAAGCGCGAACGTGCGCATATCCAAGGACTATTGAAGTTGCCGAGATGCCACATTTTCAGTTGTTTATCTAAGGTTCATGCAACCATCACCGGCTAGGGGACTTCCTCCACTTCCTCCTCAAGGAGGTAAGTGACGAATGGAGTACCCTATGCGAAAGATAATGGTCGCAACCCTATTGGCCGGATCGGCCGTCGCCTCTCCCGCCTTAGCGCAAGATGTTGGCCCTACCTTCACTGGTCCTCGCGTCGAAGCGATCCTCGGCTATGATCATACTGGGGCCGGTAGCAGCGTCGATAACGACAATGGCGACGACGACCAGTCGATTGATGGCCTGCTCTACGGCGTCGGGGCTGGCTATGACTTCAATCTTGGTAGCGCGGTCGTTGGTGTCGAAGGTGAGTTCACAGACTCCACTGCCAAGAGCAGCCGAAATCCTTTCACTGACCAGTTTGGCTTCGGCCGCGTGAGCCAGGGCCGCGATCTCTACATCGGCGCGCGTGCCGGTATCCTCGCCAATCCAAACACGCTCGTTTATGTGAAAGGCGGTTATACCAACAGCAAGTTGAATGTTCTGGCTGGCGATACCAACCAAAGCACTGATACGTCATTCAAGTTGGATGGCTGGCGCGTTGGCGGTGGTGTGGAACGCGCCTTCAATCAGAATATGTTTGGTAAGCTGGAATATCGCTATTCCAAATATGACAGCGCACAGATCGATTTCCCGAACGGCGCGACGAGCACCGAGTTCGACATCGATACTGACCGTCATCAGGTCGTGGCCAGCGTGGGCTGGCGTTTCTGACCGGATCGGAGGGCCGGTTCCGCCGGTCCTCCAATCTTCCCTCAGCTTATAATGTGGCTTCGATTTCCCGCGCCGCGAGATCGGGGTTTTCCGCCAGGCTGATCGGCCGCCCGACGACGAGGATTGAAGCACCGCGATCAAGAGCTTCGCGTGGTGTCACCGCCCGCTTTTGATCCGCCATTGTCCCGCCCGCTGGTCTGACCCCCGGCACGACGAAAAAGCCGTCCGCCCAAGCCCGCTTTGCCAAGGCCACCTCTTCTCCCGAACAGACGATGCCGTCCAGCCCTGCGCCGTGCGCCAGGTCGGCGAGCCGGGTCACTTGATCCTCCGCCTTGCTGCCGACGCCGATATCGACCAGGTCGCTATTGTCCAGGCTGGTAAGAACGGTAACCGCGACGACCTTGGTATTGATGCCTGCCGCAGCCTTTGCATCTTCCAGCATCGCCCGGCCCCCTGCAGCATGGACGGTCAGGATCGCAGGCTCCAACCCATTGAGCGCCTGTATAGCCTTCGCCACGGTGTTGGGAATGTCGTGGAGCTTGAGGTCGAGGAAGATGGGCAGGTCAAACTTCATCATCTCGCGCACACCATGATGGCCATGGGCGCAGAAGAATTCGAGCCCCAGCTTCAGCCCACCGACATGTCCCCGAACTCGCCGGGCCAAATCCTGGGCTTTGGTGAGGTCGGGCGTATCGATAGCGACATAGATGGGGCTGCTCATGCTGTTCCTGTTGCGGAGAGAGAAGGAGGAGGAGTGGAGTTGTCGTCGGCGGTGGAGATGGACGCTGGCAGCGGAGCGGCAGATGCGGTGGCCGCGATGAGCGCGCGCTCTGTGCTTTCCAGCTTGCGCTTCATCCGCCAACGCG
This sequence comes from Sphingobium tyrosinilyticum, assembly GCF_042654265.1. Lineage (NCBI taxonomy): Bacteria > Pseudomonadati > Pseudomonadota > Alphaproteobacteria > Sphingomonadales > Sphingobiaceae > Sphingobium > Sphingobium tyrosinilyticum. The sequence continues at coordinate 488,147 of NZ_JBHSFZ010000064.1, read as the reverse complement.
TGGTGCGCGCCATGATCCAGAAAGGAACGGCGCCTACCAGGAACGCGATCAGGATCGGAAACCAGATACGCGTGCCCCAGACGATATCACCCCAGATTTTGATTTCGGTGGGCCGGTTGTTCGCCTTGCAGAACAGGGCGACCGCGACGGCCAAGACAACCCAGAAGGCAGTCCGTAGGAATTGCATTCGGCATGTCCTCTAGCTGCTGATTTCGGTTAGCTTAGGCCATTTCGGCGCAGTTCGGAAGCGTCTCGTCGTTCTTTTCCTGAGCGGAACCCTTGGCGGCCCCCACGCATTTCCTGCTTGCAAGGAGGTCGTGGAAGATGGCGGCGCGCGCATATTGGCAGGGGCAAATCAGGCTGGCGCTGGTATCGATCCCCGTCGAAATCTACGCTGCCACCAAATCGGGCGCGCAGATCGCCTTTCATCAAATCCATCAGCCGACCGGCAAGCGTGTGCGCTATGAAAAGACCGTGCCGGGCATCGGTCCTGTAAAGCCGGAGGACATCGTAAAAGGCTTCGAGGTTAGCAAGGGCGACTATGTTTTGCTGCAGCCTGAAGAGATTGAGGCGGTTAAGCTTGAGAGCAAGAAGACGCTCGAACTGACGCAGTTCGTCGATGCGGACGAGATCGATGTCCTTTATTATGAGCGGCCTTATTATGTTGTCCCCGCCGACGATCTAGCGGAGGAAGCATTCGTCGTGCTGCGCGAAGCGCTGCGGCGCGCTAAGAAGGTTGGTTTGGGTCAGCTCGCCATGCGGGGCCGCGAATATATCGTTTCTCTGAAGCCGTGCGGCCGCGGCATGGTCTTGGAAACGCTGCGCTACGCCGATGAGGTCAATCGCGCTCAGTCCTATTTCCGTGAGATTGACGATGTAAAGCCTGATCCGGAACTGCTCGATTTGGCCGAGGCGCTCATCGAGAAGAAGACTGCGCCATTCAAGCCTGACACGTTCCACGACCGCTATGTCGATGCGCTGGAAAGGCTCATTGAGAAGAAGAAAAAGGCCAAGGGCCGCCGGATCATAGAGGATGAGGAAGAGGCGCCGGCCAAGCGCAGCGGCAATGTCATCGATCTTATGGCGGCGCTGAAAAAGTCGGTCGATACAGGCGGCAAGAGTGCGCCCGCCAAGAGGCCAGCCAAAAAGCCTGCGGCCTCGCGAAGCGCCAGTAGCAAGGCTCCCGCGCGCAAACGGGCCTGAGCCATGGCCGAAGCCGATCCTCTGAAGGAATATAATCGCAAACGCGATTTCACCCGGACCAAGGAGCCGGCGGGCAAACAGGGCCATACCAGCGGGAACAGCTTCATAGTCCAGAAGCATGATGCCTCGCGGCTGCATTATGACTTCCGGCTCGAACTGGATGGCGTACTCAAGAGCTGGGCAGTGACGCGCGGGCCGAGCCTGGATCCTGCCGACAAGCGGCTGGCGGTGCGGACCGAAGATCATCCGCTGTCATACGCCAGTTTCGAAGGGACGATCCCGAAGGGAGAATATGGCGGGGGCACCGTGATGCTTTGGGATGAGGGAACATGGGAGCCTGTTCCGGGTAAGAGCGCCAAGGACCTGCCGGAAGGACATCTGCATTTCATTCTTCACGGGCAGCGGATGAAGGGCGAATGGCTCCTCATCCGGCTGAAACCCCGCCCCGGCGAAGGGAAGCGGGAGAACTGGCTGCTTCGGAAGATCGACGACGCCCATGCCGGGCCGGCCGAAGATTTGGTCGGGCGAGAACTGACCAGCATCAAGACTGGCCGAACGATGGGTGAGATCGCCGCCAACGCACCCGCCATTTCGCTGAAGGGCAAGAGAGGCAAGGCGTTCGATGCCGCCATGGCGGAGGCTGAACAGGCTGCGCCCGCGCGTGCCAAGCCCAAGCGGCGGACCGGCAAGCCGCCGCCATTCCAGGCGCCGCAGCTCGCCACACTCGTCGACGCGGTGCCGACCGGCAGCCAATGGCTGCACGAGATAAAGTATGACGGCTATCGCACTCTGTTGAGCGTGGCGGGAGATCGCGTACAGGTGTTCACGCGGACCGGCCTCGATTGGACCGAGCGGTTCGCTTCGCTCGCGAAAGAAGTGGCGGGCATGGGTTTGCCCTCGACCTTGATCGATGGGGAGATCGTCGCGCTGGGACCTGACGGAAACCCTGATTTTTCCACATTGCAGCAGGTCTTGAAGGGTGAGGCAAAGGGCGCGCTCCACCTTTTTGCCTTTGACCTTCTGTCCCTGGATGGGGAGGACCTGACATGGCTTCCCAACATCGCGCGCAAGGAAAAGCTTGCAGCCTTGCTCGGGCAGGGGAGCGCCCATGTGCATTTTTCGGACCATATCGTCGGCGCTGGGGAGAAACTGTTCCGCACCATGTGCGATGCCGGCCAGGAAGGCATCATCTGCAAACGCGCGGACGCTCCCTATCGCGGCGCGCGGACGAAGAACTGGCTGAAGGTCAAATGTACCCGCCGCCAGGAGTTCGTCATCGTCGGATGGACGCCAAGCTCCGCAAGCGGGCGGTCGCTTCGCAACATTCTGCTTGCCCAGAACGGCGAGAATGGCCTCGTCTATGCTGGGAAGGTCGGGACCGGCTTCAACGCGCGCAACAGCGACGGTTTGCTCCGCCAGTTGAAAGCTCGAACCCGCAAATCGCCCGCCCTTACAGTGCCCCGGGCCGAGGCGCGCGGCGCGCAATGGGTTCGTCCGGACGTAGTGGCGGAAATAGCCTTCGTCGAATTTACCAGCGACAATGTCGTGCGCCACGGCAGCTTCCTTGGCCTGCGTGAAGACAAGCAGGCGGGCGAGGTCACCAGGGAGCAAGTAATGACAACACCCCCAAGTGAGAGCGATGTCCATGTGTCCAACCGTGACCGGCTCATTTTCCCGGAAGCAAAGGTCACCAAAGGCCAGTTGGCTGATTATTATGAAGCTGCTGGCGCAATCATGCTGCCGTGGATCGCCCATCGTCCGATCAGCCTGGTCCGCTGTCCGCAGGGCCGAGCTAAGAAATGCTTCTTCCAAAAGCATGACAGCGGCAGCTTTGGCGATCATGTGAAGCACGTCCCGATCCGCGAGAAGGACGGGGACGAGCAGGATTATCTCTATGTCGATGACATAGACGGGCTGGTGGCCTGCGTGCAGATGGGAACGATCGAGTTCCATGGCTGGGGTTCGCGGGTGGAGGATGTGGAGAAGCCCGACCGCCTGATCTTCGACTTGGACCCGGACGAAGGTCTGGACTTTGAAGATGTGAAAAAGGCGGCGCGCGATATTCGTCGCACCCTAGAGGATATCGGGCTGATCAGCTTCCCGATGTTGTCAGGCGGAAAAGGCGTGCATGTCGTCGTGCCGTTGACGCCCGAGGCGGAATGGCCTGCCGTCAAGGATTTCGCCGATCGTTTTGCCAGGGCGCTCGCGGCCGCTGAGCCTGATCGATTTACTGCCACCATGAGCAAGGCGAAGCGCAAGGGGCGCATCTTCATTGACTGGCTGCGCAACCAGCGTGGAGCCACTGCCGTGCTGCCCTATGTCGTCCGTGCTAGGGAAAATGCGCCCGTGGCGGCGCCCGTCACCTGGGATGAATTGGACGATATCGAGCGCGCCGGATCTTACACCATTGCCGATGTGGATCAGTTGGTCGAGCGGGCGGGGTCGCGGCAATTGCGGGGATGGGGCGAGGCGCGCCAGACGCTGCCGGACTATTGATCGTGTGACTTCTCGGTCTTTCCTCTCGCGCCGCCTTTGTGCATAAGTTCGAGTCATCATGACCAAAATTGAGAAAGATGCGCTCTCGGGAAGCGCCGAAGCTCCAGACACCAACCCCACATCCGATCTGGCATCGGCCGCGCGTAAGACTGCGGGGAGAAGCGTATGGATGGGGACGGCTGTCGGCATCGGTTCGGCCGCCATTGTCGCGGCACTACTTTACGCCAACAAGAAACGCCGCTGACCTTGTAAAAAGGAGGCGGCATGGCCTTCGCTCCATGCCGCCCCATGTTGCGACCATCAGGCTGCCTGACGGCTGACGTTTATTGGATCAGGCGGTTCCGCCGCTGAGATAGCTGATAAGTTCGGGCTTGCTAATCGCCGTATTCTTATCGGTATCCGCTGTATTGAACGCGCCGTCGGCCCAAGTGGTGACATCGGTTGCCGCCAGTTTCTGGCCGCTGCTCTTCATCTCCTGGTCCTTCAGCGCAATCATCCAGCGAGAAAATTCCGCTTTATCCAACTGATCGTCATTATTCGCGTCATAGGCTGGGAATTCGCTATCCACGATCGAAGCTACGGAGTCCGCAGGCGATTGGGCTGGCGTCGCTGCTCCCGTCTGCGGGCTGCCAGGAGCAGGGTTTGCCGCTTCTCGGGCAATAGCAGGGACCGCGCTCAATAATGCAGTCGATAGTAACAGGGTCCGAAACATTACCAACTCCCTCAGGTGTGATCGTAGCGGCGATGTGCCGACCGATCGCTTGTCCAGGAGAATACATAAGACAAAGGTGGGTTTCCTGAACCAATGTTCAGGCATCTCCGTTCACCTTGTGAAGTGGCTCATCTCGCCTTTGAATGCTGCGATAATCGAGATTAAGGGCTATCGAAATTGAGGGGAGAGGCCTGACGAAGCCCTCATTTGCCCTTCAATGGCGGGCCTGCTAGGCGGCGCGCGACCCTTTATCAGCAATCAGGATTCGCCCGATGGTCCCCCGTTACGCCCGCCCCCAAATGACCGCCCTCTGGGAGCCGGAAGCCCGCTTCCGCATCTGGTTCGAGATCGAGGCGCATGCCACCGAGGCGCTAGGCGAGTTGGGCGTGGTTCCCAAATCAGCGGCCAAGGCGCTGTGGGATTGGTGGGCGACCAAACCGGCCATCGATGTCCCCGCCATCGATGCGATCGAAGCGGTTACGAAACATGATGTGATCGCCTTCCTGACCTGGGTCGCCGAGCAGGTCGGTGATGAAGCGCGCTTCATGCACCAGGGGATGACGTCGTCCGACGTGCTCGATACCTGCCTCGCCGTGCAGCTTTCCCGCGCAGCCGACATATTGATCGATGACCTGGACAAGCTGCTCGACGTCATCAAGCGCCGGGCATTCGAACATAAGCTGACGCCGACGATCGGCCGCAGCCACGGCATTCATGCAGAGCCAGTTACCTTCGGGCTGAAGATGGCTGAAGCCTATGCCGAGTTCAGCCGCTGCCGTGCCCGCCTGGTCGCAGCGCGGGAGGAGGTGGCGACCTGCGCCATTTCCGGTGCCGTCGGTACTTTCGCCAACATCGATCCGCGCGTCGAGGAACATGTCGCGGCAAAGCTGGGCCTGGCGATCGAGCCCGTTTCGACCCAAGTCATCCCGCGTGATCGTCACGCCATGTTCTTTGCAACCTTGGGCGTCATCGCGAGCTCGATCGAGCGGCTCGCGGTCGAGGTTCGCCACTTGCAGCGGACCGAGGTGCTGGAGGCCGAGGAATATTTCTCGCCCGGCCAGAAGGGCAGCTCGGCCATGCCGCATAAGCGCAATCCGGTGCTGACCGAGAATCTGACTGGCCTCGCCCGCATGGTGCGCAGCTATGCGTTGCCGGCGATGGAGAATGTCGCGCTCTGGCACGAACGGGATATCAGCCATTCGTCGGTGGAGCGCTACATCGGGCCTGACGCGACCATTACCCTTGACTTCGCGTTGGGCCGCCTGACCGGCGTGATCGACAAGCTGCTCGTCTATCCTGAGCGGATGATGAAGAATCTCGACAAGATGGGTGGGCTGGTTCACTCGCAGCGGGTCCTGCTCGCGCTGACCCAGGCTGGCGTGAGCCGTGAGGACAGCTACCGTTATGTCCAACGCAACGCGATGAAAGTCTGGGAATCGGACGGGCAATTGTCGCTTCTGGAACTGTTGAAAGCCGACCCCGAGGTTGCCGCCGCGCTTCCGGCCGAGCAGATCGAGGAGAAGTTCGACCTGGGTTATCATTTCCGCCAGGTGGACACGATATTCCGCCGGGTTTTCGGGGAAGTCTGAAAGTCGGTCAAGGTACAACAGTGATCGGAGGAGGGCGCGGAAACGCGCCCTTTTTTGTGCGTGGTGATGGATAGCGGTTGCTAAGTGCCACTTGAACAGGAGGCGCGTAGGTTCGCATGCTGTGTGCGCCGTTGACGGCCGCCCGTGTGATGCCTGACCGGCTATATGAGATAAGATAAATTGGTCGGGGAGAGAGGATTCGAACCTCCGGCCCCTGCCTCCCGAAGACAGTGCTCTACCAGGCTGAGCTACTCCCCGACCGATAGCGGCATTGCTCTGCAGCGCCGCTGGGCAGGCGGGGTCTATAGAGGGGGCTTTTGGGGCTGGCAAGCGGCTGGAGACGCTTTTTTTCTCATGGTCAAAGTAGGCCGGCCGCGCGGAAGCTGAAGTGATGGCCGCGGCCTTGGATCACATGGTCTGCAAGCTTGACTTCTATTGGACGTAGGCGGCGGGAAATGGCGCGGGAGAAGCGAATATCGGCCCAGCGGGGGGCCGGCGACTGATCGTCGAAGCGCTGCTGTTCTATGACGAGCCACTGGCTGTCATGCTGCAGTAGTTCATGGACGACTTCGCGCCAGTCATCATCGGCACTGACGCGATGGATGGGGGTCCATTCATCGTTAAGGAGCAGAAATTGCGTGCTGTCCAAAAGTGGCATGGGTCCAAGATGCCGTTGGCCTTGGGAAGCGCCACTGGCGACTCCTCCACAATGGACGGGAAGGCAGCTAAATTGATCCGAAGCGAAAGCAAGATTTGGCTTGAGGACCTTCGCTCGGTTAGATGCCGGAGGCCGCGCGAGCGGAATCGCATCAGGGAAGAGCCTCTTTGACCAGCACGACAATTCCGGCGGAAGTTCCTGCCGAAGCGCATTATGAGCAGCAATATCTTGACCTGATGCGCCGCGTGTGGACGCAGGGGGACGAGCGGATCGATCGTACGGGTGTGGGTACGCGATCGCTGTTGGGAGCGAGCATGCGCTTTTCGCTTGCTGGTGAAGCGGTGCCGCTGCTGACCACCAAGCGGGTTTACTGGAAGGTGGCGGCGCGGGAGATGCTGTGGTTCCTGACCGGGGACACCAACATTCGCGAGCTGGTGCGGCAGGGAGTGCACATCTGGACCGATTGGCCGCTGGAGACCTATCGCAAAGCGACGGGGGAAGAGATCAGCCGCGACGCGTTTGAGGCGCGGATTATCGAGGATGCGGCCTTTGCGGAACGCTGGGGCGATTTGGGGCCGGTCTATGGCGCGCAGTGGGTGAACTGGCCGCGCTATGAGGCGGTGGGGGACGGGCTCTACCGGCGCGCCGAGAAGGGGCACAATCAGATCGCGGAACTGGTCGAGGGGATCAGGAATAATCCGGGATCGCGGCGGTTGCTTTTTACGGGATGGAATGTAGCTGAGGTGGCGCAGATGGCGTTGCCGCCTTGTCATATGACCTATCAGTTCCAGGTGGCCGACGGGAGGCTGAATGGTTTGCTGTTCCAGCGCAGTTGCGACCTGGGGCTGGGTTTTGCCTTCAATATCTTCGGGCTGTCGTTGATTACCCGGATGCTGGCGCAGCAGTGCGATCTGGAGCCGGGGGAAATCGTTTGGCAGGGCGGGGATGTGCATCTGTATCTGAACCACGCCGAACTGGTGGAGGAGCAGATCAGCAGGACGCCGGGGGGAGCGCCGAAACTACGGATAAAAAGGCGGCCGGAGAGCATTTTCGATTATCGGATCGAGGATTTCGAAGTGGTCGATTATACGCCGCAAAGTCACATTGCTGCGCCCGTCGCGGTTTGAATTAGCGAAGGAAATAGCGAGAAAACGGAACTCTTGCCTTTTGGGGGCGTTGTAATATAATAATTGCATTAAGCAATAATATTGCAATGGCGAAGAGGAGGCGGGATGGGCGACCGGAGCGGTTCGGGCGCTGGGAAGGCCGGAGAGGAGCGCGTGCCGCAGGCCGGACGCGGTCATTTGGACGCGTCCGAGCGCGAGCTGGCCGGCCAGGGGCGCAACCTGCCGCCCCTGCAGTTGCATGTGCCGGAGCCGCGCTACCGGCCTGGTGACGCCGCCGATTTCAGTGACCTGGAGATACCGGCGGCAGGTACGGCGCCGCGGCCCGATGAAGCGGCCGACCCGGGCACCATGCGGGACATGGCCTATGGACTGGTCCGCGTGCTGGATGACGAGGGGCAAGCGGTTGGCCCCTGGGACCCGAAACTGCCCGCAAAGACGCTGATCCGGATGCTCCGGGCGATGGCGCTGACGCGCGCTTTCGATGCGCGCATGTTCCGGGCGCAGCGGCAGGGCAAGACCAGCTTCTACATGAAATCGACAGGCGAGGAAGCTGTGTCGATCGCAGCGGCGGCGGCGCTGGCGAGCGATGACATGTGCTTTCCGAGCTATCGCCAGCAAGGGGTGCTGATCGCGCGCGGTTGGCCGCTGATCGACATGATGAACCAGATTTATTCGAACAAGGGCGACCGGCTGAAAGGCCGTCAGTTGCCGATCATGTATTCGGCGCGGGAGGCGAGCTTCTTTTCGATCTCCGGCAATCTGGCGACGCAATATCCGCAGGCGGTCGGCTGGGCGATGGCGAGCGCGGCGCGAGGGGACACGCGGATCGCGGCGACTTGGTGCGGGGAAGGTTCGACGGCCGAGGGCGATTTTCATTCGGCCTGCACCTTCGCCAGTGTCTATCGCGCGCCGGTGATATTGAATGTGGTCAATAATCAATGGGCTATAAGCAGCTTTTCAGGTTTTGCGGGAGCCGAGGCGACGACCTTCGCGGCGCGGGCGATCGGTTATGGCATCGCGGGGCTGCGCATCGACGGGAATGATGCGCTGGCGGTCTATGCGGCGACACGCTGGGCGGCGGATCGGGCGCGGGCGAATGGCGGGCCGACGCTGATCGAGCATTTCACCTATCGCGCCGAGGGGCACAGCACATCGGATGATCCCAGCGCCTACCGGTCGGCGGATGAAGGGAGTCACTGGCCGCTGGGCGACCCGATCGCGCGGTTGAAGCAGCATTGCATTGCGCTGGGCATCTGGGACGAGGAACGGCAGGCGGCGATGGACAAGGAGCTGGCCGAGCAGGTGCGCGACGCGGCGCGGGAGGCGGAGAAGAACGGGATTTTGGGCCATGGGCTCCATCATCCGATGGAGAGCATGTTCGAGGATGTGTTCGAGGAGATACCCTGGCATTTGCGGGAACAGCAGCAGCAGATGCTGGATGAGGCGAAGGCGGCAGGGTTGTGAGGGGTTTTAGGCTCCGTCATCCCGGCGGAAGCTGGGACCTCTTGTCGATCTGCGAACCATCGCTTGGAGGCAGAGAGATGCCAGCTTACGTTGGCATGACGGACATTCAGAGGCGGGGGCTGGTTCCCGCTCTCCCAGCTGCGCTAGCCAGCGGGCTGGCAAGCTTCCTCTCCCCTGAAGGGGCAATAATGGGGGGCGCCCTGGCATGACCGAGGCAGCTACCGAAACCCGCCAGATGAGCATGATCCAGGCGATCAACAGCGCGCTGGACGTCATGATGGAGCGCGACCCCGAGGTGGTCGTGATGGGGGAGGATGTCGGCTTTTTTGGCGGTGTGTTTCGTGCGACCGCGGGGCTGCAGAAGAAATATGGCAAGAACCGGGTGTTCGACACGCCGATTACCGAAATCGGGATCATCGGCGTGGCGATTGGCATGGGTGCCTATGGGCTGCGGCCGGTGCCGGAGATACAGTTTGCCGACTATATCTACCCCGCGCTCGACCAGTTGGTGAGCGAAGCGGCGCGGCTGCGCTACCGGTCGGCGGGGGAGTTTATCTCGCCGATGACGGTGCGCTCGCCCTTCGGCGGGGGTATCTTTGGCGGGCAGACGCATAGCCAGTCGCCCGAGGGGATATTCACCCATGTGTCGGGGGTGAAGACGGTCATTCCTTCGACGCCTTATGACGCAAAGGGGCTTTTGATCGCGGCGATCGAGGATAATGATCCGGTGATCTTCTTCGAGCCCAAGCGCATTTATAATGGGCCATTCGACGGCCATTATGACCGGCCGTCGAAAAGCTGGGCCGGGCATCCGGGCGCGATGGTGCCCGAAGGCTATTACCGGGTTCCGCTGGGGCGCGCGCGCACGGTGCGGGCGGGGGAGGCGCTGACCATCCTCTGCTACGGCACGATGGAGCATGTGGTCGAGAGTATGGTGATCGAGATGGGCGTGGATGCGGAGATCATCGACCTGCGCACGTTGGTGCCCTTGGATATCGAAGCCGTGGAGCGGTCGGTGAAGAAGACCGGGCGCTGCATGATCGTGCACGAAGCGACGCGGACAAGCGGTTATGGCGCGGAACTGTCCGCACTGGTGCAGGAGCGGTGCTTTTATCATCTGGAAGCGCCGGTCGAGCGGGTGACGGGGTTTGACACGCCCTATCCGCATAGCCTGGAATGGGCCTATTTTCCGGGGCCGGTGCGGATACGCGAAGCGATCAACAAGATCATGAGGGAGTAGGGCCTTCGTCTCCCCTTCCGTTCGTTTCGAGCGAAGTCGAGAAACGGAAAGGGCAGCCCTACGGGCGTCTCGACTTCGCTCGACACGAACGGAGTTTTTCCGATGCCGCTGTTCACGTTCAGGCTGCCCGATATTGGCGAAGGCATTTCCGAGGCGGAGATTGTCGGCTGGCATGTGAAGGTCGGCGACCGGGTCGAGGAAGACCAGCCGATCGCCGATATGATGACCGACAAGGCGACGGTGGAGATGGAAAGCCCGGTGGCCGGCGTCGTGAAGCGGCTGGCCGGAGAGGCGGGCGAGCAGGTCGCGATCGGGGCGATGCTGGTGGAGATCGAGGTTGAAGGGGAGAGCGAGAACGCGCCGCCTTCCCAAGCGGTTATCGAGGCTGAGGCGCCGGGAACGGGAGAGGTCGAAGCTGCTCCGCTGAATGGGATCATGTCATCCTCCGTTCGCCCTGAGGCCGTCGAAGGGCCTTCTGAAGAGGAAGAAGGGGGCATCGACAAGCTCGGCCCGAACGGGAACGGGGATGGGAACGGTCCTGACGGTTCAGGATCAGGGGCACGGGTGCTTGCCTCGCCTGCCGTTCGTGCGCGGGCGAAGGATTTGGGGATCGATCTGCGCCAGGTGAAAGCGAGCGGCGATCATATCCGGCATTCAGATCTGGACGCTTTCCTGCTCTATGGTGCGGGGCAGGGCTACCGGCCCGCGAACCCACGCGTGCGGCGGGCGGATGAGACGGTCAAGGTCATCGGCCTGCGTCGCCGGATCGCGGAAAATATGGCGGCGTCGAAGCGGCATATTCCGCATTTTTCCTATGTGGAGGAGATCGACGTCACCGAACTGGAGCGGGTGCGCGCGCAGTTAAATGGGGAACGGGGCGAGCGGCCGAAGCTGACCATGCTGCCGTTGCTGATCGTGGCGATTTGCCGCGCGCTGCCCGACTTTCCTATGCTGAACGCCCGTTATGATGATGAGGCGGGCGTGGTGACACGCTTTGGCGCGGTGCATCTTGGGATAGCGACGCAGACCGATGCCGGGTTGATGGTGCCGGTGATCCGGGACGCGCAGGACATGAATATCTGGCAGCTGGCAGCCGAGATAAGGCGGCTGGCGGAGGCTGCGCGAACGGGCAAGGCGAAAGCGGAGGAGCTTTCGGGGTCGACCTTGACGCTGACGTCTCTAGGGCCGCTGGGCGGGGTGGCGACGACGCCGGTGATCAACCGGCCGGAGGTGGCGATCATCGGGCCCAACCGGGTGGTCGAGCGGCCGGTGTTCCGGGGGCGGGAGGTGGTGCCTGCGAAGCTCATGAACCTTTCCATCAGTTGCGACCATCGGGTGGTGGATGGATGGGATGCGGCGAGCTTTGTTCAGGCGGTGAAGCGGTTGCTGGAGACGCCGGTTTTGTTGTTTGCGGATTAGGATTGGCGAGCAAATTTCGTCATGCCAGCGGAAGGGGGCATCTCGGTGGGGGGGGGGGCGCAATCTGGCCGGAAACCCCAGCTTGCGCTGGGTGACGCGCTTAACTAGCGCATCGTCGCGCGATAGCTCAGACGCGCGGTTTCGCCTGGAGAAAGGCGGGTCGGCATGGTCCAGCGGACATGAGTGATGTCTGCGGGCACAGCCCTGCGCGTGCCGCCGAGCGGGGTTGGAAGCCACAGCTCTTCAAGGCGGCCCCAACGTTGGCCGCCATCGACCGAGACCTGCATCGAAGGATCGGGCGCGGTGAGGAGGGTGCCTCGGGGAATGGGGTTGGTCAGGGCGATGCCTTGCACCGGTTCGCGACCTTCATTGCGCCAATTGACGACGAAGACGAGTTGGTCGCCCGGTTCAGCGCGGCTGGCGCTGGCGAGAATGCGGCGGGGGCGGCCGTTGATGTCGGTATGGACGCGTTCGACGAACATCTGTGTTTGCGTGCGCAGGTCTGGTTTTGCCACCGCCGCTGGGGCTGCCATCGCCCATGCTGCCATGCCGGCCAACGCCAAATTCCGCATCATCCCTGCTCAAGCCCCTTGCTGTTTGCCGGTGGGTTTAGGGGCCAAGCGGCGAAGATTTGGTTAATCAGCTGTTTGCTATGGCGCAAAGGGGTGGAATAATTTGACGCGCCGCAGCAGGCCGTACACAAATGCTGCAGGCGGCAGGATTTGATCATTCAGTGACACCCCATGACCAGCAGGAGATCAATCGGCGGCGCGACCGGCTGCTCGCTTCCATCGCGCTGACCACCGGAGTGGGGTTGATCCTCGCGCTGCCATTCGCCTTGCGGGAAGGGGCGGAGTTCTTCCTGCCGCTGACGGCTGCATTGGTGATCGCCATCGCGTTGGTGCCGTTCCTGGAATGGATGGAGCGGCGGCGGGTGCCTTCGGCATTGGCGGCGCTGATGGCGGTGGTCGCGTTCCTGTTGGTCGCCAATACCGCGCTGGTGCTGATCGTGGTGCCTGCGGCAGATTGGTTCCGCCTGCTGCCCGAGCGATTGCCCAAGATTCAGAACAACCTTGCCCCGCTGATCGACTTTTATTCGCAGCTCCAGCGGTTCGTGGATGAAACCGTGCAGATGCTGGCGACGGGGCCGGTGGCCGCCGCGCAGACGGCGGCTGTGGATGCGCCGCGATCGCTGCTGCAGTTTGCGGCGACCTCCGCGCCATCGGCGATCATCCAGATGGTGTTCGCGCTGCTCATCATCTATTTTTTCCTGGCTGGCTGGACGGGGCTGCGGCGGCGGACGATCAACAGCCGGGGCAGCTTCGACGGGGCTATGGCTGTCGCGCGGGTGATCCAGAATGTGGTCGATGCGACATCGGCCTATGTGCTGACCATCGCGACGATCAACCTGTGCCTGGGGCTGGCGGTGGCGCTGGCGTTATGGCTGATCGGCATGCCGTCGCCCTTGATGTGGGGCGGCATTGTCGCTCTGCTGAATTTCGTACCCTATTTCGGGCCGATGCTGGCGGCGGCGCTGCTGGCGCTGGGCGGGCTCATGGTATTTGACGATGTGTGGTGGGCGCTGCTGCCCGCCGCCACGCAGATCGGCTTTCACCTGGTGGAGGCCAATGTCATCACACCGATGGTGCTGGGACGGCGGCTGACGATGAATCCGCTGCTGATTCTTGTGTCGCTGACCTTTTGGGGATGGGTGTGGGGGACGCCGGGCGCGCTGCTGGGCGTGCCGTTGCTGATCATCATCCAGACCGTCGTGGCGGCTGCCGGAACCCCGGATATCGCGGGTTTCCTGTTCGAGCGCGGGACGCTCACGGTCGCTCTGCCACAAGAAAATGACGAGAAAGAAGAAAGTGGTGAAAGAGCCGGTTGACAGGTCCGGCGCACCCGCATAGATGCCCGCCCACACCGAACGCGGGTGTAGCTCAGTTGGTTAGAGCGCCGGCCTGTCACGCCGGAGGTCGCGGGTTCGAGCCCCGTCACTCGCGCCACTCTTTTGGAAGAGTGGATGGTCCTGAAGGACCGGATTTCTCAGAAATTTGATAGTCTTCATGCCAGCGCAAGCTGGCATCTTGTGAGGGTGCGCCGTGCGTTATCGCCTGAGATGCCAGCCTACGCTGGCATGACGTTGAGAACCGCTCAGCCACGCCGCCAGCGGCCGGTTTCCATCCAGGCGAGCAGGCGCTTCAGCGGCAGGACCCAGATCCAGATCAGACCGAGGAACAGATAGACCGGCACCTGCGCGATCATCGGCAGGCGGCCGATAAGGCCCGACAGGCTGCCGATCAGAACAGCCCAGAGCGCGATCAGCCCGAGGATGATGAACATGCCCACGGGCTTGCGCCAGCTGGGTTCGTAGGGGGCGGGCTGGCGGTTCACGCTTCGGGTCCTTCGATCAGTTCGATTTCGGTGAGGATGATGTCGAGCGGCAGGTCCCACGGGTCGGCGGGCAGCGCGTCATGCTCCTGCACCGACCAGGCGAGGCCGATGCGCAGTGCGTCCGGATAGCGCGCGAAGGTGCGGTCATAATAGCCGCCGCCTTGTCCCAGGCGATTCATCGCGCGGTCGAAGCCGAGCAGCGGGGCGATGATGACGTCGGGCGTTACCGCCGGGCCGCTGGGTTCGGGATGGTGAGTGCCGTAGAGGCCGGGGAAGAGCTGGTCCTCCGGCGTCCAGGTCAGGAAGTCCATGCTGCCCAGGCGGTCGATGACGCGGGGGAGGGCGAGGGTCTTGCCCATGGCTGCGAGTTGCGGGGCGAGGCGCTGGGCGGGGGCTTCATCGTCCAGCCCCATGTAGAGCGCGACGGTTTGGGCACCTGTAAGGCGGCGGGCGAGGGGCGAGGGGATGGCCTTGAACGCCAGGCGGTGGGCGAGCGGGTCGAGCGAGGTGAGAAAGGCGCGGCGGCGCTCGCGGGCGAGGGTGCGCAGGGTGGTCTTGCCGGGATCGTCGCTCATGAGGCGCATTTAGACCCGAGGGCGAGGACTGGAAACCCGTTTCTCGACCCTTCGATAAACTCAGCACAGGCTCCGCTCGAAACGAACGGAGGTGGGAGCGGGTGGCCGCGGAGAAGGGTGACGGGACCGCCTCGGCCGTTTGCTGGAATATCCTCTGACGCCTCAACGTCAGGTGGGAACCATGTAGATCGGGCCTGGACCCGCCCAGGGACAGCCCCCGTGGATGTGATTATCGCCTCAGGGATGTTCGCTAAAGCTCGTACCAGGCAGTACCCGTCGCTTCTTATCTAGGCGTCCGGCCCCTGCGCGGCAAGCCTGTCGCTGAGCTTTTCTATGCGGGCGGCGAGCGCCTCGACGGCGCGGGCGGCGGCTTCGTCCTCATCGTCAAGGGCGAGTTGTTGCTGGCGCCCGATCGCCTCACGCTTCAGGTCGTTGAGTTCGTCGGCGAGGAACAGCGCGGCGAAGAGGAGGGTGCGCACTTCGGTAAGGCCGGGCGTGTTCTGCTGGGCGAGGCGGGCCTTGCGCTCGATCAGGCTGGCGAGATGAGCGAGATGGGCCTCTTCGCCGTCGCGGCAGCGGAGGGGATAATGGCGTCCGGCGATCTGGAGCGTGGTTTCAGCCATGCGCCTGTCCCTTCAGGTCGGCGATGAGTTCGTCCAGTGAACGGAGCGCGGCGCGGGCGGCGGCGGGGTCGATGCCGGGGGAGGAAAGAGGGGAGGGGCTCGCGGAAACGAGGCCGTCCACATCTTGTTCGAGCCGGCTGATCGCGCGCTCCAGCGTGCCGATCGCCTGCATCATGCGGTTGCTTGCCATAGACCCACGCATAAACAAAGTTTTCGCCTTGCAAAAGCCGTCATTGGACGGCTTGGCGCAGCCTGAGGGCCTGCCATGGTTGACGCCTTGGGTGCAACGCGACAAAGGGGACCCGATTTCGATTCGCCGGCTCAGCAGGGGGCCGCTTTGCAGCAGGAAAGACGCCAGCCTAAGATGACCGTTTCCGAAAAGTCGCTCGCCAGCGCCATCAGGGCGCTTTCCATGGACGCAGTGCAGGCGGCGAACAGCGGCCATCCGGGCATGCCGATGGGCATGGCGGACGTCGCGACGGTGCTGTTCAAGGACTATGTGAAGTTCGACGCGAGCCAGCCTAAATGGGCCGATCGCGACCGTTTCGTGCTGTCCGCCGGTCACGGGTCGATGCTGATCTACAGCCTGCTGCACCTCACCGGCTATGCGCGTCCGACGATCGAGGATATCCGTAATTTCCGCCAGCTGGGCAGCCCCTGCGCCGGACACCCTGAAAATTTCGAGCTGGCGGGCGTCGAGGCGACCACCGGGCCGCTGGGTTCGGGCCTGGCCACCGCGGTGGGCATGGCGATTGCCGAGCGTCACCTGAACGCCAGCTTTGGCGACGATCTGGTCGATCACCGCACATGGGTGATCGCGGGCGACGGATGCCTGATGGAAGGCATCAACCATGAGGCGATCGGCCTTGCTGGCCACCTGAACCTTGGCCGCTTGATCGTGCTGTGGGACGATAACAAGATCACCATCGATGGATCGGTCGATCTGTCGAGCAGCGAGGATGTCCGCGCGCGCTATGCCGCGACCGGCTGGCATGTCGTGTCGTGCGACGGTCATGACGTCGCCGATGTGCGACGCGCTATCGATGAGGCGCTGGCTGATCCGCGCCCGTCGCTGGTCGCCTGCGCCACCAAGATTGGCTATGGCGCGCCCAACAAGGCGGGCACTTCGGGCGTTCACGGTTCGGCGCTGGGCGAGGCGGAAGTCGCGGCCGCGCGCGAATTTCTGGGCTGGGCCGCTGAGCCTTTCGTCATCCCCGAGGATATTGCCGCCGAATGGCGCCGCATCGGTGCGCGTGGCGCGGAAGTTCGTACGGCGTGGGAAGGCCGTCGGGCAAACAATGGCCAGAAGGCCGAGTTTGAGCGCCGCATGGCGGGCGAGCTGCCCGCTGACTTCTCGCTGTCCAACTATATCGACACGCTGATCGCCAATCCGCAGAAGGTCGCGACCCGCAAGGCGAGCGAACTGGCGCTGGGCGCGATCAACGACCTGCTGCCCGAAACGCTGGGCGGTTCGGCGGACCTTACCGGCTCCAACAACACCAAGACCAAGAGCACCGGCCCGCTCACAAAGGACGATTATTCCGGCCGCTATGTCTATTATGGCATTCGCGAGTTCGGCATGGCCTGCGCCATGAACGGCATGGCGCTGCATGGCGGCGTCATCCCCTATGGCGGCACTTTCCTGGTCTTTTCCGACTATATGCGGGGCGGCATCCGCCTTGCGGCTCTCCAGCAGACCCGCGCCATCCATGTGCTGACGCATGATTCCATCGGCCTTGGCGAAGATGGCCCGACCCACCAGCCGATCGAACATGTTATGTCGCTGCGCATGATCCCGAACCTCGACGTCTATCGTCCGGCCGACATTGTCGAGACGGCGGAGTGCTGGGAACTGGCGCTCAAGGACAAGGAGGGTCCTTCGGTGCTGGCTTTGACCCGCCAGAATCTGGCCCAGTTGCGCACTGAGAAGACGAGCGAGAATCTGTGCGCCAAGGGCGCCTATCGCCTGCGCGCCGCCAGTGCGGATCGCAAGGTGGTGTTGATCGCCACCGGTTCCGAGGTCGAGATTGCCGTGGCGACCGCCGATATGCTGGAACAGCAGGGTATCGGCGCGGATGTCGTTTCCATGCCGAGCTGGGCGCATTTCGATGCGCAGCCGCAGGCGTATAAGGAGGATCTCCTTCCCCACCATGTGCTGCGCGTTTCTATTGAGGCGGGCACGACCTTTGGCTGGGAACGCTATGTCGGCATTGCTGGCCTGCGTTTCGGCATCGACACCTTCGGTGCTTCGGCACCGGCAGAAGCGCTTTATGAGCATTTCGGCCTGACGGCCGCGAAGATCGCGCCGCAGGTTGCGGCCGCTCTGGATCATTAAGAATAATTTACCCAATCAGGAGGCTAGTGCAGTGGCAACGAAGGTAGCAATTAACGGTTTCGGACGTATCGGCCGCCTGGTGGCGCGCGCCATTTTGGAGCGCAACGACCATGATCTGGAGCTGGTGAGCATCAACGACCTGGGCGATGCCAAGGCGAACGCCCTGCTGTTCAAGCGCGACAGCGTCCATGGTCCTTTCGCCGGTGAGGTGAAGGTCGATGGCGACGCGATCGTCATCAACGGCAAGCGCATCGCCGTCACCGCCGAACGTGATCCCGCCAAGCTGCCGCACGCGGCGCAGGGCGTCGAAATCGCGCTGGAGTGCACCGGCTTCTTCGCCGACCGTGAATCGGCGTCGAAGCATCTGGAAGCTGGCGCCAAGCGCGTTGTCATCTCGGCGCCGGCCAAGGGCGTGGACAAGACGGTCGTGTTCGGCGTCAACCATGAGACGCTGACCGCCGACGACATCGTCATTTCCAACGCTTCGTGCACCACCAACTGCCTGGCGCCGCTCGCCAAGGTGCTGAACGACAGCATCGGCATCGAGCGTGGCCTGATGACCACGATCCACAGCTACACCAACGACCAGAAGATCCTCGACCAGATCCACAGCGACGCCCGCCGTTCGCGCGCGGCCGCCATGTCGATGATCCCGACTACCACCGGCGCGGCCCGTGCGGTCGGCGAAGTGCTGCCTGAACTGAAGGGCAAGCTCGATGGTTCGGCGATCCGCGTGCCGACCCCGAACGTCTCGGTCGTCGATCTGACCTTCACGCCCAAGCGCGACACCAGCGTCGAGGAAGTGAACAAGCTGCTGAAGGCCGCTTCGGAAGCCGGTCCGCTGAAGGGCGTTCTGGCCTATACCGACGAGCCGCTGGTTTCGATCGACTTCAACGGCGATCCGGCCAGTTCGACCGTCGATAGCCTGGAAACGGCCGTGATCGACGGCAAGCTGGTGCGCGTGCTCAGCTGGTACGACAATGAATGGGGCTTCTCCAACCGCATGGTCGACACGACCGGCGTGGTTGCGGGTCTGCTGTAAGAGAAAAGGGGCGGGCATTGGCTCGCCCCTTTTTCGTCATCCCAGCGCAAGCTGGGATCTCGTTTTATACTTATGTCCCGCCCGACGCATGAGATCCCAGCTTGCGCTGGGATGACGGGAGGGGTGGCTGGGAGCATCATGGTGGCCAAACCCTTCAAGACGCTTGACGATATGGGCGACATCAGCGGCAAGTGCGTGCTGGTGCGCGAAGATTTGAACGTGCCGATGCAGGATGGATCGGTAAGCGACGACACCCGCTTGCGCGCGGCGATGCCCACGATCCTGGAACTGGCGGATCGTGGCGCCAAGGTGCTGATCCTCGCGCATTTCGGTCGTCCCAAGGGACAGAAGAATCCGGAATATTCGCTGTCCAAGATCACCCGCCCGCTGACGGCGGTGCTGGGCCGCGACGTGCAGTTCATTCCCGACTGCTGCGGGCAAGCTGCGGTGGACGGTATCGCGGTGATGCGGCCGGGTGATATTTCGATCCTGGAAAATACCCGCTTCCATCCCGGCGAGGAGAAGAATGACCCGGCGCTGGCGGAAGCCATGGCGGCGATCGGCGATTTCTATGTGAACGATGCTTTTTCCGCAGCGCACCGTGCCCATGCCTCGACCGAGGGGCTGGCGCACAAGCTGCCTGCTTTTGCGGGCCGTTCGATGGAAAAGGAGCTGGACGCGCTACAGGCGGCGCTCGGCGAGCCGGTGAAGCCGGTCGCGGCGGTGGTCGGCGGAGCGAAGGTTTCGACCAAGCTCGATGTGCTCAACAATCTGGTCGCAAAGGTCGATCATCTGATCATCGGTGGCGGCATGGCCAATACCTTTCTCCACGCACGCGGCGTCGATGTCGGTAAGTCGCTGTGCGAGAAGGATCTGGCAAACACGGCCGAGGCGATTTTCGACGCGGCCGAAGCTGCGGGGTGCACCATTCACCTGCCCTATGACGTGGTGGTCGCGAAGGAGTTCGCGGCGAACCCGCCGTCAGTGCGGACCTGCAACGTGCATGAGGTCGCGGCTGACGAGATGATCCTGGACGTAGGGCCTGCGGCTGTCGAAGCGCTGGGCGATGCGCTCAAGAACTGCCGCACGCTGGTGTGGAACGGGCCGCTTGGCGCGTTCGAGATTGCTCCGTTCGACAAGGCGACGGTGGCGTTGGCAAAGACGGCGGCGGCGCTCACCAAAGAAGGCGGCCTGACGTCGGTGGCTGGCGGCGGCGATACTGTCGCGGCGCTCAATCATGCGGGCGTTGCGGGCGACTTTACCTTTGTATCGACCGCAGGCGGCGCTTTCCTCGAATGGATGGAAGGCAAGGACCTGCCCGGGGTCAGCGCATTGATGGTGTGAACTTCGGGGCCGCCGTCCATATGGATGGCGGCCTTCTTCATTTTTTAGAAGCCGCCGATGGGGTGGCGCAACCCTACAGAGAAGGTATGTGCAGATGCTGGATCAAGATATGAAGAACAAGATTGCGGCCGGCAACGGATTCATCGCCGCGCTCGACCAGAGCGGCGGATCGACGCCCAAGGCGCTGAAGGGCTATGGCATCGAAGAGGGCGCCTGGACCAATGACGAGGAGATGTTCGGCCTGATCCACGACATGCGGAGCCGCATCATCACTTCGCCCTGCTTCACCGGTGAAAAGGTGATCGGCGCGATCCTGTTCGAGCGGACGATGGATGGCGAAGCGGGCGGCAAGTCGGTGCCGCAGGCACTGATCGAGCGTGGCGTGGTGCCCTTCATCAAGATCGACAAGGGCCTGGAGGACGAGGCGAACGGCGTGCAGCTGATGAAGCCGATGCCGGAACTGGACGGTCTGCTGAAGCGCGCCAAGGCGCTGGGCGTGTTCGGGACCAAGGAGCGTTCGGTTATCAATCTCGCCAACCGCGAGGGCATTGCCGCCGTCGTGAAGCAGCAGTTCGAAGTCGGGCAGCAGGTTCTTGCTGCCGGGCTGGTGCCGATGATCGAACCCGAAGTGAACATCAAGAGCCCCGAACGGGCCGATGCCGACCAGATCCTGCTGGAGGAACTGGTGAAGGCGCTCGATGCGCTGCCGGGCGACGACAAGGTGATGCTGAAGCTGTCGCTGCCGACCAAGCCCGGCCTGTTCGAACCGCTGGTCGATCATCCGCGGGTGCTGCGCGTCGTGGCGCTGTCGGGCGGTTTCTCGCGCGCGGAAGCCTGTGTCGAGCTGGCCAAGAACCGGGGCATCATCGCCAGCTTCAGCCGCGCGCTGCTGAACGATCTGCGCCACCAGATGAGCGATGACGAATTCAACGGCTCGCTGGGACAGGCGATCGACGAAATCTACACCGCCTCGACCAACAAGGCGGCGTGACCGGGCGATGACGGCGGCAAGAAGCAGTTCCGGAGCCGCCGTCATCCGCCTTTCGGGGCGCGGCATTGCGACGATGCGGGCGGTGAACGCGCTGTTCGCCGACGTTTTCGACGATGCTGGCTCCTATGCCGCTCTGCCGCCGTCCGATGCCTATCTGGCTGACCTGCTGGACGATCCCCGCTTCATCGCGCTGGCGGCTCTGGAAGGGGAGAGGGTCGTCGGTGCGCTGGCCGCCTATGAGCTGCGTAAGTTCGAGCAGCAGCGCAGCGAGATCTATATTTACGACCTTGCCGTGGCGGCCGACCGGCGGCGGCAGGGAATCGCGACGGCGCTAATCGATGCCCTGCGGCCCGTCGCTGTCGACGCAGGCGCGTGGGTCGTTTATGTACAGGCTGACCTGGAGGATGAACCGGCGGTCGCGCTATACACGAAGTTGGGCAAGCGCGAGGATGTGCTGCATTTCGACATAGCACCGCGGGCCTAGCCGATCATCGCCCTGAGCGTCCGCGCATCTTCGATGGCGTCGGCATTGATGTCATTGTTGAAATAGGCCCAGACGGTGCGCCTTTGGCGGGCTTGTTCCTTCATCCAGTCCGCCCAATCGCGCAGCTGGGCTTCCGGATAACGGCCCCAATATTTGCCTTGGCCGCCGTGAAAGCGGACATAAGCGGCGGGACCAGTGGCCAAGCGCGGACTGACGGAACCTGGCATGTCATGGACGCAAAAGCTGGCGCCGTGGCGATCGAGCAACTGATAGACGCTGTCTGCATACCAGCTTGGATGGCGAAATTCGAAGACCGGGACGATGTCGCGCGGCTGAAGGACGAGGAAGCTTTCCAAGCGGTCGAGGTTGAGCGCTAGGGTCGGCGGCAGCTGGTAGAGGATAGGGCCGAGCGTGGGGCCGAAATGGTGGAAGGCCGCCACCATCCGCTCCATCGGCTCCTGGCAATGTGTGAGCTTTAGTGCCTGGGTGAGGTAGCGGTTGGCTTTGACGGCATAGCAAAAGCCGGGTGGGGCCTGATCGCGCCAGGCTTCGACAGTCGGGGGTTTGGGCAGGCGGTAGAAGCTGTTGTTGATTTCCACCGTATCGAAATGTTCGGCGTAAAAAGCGAACCAGCGCTTTACGGGAAGCTTTTCAGGATAGAAGCGGCCGCGCCAGTGGCGATAATTCCATCCTGAGCAGCCGATCCTGATCATGGCGGGACAAGCCGCAGGGCGCAGGGCCGGTTCCATACTTTTCCTCGGGCGCGGAAAAGCGCTAAGGCAGCGGCATGACCGACTTCACTGATGATGAACTGCGCCTCGACCCAAGCTTTGCGGATAAATTCGAACGGGGTTTCAGGCCGCCGTGCCAGCTTTATCTGATTTCTCCTCCCGCAATCGACGACGGTTTCACCGCGCGGCTGGCGCAGGCATTTGATGGCGGGGAGGTCGCGGCCTTTCAGTTGCGGCTGAAGGGCATCGACGAAGACGCCATCGCGCGCGCGGCCGAGCCGGTGCAGAAGTTGTGCGCGGAGCGAGATGTGGCGTTCATCATCAACGACAGCGTCGCGCTCGCCCAGCGGCTGGGGGCGGACGGCGTGCATCTGGGGCAAAGCGATGGCGATCCGCGTGAGGCGCGCAAGCTGTTGGGTCCGCGAGTGCAGATCGGAGTGACCTGCCATGACAGCCGCCATCTGGCGATGGAAGCTGGGGAGGCGGGAGCGGACTATGTGGCCTTTGGGGCTTTTTATCCGACGACGACCAAAGAGACGCTGCATCGGCCTGAACCGTCGATCCTGAGTTGGTGGACCACCTTGTTCGAACTGCCCTGCGTGGCGATTGGCGGGATTACGGCCGAGAATGCGGCCCCCCTGGTGGCTGCTGGGGCGGATTTTCTGGCGGTGAGCAGCGCGGTGTGGGGACATGCTGACGGGCCGGAGGCGGGGGTTCGGGCTTTTGCAGGGATTCTTGGCGCGAGCTGAACCGCACTGCATCGTTTCCCGCCTGCGCTCGAATAAACGGGGCGGGTGGGCCAAAGGCAGCTTTCCCAGCCGTCGCGCGTTTTCTCCCTCACAATCGGGAGAGTATCGCCTTGAAAAACCATCTGCTGATCTTCGCGCTGCTGTGCACGGCCTGCAAAGTTTCCGTTACAGACGCCGATGAGAGCCGCCGTGCGCCCTCAGGCACTGAGCAGAGCGGGGGGCAAAGCGCGGCAGCGGCGCAGCCTGCAGCCGATCCTTTCGCCTTCGCCATCGTGCCTGAGCCGACCGGCGCGCCCGCCCGCGCGGACTCGATATTGCAGGCGCAGGTGGCGCTCGACCGAGCGGGTTTTTCGCCGGGCGTGCTGGACGGGAAGGAAGGCATGTCCTTCACAGCAGCGCTCCTGGGGTTTCAGGAGGCGAAGGGACTTCCCGAAACAGGGAAATATGACGAAGCTACCGCTAAGGCGCTGATGGGCGACCGCCCGCCGCCTGCGACCTGGCTGGTGAAGATACCCGAGGGCTTCGCGCGGGGGCCGTTTTCCAATGTCCCCAAGGATCTGGGTGAGCAGGCGAAGCTACCAGCGCTTGGCTACCGCAACCTCATCGAAAAGCTTGCCGAACGGTTCCATACGAAGCCGGAGGTGCTGGTAGCGCTCAACTCGCCGAGTACGAAGCTGGGGCCGGGCGCGACCATGCGCGTGCCTGCGGTTGGTAATCAGCCGGTCGCCAGGATCGAAGGGGACGAACGCGGTTGGGGCAACACGCTCGCCAGCCTGGCGGTCGCCAAGGACCAGCCGCAGGCCGATCATATCGTGGTCGATAAGAGCGATGGGGTGCTGCGGGTGTTCGACGCGCAAAATGGTTTGATCGCGCAATTCCCCGCGACGATGGGGTCAGAACATGATCCGCTGCCGATTGGGACATGGGAGATCAAGGGGATAAGCCGCAATCCGGACTTCCATTATAATCCCGACCTGTTCTGGGATGCCGATGCAAAGGACCAGAAAGCGGTGCTGAAGCCCGGCCCCAATGGCCCGGTCGGCGTTGTCTGGATCGACCTGTCCAAGCAGCATTATGGCATCCACGGCACCCCAGAACCGCAGACCATCGGCCGGACGGAAAGCCATGGCTGCATCCGCTTGACCAATTGGGACGCTGCACGGCTGGCTCAGATGGTGAAGAGCGGGGTTAAGGCAGTGTTCCAGGCATGAGGCGGCCGGGCCGGCGGGGGTGGGCGGGAATTGCGCTCGCCATCCTGCTGCTGGTCCTGTTCCTGAAAATGTGCGTGCGGATCCTACCTGGCGATGGGCCGCGGCGACAGAATTTCGAACGGCCCGCTGCCGCCGAGACGGGGCCCTTGCTCATCCCCGTCGAAGGCGTGCCGCCAAGTGCGCTGACGGACACATTCACCCAATCGCGCGCTGGCGGAGCGCGGCCGCATGACGCGATCGACATCATGGCGGCGCGGGGCAGGGCTGTGCTGGCGGTGGCTGACGGGCGGATCGAGAAGCTTTTTTCGAGCGAGGAGGGTGGGCTGACCATCTATCAGCGATCCCGCAATGGAAAGCGCATCTATTATTATGCGCATCTCGACGCTTATGTGCCGGGCCTGGCCGAGGGGCAAGGGGTGCGGCGCGGGCAGAAGATCGCAACCGTAGGCAGTAGCGGCAATGCCAATCCCGTCGCCCCTCACCTGCATTTCGCGGTGCATGACATGGCGCCAGGGGAGCCATGGTACGGCGGCCGAGCGATCAATCCCTATCCGCTGCTAGCGCGGCCGCTCCGATGAGCCTACTTGCCCTTCGCCACGGCACGATGTAGAGGCGCCAACCGGCTCTTTTCACCTTCAGACATATAGGCAGGCTCTTCCCATGAAGATCAGCGGCGTCGAGATTCGTCCCGGCAACAACATCGAATATGACGGAAGCCTGTGGCGCGCCGTCAAGATCCAGCACACGCAGCCCGGCAAGGGCGGCGCCTATATGCAGGTGGAACTCAAGAACCTGATCGACGGGCGCAAGAACAATGTGCGCTTTCGGTCGGCCGAGACGGTCGAGCGCATCCGCCTCGACACCAAGGACTTTCAATATCTCTATGCCGAGGGCGACATGCTCGTCTTCATGGATACCGAGACCTATGAGCAGATCAACCTGCCACAGGATCTAGTGGGAGAGGCTTCGGCGTTCCTGCAGGACGGCATGATGGTCATGCTGGAAATGTATGAGGAACGTCCCATCAGCGTGCAGTTGCCCGAAACGGTCGAGGCGACCGTGGTCGAAGCTGATGCCGTGGTGAAGGGGCAGACCGCTTCGGCGAGCTATAAGCCGGCGATCCTGGACAATGGCGTGCGCGTCATGGTGCCGCCGCACATCGTCACGGGAACCCGTATTGTCGTTGACGTTTATGAGCGGGAATATGTGAAGCGGGCGGACTGATCCGACATTCACCCCTTCCGTCTGCGGGAGGGGAAGGGGGTGGCTGGCGAGCGTAGCGAGCTTCGGACCCCTCATTTATTTGCGCCGCTTGCGCGGCAACCCACCCCGGCCTCTCCCGCATGCGGGAGGGGGGAGAAAAGAAAATGGTCAGCCATTCCGGCCTTCTCACCGTCATGGAGCGCGCCGTCCGCAAGGCGGGCTCCAAGCTGCGCCGTGACTTCGGCGAAGTGGAGCATCTGCAGGTTTCCCGCAAGGGACCGGCGGACTTCGTGTCCAAGGCGGACAAGCAGTGCGAGCAGACACTGGTCGAGGAACTGCGCAAGGCACGCCCGGACTGGGGCTTCCTGCTGGAAGAAGGGGGCGTCATCGAGGGCGATCCCAACAAGCCCCGATGGATCATCGATCCGCTGGATGGAACGACCAATTTCCTGCACGGCATTCCGCACTTCGCGATCTCGATCGCCGTGGAAGAGCCGCTTTATGGTGGCAAAAAGGAAATCACCACCGGCCTCGTCTATCAGCCTGTCACCGATGAAAGCTATTGGGCGGAAAAGAGCCGGGGCGCGTGGCGGCACGACCAGCGGCTGCGTGTGTCGGCGCGTCGCGATCTGGGCGAGTGCCTGATCGCAACGGGTATCCCGTTCATGGGGCATGGCGACTTTGCGCAATGGACGCGCGTGTTCGGCGCGGTGGGCCCTTCCGTTGCGGGCATCCGCCGCTTCGGCGCTGCGACGCTGGACCTCGCCCATGTCGCCTCTGGGCGCTATGACGGCTTTTGGGAAAGCGGGCTCCAGCCCTGGGACGTTGCCGCGGGCATTTTGCTGGTGCGCGAGGCGGGCGGTTTCGTCACTGACTTCCGGGGTGGCGACCAGCCGATCGAACGCCGGGAAATCATTGCTGGCAATGATGCGATCCACAGCAAGCTGCACAAGCTCGTCGCCGGGGCGCTGCGCTGACGCGCAATTGTCGCCTTGTTCAAATGCGGGCTATTTGCGAATCATTCTCACGCCTTGTGGGCCTTGCTTCGCCTAGGCAGCGGGCCTAAAGCGCGCCCATATTCATTTTCGCCCAGGGGATTCCGTTGGTCGATCTAGCCCAATATCTGCCGATCCTGATTTTCCTAGGGATCGCATTGCTGCTTTCTGCGGCATTTGTGTTCCTGCCGATGCTGGTTGGCCGCCTGACCGGAGCGCATAAGCCCGACCCGGCCAAGCTGTCGGAATATGAGTGCGGCTTTCCCGCGTTCGAGGAGCCGCGCAGCCAGTTCGACGTGCGCTTCTACCTGGTCGCGATCCTGTTCATCATCTTCGACCTGGAAGCGGCATTCCTCTTCCCCTGGGCTGTCAGCCTCGACCAGATCGGCTGGGCTGGCTGGACGACGATGATGATCTTCATAGCGGAGCTGGTGCTCGGCCTCGTCTATGCGTGGAAGAAGGGAGCCCTCGATTGGGAGTAGAACTTGACCGTCCCGTCCCCGGCACCTTGCCGCCGGCGGGAACGCAGCCCGACCAGCATTTCTTCAACGCGCTGAACAGTGAGGTCAGTGACAAGGGTTTCCTCGTCACATCGACCGAGGATTTGTTCCAGTGGGCACGCACGGGTTCGCTGTGGTGGATGACCTTTGGCCTTGCCTGTTGTGCGGTGGAGATGATCCACGCCAACATGCCGCGTTATGACATGGAGCGGTTTGGCGCCGCGCCGCGTGCGTCCCCGCGTCAGTCGGACGTGATGATCGTCGCGGGCACGCTCTGCAACAAGATGGCTCCGGCGTTGCGCAAGGTTTACGACCAGATGTCGGAACCGAAATATGTGATTTCCATGGGGTCCTGCGCCAATGGCGGCGGCTATTATCACTACAGCTATTCTGTCGTGCGTGGCTGCGACCGGATCGTGCCGGTGGACATCTATGTGCCCGGCTGCCCGCCGACTGCCGAAGCGCTGCTCTATGGCGTGATGCAGTTGCAGCGGAAGATCCGGCGGATCGGGACGATTGAGCGCTGATATGGGTCATTCTGCACCGAAGATCGTGAACCCTGAGGGGATCGCGGACGAAATCGCTGGGCTGCTGGGTTCGATGCTGATCGAGGCAGTCGATCATGCGGACGAACTGAGCTACACCGTCGTGCGCGAGCGCCTGGCTGATGCCATGGAAGTGCTGCGCGCGCAGGGGCAGTATCAGCAACTGATGGAGATTGCCGGGGTCGATTATCCCGAGCGGCCTGAGCGGTTCGAGGTCTGCTATCATCTGCTGAGCGTCACGCGGAACCACCGTATCCGCGTCAAAGTCTCTACCGACGAGGACAAGCCCGTTCCCACCGTAACGCACATCTGGCCGGTCGCGGGCTGGCTGGAGCGCGAGGTGTTCGACATGTATGGCGTCATCTTCGATGGTAATACCGACCTGCGCCGGATCCTCACGGACTATGGCTTCAAGGGCCATCCGCAGCGCAAGGACTTCCCGCTGACCGGTTATGTCGAGATGTGGTATAGTGAGGAAGACAAGCGGGTCGTTTACAAGCCTGTCCGCCTCGCGCAGGACTTCCGCAGCTTCGATTTCATGAGCCCATGGGAAGGCGCGCAATATGTGCTGCCCGGCGACGAGAAGGCGGGGCAAGCGCCTGGAGCGCCGACGCCGGCCGCTGCTCCCGCGCCGCCGCCTGCCGCGCCCAAGGGCGATCCTGCTGCTGCGACGCCGAAGGTGACGGAGAAGAAGGAAGACACCGGCGCTGGCGAACCGGCGAATAAGGAAGCCGCGAAGGCGACCGCGGAAAAGCCGCTAGCCGATGACGCGCAGACCACGCCTGTGCGCCGCTCGCGCACTGCGAAGGCCGAAACGGGTGAAGCGGACGCGGCCAAGCCGAAGCGTACGCGCAAGCCGAAAACTCCCGAGGGTGAAGCCTGATGGCCCATTATCTCGACGAACTCGAGCATAAGATCAGCGCGGACGATCCGACGCTGGGCGATACCGAGATCCAGAACTACACGATCAACTTCGGCCCGCAGCATCCAGCGGCGCATGGCGTGCTGCGTCTGGTCATGGAGCTGGACGGCGAGATCGTCGAGCGCTGCGACCCGCATGTCGGGCTGCTGCATCGCGGCACCGAGAAGCTGATCGAGTACAAGACCTATCTCCAGGCGCTGCCCTATTTCGACCGGCTGGATTATTGCTCGCCGCTCGGCATGGAGCATAGCTATGTGCTGGCGATCGAGAAGCTGCTAAACCTGGAAGTGCCGCTGCGCGCGCAATATCTGCGCGTGTTCTTCGCGGAGCTGACCCGCATCTGCAACCATATGCTGAACCTGGGTTCGCACGTCATGGACGTCGGCGCGATGACGCCGAACCTTTGGCTGTTCGAAATCCGTGAGGATTGCCTCAATTTCTTCGAGCGCGCTTCGGGCGCGCGTATGCACTCGGCCTATTTCCGGCCGGGCGGCGTGCATCAGGATGTGCCGCTCAAGTTGCTGACCGATATCGCGGATTGGCTCGATACGCGTTTGCCGCGCCTGTTCGAGGATGCGATCAGCCTTGTCGCGGACAACCGCATCTTCAAGCAGCGCAATGTCGATATCGCGGTCTGCTCGAAGGAAGATGCGCTGAAATGGGGCTTTTCTGGCCCGATGATCCGCGGTTCGGGCATCCCGTGGGACATTCGCAAGTCGCAGCCCTACGATGTCTATGATCGCATGGACTTCGACATTCCCGTCGGCACGAATTTCGACTGCTACGACCGCTTCATGGTGCGCGTCGAGGAGGTCCGCCAGTCCGCGCGGATTATGAAGCAGTGCCTCAACGAAATGCCGGAAGGGCCGATCGCCAGCTTCGACCGCAAGGTGGTGCCGCCCAAGCGCGGCGAGATGAAGCGATCGATGGAAGCGCTGATCCACCATTTCAAGCTCTACACCGAGGGCTTCCATGTTCCGGCGGGCGAGGTCTATGTGGCGACCGAAAGCCCCAAGGGCGAGTTCGGCGTCTATCTGGTCGCGGACGGCTCCAACAAGCCCTATCGCTGCAAGATCCGGCCGACCGCTTTCTCGCACCTGCAGGCGATGGACTTCATGATGAAGGGCCACATGCTGGCCGATACCACCGCTGTCCTGGGCGCCATGGACATCGTGTTTGGAGAATGTGACCGCTAATGGCTGACGCAGTTCATATCCCGGACGAGGCCGAGACCCGTGCGCGCTGGGGCGCGTTTGCGTGGACGGCCGAGAATGCCGAGCAAGCGAAGAAGGTCATTGCCCGCTATCCTGCAGGTCGTCAGCAGTCGGCGGTGATGCCCCTCCTCGACCTGGCCCAGCGTCAGGTGGGTGCGGAAACGCAGACCCAGGGCTGGCTGCCGGTGCCGGTGATGGAATATATCGCCGACCAGCTCGAAATGCCGTACATGCGCGTTTACGAGGTCGCGACCTTCTACACCATGTACAACCTTGCGCCGGTCGGCCGCTATCATGTGCAGGTCTGCGGCACGACGCCCTGCATGCTTCGCGGCTCGGACGATGTGTTTTCGGCTTGCAAGAACAAGGGGCTGGTGAAGGGCGGTACGACGCCCGACGGCTTGTTCACCTTAACCGAGGTCGAGTGTCTGGGGGCCTGCGCCAACGCGCCGATGGTCCAGATCAACGACGATAATTTCGAAGACCTGACCTATGACGGCATGAGCGCGATCCTCGACGATCTCGCCGCTGGCAAGCAGCCCAAGATCGGGCCGCAGATCGATCGTCAGACGAGCTGCCCCGAGGGCGGTCCGACCACGCTCAAGGAAATGGTCGGCGAGAATCATGATTATCGGGGCCAATGGAATCTGGAGGCGCGGGCATGAGCGACGTGATTGCGCCTCTCAGCGACAAGGATCGCATCTTCACCAACGTCTATGGCTTCCAGGATTGGGGTATCGACGCGGCGATCAAGCGCGGCGATTGGGATAATACCAAGAAGCTGCTGGAAATCGGCCAGGACGAAATCATCGAGCGCATCAAGGCTTCGGGCCTGCGCGGTCGTGGCGGCGCAGGCTTCCCGACCGGCATGAAGTGGAGCTTCATGCCCAAGGAAAGCAAGGATGGCCGTCCGAGCTTCCTGGTCATCAACGCCGACGAATCCGAGCCAGGGTCGTGCAAGGACCGCGAGATCATCCGCCACGATCCGCACAAGCTGATCGAAGGCGCGCTGGTCGCCGGTTTCGCGATGCGCGCGCGCGCCGCCTATATCTACATCCGCGGCGAGTTCATCTATGAGGCGAAGGTCCTCTTCGCCGCTGTCGAGCAGGCTTATGAAAAGGGCTTCCTAGGCAAGAATGCCTGCGGTTCGGGCTATGATTTCGACGTCTTCGTCCATCGCGGTGCGGGCGCCTATATCTGCGGCGAGGAAACCGCGCAGATCGAAAGCCTGGAAGGCAAGAAGGGCCAGCCGCGCCTGAAGCCGCCTTTCCCAGCGGGCGCGGGCCTTTATGGCTGCCCGACCACGGTGAACAATGTGGAATCGATCGCGGTGGCGCCGACGATCCTGCGTCGTGGGTCCGAGTGGTTTTCGAGCTTCGGCCGCGAGAACAACAAAGGCACCAAACTCTTCCAGATCAGCGGCCATGTGAACAAGCCCTGCGTCGTCGAAGAGTCGATGGGCATCAGCTTCAAGGAGCTGATCGACCGGCATTGCGGCGGCATTCGCGGCGGTTGGGACAATCTGCTCGCCGTCATCCCCGGCGGGTCGTCGGTGCCGCTGGTTCCGGCGGCGCAGATCATGGACGCGCCGATGGACTTTGATGGGCTGAAAGCGGTCGGTTCGGGCCTTGGCACCGCCGCCGTCATCGTCATGGACAAGTCGACCGACATCGTCCGCGCCATTTCGCGTCTCTCCTACTTCTACAAGCATGAGAGCTGCGGCCAGTGCACGCCCTGCCGCGAAGGCACCGGCTGGATGTGGCGCGTGATGGAGCGCCTGCGCTCAGGCGAGGCCGACATCAGCGAAATCGACATGCTGCAGGAAGTCACCAAGCAGGTCGAAGGCCACACCATCTGCGCCCTTGGCGACGCAGCGGCCTGGCCGATACAGGGCCTCATCAGGCACTTCCGCCCCGAAATTGAACGGCGGATCAACGAACGCGGCGCGCCCATCATGGAGGCGGCGGAGTAACCATGCCTAAAGTCAAAGTCGACGGCGTAGAACTCGAAGTCCCGGCGGGCGCGACGGTCCTGCAGGCTTGCGAGCTGGCGGGGAAGGAAATTCCGCGCTTCTGCTATCATGAGCGCCTTTCCATCGCCGGCAATTGCCGTATGTGCCTGGTCGACGTGAAGCCCGGGCCGCCCAAGCCGCAGGCGTCTTGCGCTCTGCCGGCCGCCGAAGGTCAGGACATCCGCACCGACAGCGAGATGGTCAAGAAGGCGCGCGAAGGGGTGATGGAGTTCCTGCTCATCAACCACCCGCTCGACTGCCCGATCTGCGACCAGGGTGGCGAATGTGACCTGCAGGACCAGTCGGTGGCCTATGGCCGGGGGGGCAGCCGCTTTGAGGAAAATAAGCGCGCCGTCACCGAGAAATATATGGGTCCGATCGTCAAGACGGTCATGACCCGCTGCATCCAGTGCACCCGTTGCGTGCGCTTTGCCGAGGAAGTCGCGGGCGTGCCGGAAATCGGCGCCATCTATCGCGGCGAAAATATGCAGATCACCACCTATCTCGAACATGCCGCGAAAAGCGAGCTGTCGGGCAATGTGGTCGACCTGTGCCCCGTCGGCGCGCTGACGTCGAAGCCCTATGCGTTCGAGGCGCGCCCGTGGGAGCTGCGCAAGACGCCCGCGATCGACGTCATGGATGCGGTCGGCACCAACATCCGGCTCGACAGCCGGGGCCGTCAGGTGCTGCGCGCCGTGCCCCGCATCAATGACGATGTGAACGAGGAATGGGCGTCGGACAAGACCCGGCACAATGTCGATGGTCTGGTGCGCAAGCGGCTCGACAAGCCCTATGTCCGCAAGGACGGCAAGCTGGTTCCGGCGACCTGGGAAGAGGCGTTCAAGGCCGTTGCCGCCATTCAGCATGGCGGGTCGGTCGCGGCGCTCGCGGGCGACCTGCTCGACTGCGAGACGATGTTCGCAGGCAAGGCGCTGGTCGAGAAGCTGGGCGGCACGATGCTCGAAGGGCGTCAGACGGGCCTGGCCTATGATGTGTCGAGCCTGTCGGCGGTGAACTTCAACACCACGCTCAACGGCATCGAGACGGCGGACGTGATCCTGCTGGTCGGCACCAACCTGCGCTGGGAAGCGCCGCTGGTGAACACCCGCATCCGCAAGGCGATCAAGAAGGGCGCGAAGGTCTTTGCCCTCGGCCCGCAGGTCGATCTCACCTACAAGGTCGAATGGCTCGGCAATGATGCGTCGCTACTGGCGAAGTTGCCTGACGCTGTGGTTGAGGCGTTCGGCAAAGCGGCCCGTCCGGCGATAATCGTCGGCGGTGGCGTTCTGGCAAAGGACTGCGCGCATGGCGACACGCTGGCGCTGGTCGAGACGCTGGGCCTGATCAAGGATGGCTGGAACGGCTATAACGTCCTGCACTTCGCGGCGGCGCGCATGGGCGGCCTGATGCTAGGCTATGCGACCCAGGGCGGCATCAAGGCGGTGGCGGCGGCCAAGCCGAAGCTGCTCGTCTCGCTGGGCGCGGACGAAGTCGATTATGCGGCGTTCGAGGACAGCTTCAAGGTCTATGTCGGCCACCATGGCGACAAGGGTGCGCATGCGGCGGACGTGATCCTGCCGGGTGCGAGCTATGCTGAGAAGGCGGGCACCTATGTCAATCTGGAAGGCCGGGTGCAGCGCGGCGAAAGGGCCGTGTTCGCGCCGGGCGATGCCCGCGAGGATTGGTCGATCCTGCGCGCGCTATCCGAAGTGCTGGGAGCAACCCTGCCGTTCGACAGCTTCGAACAGCTCCGCGCCGAGATGGCGAAGGCGGTTCCGGCTCTGGGCGTCGAAGGCCTAGCCGATTATGGCTGGTCCGTGCCGTCGCTTCCCACCGGCGCGAGCGGCGAGTTCGGTTCGCCGATCAAGGATTTTTACCTGACCAACGCCATCTGCCGCGCCAGCCCGACGATGCAGCAATGTTCGGCCGAGCTGATCCACGGTGAGAGCTTCGCGGAGGCCGCAGAGTGACCGCTTTCTTCCAATCATTCGGCATGCCCTTCGAAGGCGCATGGCTGCTATCGACGATCATCGGCATCCTGGTGATCGCCCTGCCGCTGATGCTGGCCGTCGCCATGATCATCTATGCCGACCGTAAGATCTGGGCGGCGATGGCGCTGCGCCGGGGGCCCAACGTGGTCGGCCCGTTCGGCCTGCTTCAGTCTTTTGCTGACGGCGCCAAGGTGTTCCTGCAGGAAACCATCATTCCGTCGGCCGCAAACAAGGCGCTGTTCATCATCGCGCCGATCATCACCTTCACGGTGGCGCTGCTTGCCTGGGCTGTCATTCCGTTCCAGGCGGGCGCGGTGCTGGCTAATATCAATGTCGGCCTGCTCTACATCCTCGCCATATCTTCGCTGGGTGTTTACGGAATCGTACTGGCGGGCTGGGCGTCCAACTCCAAATATCCCTTCTATTCGGCGATCCGCGCCAGCGCGCAGATGATCAGCTATGAAGTCTCGATCGGCTTCATCCTGATCTGCGTCGTTCTCTGGGCGGGCAGCTTCAACCTGACCGCGATCGTCGAAAGCCAGAGGGGCTATTATGGCTTTCTGAACGGCAACGGCTTCAACCCGCTGCTCTTCCCGATGGCGATCATGTTCCTGATCTCGGCCATGGCGGAAACGGCGCGCGCGCCCTTCGACTTGACCGAAGCGGAGTCCGAACTGGTCGCGGGCTATCAGACCGAATATTCGTCCATGGCCTTCGCGCTCTACTGGCTCGGCGAATATGCCAATGTGCTGCTGATGTGCGCGCTGAACGCGATCCTGTTCTGGGGCGGCTATCTGCCGCCGATCGACTGGGCGCCGCTCTATTGGGTGCCGGGCATAATCTGGCTGTTCGCCAAAATACTGTTCTTCTTCTTCGTCTTCTCCTGGGTGAAGGCGACGGTACCTCGCTACCGCTATGACCAGCTGATGCGGCTGGGCTGGAAGATCTTCCTGCCGACCTCGCTGCTGTTCGTCTTCCTGGTTTCGGGCTTCCTCATGCTGACGCGCTATGGAGGCGCACAATGAGCCTCGGTTACTACGTCAAGAGCTTCACCCTGTGGGAGTTTGTGAAGGCGCATTGGCTGACCTTGAAATATTTCTTCAAGCCCAAGGCGACGATCAACTACCCCTATGAGAAGAACCCGATTTCGCCGCGGTTCCGGGGTGAGCATGCGCTGCGCCGCTATCCCAATGGGGAAGAACGCTGCATCGCTTGCAAGCTATGCGAGGCAATTTGTCCAGCGCAGGCGATCACTATCGAAGCGCAACCGCGCGACGATGGTAGCCGCCGCACGACGCGCTACGACATCGACATGACCAAGTGCATCTATTGCGGCTTCTGTCAGGAAGCTTGTCCCGTAGATGCGATTGTCGAAGGGCCGAACTTCGAGTTCGCCACCGAAACCCGTGAGGAGCTGATCTACGACAAGGCCAAGCTCCTTGAAAATGGTGACAAGTGGGAGCGCGCAATCGCCGCGAACCTTGCCGCCGATGCACCCTATCGGTAATGGGCATGCAAAATCTCAATCAGCCGTTCGGCCTGAGTAAGGTTGAAGCGAGGCACGTGACTCGCTTCAAAGCTTGTCGAGGGCCTGTATCGAAGGCTTCGCGTAGCTCCTTCGATACACCGCTTCGACAAGCTCAGCGGCTACTCAGGACGAACGGGGCAGGGCGTCAAGGGGCAATGGAAATCCAATGATTCACGTCTTCGCCTTTTACCTGTTCGCCACCTTGGTGGTGTGCAGCGGCGCGCTGACGATCCTGTCGCGCAACCCGGTTCATTCGGTGCTGTGGCTGATCATGGCGTTCTTCAGCGCGGCGGGGCTAATGGTCCTGCTGGGCGCCGAGTTCATCGCGATGCTGCTCATCATCGTCTATGTCGGCGCGGTCGCCGTGCTGTTCCTGTTCGTCGTCATGATGCTCGACATCGACTTCGCCGAGTTGCGCGCTGGTTTCGTCGATTATCTGCCGTTCGGCATGCTGATCGCGCTGTTGCTGCTGGCCGAAATTGTGCTGGGCGTCGGGATCTGGAGCGCGGGTCCGATCGAACTTGCGCAGAGAGCGGCGCCGGCTAATCCGGAACTGAGCAATATACAGGCGATCGGCGGGCTGCTTTACACACGCTATATCTTCCTGTTCGAAGCGGCGGGCATCGTCCTGCTGGTCGCTATGATCGGCGCCATCGTGCTGACGCATCGGGCGCGTGGCGGCGTGCGGGGCCAGAATATCTCCCGCCAGAACCGCCGTCGTCCCCAGGACGCCGTGCGCAACGTCAATCAGCCCGCGGGGCAGGGGGTGGAGCTGTGATCGGCCTTCAGCATTATCTGGTGGTGAGCGCGATCCTGTTCGTGATGGGCGTGCTGGGCATCTTCATCAACCGCAAGAATGTCATCATCATCCTGATGGCGATCGAGCTGATCTTGCTTAGCGTCAACATCAACCTTGTCGCCTTCAGCGCCTTCCTGGGCGATCTGGTGGGGCAGGTCTTCTCGATGTTCGTGCTGACCGTCGCGGCGGGTGAGGCGGCCATCGGCCTCGCCATCCTCGTCATCTATTTCCGTGGTCGCGGCACGATTGCCGTCGATGATGTCAACCGGATGAAGGGCTAAGCCTGACATGATCCAGCTTATCGTCCTTCTCCCGCTCATCGCGGCTGTCATCGCCGGTCTTGGCAACAAAGCGTTGGGCAAGCTGCCGGCGAAGATACTGACCACGGGCGCGCTGTTCATTTCCTGCGCGCTTAGCTGGCCGATCTTCATTGCCTTCCTGACCGGCCATGCCGAGCCTTATGTCGCTCCGGCCTTCACCTGGATTCAGTCGGGCAGCTTTGACGCCCAATGGGCGCTGCGCGTCGATGCGATGACGGCGGTCATGCTGGTGGTCATCACAAGCGTGTCGAGCCTCGTTCACCTGTATTCGTGGGGTTATATGGAGGAGGAGCCGGATCAGCCGCGCTTCTTCGCTTACCTTTCACTCTTCACCTTCGCTATGCTGATGCTCGTGACGGCGAACAATCTGCTGCAGATGTTCTTCGGTTGGGAAGGCGTGGGTCTGGCGTCCTATCTGCTGATCGGCTTCTGGTTCCGGAAGCCGAGCGCAAACGCTGCCGCGATCAAGGCGTTCGTCGTCAACCGCGTCGGCGACCTTGGCTTCATGCTCGGTATTTTCGGCACCTATCTGGTGTTCAACACCATCTCGATCCCCGAAATCCTGGCCGCCGCGCCTTCGATGGCGGGTTCGACAATCGGCTTCCTTGGCCACCGTTTCGACACGATGACCGTACTCTGCCTGCTGCTGTTCATCGGCGCGATGGGCAAGTCGGCGCAGCTTGGTCTGCACACTTGGTTGCCGGACGCGATGGAAGGCCCGACCCCGGTGTCGGCGCTGATCCATGCGGCGACGATGGTGACCGCTGGCGTGTTCATGGTGTGCCGCCTGTCGCCGATGTTCGAGACCTCGCCGACAGCATTGGGCTTCGTCACCTTCATCGGTGCCGCGACGTGCTTGTTCGCGGCGACCGTGGGCACGGTGCAGAACGATATAAAGCGCGTTATCGCCTATTCGACCTGCTCGCAGCTCGGCTACATGTTCTTTGCGGCAGGCGTCGGCGCCTATGGCGCTGCGATGTTCCACCTCTTCACCCATGCCTTCTTCAAGGCGCTGCTGTTCCTCGGCGCAGGTTCGGTGATCCATGCGATGCACCATGAACAGGACATGCGTTACTATGGCGCGTTGCGGAAGGAGATCCCGATCACCTTCTGGACGATGACGCTGGGCACGCTGGCGATCACTGGTGTTGGCCTGCCGCTCGCGGGGATCGGTTTTGCGGGCTTCTATTCCAAGGACGGCATTCTCGAAGCGGCCTATGCTTCGGGTGGAGCGGGCGTGGGCGCGTTTCTTGTGGGCGTGTTCGCGGCGCTGCTCACCAGCTTCTACAGCTGGCGGCTCGTCTTCCTGACCTTCTTCGGCAAGCCGCGCTGGGCCGCTTCGGAGCATATCCAGCACGCGATCCATGGCCATCATGAATCGCCCGAGGAAGAGACCGAGCATGATGGTCATGGGGCTCATGACGATCATGGCCATGTCGCGACCGGCACCGGCGGCTATCATCCGCATGAGAGCCCCTGGGTAATGCTAATCCCGCTGGTGGTGCTGAGCCTGGGCGCGGTATTCGCTGGCTTCATCTTCCATGAC
This sequence comes from Sphingobium tyrosinilyticum, assembly GCF_042654265.1. Lineage (NCBI taxonomy): Bacteria > Pseudomonadati > Pseudomonadota > Alphaproteobacteria > Sphingomonadales > Sphingobiaceae > Sphingobium > Sphingobium tyrosinilyticum. Next base: position 450,186 of record NZ_JBHSFZ010000064.1, on the reverse strand, counting down.
CAGTTCATCGGGGCCGAGGGCGGGGTCGAGTTTTGGAAGGGGGCTCTGTCGTTCGACAGCCACCTGATGCATGCGGCGCATGAAGTGCCGACTTGGGTCAAGTTCGCGCCGTTCATGGTGATGCTGATTGGCCTCGTCATTGCGTGGCTGAGCTACATCAAGAACACCGATTGGCCGCGACGTTTCGTCGCCGAGTTCGGCGTGCTGTACCAGTTCCTGCTCAACAAATGGTATTTCGACGAGATTTACCACTTCCTGTTCGTCAAGCCCGCCTTTGCCATCGGGCGCTTCTTCTGGAAGTTTGGGGACGTCGGCTTCATCGACCGCTTCGGGCCCAACGGCCTTGCCGCGCTAGTCGTGCAGGGCAACAAAGTCACCCGCCGGCTTCAATCCGGCTATCTCTACACATACGCGCTGGTGATGCTGATCGGCCTCGCCGCGGCCGCAACCTGGGCGATGACACGATAATGGACGGCTTCCCCATCCTTTCCCTGATGATGGCAGTGCCGATGGCGGGGGCCATCGCCTGTCTCTATGCAGGTGCCAATCAGGCGCGCTGGATCGCTCTGCTGGCGACGCTGGTGGATATGGCGCTCGGCGTGCTGCTTTGGGCGAATTTCGACCAGTCGGGCACGGCCGCACAGTGGCAGTTCCAGGAATATGCGCCGATCTTCGGCCGCTTTGCCTGGGCGCTGGGGATCGACGGCATCGCGCTGGTGCTGATCATGCTGACCGTGTTCCTGATGCCGATCTGCATCGGCGCGAGCTGGCAGGCGATCGAGAAGCGCGTCGGCGAATATATGGCGGCCTTCCTGTTCATGGAGGTGCTGATGATCGGCGTCTTCACGGCGCAGGATCTCTACCTCTTCTATGTGATGTTCGAGGCGGGCCTGATCCCGATGTACCTCATCATCGGCATCTGGGGTGGTGCGGACCGTATCTACGCTTCGTACAAATTCTTCCTGTACACGCTGCTCGGATCGGTGCTGATGCTGATCGCGATGATGTGGATGGTGCATGAAGCAGGCACCACCGACATCCCGACGCTGATGGCGTATAATTTCGATCCACATGTCCAGGTCTGGCTGTTCCTCGCCTTCTTCGCGAGCTTCGCGGTGAAGATGCCGATGTGGCCGGTCCACACTTGGCTGCCTGACGCGCACGTGCAGGCCCCGACCGCCGGTTCGGTCATTCTGGCGGGTGTGTTGCTGAAGATGGGCGGATATGGTTTCATCCGCTTCTCTTTGCCGATGTTCCCGGAAGCTTCGGCGCAACTCGCCTGGCTGATCTGGGGCCTGTCGATGGTCGCGGTGGTTTATACCAGCCTTGTCGCGCTCGTGCAGACTGACATGAAGAAGTTGATTGCCTATTCGTCGGTCGCGCATATGGCGATCGTGACAGTCGGGCTATTCGCTTTCAACCAGGCGGGCATCGAGGGCGCGATGATGGTGATGCTGGGCCATGGCCTGGTATCGGGCGCGCTCTTCCTCTGCGTTGGCATCATCTACGATCGGCTGCATACGCGTGAGATTTCACGCTATGGTGGCCTCAGCATCAACATGCCCAAATATGCGGTGCTGTTCCTGCTGTTCACCATGGCTTCGGTCGGCCTGCCGGGCACCAGCAACTTCGTCGGTGAATTTCTGGCGCTGATGGGCATTTACCAGGCGTCGAGCTGGGTAGCGCTGGTCTGCACCACGGGCATCATCCTGGGCGCGGCCTATATGCTGTATCTCTATCGCCGCATCGCCTATGGCGAGCAGAAGAATGCGGACGCTGCCGCCATGCCAGACCTGTCGATGCGGGAAATGTGGCTGCTCGCGCCGATAGCGGCGGCCGTGCTGTGGATGGGCATTTATCCTGAGAGCTTCCTGGCTCCCATGCGCTCAGACATCCGCGCGCTCGAAGCTCGCATTGCCTCCGCCGCTCCGGTGGGGGATTCCAAGATCAAGATGGGGCCTGCCATCCCGGCGGCCGAGGCGCATCACCATGAAGAAGTTCCCGCGCATGGGGAGGCGCACTGATGATTGATTCCGCTTCCCTTCTGGCCGTTCTGCCGGAACTGGTCCTGACCGCTGGCGGTCTGGTGCTGATGCTGATCGCGGCCTATGGTGGTGATGGCACGGCGCGGGTCGTGAACTGGCTTTCCGTTTTGACACTGGCTGTAGCCGGGCTGACCCTATCGACGTCGATGGCCCATGGTCCGCTCGCTTTTGATGGCCTGGTTAGGGCGGACGCCTTTTCCGTTTTTGCAAAGACGATAATTTACGCGGCCGCTGCGGCCGCAATCCTGCTCGCTCCGCGCTATTTCCTCGTGGGGGGAGCGCTGCGACCGGAATATCCGGTGCTGATCCTGTTCAGCAGCATCGGTATGGGCATGATGGTGTCGGCAGGCGATCTGCTGACGCTTTATGTCGGGCTGGAGATGCAGAGCCTCGCCGCCTATGTGCTGGCAAGCTTCATGCAGCAGGACGAGCGGTCGTCCGAAGCGGGCCTCAAATATTTCGTTTTGGGTTCGCTGGCGAGCGGTATCCTGCTTTATGGCACAGCGCTCCTTTACGGCTTTACTGGCGGCACGACCTTTGACGGCATTGCGGTCGCGCTGGGTAATGGCGTCGGCAAAGGCGAACTGTTTGGGCTGGTGTTCCTATTGGCGGGCCTTGCTTTCAAGATGAGCGCGGTGCCGTTCCACATGTGGACGCCCGATGTCTATGAAGGCGCGCCGACGCCGGTTACGACCTTCTTCGGCAGCGCGCCCAAGGTTGCGGCGATGGCGCTGACCGTGCGGGTCGCGATCGAGGCGCTGGGTCCGGCGGGACTTGATTGGCAGCAGATCGTGATTTTCGTCGCGCTCGCCTCGATCATCTTCGGCGCTGTTGCGGCGATCGGGCAAACCAACATCAAGCGCCTGATGGCTTATTCGTCGATAAACAATGTCGGCTTTGCGCTGATCGGCCTGGCTGCGGCGACGCCTGCTGGTGTGGCGGCGACGATGAGCTACATGGCGATCTATGTGGTGATGACGATTGGCGCCTTCGCCTGCATCCTGCAGATGCGGGATGCGGAAGGACGGCCGGTCGAAAGCATTGCGAGCCTCGCTGGACTGTCGCAGTCGCGTAAAGGTCTCGCTGCGGCGCTGGCGATCTTCATGTTCTCCATGGCCGGTATCCCGCCGCTGTTCGGTTTCTGGGCGAAGTTTCTGGTATTCGACGCGGCGGTTGCCGCGGGGCTAACGGCGCTTGCCGCGTTCGGCATTGCAGCTTCGGTGATCGGCGCCTTTTATTATCTGAAGATCATCAAGACGATGTATTTCGATGAGCCCGCCGCGGCCTATGAGGCGCGGGGCGGAGCAGTCGAGAATGTGATCCTGACCACCTGCGCGGTGGTGATCGTTGTCGGTTATTTGCTGAACCCGATGCTCGACAAGGCGAGCGCGGCGGCTGCGGCGTCGCTTTTCTGAGCGACATCCGCTTCGTCGAGGAGACCGGCTCCACCAATGCCGACATGCTGGTGTTAGCGGAGCAAGGCTTGGCCGAAGGTACTTGGCTGAGAGCCGGACGGCAAAGCGGCGGTCGGGGGCGCATGGGTCGCTCCTGGGAAAGTCCCGAAGGCAATCTTTATTGCTCGACGCTGGTGCGGCTGCGGCCGGGCGATCCTCCGCCACATATGCTCGCTCTGGTTGCGGCCAATGCGGTGCATGCGTTAGTCGCGCCGCTCTGTGCGGGGCAGGCGCGGATCAAATGGCCCAATGATGTCCTGGTGGATGGCGCAAAAATTGCCGGTATCCTGCTGGAGCGGGCCGGGGACGCCGTGGTCGTGGGCATCGGCATCAACGTGACGGGCCATCCGACGGGGCTAGACCGGCCGGTGACGAGTTTAGCGGCGCAATCTGTTGGCGATACGGACGCGAGCGTACTGATCGAGCGGCTTGTCGAGCTGTTCGCGCATTGGTTGGCGGTCTGGCGGGCTCAGGGGCTGGACCCGGTGCGCGCGCACTGGCTGCTAAATGCCCATCCCAAAGGCACGGCTATGCGGGTCGTCCAGCCTGATGGCGAAGTGGTCGAGGGCTCCTTTGATACGCTCGACCAGCAAGGGATGTTGATCCTGCGCTTGGCGAATGGCGACGCGCGTGCCATTCATGCGGGCGACATCCTTCTCATCTGATATCCGGGGGACCGGCCATGCTTCTCGCGATCGACGCGGGCAATACCAATGTGGTTTTCGCGCTGTTGGACGGGCGGGAAATTCGCGCGCGCTGGCGCATCGCAACCGATCCGCGGCGCACGGCCGATGAATATGCGGTGTGGCTCAATCAGTTGCTGATGCTGGAGGGCTACAACATCGCCGATGTGGACGCCGTGATCATCGCGACCGTGGTGCCCCGCGCGCTTCATAATCTACAGGTGCTTGCCGAGAAATATTTCAAGACGAGTCCGCTGGTTGCGGGCCAAGCGCCGGTAGAATGGGGCATTGAGTTGGACGTCGCGGAGCCTGCATCGGTGGGCGCGGACCGGGTTGTCAACGCGATCGGCGCGCACCATCTATATGAAGGCGACCTGATCGTCATCGATTTCGGCACGGCGACGACCTTCGATGTCATCGATTATCACGGCACCTATAAGGGCGGCATTATCGCACCCGGCATCAACCTGTCGCTCGATGCCTTGGTGGCGGCTGCGGCGAAGCTGCCCAAGATTGCGATCGCGCCGCCAGAGAACCGATCGGTTATTGGTCGCACTACCGAAGCACAGATGCATATCGGCGTGTTCTGGGGCTATGTGGCGATGATGGAAGGACTTGTCGCCCGCATGCGGGCGGAGATCGGCCGGCCTACCAAAGTGATTTCGACGGGCGGACTCGCCGTCCTGTTCGACGAGAATAGCGATATATTCGATGCGATCGCGCCCGACCTCACCATCTTGGGGTTGGCGCTGTTGCACGAGAGGAGTTTGAATAACTAATGACACCTGGAAATGAGCTGCTCTTCCTGGCCCTCGGTGGGTCGGGCGAGATCGGCATGAATGTCAATCTCTACGGCTGCCAAGGCAAATGGGTGATGGTCGATCTGGGCCTCACCTTTGCTGACCCGGCCTATCCCGGTGTCGAACTGATATTGCCGGACCTTGCCTTTATCGAGGAGCGAAAGAACGACCTGCTCGGCATCGTGCTGACCCACGGGCATGAGGATCATATCGGGGCGATCCCTTATTTGGCCGCCGATCTCGGCGTCCCGCTCTATGCGACGCCGTTTACCGCGGGGTTGATCCGGCTCAAGCTGGAGGAAGAGGGGCTGACCCAAGAGGTCGAGCTGAACGTGATCGAGAATGAGGGCAGCTTTGCGCTCGGTCCGTTCGGCTTCCGCTATGTGCCGCTAGCGCATTCGATTCCCGAGGGTAATGCCGTGCTGATCGAGACCCCTTATGGGCGGATTTTTCACACTGGCGACTGGAAGCTGGATGAACAGCCGCTGCTTGGTCAGCCATCGACGCCCGAGGAACTGTCGGCGATCGGCGATGAGGGCGTGCTGGCGCTGGTGTGTGACAGCACCAATGTCTTCAATGCCGAGGCGAGCGGGTCGGAAGGCGACGTCCGCGAAGGGCTGATGCAGGCGGTCGCAGGTGCGAAGGGGCGGGTGCTGGTCACCACCTTCGCTTCCAATGCTGCGCGGCTGCAGACGCTGGGCGAGGTTGCAAACGCCATGGGACGCAAGCTCTGCGTGGCGGGACGGTCGCTAGACCGGATCATCGCGACTGCGCGCACCGCGGGCTATCTCAAGGATTTTCCACCGACGATCGATTGGGACGACGTCATGGCGCTGCCGCATAATGAGGTGATGATCATTGCCACGGGTGGGCAGGGAGAAGCGCGTGCGGCTTTGTCGCGGATCGCCTTCGACAGCCATCCCATCAAGTTGGACGAAGGCGATATGGTCGTGTTTTCGTCCAAGCAGATCCCGGGCAATGAGATCGCGATCGGGCGCATTCAAAATGCGCTGGCGGCCAAGGGCGTGCTGATGGTGACGGACCGCCAGGCCGAAGTGCATGTCTCGGGCCATCCGGGCCGTCCGGAGTTGGAGGCCATGTATCGCTGGGTACGGCCGCAGATACTGCTCCCCGTGCATGGTGAGCGGCGGCATATGGCTGAACAGGCGCGGCTGGGCCTGGCGACGGGCGTGCCGCATGCGGTGGTCCAGTCCAATGGCGACCTGCTGCGATTGGCGCCCAATGGCCCGGAGATTATTGGCCATGAGACGACCGGCAGGCTGGTGCTGGACGGCGACGTGATCCTGCCTGCGGACGGTTCCACCATGAACGAGCGGCGCAAGGTGGCGCTGCATGGTCAGATCAGCGTGGCTGTTGCGTTGGATCGGAAGGGTAAGCTGATCGGTGACCCCGCTTTGCGCACCCAGGGAGTGCCGGTGGAAGAGGATAAGGACGCGTTCCTGGCCGAGGCGGCTGATGAAGCGGCGAAGGCTGTTCCCAAGGGCTCGCAGGACGAAGAAGCGCTGCGCGAGCGGGTGCGGCTGGCGGTGCGCCGCACGGCGACCCGTTGGACCGGCAAAAAGCCGGTGGTGGACGTTCTGCTCATTCGCGCTTAAGGCTGCGGCCCATGAATTGGTACGCGATCTTCGCCATTTATGTGCTCTTCTGGGTGATCAGCGCGTTCATCGTCTTGCCGTTCGGCATCCGCACGCCCGATGAGACGGGCGAGGTGATGCTGAAAGGGCAGGCGGACAGCGCGCCCAGCAACTTTCGTCCAGGGATGGTCGCAATACGTGCGACCATCCTGTCCGCGGTGCTGTTCGGGCTATATTATGCCAATTATGTGGAAGGCTGGGTGACGTTGGAGCGGCTGACTCATACATATTGAGTTTCGGACGAAAAGGGATCCGACGAACTCAGCCTCAGCGGCGTGAAAAATCAGGGATGAGAAGCGCGCTGGCCTGAGCCCTTTAGTGGAGCCCCACGGCCGGAATTTCGCTGTCGATCGACATCATCATGATGATGAGTTCGGAGCGCGACTTGATGCCCAGCTTCTGGAAGATGCTGTGCAGATGTACCTTGACGGTGCCTTCGGTCAGTCCGCAGCGCGCGGCAATTTCGCGGTTGCGCAGGCCCGCGCGAATAAGGCCCGCGATTTCGAGTTCGCGTTCGGTCAGGGTGGAAAGCGCGTTGCTGTCGTTCGCGGGAGCGGAGATGCTGTGGACCAGCGCCTGCTCCATAACGAAGGGCGAAATGCTTTTATTGCCGCTGAGCACCTGACCGATGCAGGTCAGCAATTCGTTGGGATCGCTATCCTTCAGCACGACGCCATCGACGCCCAGCTTGATCGCTTCCAGCGTCTGATCGGGGCGGATATGAACGGTCATGAAGATGACCGGAACCGTGCTGCCGCTGTTGCGAATGGCCGAAAGGATCGCGAGGCCGCCGCCGTCCTTCATACTGACATCGAGGATCAGCAAATCCGGTTGGTCCGCCTGCAGGCGGGAAATGGCCTCATCCACCGATCGCGCGCAGAATATGACGTCATGGCCATGCGAGCTGAGGAACTGGGCCATGCCGTCCAGGAAGATTGGGTGATCGTCAACAATTGCAATTTGGGCCATCATGTTGGGGACCTCGGTAAGGATGAAGGCAGTCTAATCGAGATTAGTGAATTCATGCTTAAGTTGTGGAAATAGGCGGTGCCGCCGATCTTTCCCAACCGCTTCATGATCGACTGCGACTGAAGCTCAAAGTCGCCGGTGTAGCTTTCCCGCTTCACGGGCTGAGCGCCCGGATTGTCCTTGAGCGCGATCAATATCTCGTCATCCGCCTGGGCGAGAGAGACGGTAATATGCTGAGCAGCCGCATGCTTGACCGCGTTGGCGGCGGCTTCCCTGATCAAAAATTCAACCTCGGCAGCGGTTTCCGGCAGCACGGTCATGGGGTGATCGATTGGGTTCAACCGACACTCTATGCCCCATTGTAAGGCTATGAAGCGGCAGCAGCGCTCGACCTCCCGGCCAAGTTCCACATTGCCCGCGATGCTTTCGGTCGTGTTGAGCAGGCGGCGCAGATGCGCCTGTTCGGAGGTGACAAGCTCTTCCATAGCGCGCAGTTCGCTAAGCTGATGCGGGGCGTCGATCGTTGCGAGGCCGTGGATCGCGGTCACGAGCCTTACGCGGAGTGCGGCGAGCGTCTGGAGGACGCTGTCGTGCAGGTCGCGGCTGAGCGCGAGGCGCGCTTCAGCAAAGGTGCGCTCACGCCAAGCAAGAAAGAAGAAATGCCGTTCGAGGAAAAGCTCCAGACCTTCCTGTATGCGCAGCGCGCGCAGCAGCACGGCAGGCGACCAGCCGTGGCGCGTGCCGACGAAGATGCGGCCCCGCAATTCGCCGGTCTGGACATGGAAGCTGACGCCCTGGCCGGGCCCCATGATGTCCAGCACAGCTTCGGTGAGGTGTGACGCCTTTTCATTGCGCAATATGCCGAGACGGCTACGCAGCAAGATGCGGCTGGTTTGGCTGGAATAGAGGAAGGGCGCCTCGCGCGGGGTAATGCCAAGCAGGCTGTCATTCTGCCGGTCGGGCAGGCTGATGGTGCGGGGGCCTTCGGCGTCTATGATCTCGCAATGAACGGCACCTTCATCCATCTGCCAGACCAAGGCGCAGTAGCGGGCGGCCATGAGATCGGAAATTTGCTCGACGACAAAGCGGGGCAGCGATTTCTGGAAAGAGAGGCCGACGGCCTGCAATCGTTCCGACCAGCTGATCAGTCGCTTTTCCAGGATCGACATGCTGAGCATCGCCGCCGCGATGGTGCAGCCGATGAGGACGGTGAGGCCATCTATTGCCCGATCAACTTCTGCGACATGGCGAGAGGATGCCCAGGACTCATAATAGCCGCGAGCCAGGAAGGCGAGAACAAGGCAAAGCGCAAGGACGATGATGGAGCCCCGACCAAAGCGGTCCGATGCCGACCAGGCCACGAAAAAGAGACAGGCCAGTGCTGCGATCTGTAAGGGTTCGCACAGCACGATCACCGTCAGGAAGATGATGATGTCGATGAAGAGCGACATTGGACGCAGCAGCAGGGCGAGCGGCGGCGTCAGCATCTGATGAGCGATGCTGATAAGGGTCCAGAACCAGATGCCGGCCTGCACCAGCGACAGGGTCCGCGCGAAATCGGGGTCGTTGCTGAACATCGCCGACGCCTGCCAGGTGGCAGCCGCAGCAAAGGCGACGCGGGATACGGCAAAACCCAGCGTCGGCGATCGACCCAGCCAAAGCACCAGGCGATCCATCGCGGTCGATGACGCCTTCGGCATATTCAACATGGTGGCATGTCCCCCGACTCCCACATAATTATCTGACCACAGTCCGGACGGAGAAACAACTTATATCGGCCGGGATAAGAAGTCGTACCTGTCCCATGGCGTGACATCGGCGGCGCGGCTAAGGAAGGGAAATGGCGGTGCTGATCACTCCTGCCCTGGTTTGCGGGGTGCGATCCCATGGCGAACATGGCGCGATCGCGCGGTTGCTGACACCGGATCAGGGGCTGCTGGCGGGCTATGTGCGGGGCGGAAGGTCGCGGGCGTCGCGACCGGTGCTGTTGCCCGGAAACAGCGTGAAGGCCGAATTTCGCGCGCGGACCGAAGAGCAGTTGGCCGGGCTGACGGTGGAGTTGGAGCATAGCCGCGCGCCGCTTTTGTCCGAGCCCCTGCCTGCGGCGGCGATCGATTGGGTCTGTGCGCTGACGGCGGCGGCACTGCCTGAGGGCACGCCGTATCCAGCGCTGTATCAGGCGCTGGATGGCGTGCTGGGGGCGGTTGATGCGGCTCCCGCAGCCCGAGGTTGGGCGGTTGCGCTGGTGCGCTATGAGCTGCTGCTGCTGGCGGAGCTGGGCTTTGGGTTGGATCTTGGCCGTTGCGCGGCGACTGGGGCTGCTGGGGATTTGGCCTATGTCAGTCCCCGCAGCGCTGCTGCGGTCAGCCGTGACGCGGCCGTGGGATATGAGAGCCGACTGCTGCCGCTGCCGCGCTTCCTGTTGGAAGGCGGAGCGGCGGAATGGAGCGAGATATTGGATGGGCTAAGGCTAACCGGCTTCTTTCTGGAGCGGTCCGTGCTGACCGAATGGAAGGCCGATGTGCTTGCCGCGCGTGAGAGGCTCGTCGATCGCCTGAAAAGAGCGGTTGCGTGAGGCGCGGCGGCTTCATAAGGGGCGGCCATCAGTTCTAAGGAGTTGCAGCCATGTTGATCGCCCTTTTTCCCGGAGATGGTATCGGTCCCGAGATCATCGCGCAGGCGCGGCGCGTGCTGGATGCGCTGGCGATCGATGGCCTGATCTATGAGGAAGGGCTGGTGGGCGGCGCGGCATACAAGGCTGTGGGCCATCCGCTGCCCCCCGAAACGCTGGAGCTGGCGAAGCGTGCGGACGCTATCCTGTTCGGCGCGGTAGGCGATCCGGACTGCGACTCGCTGGAGCGGCATCTGCGGCCTGAGCAGGCGATCCTGGGGCTGCGCAAGGCGCTGGGCCTTTTCTCCAACCTGCGCCCGGCCAAGGTGTTCCCCGAACTGGCCGATGCGTCGGCGCTGAAGAAGGAGGTGGCGAGCGCCATCGACCTGCTCATTGTGCGCGAGACCAATGGTGACGTCTATTTTGGTGAGAAGGGCATGCGCAAGACGGCCGATGGCTTGCGCGAGGGCTATGACATCATGTCCTATAATGAAGAGCAGGTGCGTAAGATCGCGCATCAGGGCTTTCAGGCGGCGCGCGCGCGGCGCGGCAAGCTGTGTTCGGTGGACAAGGCCAATGTGCTGGAGACGAGCCAGCTGTGGCGCGATGTGGTGATCGAGGTGTCGGCCGAATATCCCGATGTCGCCCTTTCCCACATGTATGTCGATAATGCCGCGATGCAGTTGGTGCGCGATCCGGGCCAGTTCGACGTGATCGTCACCGGCAACATGTTCGGGGATATTCTTTCGGATCAGGCGAGCATGTGCGTCGGATCGATCGGCATGCTGGCGTCGGCGACGCTTAACGACAGCAATCAGGGGCTTTATGAGCCGATCCATGGCTCCGCGCCTGACATTGCGGGCCAGGGCAAGGCCAATCCGCTGGCAACGGTTCTGTCGGCCGGGATGATGCTGCGCTACTCGCTGGGTCTGCCGGAACAGGCCGACCGGATTGAGGCCGCCGTCGGCAAGGCTCTTGCCAATGGCGCGCGCAGCTTTGACCTAGGCGGAAGCATGAACACGGTCGAGATGGGCGACGCCGTGCTGGCGGCGCTGGTGTAAGGAACAGGCGATGAAGCGCAGGAGCGGGCAGGACCCGGAAATTACCAAGAACTGGCGTCCGGCTACCCTCGCGGTGCGGGGCGGCAGCGCGCGTAGTGAGTGGGGCGAAACCTCCGAAGCGCTGTTCCTGACCAGCGGCTATAGCTACGACCGGGCGGAAGACGCAGCGATGCGCTTTGCGGGCGAGCAGCAGGGCATGACCTACAGCCGCTTGCAGAATCCGACCGTCGAGATGCTGGAAAAGCGCATCGCCCTGCTGGAAGGCGCCGAGGCATGCCGCGCGACCGCAACCGGCATGGCGGCGATGACGGCGGCGCTGCTGTGCCAGCTGTCGGCGGGCGACCATGTGGTGGCGGGCAAGGCGCTATTTGGTTCCTGCCGCTGGCTGACCGATACGCTGCTGCCCAAATTCGGGATCGAGACGACCACGGTCGATGCGACCGATAATGCTGCTTGGGAAGCCGCGGTGCGGCCGAACACGAAGGTCTTCTTCTTCGAGACGCCTGCCAATCCAACCATGGATGTTGTCGATCTGGCTGCAGTTTGCGGCATCGCCAAGGCCCATGGCATCGTGAGCGTCGTCGATAATGCCTTTGCTACGCCCGCGCTGCAGCGGCCGATGGATTTCGGGGCCGACGTCGTCGCCTATAGCGCGACGAAGATGATGGATGGGCAGGGTCGCGTGCTGGCGGGCGCAATCTGCGGCACGGAAGATTTCATCATCAACACGCTGCTGCCCTTCCATCGCAATACCGGGCCGACGCTCAGCGCATTCAATGCCTGGGTGGTGCTGAAGGGGCTGGAGACGCTGGATCTACGTATCCGCCGTCAGAGCGAAAACGCACTAAAGGTGGCAAGATTCCTGGAAGGTCGCGTGGCGAAGGTCCTCTATCCGGGGCTCGAAAGCCATCCGCAGCATGATCTGGCCATGAAGCAGATGGAAATGGCCGGGCCGATCTTCTCGCTTTATGTTGGGGGCGGGCGCAAGGAGGCGCACGGGCTGCTCAATGGGCTGGAGCTGGTGGATATCAGCAACAATATCGGGGATTCCCGATCGCTGATGACGCATCCCGCTTCGACCACCCATTATGGTATGGCGGAAGAAGCGCGGCTGGAGGTCGGGATTACGGAAGACATGCTGCGCCTGAATGTTGGCTTGGAAGACGCGGACGATGTGATCGAGGATCTCGATCGCGCGCTCAAGTCGATAGGCCGTTGACGGACGCGGGGCGAAAGGCGCATCCTTTTCTCGTGAATGCGCTTTTCCCCTTCCACGCGACCACGCGCGACATCAACGTGCATGTGGCCGTCACCTTCCTGCCCGAACAATCGGAACCGGACAGGGGGCGTTGGTTCTGGGCCTATCATATCCGGATCGAGAATGATGGCGACCAGCCGGTGCAGTTGCTGACTCGTCACTGGGTCATCACCGATGGCCGTGGAACGCAGCATCGTGTCGATGGCGATGGTGTCGTGGGAGAGCAGCCGGTGGTGCAGCCGGGCAGAAGCTATGACTATGTATCGGGCTGTCCGCTCAACACGCCCACAGGATCGATGCGCGGCCATTACCACATGATCGGCGCCAGCGGGGAGACGTTCGACATTGCCATTCCCCACTTCGCGCTCATAGCGCCGGCGGTTGCTGAATGAAGCGTACCCACTTGCCGCTTAATGGCCTGCGCGTGCTGGATGCGGCGGCGCGGCACCTGTCCTTCACCCGCGCGGCGGACGAGCTGGCGGTTACGCCTGCGGCCGTCGGACAGCAGATACGCGCGTTGGAGGATCTGCTGGGCGTCGTTCTGTTCCGCCGCACGCCCAAGGGGCTGGAACTGACGCCGGAGACCGAGGCGGGGCTGGAGGCTTTGCGGGCGGGTTTCCTGGAATTTGAAGAAGCGGTGCGGGCTATGCAGGCGGGGCAGTCCAGTTCCTCGCTGACGATCGCAGCGCCGCGCGACATTACCGCGAAATGGCTGCAGCCGCGCCTTGCAAGCTATGCTGCGGGTCAGCCTGACCTGAAATTCGCTCTCGTCGCGGCAGATGAAACGCTGGACTTCACCGAGGCCAATCTGGACCTGGCGTTGCGGCTGGCAGAAGGGCCTGGCGAGCATGAAGGCGTGAAGCTGGGGGAAGCGAGCTTCGTGACCGTCGAGGGTGCGGAGGGAGGCCCTGAACACCGCATCGACTGGCCAGGCTGCCCGGCGGCAAGCGAGCCGGCGACGATCCGCGTCGCCGATGCCGGGCTTGCCATCGAAGCGGCTATCAACGGCTTTGGACGGGCCACGGTGCCACTACTGCTGGCGCAAGCCGATATCAATGCGGGCCGGGTGCGTGCTGTCGGCGACGCGGTGGAGACGCCGCTTGCCTATTGGCTGATCGCGCCCTTGCCGCAATGGCGGCAGAAAAAGGTGAAAGCGTTGATAGAGGCGCTGACTTCCTGATTATCCGGCGGTCTGCGGCTGTGGGGGAGGGGGTGGAATGGCCCATCATGTCTTCAGCAAAAAGCTAGGCTTGGGCGTTCTTCTACTGATTTTTCTGTCACCGCCACTTTGGGCCCAGGCACCCTATGTCGCTGGCGTGACAGAGACACGGGAGAAGGAGTGGCGCACCCTGGTGGCTGCGGCGCAGTCGGCTTATGCGCAAGGGTATGCGGCGGAGGCGGTCGAGGCGGCGCGCAAAGCTCTCGCTTTGGGCGAAGAGCTATTCGGCCCTGATGATCCGCGCACGCTGATCTCGGCCAATGATCTGGCGCTGCCGCTGGAGTCCGCAGGGCAATATCGAGAGGCGGAGCAGTTGTTGCGCCGCGTTTTCGACTCTTATCTGCGCACGCGGGGTGAGGATGATCCGAACAGCCAGACGGCGCTGGAGAACCTGATCGACTTCTATTTGGCGCGCAAACGCCCCGACGCAGCGAGACCACTGGCGAAATATGCGTGGGACACATTTCGCCGCACCACCGGCTCGGCCAGCGAACGCAGCCAGCGGATGGAGAAGATACTGGCGGAAATACCGGGTCTTAGTCTGAGCGCAGGGCGCGAGTGAAGTGTTTCCCGATACGCTAGCACCTTGCTTATATCATTAGCCATAGTTCTTCGGGTGAATTGCTAAACAATCCGCGATTGCTATCCAAGGCCATCCATCGGACGGGGGCGTTTGATTTCCCATATTTGGGGAATTGACCACTACACCGGAAAAGAATCCTATGGGTCGCGAAAGGGCGGGCGATCGGCGGAAGCGCTGGTCGCCCGCTTTGTTTTTAGCGCCTGTGACCAGCGAGACTAAGGCCCGGATGCATTTTCTGAAGCCGGGGCAAGCTCCCCGAGTCGCGTTCCCGGCAACAGATTTGTTAACCTTGATTAAGTTCAGGCTATAGGCTGAACGATATAGATGCGTAAAAACAAATATATCCAAAGCAATAGAGGATAAGTCATTTTTAGGGGACTACTGCGTTATATTGGTTAACAAAAGTTGATTTTAGATGACTCCAATTACTACTGCCTAATAAGATAGCTCATCGGGTCAGAAGCATAAGACAATAGGGTTAATCCGGGGCGGTAAGGACTGGTGGTCCAACCGGCGGGAGATTGCAGACAGGGGGCAATAGCTGATCCGCTAATGCCGTATGTCGGTGAAGATATAATTCCGATGCAAGGCTGCGTTCGGAAATGGTCTTCTGCGCGCTTCTTCGGTCCGTCCCATGGCGACAGGTTGGGATGGAAAGATGGATTTCGAGCGCGAATGGAATGTCGATGCTGCCGCTGACCGCCAGCAGGCGCCTGAGCCGGAACTTGCCGCACTCGCCGCGCGGGTAAAAGGCCATCCCATCCAGCCCGGAACGATGCGCACCGTGACGCCTGGTCCGGACGGCACCGTCGTGCTGCCTGCCGGAACCGACATCAACCACATCGAGGTGGACGGCCGCAACCTGGTCGTCACGCTGCCCGATGGCACGCAGATGGTGATCCTGGATGGCGCGGTGGTCGTGCCGCGGATCGTCGTGGGTGACGTTGAAATCCCCTCCGTCAACCTGGCCGCCCTGTTGATTGGCGAAGAGCCTCAGCCTGCTGCCGGTCCGGCGCGCAGTTCTGGCGGCAACTTCCTGGCCGCCGATGGCGAGGTTGGCGATCCCCATGGGTTGGGCGACCTGCTGCCGCCAACGGAATTGTCATTCAATCAAACCGAAGAGCGCGAGATCCTGCCGATCGCTCCGCTCGAAGATGACGGGCCCGATGGGGAGATCATCACGCCCAATCAGCCGGCCGGCGCTACCAACGCCACCGCGACGGTGAGCGAGGCTGGCCTGGCCGCGCGGGGCGCGGAGCCAGCTGGGTCTGCCGCAGCCGGTGACAGCGAGCGGACAAGCGGCACCATTGTCTTTTCCGCCAATGACGGGCCGTCCGTCGTCACCATTGGCGGCGTGGCCGTCACGAGTGTCGGGCAGACCTTCACCACGTCTTTGGGTGTGCTGACCATCACCTCCATCGAAGATGGCTCGATCGGTTATAGTTATACGCTGAGCGACAATGTCGTAGGTGGGCCGCCAACCGACGTCTTCACCGTGGTCGTCACGGATGCGGATGGGGATCAGGCGACAGCAACCCTGAGCATTTCCATCACCGACGATGGCCCGCAAGCTGTCAACGACGCGGACAGCGTGACCGAAGACGGCCCGCTGGTTGCAGACGGCAATGTGCTGACAGGCACGGGCGGCAGCGATGCAAACAGCTCGGATGGCGTTGCCGATGTGCAGGGCGCAGATGGCGTCACCAGCATCACCACCGGCACTTTCCAGGGTGCCTACGGTACGCTGGTCCTGTCGGCTGGTGGCGGCTACCGCTATGAGCTGGCGAACGGCAATCCGGCAGTGCAGTTCCTGACGCCGGGCCAGACACTGACCGACAGCTTCAGCTATACCATCACCGATGCAGACGGCAGCGCCTCTTCGGCGACGCTGACCATCACCATAAATGGGGCGGACGACGGGGTCACCATAACCGGCTTGACCGATGGACCGGGCGCCAATGGCGCAGAGCTGGTCGTACTGGAAAATGATCTGGCGGACGGCAGCTCGCCCGATGCGGCGGCGCTGACTCAGAGCGGCTCCTTCGCTGTCAGCGGCCCTGATGGCCTGACCAGCGTGACCATGGGTGGCGTGACTGTGCTGGCCAACGGTGCCTTCGTCGCCGGTCAGGTGGTGACGACGCCGCTTGGCACGCTGACCATCACTGGCTTTACTGCGACCAGCCAGCAGGGCGGTGTGCCGACTGCGGGAAGCTTCAGCTATACTTTCCTGCTCACCGATAACAGCCTGGGTCATGGCGCTGCTGGTGCGGATAATGTCTTCCAGAGCTTTGACGTGGTTGCCACCGATCGCAACGGATCGACCGCAGCGGGGTCGATCGATGTGCAGATCGTCGATGACTTGCCGACGGCGCGTGCGGATGTGGATGGCGTCGCTGCGGGCAGCTATGGTCCGGAAGGCGGCAACGTCATCAGCGGCGCTGGCACTGTGTCGGGCGCGGCAGGCGCGGACACGCGCGGCGCGGATGATGCCACGGTTGCAGGTGTCGCCGCAGGGGTGAGTGAAGCCGCGCTGGTGAGCACCTCAACCGTCGGTCAGGGCATCCATGGCCTCTATGGCACGCTGACGCTGAATGGCGACGGCAGCTACAGCTATGTCCGCGACGCGGGCACGCCGGGCGGCGTCAGCGACAGCTTCACCTACACGCTGCGCGACGGCGATGGCGATCTGAGCGTTGCGACGTTGCGCATCGACATCGCCGACAGCGACGTCATGATTATCTCCATCCCTCGCATGGGCGAGGGCACGGTTGTGGACGAGGCCGGTTTGGACGCGGGCGTGGGCGCTGCGCCCGGGTCGAATGCAGGAGCCGATGTCGAGACGACGGCCGGCGTCATCACCTATACCGCGCCGGACGCGCCATCAACGGTCACGATAAACGGCATTCCGGTCGTTCAGGCTGGCCAGCAGATTCAGACCGACAAGGGCTATCTGGAGATCATCTCCGTCAGCGAAGGCCGGATTGAATATAGCTATACGCTGACAACCAACACTAACAATAGCGGCAGCGAGCCCGTCACCGACAGTTTCGAGGTAACGGTGACCGATGTCGATGGCGACAGCGCCACCGACACGCTGGTCATCACTATCCTGGACGATCATCCGACCGCTTTTGCGGACGTGGACTTCGTCAAGGAGGACGGGCCGCTGGTGGCTGACGGCAATGTGCTGACCGGATCGGGCGGCGACGATGCGAACGCGACCGACGGCGTGGCGGACGTTCAGGGCGCCGATGGCGCGAGCGTCACCGGCATTTCTTTCGGCGGTGTCGCAGGCGTGGTGGGTCAGGAGGTCAAGGGTGTTTATGGAACGCTGACGATCCTGGAAGATGGGCGCTATTTCTACACGCTCGATAATCAGAATGGGGTGGTCCAAGGGCTGGATTCCACCGAGACGCTGACAGAGACCTTCACCTACAGCATCACCGATGGTGATAATGACAGCGCCCAAGCGACGCTGACCATCACGATCGAGGGTAGCGATGATGGCGTCACCATCGAAGGGCTGAGCGGCAAGGGTGCCGAACTGACTGTTCGTGAAGACGATCTTCTGAACGGCAGCTCGCCCAATGCGGGCGAACTGACCCAAAGCAACAGCTTCACGCTTACCGCGCCTGATGGGGTAGCCACTGTTACGGTCGGCGGACAGACGATCTTCGCCAATGGTTCGTTCATCGCGGGCGTCGTCATTTCCAACGCCTATGGCACGCTGAAGATCGACAGCTTCATGCCCACGACCGGGGCCGATGGGGATGTGGTCGGCGGCACCATCAACTACAGCTATGTGCTGAACGACAACACGCTGCTGCATGCGGGCGCTAACGATGTGAGCCTCACGGACAGCTTCCTGGTGGAGGTGCTGGACACTGACGGATCGCAGGCAAGCGCCAGCCTGGATGTAGCGGTATTCGATGACGCGCCGGAAGCGCGTGATGACGTCGCGGTGCAGCAGGCGGAAAATGCGGCGGTGCTGATCAATGTCGTGACTGGCGAAGGCACTTTGACCGGTGCTGCCGGCGCCGACACGCTTGGCGCGGACGAGGTGAATCTTGCGGTCGGAGGGCAGTTGGTTCTGACTAGCGGGCCTTCGCAGGGCTCCGCGGTCTATCAGGGCAACGGCGTATTTCTTTATACCCCGGCCGCCGGAGCGATCGGAGAGGACAGCTTCACCTACACCATCACCGACGGTGACGGCGACAGTTCCACCGCAACCGTGACCATAACGCTCGCGGGCGATTCGACGCCCGTGGTGCTGGTGGGCGACCTGACGGTTTCCGAAGCGGGCCTTCCCAACGGTACGCAGTCGGGCGGCAATAGCGAGACCGCCGGTGGCGCGATGACAATCACGACCGGCGGCGATACTTTGACCAAGGTCGAGGTGCAGGACAAGAATGGCGTCTGGCAGGATGTGACCGGCGCCACGGTGGGAACGCCGGTGGTAGTGCAGGGCGCGGCTGGCGCTTTGACTGTCACGTCGGACGGTTTGGGTCATTACAGCTACAGCTACACGCTGGCCGTCAACAATCCCGCGCATCCTGACAACAATGCTTTCGACGGTGACGGCATCAGCGGCGCAGCTGACACGCTGCCCGGCGATAGCTTTGCCGTCCGCGTGACTGATAGCGACGGTGATGTGTCGCCATCCGCCAGCATCGATGTGACGGTGCAGGATGATGCGCCGATCGCGGCGGTTGATGGCGACACGACGGTCATTGAGGGCGCGACGGCGACCGGCACCTGGTCGCAGACGATCGGTGCAGATCAACCGGGCGCTTCGACGGTGGTTGTCGTCGGCGCGAACAGCTATGCGATTGGTACGCCCATCAATACTGGCCTGGGCACGCTGACAGTCAACTCCAACGGCACCTGGGCCTTGGTATCCAACAATAATCTGAACAACGCGTCTGATCCGTCGCTGAGCTTCACCGTCAAGGTGACGGACGCCGACAATGACGTGGCGCAGGATACGCAGACGATCTCCATTACTGATGGCGCAGGGCCGACCGCTGGCGCTCCGCTGAGCCTGCAAATGGACGACCAGAATCTGGCGAATGGCAGCACGCCTGCCGGAGATGATTTCGCTTCGGGCAAGATCAGCTTCACCGCGGGATCGGATGCGCTGACGGGCTTTGCCTTCTCGCAGAACCTCAATTCACTCGGTGGTGGACTGACCTGGAACCGGGTGAGCGCCACGCTGATCGAAGGCTGGGATGGCGGCATTAACACCGGCACCAAGATCATTACGCTGACTCTGACCGCACCCGCGTCGATCGGTGCCGGGTCGAGCGGCGACGTGACGGTCACCGCAACATTGATCGACAATTATGATAGCCATCCCGTGATCAATCAGGATGATCTGGCCGCACTGGGTAGCGTCGGCGTGACTGCCTCCGACCAAGATGGCAGCTCGGCTACCGCGACCGTCAATCTTTCGGTTTCGGATGATATTCCGACCGCGGGTAACGATGGCCAGTTGGCGGTGCTGGATGACAATGCCACGGCCGTCCTGATTGGGACGGTCGCGGGGTTGACGGGCAATGACAGCTATGGCGCGGACGGGCAGGGCTCTCCGGCGATCGTCATCGGCACCGGCAGCTTGGGCGGCACTATCTCCATCGTGAACGGAAACCTGCTCTATAGCTCGCACCATAATGTCGCAGCGCCTTATGCGCCGGTCACCGAGATCTTCACTTACACGATCAAGGATGGCGACGGGGATACGGCGAGCGCTACCTTCTCGGTCCAGCTGACCGATACTGGGCCGTCAATCAACGCGGCGGCAGCGTCGTTCACGGTGGACGAGGACGGCCTGGCGAACGGTATCAGCCTGTCTCAGCCGGGCGATGCCCCGGGCGCGGATGTCGTGAAAACCGGGACTTTGGCGAGCTTCAGCTTCGGCCAGGATGGCCCGGGCGATATCGTGCTCGCATCAGCGAATGATACTGGCCTGCGAACGCTGTCGGGCAATGTCGTGCGCACGGTCTGGGATCCTTCGACGCATGTCCTTACCGGTGAGGACGCCGTAACGGGCGTTGATGTCTTCACCTTGAAGATCACCGACGTTGAGACAGGCGCCTATCGCTTCGAACTGCTCGCGCCGATTCAGCACAGCGATCCGGCGAGTGAAGACGACAAGTCGCTGACCATTGCCGTCCAAATCACCGATGCGGAAAATGAAACCGCAAATGGATCGATCAGCATCGCCATTGATGACGACCGGCCGATCGTAGCGGATGACAATATCGGAACGAGTGAATCGGCTTCGGCGTCCACCGGAAATGTCCTTTCCAATGATCTCATCGGTGCGGATCAGCCAGGCAGCGTGGCCAGCGTCAATAACGTAGCCATTGCGGCAGGGGGCAGCCAGATCATCAATGGCAGCTTCGGCACGCTGACCATCTATTCCAACGGTCAGTATAGCTACACGCCCAAGGCGTCGGTCCCAGCAGGCTCGTTCGACAGCTTCACTTATGTGATGAAGGATGCCGATGGCGATACAGGCAACGCCGTGCTCAAGTTCACTTTCGCCGGTGACCCCAACCTCCCGACTGCTGGCACGACCGCTGCGACCGTGGACGATGATGGCCTGACCGGAGGCAATCCGCTCAGTATCCTGGGCGACGTCAACGCCAATGCTGGCGACGCCGACCCTGCTGCCAATGAGGCCAGCTTCAGCGGAACGCTACCCTTCGCCTTCGGTCCGGATGGTGCGGGCAGCGTGACCTTCGCCAACTTAAATGGACAGACCGGCGTAGTGGGTGCGGACACAGTTCTCTACAGCTGGAATGGCACTACGAATACGCTCACAGCGACAATCGTCGGCGGCCGGGGCACCGACTTGTTCAAGGTCGCCGTCAATCCCGGGACCGGAGCCTATACGGTCACGCTTCTGGACAACGTCCTCCACAGCACGGGAGGAAACGAAAATAATGCGTCTGTGACCTTGAATTATCAGGTGACGGACAGCGACTATAACGCCAGCACCAATGCAGGTTCGCGGGCGATCGGTCAGCTCGGCATCTCGTTCAACGATGACATGCCGAGCGCCTTCACCCCGGCTGCGGGATCGGTGCAGAACAACGATAGCCCGGCTACCCTGTTCAACCTGAACTTCGCCAATGTGGCAGGCGCAGATGGCGTGGGTAATGTGCTCTTCAACATTACGGATGGCGCCCCCGCCAAAGATACAGGCGGCGCGACGCTGCGGTTGAATGGCGAGGATCTGTTCATCTACGGGAACGGCACCAATGTACTCACAGCCAAGACCGCAGATGGGGACATCGGCTATACCATCACGCTGCAGCCGGGGACGGACAAATATCTGTTCGACCTGCACGGGACGATCACCAACGGCAGCGAAATCTCGATCAGCAGCTTCAGCGCAGCGAAGGCAGGCAACACCGATTATCGCGGACTGGGCGTGGATACGACCGACGCCATCGACGTGCTGTTTTCCGGCCGGGGATCTTCGGGTGCGCGGGGCTCCGTCAACACCGACAGCGATTCGATCGGCATCAACAATCAGTCGGTCAATCCCGATGAGGCGGTGCGCATCGATCTGGTCAAGACGCTGACCAGCAGCGGGGGGGGCACCACCGGCTTCGCCTATGCCGATCACCAGAGCGTCATCAGTTTCGAACAGAAGATTGCGCAGGTTGGCGGCAATCCCAACAACATGGTGTCGATCAAGGTCACGGCCATCGATGCCGATAACGATCAGGATCTAGGCTTCTCATCGACGACCAATGAGGCCGGCGAGTCTTTCGTCGGGATCATCAAGGTGGTCGTGACCGACGTAAGCACCAATAGCGTCTATACGTTCACACCGGGCGGCCTGAGCACGCAAGGCGCGATCGGCGTCACCTTCTCGTCAACAAGCGTGACCATTACCGGCCTTCAGGTGAACGACACATATGAGATTGTCGGCGCCAAAGGCTTCGACGCGGTGCTCGTGGAATCGCCTCATTCCAATAATGATTTCGATCTTGGCGTATTTTCCGTCGAGACGCTGAACAGCGGCGCGCCAATCAACATCAATCATGCGATCGTCGCGTCGGATGCGGACAACGACAGCGTCAACGCTTCGGTGAGCGTCACGCTGACGCCAGTCGCGCCGCCTGCGCCGCCTGTCGCGATCGACCTGGACGGGGATGGGTTGGAGTTTGTCGGCCTGTCGGCGGGCGTGCAGCATGATTATGGCAGCGGCCTCGTCAACACGGCGTGGATGGCGTCCGACGATGGGCTGCTCGCCCATGCGGTCGGCGGGTCCTATGACATCGTCTTCGCCGACGACGCACAGGGTGCGGCCAGCGATCTGGAAGGGTTGCGCCTTGCTTATGACAGCAATGGCGACGGCGTTTTCGATGCCAAGGATGCGGCCTTCGCCGAGTTTGGCGTGTGGCAGGATGCAAATGGCAACGGACAGGTCGATGCTGGCGAGTTCAAGTCGCTGACCGACGCCGGGGTCGCCGCCATCGAGCTGACCTCCAACGGTGTGAGCTATCAGGCCGCAGGCGGCGATGTCACGGTGCTGGGTGAGGCGAGCTTTGTCCGGACTGACGGCAGCAAAGGCACGATTGGCGACGTCATGTTCGCGACGGCTAAGGCGACCGACGCAAGCAAGACGGCGGATAGCAGCAGCAGTGGCTTCAACCAGGCGCTGGTCGCGGCCAGCCTGGTTGCCGTCGCAGGTGCCGTCGAAGTGATCGAGCAGGAGCAGGCTCCGGTCATCGACGCAAAGGATGCGCCGCTGACTGAAACGGCTCCGGCGAGCACGACGTCTGTCGAGGCCGAGACGACGCCGCAGGATAGCGCGCCAACGTCGGTGACTGTGGAGGATCAGCCTTCCCATACGGTCGAACAACCGGTGGAGCAGGGTCACCATGGCGGCGACGAGGCCGCAACGGACCATGTCACGCTGGCCGATGCAGACGTTGGTCCGGCCCCAATGATGGACAGCGCGGATGCGGCGCAGCCCGATCTTGGCGATCATCAGGGGCTGCTGGCCCAGTCGATCGATTTGCCCGCCTTCGATGGCAACGCAGCGCTGCTTGCGGTGTCGCATGAGGCGGCTCCGACGGCACTGGCGGAGGTCGTGAGTGAAGCGCTCGGTGCGGCTGATGCGCCGCATATCGACACGCTGCTCGCGGCGCTGCCGGGCGGCGATCATGCGCCGGTCATGCTCAATCCTGTCGCGGCCGAACCGATCGACAGCGGCCATATGGCGGCGGCTGCAGCGGCGATCTTCGAGGCGGCGATCGCTGCGCACGAAGCGATGGCCGTGGCCCATGGCTGATGAGCGAACAAAACAATTCAGGGACTCTCGCGGGGACAAAATGGGGAGATTGACGATGACGAACGGGGTGGGAAGGATTGCCTCCTTCGGCCTGCTGGTAGGGATGATGTCGAGCGCCGCCTGGGCTGCGCCTGCCTCGCCCCTGCTGCAACTGAGCAAGCCGGAACTGAGGGATGCGCTGCGGAGCCGTTACGACACGGCGGTCGCGGCGGTGGGGGACGCCAGCGTGCGCACTTCGCAGGACAGCCGCTGGACTTGGGCGGTCGAAGCCAAGAACCAGTGCGGCATCGCCATCGGTTTCATCAAATCCGGCACTAGGGATGCGGACAGCATCAACAAGTGCGACGACTTTGTGGCACGCCTTTCGGCGCCGCCACCGCCGCCGGTGTCGGCCGCAGGTTCAGCCCCACCCGCGCTGGACTGCACGGCACCGGCGGTGTCCATCTTCTTCGACTGGAATATGGACACGCCCCTGCCGGAGGGCGCCGCTACGGTAGGTCAGTTGACGCAATCGGCCGCTCAGTGCGGCTGGAAGCGCTTTGGCGTCACCGGTTACACCGATACGTCGGGCAGCAATCGCTATAATGACGGGCTGTCGCTTCGCCGTGCTCAGAATGTCGCGGGACTGCTGGGCCAGGGCGGCATCGCGGCGGATGCCATCACCGCCCGCGGCTTGGGCGAAACCCAGCTGAAGATCGAAACCGCCGATGGCGTGCGCGAGCCGATGAATCGCCGCGTCGAAATCACAGCCAGCGCGAATTAAGGGGGGAGGCGAACATGACATTGATGCGCAAGACATGCGGCAGCCTGATCGCCCTTTGTGTGGCGACGATGGCGGGGACGAGTTGGGCCCAGACCACGGACCTGAAAAGCGCAATCGCTGCGGCGATCGACAGCCATCCGGAAATCAACCAGGCGATCCAGAATAAGGAAGCCATCGAATTTGAGCGCGAGCAGGCCAAGGGGCTCTATCTGCCGCGCGTCAGCATCGAAGGGTCGGCGGGCGTTCGGCGGCTGGAAAACGCCACGCGCCGCGCAATCGGCATTGAGGACCAGACGCTCTGGCCGCTTGAGGCGGGGCTGGTAGCGGAAGAGACCCTTTTTGACTCGGGCTATCGCAGCGCGGAGAAGCGGCGCCAGGCGGCCCGGATCGACGGCGCCGCACTGCGGGTGGGCGAGCGATCGCAGTTCGTGGCGCTGAACGTTACACGGCAATATCTGGACTATATGCTCCAGCAGCGGGTGGTCGCGGCCGCAGAGGACAATATCGCCTTCCACCGCAAATTGCTGGGCGATCTGGGCGAAGGCGTCAGCAAGGGTTCGATCAGCATTGCTGACCAGCAGCAGGCCGAGGAGCGGCTTCAGGCAGCCTTGGTCCGCAAGAGCGAGGCAGAGCAGGACCTGACCAATGCGGCAATCAGCTTTCGGACGCTGACTGGCCTGTCGATCGATCAGGTGAGCATGCCCGATCCGGTCACGAGCGCTGTGCCGCCGACTTTGGACGAGGCCATCGCGGCTGCGCGCACCCATAATCCACTCATCCGGGAAGCCGAGGCCGATATTCAGGCCGCCCATGCGGTGGTGGATGAAGCCAAGTCAGAGCTTGGGCCGACGGTGACGCTGGAAGGGCGTGGCCGAGTGGGTGAAGATGTCGATGGCTTCAAGGGCAGCACCAACGACGTGCAGGGCCGGGTGGTCATGCGCTGGCAGCTGTTCAACGGCGGCATCAACCGGGCGAAGGTGCAGGAAATGACCCGCCGGGCGAGCGAAGCACGATTTCGCCTGAGCCAGCGTCAACGCGAGGCGGAAGATGATGTCCGCACTGCGTGGAATCGCTGGGACACGGAAAAGAAGCGCCTGACCGACCTGTCGCGTCAGGGCACCGTGTCGGACTCGCTGCTGGTCTCCTATCGCGAGCAGTTCAATGTCGGACGGCGTTCGCTGCTGGACGTGCTGGACAGCCAGAACACACGGTTCAACACGCAGGTTCGCGGCGAAACGGCGCGCTTCTCCGAAATCTTCGCGCAATATCAGATCCTCGCCGCGACCAATCAGTTGCTCGACACGCTGGGGATCGCGCAGCCTTCGGGCGCAAATCCTTATGCGCGTAAGAAATATGATGTTCCGGACCTGCCGCCTGCCGAATTGCAACGTCGGCGCTATCCGGGCTGAGTATCCATCTTTGGGGTCATTCCGGCGCAAGCCGGGATGGCGCGGGGTAAACAATGTTGGAACGAAGCACGCTTAGCTTGGCCGAATGGCTGAGCCATCAAGGCACGCCCGGCGATGAGCTGGTCGATTGCATCGCCCATGTGGCGCGGCATTTCGACCGATCGCCGGGGGTCGTGGGGCTCCGCGCGGGGCTGGCGGTCGATGAATCGGGGCGCTTGCCCTTTCATCAGGCGGAATCGGCTCTCGATCAGATCGGGTTGCTGACGGACCATGTTCGGGGCCGGTTGGACAAGTGGCGGCCGGGCAATCTGCCTGCCATCCTGCCGCTGCGGAATGACCGTTTTCTGCTGCTGCTGGACGTGCGCCAGGGGGATGCACTGGTGCAGCTGCCCCATGCGCCCGAGCCCGTTTGGGCGGCGATCAGCGACCTCGACGGCCATTTTACCGGCGAAGCGCTGGTGGTCATGGCCGACCATGGCCGAGAGCGGGCTGAAGAACGTCCTTGGGACGAGCGGGCGCGGCAGCATTGGTTCTGGCGCGAGGTGTGGCGGGCGAGGGGCTCCTTCGGATATGTGATGCTCGCAGCCGCGATCATCAACCTGCTCGCCTTTGCGCTGCCCCTGTTCACGATGAACGTCTATGACCGGATAATCCCGAACAAGGCGGCGTCCAGCCTTTGGGTGTTGGGCGTTGGCGTGATGCTGGCCTTCAGCCTCGACTTCGCCCTGCGACTGGCGCGTGCAAGGCTTGTCGATGAGGCAGGGCGCGAAATTGACGAACGCCTGTCGCAACGCCTGTTCGAAAAGGTGATGAATGTGCCGCTGGCGAGTCGTGCGGGCAGCACGGGGGCGTTGGCGCGGCGCGTGTCCGAATTTGAATCGGTACGGGAATTCTTCACGTCCACCACCGTCGTTTTGGCGATCGACGTGCTGTTCCTGTTCTTCTTCGTCGGGATCATTGCGCTGCTGGGCGGCTGGCTGGCCGTCGTACCAGTCGTGATGATGGGGATCATGGCGGCCGCTGGGTTCTTTCTGCAGCGGTCGATGGCCCGGCTGTCGCGCGACGCCCAAGCCGACGCCAGCCTGCAGAATGCGGCCCTGGTCGAAGCGATCGGGGGCATCGAGACGCTGAAGGCTTGCCGCGCTGAAGGGCGCGTACTCGAGCGCTGGCGGCGTTATGCGCGGATGAGCGCGGCGACGCAGGAGAAGCTGCGGCGGTTGAGTTCGACGAGCGTCACTCTGGCCGCGCTGTGCCAGCAGGTGACGAGCATCGCACTGGTGATCGGCGGCTTCTACATGTTTGCGGCGGGCAGTATTTCGATGGGCGCAATCATCGCCATCGTCATGCTGGCTGGTCGGTCGCTCTCGCCAGTGGGGCAGCTTGCCTTCGTGATCGTCCGGGCGCGGCAGGCCATGACCACGCTTGGTAGCCTGCAGACGCTGATTGATCAGCCGGACGAGCGGCTCGACGGCGCACGCGGCATCATCCCCAAGATCCGGAAGGGAGCGATCGTTGCCAAGGATCTGGAGTTCGCCTATCCGGGAGCAAGCCAGCCGAGCCTTCGCGGCATCAACCTGAAGGTCGAACCCGGGGAGCGGATCGGGATTATCGGCCGGGTAGCGTCTGGAAAATCGACGCTGGGCCGAGTGATCTGTGGCCTTTACCCGCCAGCGGGCGGCGTGCTGACCATCGATGACATCGACAGCCGCCAATATCATCCGCACGAGTTGCGCTCCGCCTTCCGGTATGTGGGACAGGATGCCGAGTTGTTCAGCGGATCGGTGCGGGAGAACCTGCTGCTCGGCGCACGCGAGGCTGATGATGCGAAGCTGCTTGAAGCACTGGAACGTTCCGGCGCGTCCCGCTTCTTTGGTCGCGACGCCGCCGGTTTCGACCTGCATATCGGCGAGCGCGGCAACCGCCTTTCAGGTGGGCAGCGCAGCTTCCTCGTACTGGCGCGAGCCTTGGTCGAACCGGCCAAGCTGCTGTTTCTGGACGAGCCGACGGGGGCGATGGACAATCAGACCGAAAATCTGTTCATCGATCATCTGGAAAAGGCGCTGGAGCCCCAACAGACGCTGATCGTCTCCACGCATCGTCACGCATTGCTGCGGATCGTCGATCGGTTGATCGTGATCGATCAGGGTGTCGTGCTGGCAGACGGGCCGCGTGACGAGATCATCGGCCATCTTCAGCGCGGAGCCGGGCAATGAGCGCGCTCGTTCGCAGCGTGGGTATGGCAGCGCCGGTAGCGCTTGCGGTCACGATGGCGGCATATTGGCACGGAGGTCAGCCGCGTCCGGCGGTACAGGCAAAGATCATGGAGGCCGCTCCAGCGATTCCCGGTAAATATCTGGCGCTGGTTGCCATGACCGAGAAGGTTGATTCGGCAGCGGAAGGTGAGAAGGCGCGGGAGGAAAATCAGCGTCTTGGTTTTGCTGGGGGCGATATCGCTGCGGCCAAGCCATTCCGCGCTCTGGGGGGAGCGGGTGAGGATCATGATCGCGCGCTGCAATGTCTTACGCAGGCCATTTATTATGAAGCTGCGCATGAGCCCGAAAGTGGCCAGCGGGCCGTCGCCCAAGTTGTGCTGAACCGCGTGCGCCACCCCGCCTTCGCCAAGACGGTGTGCGGCGTGGTGTATCAGCGGTTCGACGCTGCCGTTTGCCAGTTTAGCTTCGTGTGCGACGGCTCGCTCGCGCGGCGGCCGTCGCCGGCCCTCTGGGACCGGGCGAAGCGGATCGCCACGGATGCGCTGGGAGGGCGGGTAGAGAAAGACGTCGGCACCGCGACCCACTATCATGCCGATTATGTTTTTCCGCGCTGGGCGCCCCATCTGGCGAAGCTGATTCAGATCGGCGCGCATATCTTCTACCGCTGGCCGGGCGGGTGGGGCCAGCCGAGCGCCTTTTCGGGGCGGTATGCGGGGGGCGAAAACATTCCGGCATTTGATCCGTCGCGGTACGCCGCTGCGCCTGCGCCCGTGATCGATTATCCCCCGGTCGCTGCCCTTACGGAGCGGCGCGCGGTCAATGATGTCGGGGGGCGAATGGACCCGACCAAAGGGTGGAAGCTATCGATTGCCGATCCTTCGCCGAGCGGCGGCGCATTGGGCGATATGCTCGCCCGCCAGGAAAAGGTCGCGCCGATCACGCTGGCCGCTGACGACCATAATATCCAAGGGGTGCAACCATGATTTCGCGCTGGATCAACTGGCTGCGAGGGCAACCGGGCAACAAGCAGGTCATTCTTTACAGCGGCGGCGGCATGCTGGTCTTCTTGATGTGGGCCAGCCTGGCACCCGTCGATGAGGTGACGCATGGGCAGGGGCGGGTGATCCCGTCCAGCAAGGCGCAGGTCATCCAGTCCGCTGAACCGACGACGATCGAGGAAATCCTTGTCCGATCGGGCCAGAAGGTGAGCAAGGGACAGCTTCTGGTGCGCCTGGACGACGCCATGCTGGCATCGGAACTGGGGCAGCTTCAGGCCGAAACCCGCTCGTTGACGGCGCGGGCGGGTCGGCTGGAGAAGGAGGGCACCGGCGCGGGTGCGGCTTGCATGACAGGCGGACCTGAATGCCAGCAGGAACAGGCGCTGGCCGACGTGCGGCAGTCGGCATTGCGGAGCAAGCAGGACGCCATGTCGGCGCAGGTTGAGCAGCGCCGACGTGAGCTGGGCGAAGCGCAGGCGACGATCGCGAGTCTTTCCGGCAGCGTACAATTAGCGCGGCAACGCGTGTCGATGCTGGAGCCTCTGGCAGCGAAATCGATTATCCCGCAGACAGAATTGCTCGACGCCCGGCGAGAGCTGGTGGATGCGCAGGGACGGTTGAACGCGGCGCAGCAACAGGCTTCGCGTGCCTCCGCGGCCATCCGCGAGGCGCAGGCGCAACTATCCGAAGCCAATTTCCAGTTTCGCCAGGATGCACTTAACGAACGCAGCCAGTTGGAAGCAAAGATCGCGGTGAACAGTGAATCGCTGCGGGGCGCCAAGGGGCGGGCGCAGCGGGCGGAAATTCGCTCTCCGGTCGATGGTGTCGTGAATGACGTTCAGGTGACGACCATTGGCGGCTTCGTCAGTCCGGGGCAGAAGATCATGCAGATCGTGCCGGTGGGCGACAAGTTGCTGGTCGAAGCGCGGGTAAAGCCCAATGACATCGCCTTCATCAAGACCGGCGACCGCGCCGTGGTGAAAGTCACCGCCTACGACTTTTCCATCTATGGTGGGCTGACCGGCACGGTGCAGCAGGTGTCGGCCGACAGCGTCTATGATGAAGCGACGCGTGAAGCCTATTTCACCGTGGTCGTAGAAACGGATCGGGCCTGGTTGGGCTCGGGCGCGCACAAGCTGCCGATCACGCCGGGCATGGTGTGCGACGTGGAGATACTGACCGGCCGGAAGTCGGTGCTGGCCTATCTGCTCAAGCCGATTATGAAGGCGCGGTCGGAGGCATTGCGGGAAAGGTGATCACCCCGCCCTTCGCCGTGCGCTTGCCATTCGACAGGCTCAGGGCACTAAGGCGGCGAACAGTCAGCGTGCGGCGAACTGCACCGGCTGCGGCTTGGTCACGCGGTAACCGTGTGTCCAACGGCCATAGGCGTTAAAGCTCAGGATTGGCCGGTAATCGCTGACCTGCGACGAAGGGAGCACCTTGTCAGTCATATTGTCCAGGATCATGAGTTCATTGCCGATCCGCACTGCCAGCACCGCATGATCAGCCTGGCGCGCTAAATCGCGGGCAATGACGAGGAACATGGCGCGGCGATCGAAGCCAACCGCTTCGAGCAGCTTCATCTTGGCGATGGCATAATCTTCGCAATCGCCCGCGCCGCGGAGCAGTGACTGGTTGGCCGGTGCCCAGCTGTCACCACCCTGTCGATCATCAATGAAGCGCAGCCGCTGGTTGACCCAGCGGTTGATCATCTCGATCTGCTGTTGCCCGCCCGCGGCCTGCGCGGTGTGGAGGATGTTGCCCCACAGGCCCTTGCGGGTCAGAGGCTGCGATATCGAAGCCCATTTGCCGTCGAGCACCGTATGTCCGATCGGCAGCGCGACCGATCCGAATATATCGGGCTGACCCATGCGCGGCGCAGGCTGGTCGGAGAGCGGAGTCGGCCGTATTGATGTCAGGAAAGCAGTGGGACGCGGCCCCGGTGTCGGCACGAGGCCGCGCATGAAGGCTGGCGTCAGATCGCGCTGGCGGTAGTCGAGACCGGCGACGGCTATTGAGAGTTGTACGCCCTCCAATCGCCAGCCGGGCAGCTTGCCGAGGAAGTCGCTAATTCGCCGGTCATTCATGACCGCCGCCGGGGTGGGCGACACGCGGATGAATGTGGCGGGCACCGCACCACCCTGCTGCGCGCTGATCGCCGCAAGGCGGCTCATGCCTCCAGCCAAAAGATTTGCCGAGTTGCGGTCGGAGGGGGAGTAGTTAGCCTGGCTCTGGCCTGCATAAGGCGTAGCCGGCAGGGTCAGAGGAGCCTGGGCGCTGGCATGACCGCTCGCGCCCGCCAGCAGCAGCGCCGGGGCAACCAGCAGGGCGGAGGTGCGAAGGAATGGGACGAAGCCTGACATGCTTCGCACCATCCCGCAGAAAATTGAACATAGGGTGCGCCGCCCTGGTTAACGAGGCGATAGGCATTAATGTAGGAAATCAGGCGTCTATCGCCTCTTCATCGACCGTCGCAGCATTTTCCTGGATGAAGGCGAAGCGGTGTGCGGGATTGGTGCCCATCAGCCGTTCGACAAGTTCGCGCACCTGTTGCCGATCCTCGACATCGTCGGGAAGGGTAATGCGGATCAGGCCGCGCGTCTTGGGATCCATAGTGGTTTCGCGCAGCTGCATTGGATTCATCTCACCCAAGCCCTTGAAGCGGCTGATTTCGACCTTCTTCCCCTTGAACTCCTTGGCGAGCAGTTGCTCGCGATGGGCGTCGTCCTTGGCATAGAGGCTCTTGCCTCCGGCGACGAGGCGGTAGAGCGGCGGCTGCGCGAGGTAGAGATGGCCGCGCCGCACCAATTCCGTCATTTCCTGAAAGAAGAAGGTCATGAGCAGCGTTGCGATATGCGCCCCATCCACGTCGGCGTCGGTCATGATGACAATGCGTTCGTAGCGGAGATTGTCAGGATTGCAGTCCTTGCGCGTGCCGCAGCCGAGCGCGAGGATCATGTCCGCAATTTCCTGATTGGCGAGGATCTTTGCGTTATTTGCCGACGCGACGTTCAATATCTTGCCGCGCAGGGGCAGGATCGCTTGCGTCTTGCGGTCGCGCGCCTGCTTGGCCGAGCCCCCGGCCGAATCGCCTTCGACCAGGAAGATTTCAGTGCCTTCAGGATCGTCGGTCGAACAGTCGGTCAGCTTTCCAGGCAAACGGAGCTTGCGCGCGCTGGTCGCGGTCTTGCGCTTGACCTCTTTTTCCGCCTTCCGCTTGACGCGTTCATCCATGCGGTCGATCACATAGGCGAGCAGCGCCTTGCCGCGTTCCATATGATCGGACAGGAAATGATCGAAATGGTCGCGCACCGCATTTTCGACCAGCCTTGCAGCCTCGGGACTGGTGAGTCGGTCTTTGGTCTGGCTCTGGAACTGCGGGTCGCGGATGAAGACCGACAGCATGATCTCTGACGAGGTCACGATGTCGTCGGCGGTAATGTCCTTCGCCTTCTTGTTGCCGACCAGTTCGGCGAACGCCCGAATGCCCTTCACGAGTGCGGCGCGCAGGCCAGTTTCATGGGTGCCGCCGTCCGGCGTCGGGATGGTGTTGCAATACCAGCTGTAACTGCCGTCGGACCAGAGCGGCCAAGCGATCGCCCATTCGACGCGGCCGGCGGTGTCGGGAAAATCCTGGCTGCCGGAGAAGAAGGCGCTGGTCGCACATTCGCGCGTGCCGACCTGTTCCTTAAGATGATCGGCAAGACCGCCGGGGAATTGGAAGACGGCGTCGGCTGGCGTGTCGTCGCTGATAAGTTCGGGCGCGCATTTCCAACGGATTTCGACGCCTGCGAACAGATAGGCTTTGGAGCGTGCGAGGCGGTAAAGCCGGGCGGGTTTGAACTTCTGCTCGCCGAAAATCTCATGATCCGGGATGAAGCTGACCGATGTGCCACGCCGGTTGGGAGCGGCTCCGACCTTTTCCAGCCCGCTGGTGGGTAGCCCTTGGGCGAAGCTCTGGCGGAACAATTCCTTGTTGATGGCGACTTCGACGACGGTGACGACCGACAGGGCGTTGACGACACTGATGCCGACGCCATGGAGACCCCCCGAGGTTGCATAAGCCTTGTCGGTGAACTTGCCGCCGGAATGGAGCGTGGTGAGAATGACCTCCAGCGCCGACTTGCCGGGGAATTTGGGATGGAGACCAACGGGGATCCCGCGACCGTTGTCCGTGATGGTCAGTTTGTTGCCGGGTTCCAGCGTGACCTCAATCCGGGTTGCATGGCCCGCGACCGCTTCGTCCATGCTGTTGTCGAGCACTTCGCTGGCAAGGTGATGCAGCGCTCGCTCGTCCGTGCCGCCGATATACATGCCGGGACGGCGGCGCACCGGCTCCAGTCCTTCGAGAACTTCGATGGAGGATGCATCATAACCGGAAGAGGAGAGCGGCTGGCTCGCG
Source organism: Sphingobium tyrosinilyticum (assembly GCF_042654265.1). Taxonomy (NCBI): domain Bacteria; kingdom Pseudomonadati; phylum Pseudomonadota; class Alphaproteobacteria; order Sphingomonadales; family Sphingobiaceae; genus Sphingobium; species Sphingobium tyrosinilyticum. Next base: position 416,750 of record NZ_JBHSFZ010000064.1, on the reverse strand, counting down.
AACAGATCGGACATGCGCACAAGCTATAAGGGGGTACGCCGTCTGTGCAAGCGGGAGGGGCCGGTTCAACGGTGAACCGGCCCCAATTTAATCTGGTTAAACCTTCGCTCGAAGCGAACAGATAGGGAAGTTTACCGCACCCTCGGGCCGCCGAATGGCAGCGGCGGGGGCGGACGGCGGGTGCCGCGGGGCAGTTGGGCCTGATAGGCCCGGCCACAATGTTCGACGCAATAGGGGAAGCCGGGGTTCACCGCTTCGCCGCAGAAGTGGAAATCGGGTTCGCCCGGGTGGCCCATCGGCCATTTACAAATGCGTTCTGTCAGGTCGAGCAGCGTCGTCTTCCCCGCGATTTCGGGGCTCGGCTTAGCAGGCACCAAGCGGCGCGGCGGAGCAGGCGGGATGGGAGCCTGCTGGTCGCCCGGGCCCTGACGCAGGAAGCCGCCGGGGCCGACTGAAATGATGCGCGGCTGCGGCGCGGCAGGCGGAGCGTCCGCGGCGGGCGCAGCGAATGAAGGCGCAGGGGCAGCAGCCGGGGGCGCAGCGCGAACTGGCGCGGGCGCACTATGCTGCACAGGCGCGGGCTTGGGCGCTTCGGCCTCAGGCGACGGCGTGGCTTTGCGCACTGGAGCGGCCTTCTTCGGCGCCTCGTTGGCTTTCACGGGCGAAGGACGCGACTGAAGGCCAAGGCGGTGCGCCTTGCCGATCACGGCGTTGCGGCTGACTCCACCCAGTTCGTCCGCGATCTGGCTGGCGGTCAGGCCCTTTTCCCACATTGCCTTGAGCTGGTCGATACGCTCGTCGGTCCAGGACAATGAATGACTCCTCGAATTCTTAAATTTCGCGCCCTATATGGGGCGCGCCTGCACAGGTTCAAACCCGTGCACAACGCCCTTGCGGCACATCCGACCAGCCGATAGTCGATCCAAGCATGAACGACCAGTCCCAATTTGCAGCTTCTTCCCGGACCAGCCCCGCTTTTCACAAGCCGGGCGAGCTTGTCATCCGCAATGTGAACTGGGCGGGGACGCGCGCCCTGTACCGGAAGGAAGTGCGGCGCTTCATGAAGGTGCAGCTCCAAACCATATGGGCGCCTGCCGTCACGACGCTGATGTTCCTGGTCATCTTTTCCGTCGCGCTCGGCGGGGCCGACCGGCGAGTGCTGGGCGTGCCCTTTGCCGATTTCATCGCGCCCGGCCTGATGATCATGGGCATGATGAACAATGCTTTTGCCAACAGCAGTTTTTCGCTGCTCGCGGGCAAGATGCAGGGGACGTTGATCGATTATCTCATGCCGCCCTTGTCCAACAGCGAATTGCTGCTGGCGCTGGTGGGGGCTGCGGTGACGCGCGCTTTCTGCGTGGGGCTGGCGCTTTGGGGAGCGATGGCGCTGTGGCCGGGCGTGCATGTGACGCCTGCACATCCCTGGGCGATTGCCTGGTTCGGCCTGATGGGCGCGGCGCTGACAGCCTTCATCGGCGTGATGACATCGATCTGGGCGGAGAAGTTCGACCATGCCGCTGCGATCACCAATTTCGTGATCGGGCCAATGACCCTGCTGTCCGGAACCTTCTATTCAATTGATAGGCTTGCGCCGGTATTCCAGGCGATCAGCCATGCCAACCCGTTTTTCTATGCGATTTCCGGTTTCCGCTATGGCTTTGTCGCGGCGGCGGATGGGGATGTGGTGGTGGGAAGTGTGGTGCTGCTGGGGCTCAACATGGCGCTGGGCGTGCTATGTTATGTGCTGCTGAAGCGCGGGTGGAAGTTGAAGGCTTGATCCACACAGTTTTTTGGTGACCGCACTTGGTTGGCTGATCAAGTCAATCCTGCCATCACAGGCACCACTTGCGTGATCAGGAACAGCAGTCCTGCCGCGATCACCCAATGTTGGAGGCGGGGAAAGGCGGGCCCGTCCCGCCTTTCCTCCGGCAATGTAGCCATCAGGCGATGCCCTTGCCGCCTACACGTGTGAGGGCGAAGCCTGCCGTTTCCGCTTCGCTCCGCGGGTAGATATTGCGTAGGTCGATCAGCAGCGGCTTGTTCATCGAGGCTGCCAGGCGCTTCAAATCGAGTGCCCGGAAAATATCCCATTCAGTGACCAGCACTAGCGCGTCCGCTTCCCTAGCGGCTTCATAAGCGTCCTTCACCATCGTCACGCTGGGCATCATCGGCTTGGCGACTTCCATGCCTTCGGGATCATAAGCGACGATCCGGGCGCCTGCATCTTCCAGCGCTTGCACGATGGCGAGGCTGGGTGCATCGCGCATGTCATCGGTGTTGGGCTTGAAGGTGAGGCCCAGCAGCGCGACGGTTTTGCCCCGCGCTTCGCCGCCAAGAGCTTTCACGATCTTGCGGCCCATGGCGCGCTTGCGCAGGTCGTTCACCTGCACGACCGTTTCGACTATGCGGATTGGCGTGTCATAATCCTGGCCCGTCTTGACCAGTGCAAGCGTATCCTTAGGAAAGCAGGATCCGCCATAGCCGGGGCCGGCATGCAGGAATTTGCTGCCGATGCGGTTGTCGAGGCCGATGCCGCGCGAAACGTCCTGCACCTCAGCGCCGACCGCTTCGCACAGGTCGGCCATCTCATTGATGAAGGTGATTTTGGTGGCAAGGAAAGCGTTGGCGGCATATTTGATCAGCTCTGCCGTCCGCCGGCCGGTGAACATGACCGGCGCCTGATTGAGGTTCAGCGGACGGTAGATCTGCGCCATGACAGCGGTTGCCCGCTCATCGCCGGTGGTGCCGACGACAACGCGGTCGGGCCGTTTGAAATCGCTGATTGCCGCGCCCTCGCGCAAAAATTCAGGATTGGAGACGACCTGGATGTCGAGGTCGGGGCGGGCTTCGCGCACGATTCGTTCGACTTCATCACCAGTGCCGACTGGAACGGTGGATTTGGTGACGATGACAGTTGGACCATCAACGGTTTCTGCGATCTCGCGTGCGGCGGCATAGACATAGCTGAGGTCTGCGTGACCGTCGCCCCGACGCGAGGGCGTGCCCACCGCAATGAAGATGGCGTCTGCGCCCTTCACCCCGGCGGCGAGATCCGTGGTGAAGGTCAGGCGGCCGGCCGCGGCGTTGTTGGCGACAAGCTGATCCAGGCCAGGCTCAAAGATCGGCATGCGACCGGATTCGATCGCATCAATCTTGCGGGCGTCCTTATCCACGCAGCAGACGTCATGGCCGAAATCGGCGAAACAGGCGCCCGAAACCAGGCCTACATATCCCGTGCCGATCATCGTGATCTTCATAAAACTACCCGCAGCCTCGCTGGAAAAATGAAAGGTTGACGCGGCCCTAGCATAGGTCATTGCGCGTGCGAAAGCGCGCGTCGGAATTACCCCTATGTTCAGGGGATGGTTACGATTTGCTGGCAGGGGGTAGCCTTAAAGGCTCGCATCAGGGGGCAAAGATGAAAGTTGCGGTGGTATTCGGGACTCGTCCCGAAGCGATCAAGTTGTTTCCGGTCATTCATGCGTTACGTGCGCGCGATAATGTGGACGTACGCGTCATCGTGACGGCGCAGCATCGTGGACTGTTGGACCAGGTGCTGGAAATTGCGGGTATCAAGCCGGACATCGACTTGAACGCGATGATGCCCAATCAGACGCTCGATGGGCTAACCGCCAAACTCATTGTGGAGCTGGGCAAGGCGTTCGATCTGGAAAAGCCCGATCGGGTGCTAGTGCATGGCGACACGCTGACCACCATGGTTGCCAGCCTCGCCGCCTATTATCGCCAAATTCCCGTTGGCCACGTCGAAGCCGGGCTACGGAGCGGAGATATCTATCATCCCTGGCCTGAAGAGGTGAACCGCCGCGTCGTCGCGTGCATTGCGGACATGAATTTCGCGCCGACAGATGCAGCCGCGGCGGCGCTCTTAAGTGAAAACCGCGATGCCCGGGGTATCCATGTTACCGGCAATACGGTGATCGACGCGCTGTTGGCTACGCGCGAGCGGATTGGCGCGATGCCCTCACTTGCGCAGGGACTGGACGATCTAGCTGCGCGATTTGCCGGGAAGCGGATCGTTGCAGTGACCAGCCACAGGCGTGAGAATTTCGGCGGAGGCATGGAAGCGATCGCCCGTTCCATTGCGGACATAGCGGCGCGACCTGATGTGGCGGTGATCTTCCCCGTCCATCCCAACCCCAATGTGCGGCCTGTGATGGAGGCGGTGTTGGGCGGACTGCCCAATGTGGCGATGATCGAACCGCTGGATTATCCGCATTTCGTCCGGCTGCTGGATATGTGCCATCTGGTCCTCACCGACAGCGGCGGGGTTCAGGAGGAAGCGCCCTCGCTGGGTAAGCCGGTGCTGGTGATGCGCGAGACGACCGAGCGGCCGGAAGGCGTCGCCGCCGGGACGGCGAAGCTCGTCGGTACGGATCGGGTGCAGATCGTGAGAGAGGTGCTGGCGCTGCTGGACGACGAGGCTGCATATGCGGCGATGGCGCGGGCGCATAATCCGTTCGGCGATGGCCACGCGGCGCAGCGGATCGCGGCAGTCATCGCTGCTGATGGAGCACGGGCCGAGGGGCTGGATCAAGCCGCCTGAACCGAAGCCCTCGCTTGTAAGCGGGATTGCTCCGCACCTGCATTTTGCACTGCCGCCTTCGCGTCCATCCGAAGAATGGAAAGCCGTTACCAAAATCTTCAGCATTTCCTTGCAGAAACTGGCGGCAAATCATCGGCTTCCAGGATCATTGCATGCCCATCGACAAGCAGCAGACGGTTTCGGTCATCGGGCTCGGCTATATCGGCTTGCCGACCGCCGCTCTGATCGCGCGGGGCGGGGCGCAGGTCGTCGGCGTGGACGTCAGTGCTCATGTGGTCGAGACCGTCAATTCCGGCCGTGTCCATATTGAGGAAGTCGATCTCGACGGTTTGGTGCAGGGCGTCGTTGCGCGAGGCAATCTGCGCGCCAGCCTGACCGTCGAGCCTAGCGATGTCTTTATCATAGCGGTGCCCACTCCTGTTTCAGAGGACCGCGCGCCCGACATTTCCCATGTGCTGAAAGCCGCACGCACCGTCGCTGACGTGTTGAAGGCTGGCGATACGGTGATCCTTGAATCCACCTCGCCGGTGGGCACGACCGAAGCGATGCGCGACCTGTTTTCTCAGCTGCGCCCGGACCTCAAGATGCCGGGGCAGGGCGGAGCGGGCGACGTCGCTATCGCCTATTGTCCCGAACGCGTTCTGCCCGGCCGCATCCTGGTCGAACTGATAGACAATGATCGCTGCATCGGCGGCATTACCCCACGCTGCGCGCGCCGGGCGCTAGCCTTTTACCGCCAGTTCGTCCGGGGTGCGTGCATCACCACCAATGCGCGTGCGGCAGAGATGGTGAAGCTGGTCGAAAACAGCTTCCGCGACGTCAACATCGCGTTTGCCAACGAGCTTTCCGTCATCGCCGAAGGCATGAATATCGATGTGTGGGAAGTTATCCGGCTCGCTAACCGTCATCCGCGGGTCAACATCCTGTCTCCGGGCCCCGGCGTCGGGGGCCATTGCATTGCCGTCGATCCGTGGTTCATTGTCCATGGCGATCCCGAAAACAGCCGCCTGATCCGTACAGCGCGTGAGGTGAATGACGCCAAGACCGACCATGTGGTTGCAAAGGCTTCCGACCTGATCGATGACTTTCCAGGCGAAGAAATCGCCTGCCTCGGCCTAGCGTTCAAGGCGAATATCGACGACTTCCGCGAAAGCCCAGCAGTGAAGGTCGCCGCCCGGCTTGCTCGTCGCTATGGCCGGCGCGTCAAGTTGGTCGAACCCTATGCTCATGATCTGCCGATGGAATTTGCAGGCACTGGCGCGGAGTTGATCGATCTCGATACGGCTCTGGAACAATGCGGCGTTTTCGTCATTCTAGTGGATCATGACATGTTCGCATCAGTCCCGGTGGACGAGCGCGTCGGCAAGGCCGTCTATGACACGCGCGGGGTTTGGCCCGACCAGCCTCGCCGGGTTGCGCACGATCAGCCGGGGCGTATCGCGGTTTGACAGAGTAGGGCCCCGTCCAAACTGGTTTGCCCGTAGTTGCCATGACCTTTCTGCCTCGTTAACCCCGCGCAAGGTGTCCGCCGCTTGGCGGACAGCCTGAAAAGCGTGGGGAATTTAGAGCGGACATGGACAGGCCGAGCGACAGGATGAACCGGGCTCTGGCCGTCGCGACGGTCTGCGCCCTGCTCAGCGCTTGTTCAACGGCGGCCACTGTCCCAAGGGGAGATGCGGCCTATGTGGTGATCCCGCCAGCCCAGGCCTTGGGGGCCGATTACCGCATTTCTTCCGATGATGTGCTGCGGATACAGGTTTTTCATGAGCCCGGCTTGTCGCTTGAGGATGCGCAGGTCACCGCTGCGGGAGTGGTGCGCATGCCCCTGATCGGCGATGTGCCGGTCGCTGGGCTGTCTGCGGGCGAAGCGTCCGATGTTATAGCGGGCAGGCTTGGTGAGCGTTATCTGGTCTCGCCTCAGGTCACGATCTTCGTGAAGAAAGCGGTAGGCCGGCGCATCACCGTCGATGGCGAGGTGCGCGAACCGGGACTGTTCCCGGTCGATGGCCGCATGAGCCTGCTGCAGGCAGTCGCGCTGGCGAAGGGACCGACCCGCCTCGCTCGTATCAAGCAGATCATTGTTGTCCGGCAAACGGATGGTGATCGGAAGGCGGCGCTGTTCGATCTTTCGGCCATTCGGAAGGGTGAGGCGCCTGACCCGGAAATCCTGCCCGGCGACACCGTTATCGTCGGATTATCGCGTGCGAAGGCTATACTTGGCGGCACCTTGTTGGCGCTGCCCGCAATCGGCGCAGGCTTTGTTGCGCTCGATGGGGGGCGCTGATGGCAAGGCGCAGCATCCGCATCGATAGCGATTCTCCATCGGGCCGGATAGAGAGCCGAGCGGCGCGGATAGCCCCGATGGCGCGCGCGGGTTGGACGGCGGTGTGGCGGAACCGCATCATCCTGTTCGTCACCATGGCGCTGTGCGTACTGGCGGGAATCGTCTTCATCCTGCTTTCCACGCCCGATTATCGTGCGACAGCATCGGTCGAGGTGGAGGATGTTCCCGCGGGCGCTGCTGGGGCTGGCGCGACTCAGAGGCAGTTGACGGCCGCGGACAATGAATCGCTGATGCAGACCGAGTTGGAAGTGCTCCGCAGTCGTGCCCTGGCAGAAGATGTGGCCCGCGAGCTGGCGTTAGTAGGCAGCCGCACCTTTTTCGATGGAATGGATGAACGCCGCCCCGACCGGGGATCGACCATGCTCAATCAACGGCAAGTGGAGACAGAAGCAGTCATCCGGCTGCTTCGGGACAATCTCGACGTTGAGCTTCCAGGCAAAAGCCGAGTCATCCGCATCAGCTTCACCAGTGCCGACCCGGTCCTGTCCGCCCGTGTTGCCAACAGCTATGCCGACAGCCTGATCAGGGCGGACTTGAAGCGAGGGTTTGAATCGGGCGTTCAGGCACGACGCTTCCTGCTGGGCGAGTTGGATGGCGCTCGCCGCGATTTGGAGCATGCGGAGCGAGATCTTGCAGCTTATGCCACGCAGACCGGCGCCTCGGCGGGCGCTGCCTTGGCTGCAAGAGGCGATGGTACGGCTGGTGCGGAAGGGACCACCACCACGCGCCTGGCGCAGTTGAACGCCTTCCGCGCGCAGGCGATCGCCGACCGGATTGCCGTTCAGAAACGCTGGGAAAGCGCGCGCCTTTCCAGTGTGGAGACACTGCCTGAAGTGTTGAACAATGGCGGCATGCAACAGCTGATGGCGCAGCGGGCCCAGGCCCGCGCTGAGGTCGTCGAGGAACGGCAATTCCGCAAGGATGCGCACCCCGAAATGCGCGAGGCGCGGGCCCGGCTCGCCGCGCTGGATGACCAGGCCGAAGCTATGGCGAACACGATCCGCGCATCGCTCCGGGAGCAATATGAAGTCGCTGTTCATGGCGAAAAGCAGATCGAGGCGGAGATTGCCGGGGTCGAGAGGCAGGCGCAGGCCGAGCGTGGACGAGGGGTGCAGATGAGCATCCTGGAGCGCTCGGTCGATACTTATCGCTTGTTGCACGATAGTCTGCTGCAGCGCTATCGGGACATGGCTTCCCAAGCAGGTTTCCAAGCCGGACGGATACAGCCGCTGGATCGCGCGGCCGTTCCTACGCGGCCGTCTTCACCCCGCATTGGCGTCACGATGCTGCTGGCATCGCTGGGTGGGTTGGTGCTGGGCCTGCTGATGGTGGCGGGGCGGCATGTGTTCGATGATGCGGTCACGTCGGCGGACACGCTGGCGGAGCGCGCCAATCTGCCTTTGCTCGGCACTGTGCCGGTGACGGACAAGCCTGCAGCGGAAACCTTTGTGCCGATCGCTTCTTCGCTGCTGCTTGCTTCTTCGGAGGGTCTGCCCGCATCGATCCTCGTGACAAGCGCTCAGGAAGGCGAAGGGAAGTCCTCGACAGTACACGCGCTGGCGCTTGCCCTGGCGAAGCTCGACCGGCGCGTGCTGGTGATTGATGCCGACATGCGCCGCCCGCGGCAGCATGGGCTGTTCCATGTCACACCCGAACGCGGGATCAGTGAAGTGATGACGGGACAAGCCAAGGCGGAAGATGTCATCGTCGATAGCGGCGCGCCTGGCGTTTCCCTGCTCCCCAGCGGCGCGATTCCGCCCAACCCGGCGGAACTGCTTTCGACACCCGCTTTGGATGTCTTGCTCGCCAGCGTGCAGGGGCATTACGATACTGTCCTCATCGATGCGCCGCCCATTCTTGGCGTGCCTGATACGTCACTGCTCGCAGCCAAGGTGCAGGCGGCTGTCTTGGTAGTCGAATGGGGCCGCAACCACCACGGCGGGCTCCGTGTGGCCGTCGATCGCCTGCGCCGCGCAGGTGGCGCAATCATCGGCGCGGTATTGACGAAGCAGCAGGGGCGGGCGTTCGAATATGATTATCGCCGCGGTGGGTAACGAAGTTTGATGACCGGCTGACCCGCGGTGACGGTCGGGGTATTGAGGCTTCGTCCCGGCGCGGCGCTGGCATTTCTACGCCGCTGCATGACATGGTGATCGATCAGTCCGGGCATATTAGAGGCCATATCGCCTTAGACCTTCGATGCGGTGGGACAGACGGTGATATGGCGATCAGATAGGTCATCAACCTGCAAGATCGAAAGCGCGATCTCCTCCTACTTGTGCCGCATTAGGAGGACGACCGCGACCAATCACCCGAGAGGCGCATAAGTGTCACTTCATCCGGGCCTTCACTGCGCCAGGCCGCCAGAGCAATGGCGAACAATGAGCGTTTTCGTCCGCTCGTGGGCTGGAGCTGACAGCCACAGCCCACCTGGGACCTATTGACGCAGCCTTTCGATTGCCTGCGCGAGCGCGACGTAAAGTTTACCCATGTCGGACGACAGAACTGCAACGCCAAGCGCATTGCCATCTCGCGCCGAGAGGATGATCCGCAACATCGATTCGAAATCGTGGATGTAGCGGTTCACATGTTCCTGGAAGTCGGAATCATTGTCGTAATGCAGGGCGATCTCGCGGGACTCGCCTGCGTCCAGCAGCTTGACCGCTCGCCGGGTGAAGACGCCGCGATCGCCTTTCAGATAAGAAGCCCAGGCAGAATCGGTGACATCATTCGACAGAATCTTCGTCACGTCGATCGCGGTGCTGTTGAGCGATTCGATCAGCAGAGCCGAGCGGCGCGCGAAATGGTCGCGGTCGCGGTCTTCAGCGGCGCGTTCGGCTTCCTCGATCCGCGATTGTACGGTGGCGCTGGTGTCGGCGATCGTCAGCAGCTGGCGCGTGAGTCGATCGGATGCCTGATGCGCCGCCCGGACGGCTTCTTCGGCGACTTCGGCGAGTTTCTGAATCTGGGCCGTTACCTTGTCATCAACCGCCTGCTGAAGCGCTTGCTCGCTAGCCTCAGCCAGTGATTGGGCCGCATCCGGGATAGCGCGACCAAGGGCTTGGCGGGCGCGTTCGGCTGCCTGGTCAGCGGTATCCTTGACGCGGAGCAGGGCGGTGACGAGTAAGGGCCCAGCGCCTTCGGTGATCCGCGTTGCGTCCTGGTGCGCGTTGTCCAGCGCGGTGCGTAGTTTCTCCACCAGTTCACGATTGGCTTCGACGCCGCTTTGCGTGCTTTCGAGCCATTCGGTCAGACGCCGGCCCTGACCGCGCAGTAGCTCTTCCGCCTCCTGCGTTCGGCCAACCAACGCCTCGGAAATGGCTTCAAGCCGCTCCATTTCGGGGGCGGCGCTGTCCAGCAAGGCTCGGCTGGTGGTAATGCGCGTGTCGAAGCGCTGCAGCGCGGCCGGGAAAGTTTCGTCCAGTTCGCGGACGCTTGAATCCAGCGCCACGAGCAGCGTTTCGGCACAGCTGATAAGCTTTTCCGCCGTGACTCCGCCCGCTGCCAGGGCGTCGTCGATCCGCTGGGTCTCGGAGGTGAGGCGCGACAGGGCATCGGTAAGCCGCTCATTGCGAGACAAAGCGCTTTCTTCCATCGCGGCAAAACGCGACTGCGCCGCATCGATCGCGTCCCCAAGCGTTGCATGCAGCCCGGATACGAGCGTTCGCTGCCCTTCAATCAGGTCGTTGATCTGGTGAAGACGGCTTTCAACCTCGCTCATATGGTCAGAAACCGCCGTTACTGTTTCGTCGCCGATATTTTCGATATTGCCGCGCGAGCGCGCAACAAGTGCGTCCAGCGCCTCCGCCTGACGAGCAAGCCCTTCCTCGGTCAGCGCCACGCCGTCACGCGCACGGGCGAAGGCAGAATCGGTTCGTTCGCGCAGCTGAGCGTCGATTTCGTCAGCATCACGTGAAAGCGCGGCAAGTGCGCTCTGGCTGGTCGCAGCGATACCGGCTTGAGCGGTTTCAACCAGTGCACGAAGCGATTCGGCTTGGGCGGTCAGATCCCGATCTGCCGCAGCCATGCTCTGTTGAGCATAGGCAACCGTCGCCTCAAGGCGCTGACGCACATCACCCTCTACGCGGTTCAGGTCCTGCGTCAGCAGTTCGATCGTTGCTTCGGCACTATTGGTGATGCCTGCGCGCGCACGTCCCAGCAGATTGGCGAGAGTGCCCGCCTGGCGGTCCAGTTCGGCCGCGCCGTCCTGCATGGCCTGGCGAGCGCTTTGCGCCGTGGCGTCGATCCGGCCGGCGGCGATGTCCGCCATGCCGTTTACTTCCTCGGTCGCGGAGCGCGTGGCTTCCTGCAACTGCGTGAGCTGGCTCGACAGGCTCTTGGTTGCCGAGAGCGTGCGGGCGCGCGCGTCGTCGGACAGTTCGCCCAATGAATGGAGCCGGGCTTCAAGCGTATCGATCCGCTCGGCCAGCGCGTGGCCGTTGTCGATAATCTGCGCAGCCATGCGAGCGGCGCGATCCTCGAGCTCCGGCATGGAGGCGATGAGGGCGTCCATGCGGGCGACGAGAGCCGTCCCTGCACGCTCGGCAGCTTCCGCTTTTTCGGTCGTGCTGTGCGCTCTGCTGGCGATCAGTTCGGCCGACGCTTCCATATTGCTGCTGGCGGCCGCACCGTAGCTGTCGAGCAGTTCGGCCTGGTCGTGCATCGCCTGCCGTGCGCTCTCAAGTTGCCGATTGATGCGACCAAGCCGCAGTTCGAGCAGTTCCGCTTCGGTGCGCAAAGCGCGCGCGGTGTCCAGATAGCGGCGGGATTCTGCGCGACTGTTGCGGGCGATCAGCAGGTAGCAGACGCCCAGCAGCACGATGGGGACAAGCAGGGTGGCGACAAGGCCCGGCCAAGCGGCAGGTCCGCCACGCCATTGGCCCGCGCTGATTGTCGCCCAACCGGCAAAGCCCAGCCAGGACAGCGCGGCGAAGGCGAACAGCCCTTGGGTTTGCCGCGCCGCGCGCTCGCCATGTTCGGCGGCCTCGCTTTCCGCATCAAGATCCTGGACGGCCTGCTTCAACAGCAGTGCGTCATCCTCTTGCGACTCATCTGTAGTCGCAATGCTTTTGTCTCGCCAGAATTCGACGATGGTGCTGCCCCCGGTCATGACCCCATCCTATCATCTTTTCCGCTCAACAAAATGCCCTGTTACCAAAACTTAACGCAAGCCCGATAGCGTTGACCCCATGTCCTACGATCCAGGCGCCCTGAATGCCGCTCTTGCCGCCGCTGTCGGCGAAGATATCGCACTGATCGCAGACCTGCGCATCGCTTTCATGGAAAGCGCCGAACGTCAGCTGGACCTGCTTCGCAACGCGCAGGCCGACGCAAGCTGGGAACTGGCCTCTTGGCGTCTGAAGGGACTGGCGGCAAGTTTCGGCCTGACGCATCTTATGGCGCTGGCTGATGAGGCTGCGGACTGCGTGCGCGGCGATCCGAGGATCCTGCGTCAATTGCGAATGGCGATCGATCGTCTTCAGCAGGGCTGACGCGCAGCACGCTTGCGCGATGGCGGTAGCCTTGCGAAAAGGCGAGGCTCAACAAGAACGGGTCGGTTCCATAGCAGCATGACATTTGCGGCCATTCTCAGCGCCAGCCGGGCGTCCAGCGATTCCTCTGCGGCATTGCGCGCCAGCTTGCATTTCGCGGGGCAGACGCTGGTCGAATATCAGGCGCGTCAGGCCGCCCGGGCGGGCGCGGATCGCATCATGATCCTGGTGAGCGTCATCACGCCCGCGCTATCCCAGGCCGTCGATCGGCTGAGCACTGACGGAATTGCCGTCGCCCTGGTCCGAGACATGGTCTCCATGGTTCGGGACGCACCGCGCGACAGCGACGTGCTGCTGGTAGCAGACGGCATCATCGTTGCGCAGGCGCATTTTGATGCGATAGCCGAGCGAGAGGGCAACGCTCTGCTGGTGACGGACGATAGCCGTGCGAGCGCCCCGCTGGAGCGAATCGACGCAGGTCAGCGCTGGGCGGGACTGGCGCGGATCAGTCCGGACCTGCTGTTCGGCACGCTGGACATGATCGGCGACTGGGATCTTTCGCTGACCCTGGTGCGCGCTGCCGTCCAGAATGGCGCGCGACGGGTCACTGTGCCGCAGGATGATCTGCTGACCGGCCGCGTCGCGCTGGTCGATGGCCAATCGCAGGCGGACTTGGTCGCCCAGGCGATGATGTCCACGGGATCGACCGCGAAGCGGACGCGGGGGCTGGCTGAACATGTCCTTCTATGTCCGGTCGCCCGGATGCTGAGCCCCGCGCTGATGCGTACGCAGGTTCCCGCGACACAGGTGCGCATCGCGGCGATGGCCCTGAGCGCGATTGGACTGGTGCCCATTGAACTGCTTTGGCCTGCCGCCGGCTTCCTCATGTTGTTTTTGGCATTGGGGCTGGCGGAAATAGCGGATCGGCTGGATGAACTGGCCTTGCGGTCTCCGCCCACCGGATGGGCAGCCTTCGTCGTGCCCTTGTTCGCAATTGGCGGGATATCGCTGGCAGGTGAGAGCGTCCTGGCGACCTGTCTGGCGCTGCTGTTGGCGATCGTGCAGTTCGCCGACCGCTGGCGCAAGACGGGTGGGGCGAGGCATTGGATGATCTTCACGCCCGCCAGCGCGGTTTTCCTGCTGCTGCTGACGGCGTTGTTCGGCGCGACCATGCTGGGTTACACGCTGGCGATGCTGGCCGTTATCGCGTCGGTTGGCGCAATCATCCTGCTCAAGCGTGCCTGAAATATTTTCGCCCTTAGGGTTTAGTGCATTTTAAGGACGTGCGGCTATGCTGGCCCGCATGAGCGCCTTTTCGTTCCTTACTGGACCGGCATCGGCGGATAGTTGGCCCACGGCTCCCGTCCTGGCCGGCATGTCCGCCGTTCCCATCGGCCATGCCATTGATCTGGCGTTTTTCTTCCCTAATGAAGGGCGCGAGCGTCACGACGCACTGATGGCGGAGACGCGCCGGCATCTGGGGGCATGCGTCACTGGGGTCGAGCGAGCATTGCGATTCGCACTGGACCAACAGCCAGAGATCATGGCTTTGCTGGGGTTACGGACGGAGGCTGTTTGCTGGCCCACCATTTGCGCTCAGCCGACGCTGCTGGGACCGGCGTTGCTCGCCCATATGCAGATGCGCGCCGGGGTGACGTTGCTGCTGCGTCAGTTTGGGCAACCTGATGACCGGCTCGACGAGGCGGAAGCGGAGATCATCCTGCCCACCAATGATGCCGCGGTAACAGAAGCGCTGGCTGCGCTCGCGGTGGCCGAGGGCCGCTGGCTGGCGGCGGGTGCGGAGGACGAGCCGATGCAGCCGGATCTTCCTGCCGAACATTTTGCCGAACTGATGTGGACGGCTGCTGCGTGCATGATGGCAGTGGTGCAGCGGTCCGCTCTGGTCGAGGGGGACGTGATCCTGCCCGTCTTTGAGAAAGCGGGTTGGGCCCTCCTGGCTGAGCATGATGAGACGCGCGGGCCGATTGCGGCCGCCGATCGGCTGGTGCGTCGGCTCGGCGAGCGCGCGGATGTGCCAGAGCTGCTGGGTGCGGCGCTCGGCCAGAGACGTTTCCTGCTGTTCGCAGCGCTCACAGCGCGGCGGCTGCGTATGGACAGTGCGCATGTCGCTGACATCTTGGTGATGGGGCCGGTGACGGAGCTTGCCGCTTTGTGCCGCTCTCTTGGCGGATCGGATGCGGATTACCGGCACCTGCTGCTGGCGCTGCGCCCAGTACGGCCATCGCTCACTGACGCAGCGATCATCCTGGAGGCCGAGCGTTATCAGGCGTTGACAGAGGCTCAAGCGGACGGTTTGGTAAATGCGTTGCGCGCACCCCGCGCGCTCCGCGCCAAACTCGATCATCTGCGGCAGGTCACCATCTGATGAATATGCCCGCGCATCCGACGGTCATTCGCGCCACGGTGGCGGCCAACGGGCTGCTGCTGAGCGCGGATGCGCCTTTGCTGGCCTTGCAGCGGGAGGCGGGCTCCGACGTTGGGGCAGTGCTGGCTGTGCCACAACTGGCAGCGATAGCGCGGCTGGCATCGCGGCTGAGCGTCACCGTTTCGCGGCCGGTCACCGCCGCTACCGAACGGGGCGACGTCGAAATGTGGGTGCGCGCGCGGCCGGAGGCTGATGGCGTGCAGCTTTCCGTCATTGAGTGGAATGAGCGGCCGGCAGCGGTCCTTCCGGTGGACGGGGTAAGGCGGGAAGCGGATATCGCTGCAATTGCGGAAGGCTGGAGCTGGCAAATCGACACGCAGCTTCGGTTTCAGATGGTCCTGGAAGGCGCGGGGCCAGAGAGCGCTCTGCCTGAAGTCCCGCCGGTGCCGGGGAGCCGTTTCACCAGTTATTTCGAACTTCGTCCTGACGAAGAGGGGGACTTGGCGATTCTGCGGGGCTTTGCGCAACGGCGTGCCTTTCGCGATCAGATCGCTACGCTGACGGCCTCATCCGAGCAATGCTTTCGCTTGTCCGGCTTTCCGATGTTCGATCTTGCCGGGCAGTTGCTAGGCTATCGGGGCAAGGCATTTCCGCTGGATCGTGCGATCCTCGCGCCACATGTTCCGGCAGCGCCTGCGGTCGTCATCTATCCAGCGGAATTTGGACGGCGGCTCGATCGTTCGCTACGCCAGCCATTGGGGCGCATCATTGCCAACGCCGATTCGATCAATGCCCAATTTGATGGGCCGCTGCGCCCCGACTATGCAGGCTATGCGTCCGATATCGCCGCGGCGGGACGGCATCTGATGGCGCTGATTGATGATCTGGCGGATTTGCAGGCTATCGATCGACTGGACTTCACCGTTGCCACCGAAGATGTGGACCTGGCCGACATCGGACGCCGCGCAGCCGGGCTCTTCGTGGTGAAGGCGATGGACCGCAACATTCGCATTCATGCGCCAGACCCAGGGCAATCGACCGTCGCGACCGGGGAGTTCAGGCGCGCGCTTCAGATTCTCATGAACCTGGTCGGCAACGCTGTTCGTTACGGGCCCGAGGACAGTGACGTGCGTATCGAGACGGGTAGGGGAGATGGGGCGGCTTGGATCGCCGTGATGGACCAAGGCGCAGGCGTTCCTGCAGACAGCCGAGAGCGCATCTTTCACAAATTCGAGCGATTGGGGCGCAGCGATCCGGGGGGAAGCGGCCTCGGCCTCTACATCTCGCGGCGATTGGCTTTGGCGATGGGCGGTGACATCCGGGTGGATGAAGCGCATGGCGGAGGGGCGCGGTTCACGCTTTCGCTTCCCACCAGCACCTAATTCCCCCCCAAAAAAACGGCGCCCGATTAGGCGCCGTTTTTCTTTATATAACCAGCGCTGTGAGTTAGCGCTTTTCGACCGGGATGAAGTCGCGCTGCGCGGGGCCGGTGTAGAGCTGGCGGGGACGGCCGATCTTCTGCGCTGGGTCCGAAATCATTTCGTTCCACTGCGCTACCCAGCCAACAGTCCGGGCGAGCGCGAAGAGCACGGTGAACATCTCGGTCGGGAAGCCGATGGCCGAAAGGATCACGCCCGAATAGAAATCGACATTCGGGTAGAGCTTCTTCTCGATGAAGTAAGGGTCGTTGAGGGCGATCTGCTCAAGTTCCTTGGCGACGTCGAACACCGGATCATTGACGCCCAACTTTTCGAGAACGTCTTTCGCGGTCTTCTGCATCACCGTCGCGCGCGGATCGTAATTTTTGTAAACGCGATGGCCAAAGCCCATCAGGCGGAACGGATCATCCTTGTTTTTAGCGCGGGCGATATATTCGGGAATGCGATCAACGGTGCCGATCTCGCGCAGCATGTTTAGCGCGGCTTCATTGGCGCCGCCATGAGCGGGCCCCCAGAGACAGGCGATGCCCGCTGCGATGCAAGCGAAGGGGTTCGCACCCGACGAACCAGCAAGGCGCACGGTCGAGGTCGAGGCGTTCTGCTCATGATCGGCGTGAAGGGTGAAAATCTTGTCCATCGCGTCCACGACGACTGGATCGATCACATATTCTTCCGCCGGGACCGAGAAGGTCATGTTCAGGAAGTTGGCGGTGTAGCTAAGGTCGTTGCGCGGATAGACGAAGGGCTGACCCACGGAATATTTATACGCCATTGCCGCAATCGTCGGCATCTTGGCGATCAACCGATGGCTGGCAATCTTGCGCTGTTCGGGATCGTTGATGTCGGTCGAGTCGTGATAGAAGGCCGACAGAGCACCGACGACGCCGCACATGATGGCCATCGGATGTGCGTCACGACGGAAACCGCGGTAGAAGGTGGTCAGTTGCTCATGCACCATGGTGTGGCGCGTGATCGTGTTGCTGAAATCCTCGAGTTCCTTTTTCGACGGCAGTTCGCCGTTGAGCAGGAGATAGCTGACTTCCATAAAGCTCGACTGCTCAGCGAGCTGATCGATGGGATAGCCGCGGTGCAGCAGGATGCCGGCGTCGCCATCGATATAAGTCAGGCCCGAATCGCAGCTTGCTGTGGAAGTAAAGCCGGGGTCGTAGGTGAACATGCCGGTGTTGGCATAGAGCTTACGAACGTCGATGACCTTGGGGCCGACTGAGCCGCTAAGGATGCCGTAATCCTTGGCATCGCCGCCCACCGTCAAAGTCGCATTATTGTCCGACATCTCGTTCTCCTCAATTGCCATCAGCCGGCGACACCTGTCTGGCATCGGCAAGCCGCTCCAAGCTCCTGCCTTTTCCAAGAAGGAAAAGGACATCAAAAATCCCCGGCGAAACCGTGCGACCGGTCAGCGCCGCGCGCAGCGGCTGGGCCACTTTGCCCAACCCCAGGCCGGCTTCCTCTGCCACGCGGCGGATCGCTTCCTCGATCGCTTCGACTGTCCAGGACTGGACGGAATCAAGAGCGTCGGCTGTCTTGCCCAGCAGCTCGCGCGCCGAGTCGTCTAGCAGAGCAAGGGCCTTCTCGTCAAAATCCAGCGGGCAATTTTTGAATAGAAACTCCGCGCCCTCCGCAATTTCGTTAAGGGTTTTCGCGCGGGGCTTCAGAGAGGGAATGGCTTTAATTAGAAGCGTTTCAGAGCCTTCTGGCAACGCTACGTCCAGGCGCTGCGCGACGCGCGGCATTACCAGTGCAGCTAGGCGGGCATCATCCGCTTCACGCAAATAATAGGCGTTGAGATTTTCCAGCTTCTTGATGTCGAAACGGGAAGGCGACCGACCGACCCCGGAAATGTCAAACAGCTCTATCGCGCGATCGCGAGAGATAGTCTCTTCGTCGCCATAACCCCAACCAAGGCGTAGCAGATAATTCAGCACCGCTTCGGGCAGCATGCCCATTTCGTCGCGATAGGCATCGACCCCAAGCGCGCCATGCCGCTTGGACAGCTTCGCGCCATCCGATCCGTGGATAAGAGGGATGTGAGCGTAAACCGGCTCTTCCCAACCCATGGCCTTAATGATGCCAAGCTGGCGGAAGGCATTGTTGAGATGATCATCGCCGCGGATCACATGAGTGACACCCATGTCCTGGTCATCGACTACAACGGCCAGCATGTAGGTAGGCGTACCGTCGGAACGGAGCAGGATCATGTCATCCAACTCCGCATTCTGGACGACAACGCGGCCCTGCACCGCATCTTCGATCACCGTTTCGCCGTCGCGCGGTGCCTTCAACCGGATAACGAAGGGCGCGCCTGCCGGTGCTTCGGAAGGGTCACGATCGCGCCAACGGCCATCATAGCGCATCGGCTGCTTGGCCGCGCGTTGCTGCTCGCGCAATTCGGCAAGCTCTTCGGGCGTCGCGTAGCAGCGATAGGCATGGCCACCCGCAAGCAGTTGGTTGGCGACTTCGGCATGGCGCTGCGACCGCTCAAATTGGAACACCGCAGGCTCGTCGCCGGCAAGGCCGAGCCATTCGAGACCGTCGAAGATTGCTGCCACGGCTTCGTCGGTAGAGCGCGCGCGATCGGTATCTTCGATCCGCAACAGGAACTTGCCGCCGTGATGTCGGGCGAATAACCAGTTGAACAAAGCGGTGCGTGCGCCGCCGATGTGAAGGAAGCCCGTGGGCGATGGCGCAAAACGGGTCACGATTTGCTTGTTCAAACCCGTTGCACTCACCGTCTTATTCCCCGACATCCGCCTTGCTCATTCATGAACGCGACGCCCCCTAGCATGGCTTTTGAGCCACGACAAACCTCCGTTGGCCGGAATATCGGGCAGGCGGTGCAGGCCCTTTTTGCGCGACTGGAACAGGGGCTGGAGGCAGAGCGCGAACAGTTGGGATTGTGGGTTCCGGTGGCGCTGGGGATAGGCATAGCCGCCTGGATTTCTCTGCCTAACAAGCTGGAATGGCTTGCTTTCTGCTGTAGCGCGGTTGCGATCACGAGTGCGGGTTGTCTCCTTCCTCTGGGAGCGCGGCTGCGCCAAATGGTAGTGCTGGGCGGGTTGCTCGCTTGCGGGGGCTGTCTGCTGATATGGGGAAAAGCGGCCATTTTCGGTACAGCCCCATTGCCCCGGCCCATCTTCATGGAGGTGACGGGGGAGGTCATATCTGCCGATGTGGTGCCAGCGCAGCAAATGAGTCGCGTGGCGGTTAGGCCGATCGATCCGTCCGGGCTGCCGGCGCTGATCCGCGTGAATATTGCGGCAACCGACATTCCTGCGGAGCTTGGACGGGGAGCCGTCATCCGATTCCGGGCGCGCCTAATGCCGCCCGCGCCGGCAAGTCTGCCGGGGGGCTATGATTTCGCTCGCCGCGCCTATTTCCAAGGCATTGGAGCCACCGGACGTGCATTGAAGCCGATTGTTGTTCTGCAGCCATCGGTAGAAGCGCCCCCGCTTCGCAATCGCCTGTTTGCGCATATATTGCAGAATGGCGAGGGCGAGGGGGCGGGAATCGCGGCTGCTTTGGCGACCGGAGACCAAGGTGCGATCACCGAAGCGGACGCGGAGGCTATGCGCCGCAGCGGCCTAGCGCATTTACTGTCTATCAGCGGCTTGCATGTCACTGCCCTGATTGGGGCAGTCGTTTTCCTGCTGATGCGGATCATGGCGCTTAATCGGCGGGCGGCGCTCGATTGGCCGTTGATGCTGATCGCTGCGGGCGGCGGCGCGCTGGCGGGCATTGGATACACGCTGCTAACCGGGGGAGAAGTGCCGACGGTCCGGTCCTGTGTGGCGGCGCTGCTGGTATTGGGAGGGCTCGCGCTTGGCCGCGAAGCGATAACGCTGCGGCTGATCGCTGCCGGCGCGCTATTGGTTCTATTGCTCTGGCCCGAGGCACTGGCCGGGCCGAGTTTTCAGATGAGCTTCGCCGCCGTGATCGCGATTGTTGCATTGAGCGAGCATCCGCGGTTTCGCGCCTTCGCAGCCCAGCGGGATGAAGGGACGGTCAAGCGCCTCGCGCGCTCCCTAGCCGTTTTGCTGCTGTCCGGGTTCGCCGTGGAGCTCGTGCTGGCCCCGATCGCGCTTTTTCACTTTCACAAGGCGGGAATGATGGGCGCTTTTGCTAATCTGATCGCCATTCCCCTGACCACTTTTGTCGTCATGCCATTCGAGGCGCTGGCCTTATTACTTGACCTTGTGGGATTTGGAGCGCCCGCATGGTGGCTAACTGGTCGGGCTATCGATCTACTGCTGTGGCTAGCGCACAGCGTCGCAGCGAGTCCGTGGGCGGTGGCGACTGCCCCTGTGGTGCCGAACGTCGTGTTCGGCATGATGGTTCTGGGGGGGCTCTGCTGCCTGTTGGGGCGGAGTCGCTGGCGATGGATCGGACTGGCGCCGGTTGCTGCAGGGATCCTGGTCATAGTGACGACTTCGCCGCCCGAGATATTGGTGACTGCCGATGGCCGTCATGTCGCGGTGCGAAGCGCAGAGGGCGGCATGGCCATCCTGCGCGAACGAGCGGGTGATTATGTCCGCGACATGATGGCGGAAAGCGCGGGGCATGAAGGGCCTCTGGCTGCCATGGCCGATTTGCCGGAGGCAAGTTGTTCGAAAGATCTATGCATGGTGGCTCTAACGGGCGGCGGCCGCATGTGGCGACTGCTGGTGACTCGAACCGGCGATTTGGTGCCACGAGAGACGCTCGCGCACGATTGCGCGCGTGCTGACATCGTGATCGCGGATCGCCGCCTTCCGCCTTGGTGCCGACCGCGCTGGTTGAAGGCGGACCGGCGGCTGCTGGCGCGGACAGGCGGGCTTGCCATTGACCTGGATGACGGGGAGGTGCGGACCGGAAAAGTCCCCGGCGACACACATCCCTGGATCATTCAGCCCTCCAGGCGACCGGCACGTCGCCCGTCAAATCAATTATAGCGGCGCAGCAGTCCTGCCAGCTTTCCCTGAATGCGCACTTGCCGCGTATCATAGATCTGCGGTTCGTAGGCGCTGTTGGCAGGGTCGAGCCGAACCTTGGGTCCTTGGCGATGGAAATATTTCAGCGTCGCATCGCTATCTTCAATAAGGGCGACGACGATCTGCCCCTCGCGCGCAACTTCGGTCCGTTGAATGAGAGCGAAATCACCATCAAGGATGCCAGCCTCGATCATGGAGTCACCAGACACCTCCAGCGCATAATGATCGCCTGCGCCGAGTAAAGCGGCAGGAACGGATAGCATATTCTGACCCTCTAGCGCCTCGATCGGAACACCCGCGGCGATCCTGCCATGGAGCGGTATGTCGATCACATCATTTGCAGCGAGGGGCGGCTTGGCGGCAAGCTGTGGCTTCGGCGGGGCGATCCCCTTCGGCGCGCGATGCATCGCTTCTGGAAGCTTGAGCACTTCGAGCGCGCGAGCGCGGTTAGGCAAGCGCCGAATAAAGCCGCGTTCTTCCAGTGCGTTGATTAACCGGTGGATGCCGGATTTAGACCGCAGGTCAAGCGCCTCCTTCATCTCTTCGAAGGAGGGCGATACGCCGCCTTCCTCCAGCCTGTTTTGAATGAAGCTGAGCAATTCCTGTTGCTTGGGCGTCAGCATGCCTGCTTGTCCTCCATGGAACGGATGGAGAACGCATAGGAAACGGAAGGGGGCGAGTCAAGCAACTTGCACGAACCGTAACGAAAGGAACGGACCTGCCGTCTGGCCGTTATCTGGCAGCCTTCCCAAAAGAGGGTGAATAGGAGAGTAAGATGGCGAACCAAAACGACCAGGACAGCAACCAGCGCCGCCAACAGGGTGGTGACCGCTCAAGTCAAGGCGGCCGTCAGCAACAGCAAGAAAACCGCCAAGGCCAGATGGGCGAAGGCAAGAAGGACAAGGGCGGTCACGACAAGCAGCAGCGTTGATCAGCGTCCGGTTTGTATCCGGGGGAGGGGCCGCTTTGCGGCCCCTTTCTCATGAGTTGAGCGGGAGAACGGTTACCTGGTCGCCAGCGGCTGCTGGCGGTGAGCCCGCAGGCCGAAGGATGAGACTGTCGGCCTGAGCCATGGCGGCGGTTGCTGCGCTGTCTTGCGAGGTGACTGCAATCATACCATCGTCGGTGTGAAAGGCGCGAAGATAATCGTCCCGTTCGCCACTGGCGGGCAAGGGGGCGGCCAGCGTCGCGCTGGCGATGCGGGGCAACGGATCGGCTGCTCCGGCCATATGCCGGACGAGCGGTAGAAGGAACAGGGTTGCGGTGACGAACGCCGAGACCGGATTGCCAGGCAAGCCAAGGAAAATGGCGTCGCGCAGTCTTCCCGCCATCAGCGGTTTTCCTGGCCGCATCCGGATTTTCCAGAACTCAAGATCGCCGCCCGCTGCTGCGAACGCGGGACGGACAAGATCATGGTCCCCGACGGATGCTCCGCCGGTTGAAACCATGATGTCGGCTTGGCTGGCATCCTCCAGCGCCCGTGTCATGGCATCGAGATCGTCGGGGATAATCCCGATGTCGAGGATGCTGCAACTCAGAGCGCCGAGCATCGCGGCAAGCATGGGAGCGTTGGAGCAGGGCAGGTGGCCCGGCGGCGTAGGCGCTCCTGGCGGGACCAGTTCATTGCCGGTGGATAGGAGAGCGATCCGAGGGCGAGTGCCGACCGGGAGCGCGCCGTGGCCCGCCAGGACGGCCAGGGCGATCTGCGCCGGGCCGAGAGCTGCACCTGAGTTTAGCAGCAATTGGTTATTGCGGAAATCCGAGGCGGCAGGCCGGACATTACGGCCTCTGGGGAGGGCTGGGCCGCGGGGGTGGACGAGGCCGTTCGAGAGGTCAGCATCTTCCTGAATGAGGATGGTGTCGGCGCCTGGCGGCAATGGTGCGCCGGTAAAGATGCGGCAGCTTTCGCCGGGCGCCAGGGACGGCGGAAGGGCACCGCCAGCCGTGCTTTCGGCTGTGACGCGCCAGGGGCCGGGCCATTCGGCGGCGCGGATCGCGTAGCCGTCCATCGCGGAGAGGTCTGCCCAAGGCTGATCCCGCAAGGAAAGGATATTTCGAGCGAGCCAGCGACCAGCACAGGCTGAGACGGGTAGCTCCTCGGCGGGGAGGCGGGGACCGAGGGCAAGCAGCCGGGCCTGGGCCTCCGCGACCGGCAGCAGGCTCATGCCGCGCGCCAGTCGCCCGACTTGCCGCCGGATTTGGCGAGAAGGCGCACGTCGCCGATGACCATGCCTTTATCCAGCGCCTTGGCCATGTCGTAGATGGTGAGCAGCGCTACCGAAGTGGCGGTGAGCGCTTCCATTTCTACACCCGTCTGTCCGGCCGTTCGGGCAGTCGCGGATACAGTGACCCCGGCGGCTTCAAGTGTGAAGTCGATGCTGACGGAGGTCAGCGCGATGGGGTGGCAGAGCGGAATGAGGTCGGCGGTCCGCTTAGCCGCCATGATCCCGGCAACGCGCGCAACGGCGAGGACGTCCCCTTTCTTGACCAACCCCTGGGCAATCGCGGCGGCGGCGTCCTCGGTCATTCGGATATGGCCAGTAGCAACGGCTTCGCGGGCTGTCACAGCCTTGGCCGAGACATCGACCATCCGGGCCGAGCCATCTTCGTCGAGATGGGTAAGGTTGCTCATGCGCCGGTAAGGAGAGCGCGCGTCGCGGCTTCGACGTCGGGCTGACGCATCAGGCTTTCGCCGACGAGGAAGCAGCGGACGCCATGTTCGGACATGGCGACCAGATCGGCATGGCTGCCAAGGCCGCTTTCGGCGACAAAAGTGCAGCCTTCGGGTGCTTGGCCGACCAACTCATAGGTGCGGGCGAAATCTACGCTGAAGTCGCGCAGGTCACGATTGTTGACGCCGATGAGGCGGGAACGAAGATTGAGCGCGCGCTCCAATTCATGGGCGTCGTGCACTTCGATGAGGGCGTCCATGCCAAGGCCCAACGCGGCGTCCTCGATTTCGGCCATCTGTCCGTCGTCAAGCCCGGCAACGATGATGAGGATGGCGTCTGCGCCGAGCGACCGGCTTTCCAGCACCTGCCAGGGATCGACCATGAAATCCTTGCGCAACACCGGCAGCGAGCAGGCGGACCGGGCCGCCATGAGATAATCATCATGGCCCTGGAAATAAGGTTCGTCGGTGAGGACCGAAAGGCAAGCTGCGCCAGCGGCGGCATAAGCTTGAGCATGGGCCGGAGGATCGAAATTTTCCCGGATCAGGCCCTTAGAAGGGCTCGCCTTCTTGACCTCCGCGATAAGGCCGAAGCCCGAGCGGGCGGCGCTGTCCAGCGCATGACGAAAGCCGCGCGGGGGCGTTTGTTCGGCGGCGCGGGCGTGCAGGGTCGAGACGGTGATCGCAGCTTTGCGTCGGGCCACGTCCTTGCGCTTCGTGTCGCAAATTTCGATGAGCTTGTTGGTCATTTATAGGCAATCCAGCAATTGAGCAGCGCGTTGGCAAGCCCGCGATCGATGGTTTCGGCCGCTTCTTCGACGCCTTCACGCAGATCGGTCACGGCGTCAGCCACCATGAGGGCGGCGGCTGCGTTCATCAGTACCGCGTCGCGATAGGGGCCTTCTTCTCCTTGAAGCATTGCGCGAAGGGCGGCGGCATTGTGAATGGGATCGCCGCCTCGGATGGCTTCGACGGGGTGAGTGGGGAGGCCAGCGTCGGCGGAAACTAGACGGCGCATCGCGATGATACCTTGGGCCGTCACTTCGGCAACGTCATTTCCACCGGCGAGAGACAGTTCGTCCAGTCCTTCGTCGCCCGATACGATCATCGCCCGATCGACGCCCAGATCGGCGAGCGCTTCGGCATAGATGGGCACATATGCGGGCCGGGCGATGCCGACCAGTTGGCGACGTACGCCTGCAGGATTGGCGAGCGGACCCATGAGGTTGAAGATAGTGCGCTGACCGATAGCCTTGCGGATCGGCCCGAAACGCTTGAGCGCCGGATGATGCTTTTGAGCGAATAAGAAGCAGATGCCGAGGTCTGCGAGGGTTTCTTCTGCGGTCTCGGCGGCGCGGTCGAGGTTGAGGCCGAGCGCTTCCAGCGTGTCGGCTGCGCCCGCCTTCGAGGAAGCCGCGCGGTTGCCATGCTTGGCTACGGGGATGCCCGCGGCTGCAACAACCAGCGATACGGCTGTGGAGACATTGAGCGTGTGGTGGCCGTCTCCGCCTGTTCCGCACACGTCGATCGCGCCAGCGGGGGCGGAGACCGGGATCATCCGAGCGCGCATGGCTCGGGCGGCGGCGGCTATCTCGATTGCGCTTTCGCCTCGCTGCGCCATTGCCACCAAGAAGTCGGCGATCTCCGCTTCTGGCAGGTCAGCGTCGAACAGCAGGTCGAAGGCGTGGGCGGCTTCGGCTGCGCTCAGCGGCGTCGTCGGATCGGGCAGGCGGGTCATCGCTTGTGCCTTAATCATTCTGCCGGGCTTGAGTCGAGGGATTCGACAGCTTCAGCCCCACCGAAGGAAAGCGCCTGGCTGCAAAGCTGCGGAGAGTCAGGCGGCGGCGCGCTGGCGGACGGGAATGCCGGCGATGCGCATGAAGTTGGCCAGCATCTCATGTCCATATTCCGTGGCGATGCTTTCCGGGTGGAACTGAACCGAGTGGATGGGCAGGCTTTGGTGACGAAAGGCCATGACCGATCCATCCTCACTGCTGGCGTTAACCACCAGGCTTTGCGGGATGTCCTCAACGATGAGTGAGTGGTAGCGGGTTGCGGTGAAGGGTGAGGGGATATCTTTGAACAGGCCCGTACCATCATGAGTGACGGGGGAGGTTTTCCCGTGCATGAGACCGCCGCGTACGACCTGGCCGCCGAAATGCTGGCCGATGGCTTGGTGACCTAGGCATACGCCCAGCAAAGGCGCGCCGGCGTCGGCGCAGGCTGCGACGAGATCGAGGCTGACGCCCGCCTCATTCGGCGTACAAGGACCGGGCGAGAGCAGGAAAGCGCTCGCCCCGCTGGAAAGCGCCTGGCCTGCGGAGATGGCGTCGTTGCGGACCACTTCGACTTCTGCCCCCAACTCCATCAGATAATGGACGAGGTTCCAGGTGAAGCTGTCGTAATTGTCGATGACGAGGATCATGGGAGGAAGGCTATAGTGCGCCAAGTGCGCTCGGCCAATGGGAATCGGCGCGCAGCTTCCTTGAACCTGCGCGATGCTGTTGCGTTGTCCACCCGTAATGAACGGAGACAGATGCGATGAAGCGCTATGCCTATGGCTGGATCACGGCCCTGTTTTTCCTGGTGTCGATTGGATTGCATTGGCTGTTTGGCTGGTGGGCCTATGTCGATGAAGCACAGACGCATAGACAGGTGCCGGAGCTGGCTTCCTACTTGGTTGAGATGGGGCGCGACACGTTCGAGAATTGGCAGTCCGAATTTCTGCAACTCATCTGGCAGGTCGTGGGCCTCGCCTATTTTCTTTACGTCGGATCGCCAGCTTCAAAGGAAAATGACGATCGGATGGAAGCCAAGATCGACGAGCTGTTGAAGATGGCTGGAGGAGACGATGCCGAGCGGCTGATCCGGAAAATCGACGATCGCTATCTGCGCGCAGGCGGCCATGCCAAGCCTCATGGTCATGACCTGGGCTATGAATGATGGAGCCTGGGGAACCGACACGCTCGTCAGCCGCTTCTTGATCATAGTTGTTCGTGAGGAGGACGGAAATGGCCAAAGCCGAGTTTACTGACGCGATCGCCTTGCTGAAAGCCGACCATCGTAAGGTGGAAGATCTGTTCGAGCAGTTCGAGAAAGCCAAGGCGGCAAACCGCAAGCGGGATATTGCGCATCAAATCTGCGTTGAACTTAAGATCCATACGATGATCGAGGAAGAGATTTTCTACCCAGCCTTCCGCGGCAAAATAGAGGATGATACGCTGGATGAAGCTTATGTCGAACATGATGGCGCCAAGGTACTGGTGAACGACATCGAGGGTGGATCGCCTGAGGATGATTTTTACGATGCCAAGGTCAGGGTCCTGTCCGAAGAGATCAAGCACCATGTGAAGGAAGAAGAACGTCAGTCCGACGGCATGTTCGCGCAGTGCCGTAAGACCGATGTCGATCTAGTGGCACTAAGGGACCGAATGTTGGCCCGCAAACAGGAGTTGATGGCGCAAGCCGCGGCTGGCGGACTACCGGTTGCGAAGCCCAAGGCGGTTCATCTGGTGGCTGCTTGACCCGAGAGGTTGAAAAAGCCGGCGCATTATCCCATATGCGTCGGTGCCGGGTTCGCCCGGCTATGGTGATAAATCGTATCGTGCAATAGGCGCAGCGGACCCGGGGGCAGTACCCGGCGGCTCCACCACATGTCCCGCTAGGCGGGGCGTCTGACGGGGCCGAACTAGGATCGACGTGTGTTGAAAAGCGATTGCTTTCACTCGGCCTGAGTACGCCGTAAAAAG
The DNA here is from genome assembly GCF_042654265.1 of Sphingobium tyrosinilyticum. Taxonomy (NCBI): domain Bacteria; kingdom Pseudomonadati; phylum Pseudomonadota; class Alphaproteobacteria; order Sphingomonadales; family Sphingobiaceae; genus Sphingobium; species Sphingobium tyrosinilyticum. The sequence goes on along the minus strand of NZ_JBHSFZ010000064.1, from coordinate 389,117 downwards.
GTTCAAAACTCACAAGTGCCAACGATAACGAGGCTCTTGCTCTTGCTGCGTAATTGATGGCCTCGCGGCCGGACATTACTCAAAAAGAACGCGGTTGAACCCACCGGGCAACAGAAGGGAATTCAGCGGCTTCCGGAGGAGCCGGGCAACAGAATCCTCCGGACCTTTTTGTATAAAAATTTGTTCGAAGCTTCTTCTGAAGCTGGCCGGTTTGCTCGCTCATGCTGCCTGCTAAAGAACGCCGTGAGGCTGTGACAGCTCGAGCAAGGAAAACGGTCTAAGATATTCAATTTGCAGCTTATGGCTTGGCATTGGCTATGGGAGCGCCGGGGACGGGGACGTAGTGGTTATGGCGCCTAGTCTTCATCTGCCGTCTAGTCATTGTGCGTTCATCAAATCCAAACGTCCCAGTCATATGGCGTGCCTAGCTGCGGCATTCGATGGCGACAGGGAGCGTTGTCCGATTAAAGAATCCCCTTCGCTCAGTATCCTATCACAAACGGGCAGCAGCCTGAGGCAGAGACGAAATGGCTAAGATAAACCGTTTCACTGCCGGTTTCATGGCGGGCTGCTGCGTCTTTGACCGTCGCATTATGATCGGCTTGGCTGTTGATGAAGTTTCGGTCTGCACGTGCAGGGCTTCTGCGTGGGGATTCGCTCACCCGTCTGCCCTGTGGTAAAGCGTCGGGCCGGCAGGCGGAGATGGCCAACGTGAAGCAGGAAGTTGAGCTGAAACTGGAACTGCCGTCAAAGGCGATCGAGGCGTTCGAGCGATCCGGGCTCTTGCCTGACGAGGGAGCCCGGGCCGAACTGCAGGCCGTCTATTTTGATACGCCTGACCGGCAACTTAAGGCCAAGGGCTATACGTTGCGTATCCGCCGGTCGGGGAATGAGCGCATTCAGACCGTGAAGGCTGATGATGGGCAGGGCGGGGGTGGGCTGTTTGCGCGAGCTGAGTGGGAAATGCCGGTCGCGCAGGATGAGCCGGTCATAGACACGCGAACGCCGATAGCGGCAGCGCTGGGCGAAGCGGCGGACATGATCGCGCCTGCGTTCCATGTGGACGTCGAGCGGCGGACTTGGTTGATTGCTGAAGGTCAAACGGAAATCGAATTGGTGCTTGACATAGGCATGGTAAGCGCTGGCGAACGGCAAGCGCCGATTTGCGAGATCGAGTTGGAAAGCAAGGCGGGCGGGCCTGCCGCGCTCTTCTCGCTGGCGCGGCAGATAGAGGCGCTGGTGCCGGTTCGGCTAGGCGTCGCCGCCAAGTCCGAACGCGGCTATCGGCTGTTGGCGGACGCGACTTCATCTTTCAAGGCGGAGCCGGTTAGCCTGAAGACGGGCAACCGGGCGGAAGAGGCTTTCCAAACTATCGTCCGCGCCTGTGTGCGGCATTATCGGTTGAACGAAGGATTGTTGCTCGACCATTATGAGCCGCTGGCGCTGCATCAAGCGAGGGTCGCTGTGCGGCGGCTGCGATCGGCGCTAACGCTGTTCAAGCCGATGCTGGCCGAGGCGGACGTTTCACGGTTCCAAGCTGAGTTGCGCTGGCTTGCGAAGCTGCTGGGCGAGGCGCGGGACCTGGATGTGCTGGTGGATCGAACGGAGCCAGGAGAACTGCAGGACCGTATCGATGCGGCGCGGAGGGTGGCACATGCCAAGGTGATCGATGCACTGGAATCGCAGCGTGTGTGCGGCATGATGATCGATATTGTCGAGTGGCTGACACTAGGCGCCGGAAAGGTGGCTCCCGACGCCGAGCGGCTGCGCGATGAGCCGGCGGAGCTGTTTGCGGCTCGCCAGTTGCAGCGTTTCCATCGCTGGGTAGTGAGACATGGCCGCAGGATGACGAAGCTGGACGATGAGCGGCGTCACGAAGTCCGCAAGAAGGCAAAGAAGCTACGTTATGCCTCGGAGTTTTTCGCCGGTCTTTTCATCGGCACGAAAAAAGAGCGGCGGTGGCATGGCCGCTATATCGAGGCGTTGGAAGTGCTGCAGGATGATTTGGGCGCACTTAACGATCTGGTCAGCACAGCCGGTCTCTTGTCGAAACACGGCCTGTCGGGCGATCCTGGCGCGGTGAAAGGCGGCGGGAGCAAAAAGAAGCTGATTGCCGTTGCGGCAGGCGCTCATGAGGAACTGGCGGACGCCAAGCCTTTTTGGTGCTGACCATCAGGCCCAGCGGCGCTCGCGATACCATTTGGTGATGATGTGCTTGACGCCGCTGCGCACCTTCATGCCGTGATGCAGACTGGCTCCATTATATTTGCCGGGCTCCAGGCGATTATTCCAGGCGAGCAGCTTGCCGGTTTCAGGCTGAACCGTCTTGCCGATTTTGACGAAGCGCGTGGCACCGCCGGCCGCAGGTTGGTTGAGATAGATCATCAGCGTCCAAGTGCGGTTGCCCGCCACCGCGCAATAGCGTTCGAAGTCGATGCCGCAGGGCTCGAAATAGTCTGTATGAGCTTTGAATTCCTGACCAACGGCATAACATTGCCCCTGGATCGGCTCTCCATAAACAGGATCGATACCGGCGAAAGCTGCGAGCTTTTCGTCGATGGCGGCGATGAAGGGGTCGGCGCGATCCAGATCACAGGTTTCGCTGGTGCGAAATCCCGTGTCGCCATTGGTGTCTGCGATGGTCGAGGGGCGACGGCTCGCTTCAATGCGATCGATCAAGCCCGCGCATTCTTCCGGGCTGAGGAAGTTGCGCCGGATGAACAGCGTCAGATCACGGCTAGGCACGCGTTGAATTTGGGGATGGGCAGCGATCCAGGCGGGGTCGGCATCGGCCCCCTGAGGGATGGGTCGGTGTGACATAATGGGCCCCGAGGCGAAAAGTCGTCCTCTTGCTATCGCTCGACGCTCGAATTGCAAGCGTCGTCGCTTGCGAATTGCCGCTGTCATGGATAGGCCACATATCTGTCATCCAGCAGTAAAAACAGTTTCCTAGCAGGCGCCGGTATTAAGGGGGACTACCAGGTTCATGCGCGTGCCGTTTCGCGACAATATTCAGAGCTTTGGCAACCGGCTGGCGCCCATCGATTGGCTGCGTGTTGTCGAGAAGCTGCTGCTCGGCCTGCTTGCCCTGCAGTGCGCGCGATTGCTGTGGGCGGTGCTCACACCGGTAGGCAGCTTTGGGCCTTGGGAAGGGCGGCAGGCGCAGTTTCCCTCCATGGCCACGCGGCAAAGCTTATTCTCCGGCTTCGATCCTTTTTACCGGGCCGGTACGCAGCAGGCGGCAGGCGGCGGCGTCGTTACTTCGCTCGCGCTGACGGTCTATGGCATCCGGTTAAATGAGGGATCAGGGCTAGGATCGGCGATTGTGGCGGGCCCGGATGGTGTGCAGAACAGCTTCGCCGTGGGTGAGGAGATAATGCCTGGCGTCGTGCTGAAGGCAGTGGCGTTCGACCATATCACGATAGACCGAGGCGGCGCGGAGGAGCAGGTCTTCCTCGATCAGTCCCAGCCCGCATCCGCCTCGGCCGCTCCGGGCGACGGCGGAGCGCCGCTTGCCATTCCCGGCATGGACAATCCCACCGCCGATGCCCTTAAGCGCGACATCGGCTTTGCGCCGCGGATGCAGAATGGTCGCATCACGGGACTTATCTTGACCGCCCGCGGACCGGCATTTCAGAACGCAGGCTTTCAGTCTGGGGATATCATTACCCAGGTCGATGGCCAACCGGTGGGATCGCCAAGCGATCTCCAGGCGCTGCAAGGGAAGATCATGCCGGGCGCACGAATTTCCCTGACGGTCGAGCGTGGTGCAAATCTTTCGACGATCAATCTTACCCTGCAAGGCCAATGACCAGAAAATTGCTCCTTTCCGCTTCCATGGCCCTTGCTCTAGCGGCGCCGATCGCTTCGCCGCTATTGGCGCAGCAGACGCTGAACGTGCGGGACGCGGATATTCGCGCCTTCATTCAGGATGCTGCGCGAGTGACGGGGCGGACCTTCATCATCGACAATCGCGTGCAGGGAAAGGTATCGGTTGTGACAGACCGGCCGCTATCTCGATCCGAATATTTCGAAATTTTCCTGTCCACGCTGCGCGCGAACGGCCTTGTCGCCGTGCCAGCGCCGGGCGGAGCCTATCGTATTCAGCCCGCTGATGGCGCCGCGGGACAACCCAGCGTGGTGGGACGAGCGACCAACCGCAATCAATTTGTGACCGAGGTGTTCCGCCTGCGCTCCATCGACGCGGCGAGCGCACTCGAGACGCTACGGCCGTTGGTGAGTAAGGACGGATCAGTAACCGCCAACCGCGCCGGGAACAGCGTGGTGGTGGCTGACTATGCCGACAATATCGGGCGTATCCGGCAGGTTCTCGCCAGGATCGACCGCGACACAGCGGCGACCCAGACGGTAATGCTGCGTAATGCTGGGGCGCGTGAGATTGCGACATCGCTCCAGGCTTTGGTGCAAAGCGGCGGAGAAGGCGCGCAGCGTGCCGCGACGATCGTGCCGATCGACAGCAGCAACTCTGTCGCGATCCGGGGCGATGCCGGAACGGTGGCGCGGCTGGCGCAGATGGCGCGCGACCTGGACAGGCAGGCGGCAAGCGGGACTGAGATCCGCGTCTATTGGCTGGAACATGCCGATGCAGAAAAGCTGCTTCCTGTGCTGCAACAACTGGTCGGGCAATCCAGCAATTCAACGGTGGCCTCGTCAATCCCGGCCGCGGGAAACGGAGCGGCTCCCCCTCCTGCGGCGCCTGCTGCTATGGTGTCGAATGGGCCGTCGGGCAGTGGCATTTCGACGCGGGGGCCAGCGATCGTCACTCGCTATGAAGGCGCGAATGCGATCATCGTGGCGGCAAACAGCGACGTGCAGCGCATGTTGGGCGAAACAATCCGCCAGCTCGATACGCGGCGCGAGCAGGTTCTAGTCGAGGCGATCATCGTGGAAATCAGCGATGCCGCTGCCAAGAAGCTGGGCGTCCAGTTCCTGATCGGCAGCACCAAGACGGGGTTTGCCGCCACCAACTATTCCAACGCCTCGCCCAATCTGTTGACGCTGGCGGGGGCGATTGGGGCGAACGAACTTGGCAAGACTACGACGACGGTCGTCAACGGCGGGGTGACCACGACCACGACCACGACTGAAAATAGCAATTTGGCCAGCACATTGCAGCAGGCAGCTGTCGATAGCCTTATGAACGCGACCGGCGGTTTCGGCGGAGTTGCGACGCAGATCGGCCGCAACGGGATTTTCGGCGCGATTATCAACGCGGTGAGGTCCGACACCGACAGCAATATTCTGTCCACCCCTTCGGTGATGACGTTGGATAATCAAAAGGCGTCGATCCTGGTGGGGCAGCAGGTGCCGATCACAACTGGCGAAGCGCTGAGCCAGAATTTCGATAATCAGTTCCGCACCGTTCAGCGGCAGGATGTGGGCATCAAGCTAGAGGTGAAGCCGCAAATCAATACCGGCGGCGCGATCAAGCTGTTCCTCAGGCAGGAAGTATCCAGCGTTGCGGGGCCTGTCAGCAACAACAACAGCGACCTCATCATAAACAAGCGCGAGATCGAGACGACCGTGACGGTCGATGATGGCGAGATATTGGCGCTGGGCGGTCTGCTGGATGACAATGAGCGCAAGACGATCGAGCGCATTCCGCTGCTGTCCGACATCCCGGGTCTTGGCGAACTGTTCAAATCGCGTTCGAAGAGCCGGACCAAGACGAATTTGATGGTCTTCATCCGGCCGACCATCCTGCGGTCCAAGGAGGATGCGCAGCGTCTGACGCAGCAGCGCTATGGCTATGTTCGCGGTATGCAGTTGCGGCGCAATCCGGATGTAGAGCCGAGCATCGACGAGTTGGTGCGCGACTATATGGGGGCAGAGCCGCCTGCCGCTGCGCCACAGCCGGGCGACGCGGTGGTGCAGCCTGCGGCAGAGGTGATCGAGCCCACCTCACGCCAGTCAAGCAGCGTGGCGCGGCCGGTGGGTGCGCCGATTAGTGGGAGGGAGCGGTGATCCTTTCTCGACCTCCGTTTGCCCTGGGCTTCTCTGGTTTCAACAAGTCCCGTCCGAGTGGAGGATAGGGTGAGCCAACCCGCGTCCGATCATTCCGAGATCACGCCGCACTATGCCCCGCGCGCCGTGGATATTCCCTATGTCTTCGCGCGCAGGCATGGCGTCGTCATGCTGCCGCTGGACGGCGAGCGGTTGACTATCGCTGTGCGCGAGGGGAGTGATCCGCGTGTGTTGCTGGAGGTGCGGAGGCATCTTGCGCGCAGTTTTGACGTCCGGTTTGTCGATGGCGTGCAGTTCGACAGGCATCTGTCCGATCATTATGCGATGGAGGGTAGCGCGGCGGCCATGGCGGGGTCGCTTGATGTGGGTGCGGACGAGCTGGACATTCTGGCTGCCGACATTCCGACGGCGGATGACCTGCTCGACAGCGCGGACGATGCTCCAGCGATCCGGCTGATCAACGGCATCATTGCGGAGGCGGCCCGGCAGGGGGTCTCGGACATTCATATCGAGCCTTATGAGACCGGATTGGTCGTGCGGATGCGGATTGACGGCGTGCTGCGGGAGACGCTGCGCATGCCGCCGTATGTCGCGCCGGTGGTCGTCAGCCGCATCAAGGTGATGGCGCGGCTCGACATTGCCGAGCGGCGCGTGCCGCAGGACGGGCGTATCGGCCTGACGCTGGGCGGCAAGCTGCTCGACGTGCGCGTATCGACCTTGCCGAGCAGGGCCGGGGAGCGGGTAGTGCTGCGTATTCTCGACAAGGAGAATGCGGGCATGAACCTGGACCTGCTGGGCATGGCGGGGGCAGCGGATCGAATTTTCCGTGAAGGATTGCAAGAACCGAACGGGATTATTCTGGTCACCGGGCCGACCGGGTCGGGGAAGACGACGACGCTCTATGCGGGCCTGAGGCAGTTGAATGATGGGACCCGGAACATCCTGACCGTTGAGGACCCGGTCGAATATGCGGTGGAGGGTGTCGGGCAGACGCAGGTCAATGCCAAGGTGGGCCTTACCTTCGGGGCGGGGTTGCGGGCGATCTTGCGGCAGGACCCCGATGTGGTGATGGTCGGTGAAATCCGTGACCGTGAGACGGCGGAGATCGCGGTGCAGGCGTCGCTGACGGGGCATCTGGTGCTGTCCACTGTGCATACCAATGACGCGGTGGGTGCGATCACGCGGATGCGGGACATGCGGGTGGAGCCATTTCTACTGGCATCGACGCTGCGCGCGGTAATCGCCCAGCGGCTGGTGAGGCGGCTGTGCCAGCATTGCCGGGAGCCGGTGCAGGCGGACAAGTCGGCGAGTGCGTTACTTGGTTTCGATCCCGGAACGATCATCTATCGCGCGCGCGGCTGCGAGGAGTGCAACGGGACGGGTTATAAGGGCCGGATCGGCGTGTTCGAGGCGATCCGGGTGGACGATACGATCCGTCGCCTGATCAACGATGGCGGTGACGAATCGCTGATCGCGCGCCACGCCTTCCTGAACGCGCCCAATCTGGGGTCGGCGGCGCGCGCGCTGGTGCGCGATGGGCAGACCACGGCGGAAGAAGCCATTCGCGTGTCGCGGCGCGACGCGGCGGAGGTGGAAACCATCGCCGATGGCTGAGTTCGATTATATCGCCATCGATCCCGCAGGGAAGGAGCGGTCAGGCAAGGTCAAGGCCGACACGATCGATGACGCCCGCGCCAGGCTGGACGGGCGCAAGCTGTTTATCGTGCGGATCGAGCCGGGCGCTGCCGAAAAAGCTGCGGAGCGGGCGGGCCTGTCGCTGCGCGCACCGCGCTTGTCGGCCAAGGAACTGACGCTGTTCACTCGTCAGCTGTCCACGCTGATCCAGGTCAGCCCGCTGGAGGAATCCCTGCGCACGATCGGGCGGCAGAGTGAGCAGGCGCATGTGCGCGCCATCGTCAGTAAGGTCCATTCGGGCGTGCTGGAAGGACGGCGGTTAGCGGACGCACTGGGCGCGGAACCGAAAAGTTTTCCTCCACTTTACCGCGCGATGATTTCCGCGGGTGAAAGCTCGGGGAGCCTGCCGACGATCATGGAGCGCCTGTCCGATCTGATGGAGCGGCAGGCTATCATCCGGTCAAAGGTGCTGACGGCGATCGCCTATCCCAGCGTGCTTGCCGCTTTTGCGGTGTGCGTGGTCGCGGCGCTGATGATCTTCGTGGTGCCCAAAGTGGTCGAGCAGTTCGATACGGTGGGACAGGATCTGCCGTTGCTGACACGGATGGTGATGGGAATTTCAGCCTTTCTGGCGGGCTATTGGTGGCTGCTGGCGATGCTGATCGGGGTCGCGGCGCTTGGCTTCTGGAGGGCGCTGCAGGTCGAAAGTTTCCGCTATCGCTTTGACGCCGGGTTGCTGCGGCTACCGTTGTTGGGACGATTGATCCGCGATTTGCATGCGGCGCGGATGGCGCGGACCTTGTCCACCATGGTGGCGAGCCGCCTGCCGTTGATGGAGGGGCTGTCGCTTACCACACAGACCGTCCACAATCGGGTGCTGCGGCAAGCTTCGGAAGAGATTGTCGAGGCTATTCGCGGCGGCGGGAGTCTATCGGCGGCCTTGCGGCGGGCGGGCGTGTTTCCGCCGCTGCTCGTCTATCTAGCGGCGAGCGGCGAGAGCGCGGGGCGACTGGACACGATGCTGGAGCGGGCGGCCGAATATCTCGAGCGGGAGTTTGACAGCTTCACCTCAGCGGCTCTTGCGATGCTGGAGCCGGTCATCATCATCCTGATGGGCGGAATCGTCGCCGTGATCATCCTGTCCATCCTGCTGCCGATCCTGCAATTGCAGAGTCTTACGGGGGCTTGAGGAGTGTTTATGGTTTTTCGACTTCAGCGTGACTCAAATACGTCCCTCCCTCTCAAGGAAAAGGCAGCGGGTGGGTACGCCACGCAGCGCCTGCGTCAGTTTGGACAGGCGCTAAGCTCGCTCCGCTCGCTACCCACCCCCAACCCCTCCCTTGGAAGGGAGGGGAGGATTCATGAAGGCGGCTTCACGCTCGTCGAACTGATGGTCGTCATCGTCATCATCGGCCTGCTGGCGACGATCGTGGCGATCAACGTCATTCCGGCGACGGACACGGCGCGTGTGGAGAAGGCGAAGGCGGACATCGCCACCATCGAGCAGGCGCTGGAGCAATATCGGCTCGACAATCTCACCTATCCGTCTGCGACCGATGGACTGCAGGCGCTGATCAGCCCGCCTGCTTCCTTGCCTCAGCCGCAACGCTACAGGCGGGGCGGTTACATCAAGAAGCTGCCCAATGATCCGTGGGGCAGGTCCTACAGCTATGCGATGCCCGGACGGAAGGGAGCGTTCGACATCAGCTCTCTAGGCGCGGACGGTCAGCCGGGCGGCGACAATGAAAATGCCGATATCTACTCAAGCGAGCTTTGAGCTGCGCTCCTCTTTCCCGGCTTCGTTGAATAGGGACGGAAGCGGGGATGCAGGGTTTACCTTGATCGAGCTGATGGTCGTGCTGACGATCATCGGCTTCATTTCCGCTACGGTGATCCTGGCGATGCCGGACCCGCGCGGGCGCGTGATCGAAGACGCCGACCGCTTTGCCGCGCGCGTTGCCGCCGCGCGCGACGAAGCGGTCGTGACGGCCCGTCCGATGGGCGTGTGGGTTTCGGCCTCAGGCTATGGGTTTCAGCGCCGTGAAGGCGCGCAATGGGTTCCTTTGGAAGACAAGCCATTCGTCACGGCCAATTGGAAGACGGGCACGCGCGCGCTGGTCGGAAAGGACGGACGGCAGCAGATCGGATTTGATGGCACGGGCCTGCCGACGGACGCCATGACGGTGACGCTGGCGCGCGAGGCGGAGCGGGTGGCCGTGACCGTCGATATGGCTGGAAAGGTCATGGTCGGTGGCTGAAGGCGTTCGTCCGCAATGTCGTCGCGCTGCGGAGAGCGGCTTTACCTTGCTGGAGATGCTGGTCGCGTTGGCCGTGTTCAGCCTGGCGGCATTGGCTCTCGTCCGGTTGCAGGGCGTGACGCTGCGGACGGCGGCCGACCTCGACAGCAAGGCGCTGGGACAGATTGTCGCACGAAACCTGATGGTCGAGACGCAGACCGATCCCGCTCCGCCCGCGGTTGGGAGCGAGCAGGGGGAGGTCGATAATGGCGGCCGGCGCTGGCGCTGGAACCGCGAAGTCCGAGCTATGGACGACAAGCGGCTGTTGCAGGTCAATCTGACCGTCGATGGGCAGGGCGGCGCTTCGCCTGTTGTGCTGAGCTTTGTGCGAGTGGTGCAGTGATTGGGCAGCCGCTCCCCTGGTTCGTTTCGAGCAGAGGTGATGAAGGTGGTGCATGCACTATCCGTTTCTTGGCCCTTCGGCGATGCTCAGGACGGGCTTCGCGCGAAACGAACGGGGGTGGGCAGCAGGGTTTCACCCTGATCGAGCTGCTTGTCGCGCTGATGATCTTCGCGATGATAGCGGCGGCGGGGGTATTGTTGTTGGGCAACAGCGTGTCGGCGCAGGCGCAGATCAAGACGCGGCTGGACGATATGGCGGCGGTGCAGCGTGCGGGCGGCGCTCTGGCCGCCGATCTGGGCCAAGCGGTTCCGCGGATCAGCCGCACCGAAGCCGGCACGCTGGCCCCTGCTTTCTGGTCGCACCGAGAGGGAGAGGCGGCGCCAGTCCTGCAGTTCGTCAGGGGCGGGTGGGACAATCTGGGCGAGTTGCCGCGGCCATCGCTCCAAAAGGTCGAATATTGGGTGCGACAGGGAAGGCTGGAGCGGCGGACCTATGCGCAGGTTGATGGCGCGGCGGGGGACGAACCTGCTGCGTTGCTGGAGAATGTCGATGATGTCGCGCTGCGCTTCCGCGACGGGCAAGGCGAATGGCGGGACGAATGGACGCCAACGCAGCCTGACCTGATGCCGCGCGCCTTGGAGATGACGGTGACACGCACAGGCGAGCCGCCGGTCACCCTGCGCTTTCTGGTGGGGCCGGGCCCTGCGGAAAAGCTGCAGGAGGAGGCTGCCAATGGCTGATCCTGGCAAATCGGGGGAGCGGGGTGCGGCCCTGCTGACGGTGCTGCTGCTGGTGGCGGTGATGGCTGTCGTTGCGTCCACGGCGTTGGAGCGGCTGGCGCTGGCGACACGAATGACGGGCAATGGCGGTGCTGTCGACCAGGCGCGCGCCTTCGCGGATGCAGGGGCAGAGATTGCGCGTCTGCGGATAGGCGATCTCGTCTCCGCCAATCCCGGCAAGACGACGCTCGCAGGCAATTGGATGGGAACGCCCCAGCCGGTTGCCGTGCCGGGTGGCGTCGCGGCGGCGCGGGTGACCGATGCAGGCAACTGCTTCAACCTCAACAGCGTGGTGGCCGGTGAGAATGAGGCCAATCTGAAGGTCCGCCCGGTCGGTGTCTCGCAATTCCAGGCCCTCTTGCAGACCCTGGGCGTCGATGCGCGGCAGGCGCAGGTGGCGGCGGCGTCGCTGGGCGACTGGATCGACAGTGACAACGTGCCGCAGCCGGGCGGAGCGGAGGATGAGACCTATGTGCAGGCGGCGCGGCCCTACCGCACCGCCAACCGCTTTATGATCGACGCCAGCGAATTGCGGGCGGTCCATGGCGTGACGCCCGCCATTTACGATCTGGCGCGCCCGTGGGTCTGCGCGCTGCCGACAGCGGATCTATCGCCGATCAACATCAATACGTTGCTGCCCGATCAGGCGGTGTTGTTCGCCATGCTGCTGCAGGGGCAGGTGAGCGTGGCGCAGGCGCGGCAATTGCTGGCGCAGCGGCCAGCCGATGGGTACGGCAGCACGGTGCAATTCTGGGCGCCGCTCGCCAGCCAAGGTATCAATCCGCTTGAGGAAGCGGCCAATCAGGTCAAGTTGACGACAGGATTTTTCGGGGTGGAAGTAACGGTGGACGTTGGGGGAACGCAGGTTGTGGAACGGGCGCTGATCGATGCCCGGCAGAGCCCGGCAATGTTGATCCGCCGCAGCTGGGGAAGCGGCGCGTGAGCGTGCGCGATGGCTTGATCCTGGCGCTGCCCGAACAGGGTGAGCCGTTCTGGATACGCGTCGCCGATGGCGCCGTGGCGCAGAGTGGGACGGGCACCAATTGGCTCGCCGCCTGCGGATTTACGGCTTTGCCCGCTGACGCTGTGGTGATGCTGGTCCCGCCAGCGGGCCTGGTGACACTGCATTGGGCAGTTTATCCCGAGCTTGCCCCACGGCAGGGGCGGGCGGCCGCGCGGCTGGCGGCGCTGGGGGGAGCCATTGTTCCTGCCGACCAGCTCTTTGCCGCGGCGAATGAAAATGATGACCCGGCTCTTCCCCATATCCTCGCGGTAGCGGCGCGGAGCGACATGCAGCATTGGCTGCTTTGGGCGCAGCATCACGGACTGGACCCGGATATCATCGTGCCCGCGCCATTGTTGCTGCCAGAGCCGGTCGAGGGCGTGGCGCACGGCGAGTTGGCCGGCGAACGGCTGCTGAGAGGGAAGGACGTCGCCCTTGCGGGAGATCTGGCGTTGATCCTGCCTGCTGATGCGGTGATGGAGCAGGTTTTGCCGGATCAGCTGGTCGAACGGGCCGTTGCGGCGCTGGCCCGGCCGCCGCTGGACATGCGGCAGTGCGATTTCGCCAAAAGGGTGCGCCGGACTGTCGACAAACGGACGATCGCACGCATTCTTTTGTGGAGCGCGCTGATCCTGCTAGCGAGCCTGCTGATCACGTTGATCGGCGTAGTGCGACAGCATGTGGCGGCGAGCAACATTGATGCGCAGAGCCTGGCGTTGGCGCGGCAGGTGGCGCCGGGTGCGGGCGATCTGGATCAGGCGGAGGCGGAGATTGAGCGCCAACTGGCAGCGCGGGGCGCGGGGGCTTATGCCTTTACGGCGCCCGTCGCCGCTCTGCTCAGCGCCTTGCAGGATGCGCCTGCGGTCTCGCTGACCGCGCTTTCGCGAGAGCCGGACGGGATGATCCGCGCGACACTGGCTGCGGCCAAGGTGGAGGAGATCAACGCGGTGTTGCTGGGGCTTCAGGGGGCGGGCTTCACCATCACGGCGACGCCTTCGCAAGATCCGGGTGGGCGGGCGCTGGCCGACGTTACGGTGCGATCATAATGGATGCTGTGCTGAAACTTTGGGGTGAGCGGTCGCCGCGCGAGCAATGGATGCTGGGCGTGATGTTTGCCCTGCTGGCCGTGGTTTTCCTCTGGCTGGGCGTCATGCGGCCGCTGTCGTCGGCGCAGCGCGCGGCGCATGACGCGCTGATCGAGGCGACGGATCGCAACGCGGCGCTGCGGACGAAGGTCGAGCTGCTCAAGACGCTGCCGCGCGGGGCCTATGCCGGGGGTGCGGGAACGACGATCGATCAGCTTGTTGGGCAGAGCGCGGGCGAGGCGGGGCTCACGCTGGAGCGGGCGCAGGCGCAAGGGGCGGGGCGGATCGAGATAGCGATGGCGTCGGTCAGGCCGGTCGCGCTCTTTTCCTGGCTCGCGGCCCTGGAGGCGCAGGGCGTGCGCGTGGAAACGATGAGTGCGCGGCCTGCGGCGACCGCGGGCAGCGTTTCGGTGCAGGCGGTGCTGGTGCAAGGGGCAGGGCGATGATGGGCCTGCAATTGTCGCCGAGGACGCGCATCGTCCTCATCCTGCTATTCTTCTTCGGACTGATCCTGTTCATGCCGATGCGGATCGCGCTTGGGCTGACGGGGTTGGAGCGGGTCGGCGTGGCGGCGCGGGATGTGCGAGGATCGATCTGGAACGGTCGCATCGATCAGCTGATGCTAGGCACAATGCCGGTCGGGCCGGTGCGAGCGGCGCTTTCGCCCATCTCCTTGCTGATGGGGCGCGCGCGGATCGATATTTGGCGGCAGGAGGGGGCAGCGGATGACCTGAGCGGTGCTTTGACCGCAGGCATTGGACGTATCGGCATCGATGATGTGACGGGCGCAGTGCCGCTGGGTAGAAGCTTCGCTCCGCTGCCGATCGGCAGCCTGATCATGGAGGATGTCACTGCTTATTTCTCCGGCGATCGCTGCGGCCATGCCGAAGGGCGGGTCCGCGCGCAGATAGCCGGACAGTTCCCCGGCCTTAACCTGTCCCAAGGGCTGTCAGGCATAGTCAGTTGTGACGGCGACGCCTTGCTGCTGCCGCTGGTCAGCCAGTCGGGTTTGGAGAAGGTTAACCTTCGTATCTGGCGCTCGGGCCGTTACGTCGCAGAGATGCGGGTCGAGACGGCTGACGCGGGGCTGACAGACGCGTTGGGGAAGGCGGGTTTCGCCGGTGTGGGCGGCGCGCGGCTGCTGAAGGTTGAAGGGACATTGTGATCGATCCGCTGTGGGCCGTGCTGGGTAGCGTGGCGGGCGCGATTGCGGGCAGCTTTCTCGGGACACTGGTGCTGCGCTGGCCCGAGGGACGCGGGGTGGCGCGCGGGCGATCGGCTTGCGATGGCTGCGGCCGGGTGCTGGGCGTCCTTGACCTGATCCCGATGCTGAGCACTCTAATGCTTCGTGGGCGCTGCCGAAGCTGCGGCGCGGCGATCGATCCGCTCCATGGGCGGATGGAGGCGGGGTGTGCGATCGTGGGCGCTCTTGCATGCGGGGTGGCGCCAGGTCTGGCTGGTGCTGGGTGGGCACTGCTTGGCTGGTTGCTGCTGACGCTGGCGGTGCTGGATTGGCGGCACTTCTGGTTGCCCGACGCGCTGACGCTGCCGCTGATTTTTCTTGGGCTGACCCTTGGCCTTTGGGTCACCGATGTAACCCTGACCAGTCGACTGATCGGCGCTGCGGGCGGCTATGCCGCTCTGCTGGCGGTGGCGCTCGTCTATCGCACGACTCGGGGGCGGGATGGCCTGGGATTGGGTGACGCCAAGCTGATGGGCGCGCTGGGCGCGTGGTTTGGCTGGCAAGCCCTGCCGTTCATCCTGCTGATGGCAGCGAGTCTTGGGCTCACGGCCGTGGTGGCGAGCATCGCGGCGGGGCGATCAATCGATCGAACGACGCGCGTGCCGCTGGGCACCTGCCTTGCCCTGGCGGCGCTGCCGGGCTGGTGGGTGTCGGTGATGATCAGATAGAGGCAGTTCGTCCCGAACCGCTGGTGACCCCTACGGGAATCGAACCCGTGTTTCAGCCGTGAGAGGGCCGCGTCCTAACCGCTAGACGAAGGGGCCGAGGCCGCATTGGCGGCTGGCAGGCGGTGGCATCTAAGATCGCAGACGTCCGCCGTCAAGCGAAACTGCGGAGCGCATCGACCCAATAAAAAACCACCCCATGTATTACATGGGGTGGCCAAGGTTCAGGGAGGAGACGCCTCCAAAGGGGGAGGCGCCCATACGACACACCCGAAAGGGGGGCAGGTGCGCCGTATTTTTGGAAGATAAAGAAGGTCTCCGCCACTTTCAAGTGGCAAGCGGAAACCTTTTCCATAGCATGTTGATATGGATTAGCTTTATCCGCTCAGGCCTCGGCAGGCTGGGGTGTGGCCGGGACGGAAATCGGCCCCTTGCCCTGCGCGACCTGAGACTCGAACACTTCGCGCATCAACTGCAGCGAGAAGAGATGCGCGTAGATCAGCGGCAGCATGCCGTTCTGGCTGATTTTCCGGAGCTGATCGCCGCGCATGTCACGCAGCTTTTCTTCGTTCACCATCCGGAAACCGCGATAGACGAAAGGCTGATCGTTTCCGGGAACCTGAATGGCGACTTCGCCATCCATGAGCAGGTCGAGTTCCTTGAGGTCCTTCATGAACTGACCGGTACGGGCAGCAGCCTGTTCGAAATCCTCGCAGAATTTGAGTACGCCCTGGGTCAACTCGGTGGGCTTGCCGTCTTCGAACAGCGGCTGACCTTCCTCGAACTCGCCAACGGCCTCGCTAGTGGGATCGAAGCAGAGCGAAAGTTCATCGCTGTCGGGACGCAGCTTCGCCAGCATCCAGGGATAACGGCGGACATAGGCGGGCACATAGGCGGGGCCGCGCAGCTTGCCTTCATCGTCAAGGAAGGTGTTGACGCCTTCGTTAAGGCCCATCAGCGCCAGCGGTACGGCCTCTTCGCCAGCGGAAAAGATGATCGGCACGAAGCGCTGCGCGGCGACAAATTCATCGACCGTCAGCGGGACGGCATGCTGGTTGGTGAGAAAGGGCGCAGATTCCACCGTCCGGCTGCGGTAGCTCGCATGATCGACGCTGTTGAGCGGCAGCAGGTCATTATAAAAGACGGGGAGATTGTTCGCGGGCGCGCTAGCCATGATGCTGTTCCATTCTGTCAAAAACAGCGCATGCGTAGGCGCTGCTTTTCCTAAAAACTGGATGAGGGCGATAAAGACCTTGGGCAGGCGAGGCAATCGCTTTGTCGGCTCGCTATGCGGCGGTTTCCTGCCTCAACCTTCGTCGGGGCGAGGGATCAGCTTACCCGGGTTCATGAGCCCCTGCGGATCGAGCGCGGCCTTGATCGCGCGCAGGGCGTGCAGCCGCGCGGGGCTGGCGAGCCGTCCAAGCTCCGCTCGCTTCATTTCGCCGATGCCATGTTCAGCCGAAATAGAGCCGCCCGCCGCGACGACCGCGTCATGGACGAAGGCGTTGATGACCTGACCTTCTGCAGCGATCCAGGCGGGGCCATCCACTGTGCCCTTGGGCGCGCGAACGTGGAAGTGGACGTTGCCGTCCCCCAGATGCCCGAAGGACGAAGCGGTGGTGCCTGGAAAGCTGCGCTCGGCTGCCGCGGCGGCATCGATCATGAAGGCAGGCATGCGCGCAATCGGAACGCTGATGTCATATTGCAGCGCCGGCCCCTGCGCACGTTCTGCCTCCGACAGCGATTCGCGGATGCGCCAGAAAGCGGCGGCCTGGGCTTCGTTGGCGGCGATCGCCGCATCCATGGCGAGCCCGTCCTCCAGCGCCTCGGCCAGGGCCTGCTCGAGCCGCTCGGCCGGGCCGGGATCGGACAGGTCAGCATGATCAACCTCAATGAGGACATGCCAGGGCGTGCGCGTTTCGATCGGGCAGCGGGCGCCGGGAATGTGAGAAAGTACATGGCCCAGGCCATCATCTGCAATGATCTCAAAAGCCTCGACGCTGTCGCCAAGCCGCGCTTCGGCGAGGCGGAGCAGGGCAAGCGCATCGGCGGGGGAACGAACGCCCACCCAGCCCACCGCGCGGGCTGCAATGGCGGGGACAAGCCGCAGCGACGCGGCGGTGATGATGCCCAGCGTCCCTTCCGCTCCGATTAGCAATTGTTTGATGTCGTAGCCGCGATTGTCCTTTTTGAGGGCGTCCAGACCATGGAAAACGCTGCCGTCGGGAAGAACAGCCTCAAGCCCCTCCACGAGCGCGCGCATGGTACCATGACGTAAGACCTGCGTGCCACCCGCATTGGTCGATATCAGCCCGCCGATCGTTGCAGAGCCCTTAGCGCCAACGCTTAGCGGAAAGCGGCGTTCGGCGGCATCGGCCGCGTCGTGCAGGGTGGCAAGAATGACGCCTGCTTCGCACACCGCGAGATTGTCATCAGCTGAAAGGGCGCGAATACGATTCATCCGGCGCAGTGAGAGGATCAGCGCCGATCCGTCTGGGGGAGGCGTGGCGCCGCCCACCATAGACGTATTCCCGCCCTGCGGCACCAAGGGAACGCCAAGTTCGCCAGCAAGGGTGATGGTTGCTGCGACTTCCTCCGCGCTGATCGGCTGCAGGATGGCGACCGCATTTCCATGAAAGCGCCCGCGCCAGTCGGTAAGCCAGGGGGCGACGTCGTCCGGATCGGTGATAACACCTTTAGGGCCGAGCAGCGCCTTAAACCGGTCGATGATCTCTTGTCCTATCATGGGACGATGTTATGCCCCGGAATTCATCGACGGTTCAACCACCGGCCCATAGCGTGCCGCCCCAAAAGGGGTTCGATTTGCTTCATTCCGTTCTGCTGCTTCTCGTCGCGCCGCTCGGAGAGCCCGTGCAATTGGCGCAGATGACGATCGAGCAGCGGGTCATCATCCGTGTTCCGATGGCGAAGAAGGGCAGGGCGCCTGCGCGTCTTGCGCCTCAAGCAGGCCGTGCCTGGAAGGAGAAGAAAGGGCCGCGCTGCATTGCCCTGCGCTCGATTCGTTCAGCTAGCGTGGTTGTGGAGAATGGCGTTGATCTGCTGCTGGCGGACAATCACCGCTATCGCGCACGATTGGAGCGTGGTTGCAGTTCGATGGGATTCTATTCCGGCTTCTATGTCGAGCCAGACGATGATGGATCATTATGTTCGGGACGGGATGAGTTGCAGGCGCGTAGCGGGCTCAGCTGCGTGATAGGCAGTTTCAAGCGGCTGGAAGAGGCTGAACCCGAGGATTAAGGCGGTGGGAAAACGCGTCTGATGCGCGATTTTCTTGACAAGATGGCGATATTTCAGCAAGGCGCGCGCGATTTCCGACGCGTTTCGATATGCTGCGGATAGCCTCTGTGTCCCGGACAACTGAATGACTTTTGCCGATCTCGGCCTTTCCGATGAATTATTGAAGGCCGTCAACGAGGCCGGATATGACACGCCCACGCCGATTCAGGCGCAGGCTATCCCACCCGTGCTGATGATGAAGGACATTATCGGCATCGCCCAGACGGGGACGGGCAAGACCGCCAGCTTCGTGCTGCCGATGATCGACATTCTGGCCCATGGCCGCGCGCGCGCATTGATGCCGCGCTCGCTCATTCTGGAGCCGACGCGTGAGTTGGCAGCGCAGGTTGCCGAGAATTTCGAGAAATACGGGAAGTATCACAAGCTCAACATGGCGCTGCTGATCGGTGGCGTGCAGATGGGCGATCAGCTCAAAGCGCTGGAAAAGGGCGTCGATGTGCTGATTGCGACGCCCGGCCGCCTGATGGACCTGTTCCAGCGCGGCAAGATATTGCTAAACGGCTGTTCGATGCTGGTCATCGACGAAGCCGACCGCATGCTCGACATGGGTTTCATCCCGGATATCGAGGAAATCTGCACCAAGCTGCCCGCGCAGCGGCAGACTTTATTGTTCTCCGCGACAATGCCGGCGCCGATCAAGAAGCTGGCCGACCGCTTCCTGGTCAATCCCAAGTCGATCGAGGTGGCCCGACCGGCAACCGCATCGATCAACATCACCCAGCGGCTGGTGAAGGTCGATTCGCGCAAGAAGCGCGACGCACTGCGAGCGATGCTGGAAGCCGAGGATGTGCTGAGCGCGGTGATCTTCTGCAACCGCAAGACCACTGTGCGCGACCTGAACAAGAGTCTGCAACGCCACGGCTTCAAGTCCGGCGAGATTCACGGCGATATTGACCAGTCCGCGCGCATTGCCGAGTTGGAGCGGTTCCGGGCCGGGACGGTCAACATCCTGGTTGCATCAGACGTCGCCGCTCGCGGGCTGGACATCAAGGGCGTCAGCCATGTGTTCAACTTCGACGCGCCATGGCATCCCGATGATTATGTCCATCGCATCGGCCGCACCGGCCGCGCGGGGGCGAAGGGTGTCGCCTATACTTTCGTAACCTCCGAGGACGCGGAGGCGATCGACAATATTCAGAAGCTGATCGGTCAGAAGATCGAGGTGATCAATGCTCCTGAGGCCACGGCACCAGAGGCCAAGGCCGAAGAGCCGCGGCGGGCAGAAGGCGATCGGAGCGCGGAGCGCAAGTCCGGCAAGCGCCGCGATGACCGGCGTCGGGAAGAACCACGCTCGGCTCGGCAGGACGGCAATGGCGCGCGGCCGCGTCGTGCAGAACCAGTGGAAGAAAGCCCGGATGAGGGCTGGAATGGCCCAGTGCCGGAGTTCTTGTCAGTGGGTTTCGTGGGCTGAACGCAACCTTCCTCACCCGACGGCAGTGAACAGTCCGGAGTTTTGGGCCTACAGCAACCCCATCGCTCGCAAGCTGCTATGCCCCTGCGATCCGATAATGATATGATCGTGCACGGCAATGCTGAGCCGCTTGCCCGCTTCGGCGATCTGGCGGGTGATCTCTATATCCTGACGGCTGGGTTCAGGGGAGCCGCTCGGGTGATTGTGAACCAGGATAAGGGCTGAGGAGCCAAGGTCGATGGCGCGGCGGATGACCTCACGGGTGTAGATGGCCGCTTGGTCGATCGATCCGTCACCCATATGTTCGTCACGGATCAACATGTTGCGGCTGTTGAGGTGCAGGACCCGGACTCGCTCCACAGGCAGATAGGCCATGTCGGCGCGCAGATAATCAAGCAGGGCCTGCCAACTTGCCAATACCGGCCGTTGCGCCACTTCGTTTCGCAGCATCCGCAACAGCGTAGCGTGCACAATCTTGACTGCTGCGATGCTGGTATCGCCCATCCCCGGCACTCGCGCGATAGCCTGCCAATCGGCGGTCATGAGGCCGCCGATGCCGCCAAATTCGCGCAGCAGCGCCTTGGCCAACGGCTTGGTGTCGCGCCGGGGAATGGCGAGTGCGAGCAGATATTCGATCAATTCATGGTCGTGCAGCGCGTCGCCGCCGCTGTCCGCCAGTTTGTGCCGCAGCCGGGCGCGGTGGCCCGCGTCGTCATGACTGACTGCAACATCCCTATCCGCCAAAGCCTTCTCATCCCCCGTTCAGAGAGATCGACCTATGCGTTGCGCAAATATCGGGCAAGGATATTTAAAGGGTGTTGGACGTTATGCAGGCGTTACGGAATAATGGTTGAAAGCCGGGGTTGGCCATAAGCATGGAAGTTGAGGACGGCGAAGAGGAATTTCGCCGGGGCTGGCTGCGCTGGCTGGGCGTGGGGACGGGGTCCTTGGCGCTCATCCTTGTGGCGCTATGGACTCAGCGTGCCCCGATCGCCGAGAATTTCCTTGGTAGAGAGATGAACCGCCGGGGCGTGCAGGCCAGCTATGACCTTAAGGACATTGGCCTCCGCACGCAGCGGATCGAAAATATCGTCCTTGGTGACCCGGCCAATCCTGATCTGACGGCGCGGTGGGTTGAAGTGGACCTCGCCTTCACCGGCCTTTCTCCGCATGTCGCGGCGGTCAGGGCTGGAGGTGTTCGTCTGCACGGGTCTTATCGGAACGGCATGCTTCGTCTTGGCGAACTCGACAAGTTCCGCGATCCTGCGTCCAAAGCGCCGTTCAGCCTGCCTGATATCAGGATGGCGTTGAACGACGCGCGGATAAGGCTCGACACGGATGCCGGCGTGGTTGGCATGCAGGTCGATGGCAAGGGCAATCTGCGGTCGGGGTTCAGCGGGCGTCTCGCCGCCGCCATGCCACGCGCTGCCTTCGCGGGGTGCAGCATGGCAGGCATGACCGCGTTGCTTGACGTCGCGATCCGCAATGAGCGGCCGCATCTTTCCGGCCCAGCGCGAGCGACGGCGCTTGGTTGCCCCGACAGCGCAACTGCCATCGCCAAGCCGCAGGCGGACTTGGACCTATGGCTTGGAAAGGCGCTCGACCGGTGGAACGGTCATGTCATGCTGGCCGGCGAAGCGCTGAAGTCCAGCGGCGCTGTGCTGGCCAAGCCTTCGGGGAGAATAGATTTTGACGGCAGCGCCGCCGGCACGGCCGGGCGCGCGAGGATCAATGCGTCCGCGCTGTCGATTGCAGGCGTTTTGGCGGGAAATTCGGAGATTATCGGCGGTTGGAAGATCGGCAAGGGTGAAGCAGAGGCTCAGGGGCGGCTTTCCGCGCATCAGGTGCGTCTTGCTGGCCGTGATCCGCTGGCCGGGTTGAGGCGGTCGGCCGCAGGCTCGCCAGTGGCGCCTCTTGCAACACGACTAGCCGATGCGGTGCGGCGGTCCGGTGAGGAAAATGTTCTGCAGACGAGCCTCGCTTTTTCGCGACGCGGGAAGGGCGGCAGCGTGGTGATCACCGGGACACGCTTTGAGGCGCGGAGCGGGGCGCGGGTGATGATCCCAGGCGACGGACGGGTGACTATCGCCTGGCCGGGCAAAGCTGGGGCCCGGATCGATTGGGCGCTGGACGGCGCAGTCACCACCGGGGGTGGCGGTCTGCCGAGCGGCGCGCTTCGGCTGGCACGGCGGCCCGGCGGAGGGTTTGGCGGGCAGTTGTTCCTTGATCCCTATACCGCGGGAAATGCGAGGTTGGCGTTGGAACCGGTGCGGTTTGTCGCTGGCCCTCAAGGCAATACGCGTTTTTCGACGAGCGTCAGGCTGGATGGACCGTTGCCCGGTGGGCGGCTGCGTGGATTGGTTGCGCCGATAGAGGGGCAGGTGAGCGCCAATGGTGCGATTGCGATCAATCGCCGCTGCGTGCCGCTGGCTCTGGAGGAGGCGCGCTACGGCAGCTTCTCCATCGGGCGGACGAGGCAGACCTTATGTCCCATCGGCAGTGGCGCGCTGTTCGCAACTGGCCCAGCAGGGATGCAAGCGGGCGCGGAGATTCGCGGCCTCGATCTGCGTGGCCGCAGCGGCCAAAGCCCAATGCACCTATCCGCCGACCGTGCAAGGATTGACTTGGGGCAGGGTGGCTTTGCCTTGTCGCGCGCCGAATTGGCGATCGGAACCGAAGATTCGCCAGGTCGGTTCACGGCGGAAACGCTGGTGGGCAAGAGCCTGGCGCAGGGCTTGAATGGCAAGGTGACCGGTGCGGGCGCCAGGATCGGCAGCGTTCCCCTGATCGTGGAAGATAGCGCGGGAGAGTGGAGCTTTGCTCGGGGAACGCTGAAGCTGGCGGCTGCGATCATGGTACGCGACGCGCAGTCTCCAGCGCGGTTCGAGCGCTTGAGGGTGCCCGACTTTGCGCTCAGCCTGCGTGACGGCAAGGTTGCGGCTACGGGCACGTTGCGGGCGCCGCGCAATGACGCGGTCGTGGCACGCGCCGACATCGCTCATGATCTCGGCTCCGGAAGGGGCAAGGCCGACCTGATCGTGCCGGGGCTGGTATTTGGCCCCACGCTGCAGCCTGAGGACGTGACCCGCCTCGCGTTGGGCGTTGTGGCCAATGTCAATGGCACCGTCACGGGGCAAGGGCATATCCGGTGGAACGGAACAACGGTCACCAGCGACGGCCTGTTCCGGACGGACAATGCCAATCTGGCGGCTGCGTTCGGCCCGGTCGAGGGACTTTCGGGCGAATTGCGCTTCACCGATTTGCTGGGGCTGGTCAGCGCGCCCGGACAGCAAGTGCGGATCAAAATGGTCAACCCGGGTGTGGAAGTGCGGGACGGCGTCGTGCGTTATCGCATCGAAACGGGTCAAAAAGTGCATATCGAAGGCGGAGGCTGGCCCTTCTCTGGCGGGCAGCTGGTCCTCCTTCCCACCACCATGGATTTCAGCGATGATGTCGATCGCTACCTCACCTTCCGGGTCATCGGGCTAGACGCGGGCGCCTTCATCCAGACGATGGAGCTTGAAAACATCTCCGCCACCGGCACGTTCGACGGCATCATGCCGCTGATCTTCAATGCTCAGGGCGGTCGCGTCGCAGGCGGCGTTCTGGTCGCAAGGCAGCAGGGGATGCCGCCGCTGATCATGCCTGAAGGGGTGTTGCCGACGATCCCCTGCGATCCAGCCCGCCAGTCGGGCACGCTGTCCTATGTCGGCCCCGTGTCGAACGAACAATTGGGTGTGATGGGGCGGCTCGCCTTCGATGCGCTCAAGAATCTGCAGTATAAATGCCTTACCATCCTGATGGACGGCGCTCTGGATGGTGAGATGGTGACCAATGTCGTCTTCAATGGCGTCAATCGCGGCCAGCTGGGCAATGTTCCGGCGGGCATGGCGCGGAATCTGACGGGCTTGCCCTTCATCTTCAACGTTCGCATTGCCGCGCCCTTCCGGGGGCTGCTGGGTACGGCGAAGTCCTTTATCGATCCCACGACACTTATCCAGAACAGCATAGGAGACCAGATGCAGGAGAAGATTCGCGAGGGGATTGCAGTTAAGCCTGCGGAAAGCGACACTGTGGGAAACAGGGAGCAGAAATGAAGAGAGAAGCGATCTTGGCGGCGGGTTTCGCCGGTTTAGCCCTGTCGGGCTGCATCCAGGTGAAGGCACCGGACAAGCCGATCGAAATCAACCTCAATGTGAAGGTTCAGCAGGAAGTGGTGGTCCGCCTTCAACGTGACGCGAAGGACCTTATTCAGAATAACCCGGAGTTGTTCCCGCAATGACACGCAAGTTTTTGATAATCGCCGCTGGTGCGGTTTTCGCCTTGGCTACGGGGCTGGTCGTGAGCGCGCCTGCCCGCGCGCAGTCGGGCGCCGTGGCATCGGCCCTGGCTGAAGGCGCGGTCGGCGAACAGGCGGATGGCTATCTTGGCATCGCAGGTTCGGTCAGCGCCGCTGTGCGATCGGAAGTCGAATCGATCAACATCAAACGCCGGGCCGCCTATACCGATCTTGCCAGCAAGCGCGGCGTCACGGTTCAGGACGTTGCCGCCGCGACCGGATGCCAAACTCTCAGCAGCCGGGTCAAGCAGGGGCAGGTCTATCGTGTGGGCGCAGGGCCCTGGCAAACCAAGGGCGCAGCGCCGATTTCACTTCCTACCTATTGCGCGACCGCGGGATAGATTCCCGATCATTGACGAAGTTTTTCCGTTGCTTCGTCCGGCAGGGTGATTCTGGTGCCAACTACGGTTGACTATCCCGAAAGCCCTTTCTAAACGGGCCGCGCCTTGACGGGTGCAGTCGCACGCGCCATGCCGCCTGACGTTGGCTTATCTGCCTGAACGGAAAGGAATGGCCATGGTAGCGGATGTACCCGGGCAAGACCCGGCGGATGAGGACGCGCGGATCACTTCTCTTGAGGAGAGGATCGCAAAGGCCGAACGAGCCGAAAAGGTCAGACAGGGGACCACCAAGCAGCAGGCCGATGATGGATCGCGCCTGGGCAACAGGGTTCTCGCCGAACTGATCGGTGGTCTTGTTGGCGGTGCCGTGGTTGGTGGGACTTTGGACTACTTTCTGCGGACATCCCCATGGCTCCTGCTCATTTTCCTCGGTCTTGGGATCGTGGTGGCGTTCAGGAACATCATCAGATTGACGACGACGAAGCGTCCCGGCGAATAGGGGCGCTTTTGTCTTAGTCCGAATACCAGACGTTACAGGGGTCAACGTGGCAGAATCCGGCAAAATCGATCCGATGCACCAGTTTGCGATCGAACCGCTGTTCGGTACGGATCACTTGTCGCTCGGCGGCTACAATATCGCCTTCACCAACAGTGCGCTCTATATGGTGGCTGCTGCTGTGGTGCTGTGGATCTTCGTAATCGGCGGTCTGAAGCGCGAACTGGTTCCCGGTCGTTGGCAGATGGCGGTCGAATATATGACCGGCTTCATCAAGAGCCTGCTGATCGCCAATGTGGGCGAGGGCGGCAAGAAGTATATTCCTTATGTCTTCTCGCTGTTCATGTTCATCCTGTTGGCTAACCTGCTGGGCCTGCTGCCGCTCGGCCTGATCGGCCTGCATCCCTTCACCTTTACCAGCCACTTCACTGCGACGGGCGTGCTGGCGATCTTGAGCTTCTCGATCGTGCTGATCGTCGGCTTCTGGAAGCATGGGCTGCATTTCTTCTCGCTGTTCGTGCCGCACGGCACGCCGCTCCCCATGATCCCGGTGATCTTCCCGATCGAACTGGTGTCCTTCATGGTGCGGCCGTTTAGCCTTGGGTTGCGACTGTTCGTTGCGATGACCGCCGGACACGTTCTGCTGAAGGTGCTGGCCGGGTTCGTCATCAACAGCTCGAATGCTGGCGTCGGCTACGGCCTGACGGTCGGTTCGGCGAGCTTCATCCTGATGATCGGAATCAGCGCGCTGGAAGTGCTGGTCGCTGTCATCCAGGCCTATGTGTTCGCTCTGCTGACCTCAGTTTACCTGAACGACGCTGAGAACCTGCACTAAGTTTTCCTGAATTTTCCACACTATCTGAAGTTTAGAAAAGGGAGTTTACGACATGGACGCAGAAGCCGCAAAGCTGCTCGGTGCTGGCCTGGCTGCCATCGGTGCGGGTCTCGCATCGCTCGGTGTGGGCAACGTGTTCGCATCGTTCCTGGAAGGCGCGCTGCGTAATCCGGGCGCCGCTGACGGCCAGCAGGGCCGCCTGTTCATCGGTTTCGCCGCGGCCGAACTTCTGGGTCTGCTGGCGTTCGTTATCGCCATGATCCTGGTGTTCGTGGCCTGACAACCGCTTGGCGGGCGGGCAGGACGGTTTGAGCCGATCCGCCCGCCCGCATAAATTGACGGCGCCCTGATCGGACGGACCCAAAATGCCTCAAATCGCGCAAATCGCCGAAACTTATGCGTCGCAGATCTTCTGGATGCTGCTGACGTTCGGCTTTGTCTTCTTCGTCATCGGCCGGGGTATGGTCCCCAAGGTTCAGGCGACGGCCGACGCGCGCGACGCGAAGATCACTGGTGATCTGGACGCAGCCAAGGCTGCCTTCGCCCGCGCCGACGAGGCAGAGGCGGACTATCGCGCTCGCGACGCCGAAAGCCGCGCTGCGGCTCAGGCGACGCTCGCTCGCGCCAAGTCGGAAGCTGCCAAGGCATCTGAAGGACAGCTCGCCGCTGCCGACACAGAAATTGCCACCCGGATCGGCGCTGCCGAAGCGCGTATCCAGGCTGCCAGTCAGGCAGCGTTGGCAGAGATTGAAACCGTCGCCGCCGACGCGGCGCGCGACATGGTGGCCCGCATTTCTGGCGTTCAGGCGTCGGAGGAATCGGCCCGAAACGCAGTAAAGGCGGCACTGGTCCATGGCTGAGGCAGCAGCACAGCATAGCGAAGGTACGCCTCCGCATATCGACGACGCGATCCACGCTGAAGGGATGGAGCCGGTCGGCACCGTCGCTCATGAGGGCGTTGTTCCGCACACGGACCCCAAGGCGGTCGGCATGGATGCAACCGCTTGGGTGAGCTTGGCGATGGCGGTGTTCATCGTCATCCTGCTCATCAAGAAGGTGCCCGCGCTGATCGGCAATGTGCTCGATGGCCGGATCGCCCAGATCAAGAACCAATTGGCCGAAGCCGCCAAGCTGCGTGCTGAAGCCGAAGCGCTGAAGTCGGAATATGAAGCCAAGCTGGCGGCTGCCGCTGGTGAGGCTGATGCCATGCGCAAGTCGGCTGAGAGCGAAGCGGCGACGCTGCTCGAAGACGCCAAGACCAACGCTGTCGCGTTGGTCGCCCGGCGTCAGAAGATGGCGGAAGACAAGATCGGCGCAGCGGAGCGCGCGGCGATCGCTGGTATCCGTACCAAGGCAGTTAACGCGGCTACAAGCGCTGCTGCGGCACTGATCGTGGAGAAACACGATGCCGGTGCGGATAAGCAACTAGTCGATAGCGCCATCAAGGGACTCGGGCCGACAGTCTGACGGTCTGACAACATAGCTTAAAAGGGCCGGTGCGGCATTGCACCGGCCCCTTTTTGATGGTCACGCCTGAAGGATGGTGTTGCGGGCAATATAGGGTGATCTTGTTAGGGTGAGTCCATGGCCTTCTGTTGGGGAGCAGGGGCGCACAGCCATTGCGCTTGTCTCTGTCGCCGCTATCTCTGCAACCATGTCGCATCCCCAATCTCCGGACCGTTTTCACGAAGACAAGGCCAGTTTCACCGTGCGTGGAGCGGGGGCGCCTGATATCGAAGCGGGCGTGGAGGCGATCCGCACGACGCTGAAAACTTTGCCGACGCGGCCGGGTGTCTATCGCATGCAGGATGCGCGGGGCGACGTTCTCTACGTCGGGAAAGCGCGGGCGCTGCGGAACCGGGTTGCCAATTATACGCAGGTTGATCGGCTGCCGAAGCGGTTGCAGCGCATGGTGTCGCAAACGCGGTCCATGACGATCGTCACCACCAATAGCGAGGCCGAGGCGCTGTTGCTGGAGGCGCAGCTGATCAAACGCTTCCGCCCGCCATATAATGTTCTGCTGCGTGACGACAAAAGCTTCCCCTTCATTCTGCTGCGCGAGGACCATGACTTTCCTCGCGTACAAAAGCATCGGGGCGCGCGGAAATATAAGGGGCGCTATTATGGCCCCTTCGCCAGCGCGGGGTCTGTGACGCGGACGATCAATGCGCTGCAGAAGCTGTTCCTGCTGAGAAGTTGCACGGACAGTTTCTTCGCCAACCGGTCGCGGCCTTGCCTGCTGTTCCAGATCAAGCGCTGTTCGGCCCCCTGTGTCGGGCGGATCGACGAGGCGGCCTATGCCGAGTTGGTGATCGACGCTCAGGACTTTCTGGGCGGAAAATCGACGGCCGTGCAGAAGAAGCTGGGAGAGGCGATGCAGTCGGCTTCGGAGGCGTTGGACTTCGAGCAAGCGGCGGTGCTGCGCGACCGGCTGAAGGCGCTGACGTTCATCCAGGGTAGCCAGGCGATCAACGCGGAAGGGCTGGGCGACGCTGATATCTTTGCGCTGGCGACCAAGGGTGGGGCGATGTGTATCCAGGCCTTCTTCATCCGTGGGGGGCAAAATTGGGGGCATCGCAGCTTCTTCCCGGTTCATACCGCCGAGGTGGCGGAGGATGAGGTGCTGGCGAGCTTCATGGCGCAATTTTACGAAGAGGTGCCGCCGCCCAAGCTGATCCTGTCCGATCGTGCGCCGATGGAGTGCGAGTTGATAACGCAGGCGCTGAGTGAGCGGATTGGGGCAAAAGTTCGGATTGAGGTGCCCCAGCGCGGCGACCGGACCCGGTTGATCAAGCAGGCCCAGCGCAATGCGGTAGAGGCGCTCGACCGGCGGCTGGCGGAGACGACGACGCAGGCGAAGGTCCTGGACGAGATGGTCGAGACTTTCGGGCTGGACGGCGTGCCGGATCGGATCGAGATTTACGACAACAGCCATATCCAGGGGAGTCATGCGCTGGGCGCGATGGTGGTGGCGGGGCCGGAGGGCTTCCGCAAGAATGCCTATCGCAAGTTCAACATGAAGAACCCCGAAACATCGAACGACGATTTCGCGATGATGCGCGAGATGTTCGAGCGGCGCTTTGGCCGGGCAGCGCGGGAGGACCCGGATCGGGACAGCGGGGAATGGCCAGACCTGGTGTTGATCGATGGCGGCAAGGGGCAGCTGTCGGCGGCGCGCGCGATCCTGGAGGATATGGGGATCGAGGATATCTGCATGATCGGCATCGCCAAGGGGCCGCACCATGGGCGCGAGGGGCGGGAGGTGTTCCATATGCCCGATGGGCGGGAGATCAGCTTTCCGATCAACCACCCGGTGCTCTTCTATCTCCAGAGGCTGCGGGACGAGGCGCATCGCTTTGCGATCGGGGCGCACCGGCAGAAAAGGAGCAAGGCGATTTCGACCAGTTCGCTGGATGAAGTGCCTGGCATCGGGCCGTCGCGAAAGAGGGCGCTGCTGATGCACTTCGGGACGGCGAAGGCGGTGAGGAGCGCGGCTTTGGAGGATTTGTTAAAGGCGCCCGGGGTTTCGAAGGCAGTGGCGCAGCAGGTTTATGACTATTTCCATGGGTGAATTAGTGAGTTGCGAGCGTTTCTAAGATATTGTTTCGATACCGTTATTAAATGACCGGCGACGAGGACCGGCGGACCGGGCGATGACCAGCGACTAGCGACGCGGCCGCCCACCACCTACCGCCCAAGGACGACTGCTACCGGGGCGGTGACCTATTGCTGAGATTTTATCGTTGGTCTTGCGCAATGACTGTTGGCCTGCGATGGTCTGCGCAGACGCTGAAAAAATCATGGCGCGGGGATAAGGTATGAGGGTCGCAACTCTCGGCAAGTTTGGATTGGTGGTAACTACCGTTAATAGTGGCTTCTTAGAAGGTTCACTTTGCTGTTATTATTTTCCCGGGCTTAATACTTAGCCAAAGTCATATAACTAATAATATAGACTTTAGTGCCGGGAGATTATGTCACCGTGATCCATGGGCATGCCGAACTATCGCGGACGTTGAACAGGCGGCGATCCTTCGCCCTGTCTGCGCTTCGCCCGTGGCAAATGCTGGATGTTACGCGCTTGGTGCTGGCAAGCGTATATACGATCGTCAGCTTTGCCTTTGCGACCCCACGGTCATGGGCCGAGGGGGCGGAAAATGGCATCATCCTGGCCATGCTTGCGCTCGCCCTGGCGGCGCTGACGCTGTCGGCCCGATCCTGGGTTACGGAGATGCGGCTGCGCAAGCCGGTGGTCTGCCTGGACGCGCTGCTGTTCCTGTCGCTGCTGGTGGTGACGAACCCCGGCACCAGCCCTTATTTTTCCGGCAGCCTGTTCGTGGCGGTCGAGATTGCGCTGATCGTGCGGCGGCGCTTTCACCTGCTGGTCGGCGCATTCGCGGTCATCACGGCGCTGATGACCCTGTGGGTGGACGAATTGATGGTTTTGCCGTCCGAACCGGATGCGGAGCGGGCCGCGCTGCGCGTGCTATATCTTGCGGTGGTGATCGCGATAACGGGCATGCTGTTGGGGCCTCGCCGTGAAACGCTGCTGGAGCAGGAGCGGATGCGGCGGCTGGCCGACAGCGCCTTTCCGCCGGCCAAGGGCAGTCCCGGACCTTTTCTGTTGCAAGCGCTGAAGATTGCGACGGGCGGCGAGAATGGAGCGGTGTTGTTTCGCGCGGCCAGTGCAGAGCCCTATCGCTTTGCATCGAGCCGCTTTGGCGAAGAGATGCCGGAGGGCAATGGCGGGCTGCTGGCGGTGGAAACGGGTTGGCATGACTGCCGCCGGGGCGCTTCGATCAGCCTGTCATCGGACGGCGTCAGTCAGATTTTTCCGCTGACCCCTGGCGGCCGGGCGTGGGCGGCCCTGCTCGAGGCTGAAACGCTGATGTCGGTCCGCGTGTCGCTGGGCACATTCGACGCGGTGGGCGCGGTGCAGCTCGACGATCCCAGCCATGAGGATGTCGTCGCCATCGCCCAGCGGGTGTTCGAAAGCGCGTGCGAAGAATTGATGGTGCGCAACAGTATGGACCTGGCCCATGTCATAGCGGGAGCGCGGGAGCGCGAACGGTTGCAGCGGGAACTGCATGACAGTGTGCTGCAAGCTCTGGCGAGTATCCGCTTTCAGGTCGCGCCAGTGCTGAACGGCACGATCGGCGATCCCATGCCGGTGGTGCAGAATGTCGATCGGATCGCCAAGGACCAGATCGCCACCATCCGTTGGATCATCAATCCGGAGGTGGACGAGGAGGATTTCGCCTATCTGCCCGAAACGCTGTCGATGGTCGTGCGATCGCTGGCGGATCAGTGGGGCATCCAGTGCGAGTTGAAAGTGGAGGATGGCAATTGCGCGACGAGCGCGACGATCGGCCGGGAGCTGAGCTTTGCCGTGCGGGAGATCGTTGCCAATGCGGTGCGGCACGCGCGGGCGCGGGCCGTGGAATTTTCCCTGCAGCCTGCCGGCAACCGCATTGCGCTGCATGTGACGGATGACGGCGTGCCCAACTTGGCGCGTTTGGGATCGACGGGCGCGGTGCCTTCGCGGTCATTGATGCGGCGGGTGCAGGCTTTGGGGGGTGAGGTGTTCCTGCGCAATATTGGCGGGCGCACGATGATTCAGATTACCGTGCCTCGGAAGTGAGGGCAGGAAGCGCGCGGTTTTTCGACTTCGCTCGAAACGAACGGAGGGAGGAGCGCAGGGGGCTGGCTGCTCTCAGCGTTGAAGGGTTTGTCCCGTTCGTTTCGAGCGAAGTCGAGAAACAATGGCTTGCACGCCGCCATCCCCGCCGTTCGGCAGAACTTTCCCCTCACCCGCGCATTTTACCCAGCATTAACCAGAAGTGCGGATAGTCGGCGCTTCTAGTGGCTGTCCGGGTGGAGGTTCCCGTTTCCATGGTGCGAGTGGTTAAGGATCATCTCTATCGCCGGAGCGTCGCGCTGGTGCTGTCGATGCAAGTCAATTTGCAACGTATTGTCGCCGCGTGGGTCCTCGTCGCCGCCTTCGCTTGTGGCGTGCGGATCGCTTTTCCGGCGACGCCTTATGATGGCGTGCCTTGGATGAGCGGGACGGGGTTGCTGCCCTATCTGCTGGTTGTGGGAGCGCCAGTGGGTTCGCTGCTGATGGGGCTGAAGCTGTTTCCAGCGGGACGGGTGCTTGCGCAGCCCAGTTTCCGCCTGGCGCAGGTCGGTCGCTGGCGGAAGATCGACTGCCTGAAGGCGCGGGAAATGTCGCAGTTCGGGCTTTATGGCGTGATGGCGTCGCTGTTGCTGGGCATTGCGCTCAACGTGCCGGTGCGGACGTTGGAGTTTCTGAGCGCCATCCCTGCGCTCGGGAGCTATTCGCCGGGCTGGTATGTGAGCCTTTATGCGGTGATGCTGGCCGACGTCGTGCTGCTATCCAGCCTTTATATGTTCGCCTTTGCCATGGCGCTGCGAATGGCGCCCCTATTCCCCCGCTTCCTGGTAATGGTGTGGGGTGTGGACCTGATGGCGCAAATGGGCATTGCCGAGCTGGTCACGCGGATTGGGGATGTGCCGCATGCCGTCGAACTGTCGCTGGCTGGCCTCCTGGAGGGCAACGTGAAGAAGGTACTGATCAGCGCTGCCCTCTGGTTGCCTTATCTGCTGCTGTCAGAGCGGGTGAATATCACCTTCCGTAATCGAATTAGCGCCTGACCTTAGGTCCCGGTTCGGCGAACCGAATCGGCGGAGTCCGGCGCGCAAGCGGCAAAAATGGGGGATATTTGGTAGCGGCAGGCTGCACATGATTCGCGACGAGTCGATGGGGACATCGTTCGCTTTACTCATCTCGAGGGTCTGAGGACGGCATGGTCCAGCCTCCTGACATTGGTGGTATTTCCATCGATTATACGCATGTGGAAGCGACTATTTGATCAGGACATATATCTTTGATGCTGTTCGTATTCCTCAGCATTCGCCAAATCACTCCCGATCGGTAACCTCGTTGATGTTCGTTATTCTTAATGGCCATCAAAGTTACTCGTAGAAGTAATCAAATAATGATTGAGATCAACTTTAAAAACCTGCAGGTATATAACCAAAGGTATACTCATCAAAAGTGCTCGGATACTATCGAGCGCAAAATAGGTAGCGAAAATGGTTAATAAAATTTGACCATAAGCTTCTGAAAAATATGGA
Organism: Sphingobium tyrosinilyticum; assembly: GCF_042654265.1. NCBI lineage: Bacteria > Pseudomonadati > Pseudomonadota > Alphaproteobacteria > Sphingomonadales > Sphingobiaceae > Sphingobium > Sphingobium tyrosinilyticum. Next base: position 356,187 of record NZ_JBHSFZ010000064.1, on the reverse strand, counting down.
TATTTTTTACCCTGTTGACTTGATCTTGCTTTGGGTCATTTTGGCGACAAGTTCTACGGGAACTGCCCAACTGCCTGGCGAGTGGAGCAATCACTGCTGGGGTCGCCAGGTGGCAAAGGCCCCTCCGCAGAGCTGTGCAAGAGCAGCCGGAACGCTTTCGGCGCAATAGGGGTGAAAGAGACATGACTTTCTTCAAGACTCTCTGGCGCGACCAGAGCGGTGCTTCGGCGGCCGAATATGCGCTGATCCTGGCAATTGTCGGCACTGGCATTGCGTTGGCCGCTTGGAACTTGGGCACGGCGATCAAAAATTCGATGGGCAGCGCCACCAACTGCATCAAGAATGTCGGCACGGGTTCTGCGCCGAGCGCTAATTGCTGAGCCTAAAAGAGGGGTAAGTACATGACTTATTTTAAAAAGCTTTGGGCAGATGAAAGCGGTGCTTCGGCGGCCGAATATGCCTTGATCCTGGCAATTGTGGGTACCGGCATTGCGTTGGCTGCCTGGAACTTGGGTGCGGCGATTAAGAATTCAATGGGTCTTTCCACGAACTGCATTAGCAATGTTGGCACGGGCTCTGCACCTCCGGCCAATTGCTGAGTATAAATAGGAAGGCCAGCCTGAGGCTGGCCTTCCTAACTTTCAGTTCGGGGGGGAGTTGTTGTGGGGCAGCGCAGATCTTTAATCATCCTTGGTCTCGCGATCTTGCTGGGCTTGGCGGCGGTGTTCATCGCCAACAGCTATTTGAGCAAGGCTGAGCAGGCTCAGGCCACGCCGCAGGGTGGCATGGCCAAGGTGGTCGTCGCATCCATGCCGCTGGCTTTTGGTGCGGCTATTACGCCGGAAAAGATCAAGGTCGTCGATTGGCCCTTGGCTTCGGTGCCGCCCGGCGCCTTCCGGGACCCGATGCAACTCACCTCCCTCGGCAAGCAGCGCGTGGTTCTGCGCCAGATCGAGCCGGGCGAGCCGATCCTCACTTCCAAGCTGTCAGGCGAAGGCGGCCGCGCCACCATGTCCGGTGTGCTGCGGCCCGAAATGCGTGCGGTGGCGGTACGGGTGAATGATGTTGCGGCGGCGGGCGGCTTCGTGCTGCCGGGCGATATGGTCGATGTCTTCGTGACCCGCACGATGCAGGACGGCGTTGGAAGCCAGCAGATCACCGATGTGCTGCTGCAGAATACGCGCGTCATCGCGATCGACCAGAATGCGAACGACAGCTCCAAGGACCCCGCGATTGGCAAGACCGCGACGCTGGAGGTCAACCAGGTCGATGCGCAGAAGCTGGTGCTGGGCCAGCAGGTCGGCCAGCTAACGCTGGTGCTGCGCAACGTGACGGATGAGCCCAACCCGGCGGTGCAGACCGTGGGGACGGAGGATCTGCGCGATGGCGCCTATGTGGGCGGCTTTGCCGGACCGCGCGCCCGGATCGCGGAGGCCGCCTATGTGCCTGCTCGGCTTCCGGTGATGCGCGCTCCGCGCCGTGCCGTGCCGAAGAATGTTTCCGCTCTGCCCGCGACCGCATCGGTCGAAATCGTGCGCGGCACGACTGGCACCAGCTATGAGGTGAAGCGCTATGGTTCCCGCTAAGTCCTTGTCGATGCTGGCGCTGGGGGCAGCGCTGGCTGCGACGGCGATGCCCGCTCAAGCCCAGGTCGCATCGCTGACCGCCAGCAACATCGATCATGCAGGGCAGCTCGACGTGCCGCTCAACAAGAGCCAGGTGCTGACTGTCGATCGGCCTTTTTCAAAGGCGCTGGTGGGCAATCAGGAAGTCGCCGACGTCCTGCCCTTGACCAACCGATCGCTCTATGTGCTGGGCAAGAAGGTGGGGACGACAAGCCTCACGCTTTATGACAGCCGCAACATGCTGATCGCGGTGGTCGATGTGGCGGTGGGGCCGGATGTGGTGACGCTGAAGCGTCAGCTGGCCGAACTGATCCCCGGCGAGCAGATCGGCGCGCGCGTTTCTAATGACGCGGTGGTGCTGACCGGCACAGTGTCGAGCGCTTCGGCGGTCGATCGGGCGATGCAGATCGCCAAGACCTATGCCGGGGGCGACGAGAAGGTCGTCAACATGCTGTCGGTAGGCGCGTCGCAGCAGGTGATGCTGGAAGTGCGCTTTTCGGAAGTGAACCGGCAGGCGGCGAAGCAGATTGGGCTGAACCACAGCTTCAACGGTAACCGCACTGCGGGCAGCATCGGCAACCTGTCGGCTGACTCGATCGTGCCGACCAACAATAATGGCGTGCCGACCATTCTGCTTGACGGGCTGTCCGATGCTTTTGGCGTCGGGACATGGGCGTACAAGATTGGGAGCGTCAACATATTCTCGGCCCTTGATGCGCTGGAGCGCAAGGGGCTGGTGAAGACGCTGGCCGAGCCGACGCTGGTGGCGCTGTCGGGTGAGACCGCGTCCTTCCTGGCGGGCGGCGAATTTCCGATCCCGGTAACGCAGAGCAGCGGCGGGGGGGGCAATAACGGCAACGGCATCACTGTCGAGTTCAAGCCGTTCGGTGTCAGCCTGGGCTTCACGCCTACTGTCCTGAGCGACGGCATCATCAACCTGGTGGTTGAACCGGAGGTTAGCTCGATCGATCCTTCGGCGTCGGTATCGATCAACGGATTGGTCGTTCCGGGCCTGCTGACGCGGCGGGCGAAGACTGTGGTGGAACTGCGGGATGGGCAGTCCTTTGCGATTGCGGGGCTGCTGCGTAACGACTTCCAGGATACGGTGCGGCAACTGCCGGTGCTGGGTTCGCTGCCGATCATCGGAGCGCTGTTCCGCTCGACCGGCTTCCAGAAGCAGCAGACCGAACTGGTCATGATCGTGACGCCTCGGTTGGTGAAGCCGATGCGGGCGGAGGATGTGAGCCTCCCGACCGATCGGGTGGGCAATCCGCATGAGCTGGACCTGTTCCTGATGGGGCGGACGGACAAAGCGGTGGGGATCAACCCGCTCAATCCCGATGCGATGCCACCGGAAAGCCGCCGGACGGCTCCCGCGCCTACGCCTGCCGCCCCGGCGCCGGCTCCGGCGGGCGCGACGCAGAGCGGATATGAACTATGAGCGGGAGTGAGACCATGCGCACACTGTCCCTGGCCGTCCTGCTGGTCGCCCCGGCGCTGGCGGGCTGCACTACAAACGACCCGACCTTCGGCGGCGCGGTGCGCAGCAACTATGCGCAGCAGGTGATCAACCCGGACCCACGCTATGAGGGCACGCTCGTCGAAGGCGGCGAAGGCACGCGCAGCGCCGCCGCGGTGGAACGCTACCGCACCGACAAGGTGAAGGAGCCGAAGTCGATCCGCACCACGTCCGGTAGCGGTGGCTCCGGCGGCGGCTCAGGCGGCCGGTGATCGGGGAGGGTTTCAATCCATGTCTGCCCGTCGGAATAGCCTCCTAAGGTCAACCAGCGGTGCGGTAGCGCCGACGGTCGCCCTGTCGCTGTTCGGGCTGATTGCGGCGGGCGGCATCGCTTTTGATTATGCGCGGATGGCGAGCCTCGACAGCGAATTGCAGACTGCTGCGGACCAAGCTGCTTTGGCAGCGGCGACGCAGTTGGATGGGAAGAGCAATGCCCGGACAAGGGCGACTAACGCCGTCAATAATCTTATCCAGAACGATGCCCGATTTGCAAATGACAAGTGTGGTGCGGCAATTAAGGTCGGCGGCACGGTTCCTACGGGCTGTGACAGCAGCGGAGCCCTGACCTTCTATCAAGACAAGGCCAAGACAACTTTGGCTACCACTGATCAGGATGCCAATTTTGTTGAGGTGAAGGTCAATTCGCGCACGGCTTATTTCGCGCTGACTCCGATCGTGAGGACATTTTCGTCGGGAGCCTTGTCGGCGAAGGCCTTTGCCGGGGTTGGATCGGCGATCTGTAAGGTGCCGCCGGTGATGATCTGCAATCCGAGCGAGCCGGACACCAACGCCGATGAGAATTTGGCTTTCAATGTATCGCGAGGCGTAGGCCTGAAGCTCATCACCGGCAATGCTGACGCGGCAGGCAACTTCGGATGGCTGGAGGCGACGTTCAAAAATGGTGCGAACGGCCTAGCCGCCGCATTGGGTTATGACACCATTCAGACCGATTGCCAGGCAATGGATGGCATCACTACCAAGACCGGCATGAGCACTTCGGTGCTGGATTCACTCAATACCCGATTTGACGTCTATGCGAACGGCAGCATCTGCCCGTCGCAATATGGCGGCACATGTTCGCCCTCCACCAATACGCGCAAAGACCTGACCTGTAGTTCCGACAACGGGAGCACCTGCAAAAACGGATTTGATGTTTCGGACAACCCATACCGGCCGACGACCGCTGCGGTGATGACCGGTAGTTATCCTGATATCATGGGTTATCCCCGTGATCTGTGCCATGCCGTTCCGCAAGGATCGCAAACATGTGGTATCGTTGGCAGCGGCACATGGGATCGTGACGCTTATTTCAAGGTAAATTACGGTTGGGACGCGGCCACATGGCCGGGCGCAACCAGCCTTGGGGCAACGCCGAGCCGCTATGATGTGTATAATTGGGAAGTCGCCCATCCCAGCGTCGTGGTTGGAGGGGTTGCCAAGGGGATCGGTGTGGCGCAGCCCGCTGGCAGCAAATATGCCTTCGGTTCTCCAGCCAATGGTGTAGCGGGCATTACGCCCAGTTCTGCGGGTGTGGATCGCCGGCGCATCTCAGTCGCTGTTCTTAACTGTCACGCCCTTAAGCTGCATGGCAAGACTTCGGGTATTGACCCGGTGAAATGGCTTGATGTTTTTCTGGTTGAGCCATCCATCGATCGTAAGATTGGGGGAACCAAATGGACCGAGAAGAAGGAAGTCTATGTCGAAGTGATTGCCGACACAGGGAGCGGCCTAAACGGAGCGAGTAATCCACAGGTGATCGAGCGATCGGTCCCGTACCTGATTGAGTGATGACGATGGCCTCTTCTTTCCTCTTTCGTCCCATCGGTTGTAACCGGGCAGCAGCTGCTGCGGAAATGGCTCTCGTAACACCCCTTCTCATCACTTTGATGTTCGGTGCGTTTGAGCTGGGCAACTATTTCCTTAGCGAGCACGTTGTGGCGAAGGCAGTTCGCGATGGCGCGCGCTATGCTTCGCGGCGGGCTTTCACAGAGTTCACCTGCCCTAACACCGTATCAAGCGACGTAGTGGACAAGACTCGCAATATCACCCGCACCGGGCAGATCGCAAATGGAGGGACAGCACGGTTAACCAGCTGGACTACAGCGACGACAGTTTCGGTGACACTCAGTTGCACCGCAATTTCTGGAGGAAATTACTCTGGGATATATAATGGCATGTCGAACGTCCCTCGGATCAAGGTTTCCGCCACCGTTCCTTATACGTCCCTGTTCAATAATCTTGGCTTCACCAGCACTTCGTTGTCGCTGATTTCGTCATCCGAAGCGACGGTGCAGGGGATATGATCCGGCGGCTTGCCCTCCTTGCTCAAGACCAGCGCGCTTCTTCGGCGGCGGAATTCGCGATCGTATTGCCGTTGCTCATCATATTTTTATTCGGCATCATCGATGTTGGCCGTCTGATGTGGACTTGGAATCGCGCGGAAAAGGCGACCCAGATGGGTGTGCGCTATGCCGTCGCTACCGACATGATTCCCAACGGTCTGGCTGCATATAGTTTCGTCGTTAGTGGCTCGCTCTCACAGGGTGATCCAATCCCTGAGGCTTCCTTCGGCGGAGCGTCTTGCAACTTCAATGCGGGCGCTGTCAGTTGTTCATGCAAGACAGGGGCGACCTGTCCGAGTCCTCTGGTCAGTAACAGTGCGACGGCACTGACTGCGTTTAACAACGTCGTTGCCCGTATGAAATTGTTCATGCCTGAGATCACGGCGAGTAAGGTCACCATCGACTATGACTATTCGGGCCTGGGTTATGCAGGAGATCCCAACGGGCCGGACGTTGCTCCGCTGGTCAAGGTATCCCTGAAGCAAATGACCTTTACACCGGTGGCTTTGACACCTTTTAGAACTAGCATCTCTCTCCCCAGCTTCAGCGCCGCCCTCACCATGGAAGACGGCCAGGGCACGGTATCAAATTGAGGAACAAGATCTTGGGCATCGTGACGAACACAGCGGAAGCCGCCGAGAGCTGGACCCTCGATGTTGGGGATGAGGGTATTCACCTGATCCTGTCGGAGCAGGAGGTTGCGGCTTCCGATATATTGGGGGATCGGCTGAGCGGGCAGTCGCTGACGCTTTCGATGTTGGCGCCCAGTGCTTCTCTGCCGTCGCAGCTGGTGAGCGAGGCCAAGGCGATCATATTGGAGGTGATGCCGGACGACGAAGCTTCCATGCGGCGGCTGGCGGCGTTGCGGGCGGCTCATCCGGCTCTGCTGGTAGTGGCGGCGGTGCGCAATGCGGAGATTCCGCTGGTGCGCGCGCTGTTGCGGAGCGGGATCAATGATGTGTTGCCGCTGCCTTTGCAGGCGAGCGAACTGACGGCCATCCTGGACCATTTGCGGGCGGAGATCACGGCTAAGGGCGGGCAGAACGTCAAGACGGGGCAGCTGGTCTCCATCATCAAGAGTGTTGGCGGCGTGGGGGCTACCACGATCGCGACCCAGGCGGCGAGCCTGCATGCCCGGTCGGTCCGTCAGGCGGGCGAGCGGGTTTGCCTGTTCGACTTCGATATTCAGTTCGGCAATGCGGGCACCTTCCTGAGCATAACGTCTCCGCTGACGCTGGCGGACCTGTTGCAGGGCGGCAATCGGGTGGATCGGGAGCTGCTGGGATCGGTTACGCTCGAAACGCCGACGGGGCTTCACGTCGTGACCGCGCCGACGGAGATCATGCCGCTGGAGGCGGTGAACGCCGAGCAGGTGTTCCGCGTGGTCGAACTGGCGCAGCGCAATTTCGATACCATCTATCTCGACCTGCCGGGCAATTGGACGAACTGGTCCATGTCGCTGGTGGCGCGGTCGGAAGTCATCTTCCTGGTGTGCGAACTGACCATCGCCAGCCTGCGTCAGGCGCGGAGGCAGATTGCGCTGCTGCGCGACCAGGGCATCGATCCGGCGCGGATCCATGTGATCGCGAACCGGGTGGAGAAGAAGCTGTTCCGCGCGATCGGGCTGGCAGATGCGGCAGCGGCGCTGGATCATCCGGTGAACCTCAGCATTGCAAACGACTTCCCGCTGGTGAGCTCGGCGCTGGACCAGGGGGTGCTGATCCAGGAACTCAAGGCACGCAGCCGCATCTGCAAGGACATGGCCGACATAGTCGATTGCGCCATGCAGGCGGTCGAGGCGCGGCGCCAGGCGGAGAAGGGCTGATGTGGCAGATCCGGAAAGGCGATAGCCGGTTTGGCGATACTCGGGATGAGGTGGGGCCGACCGATACCGAGCTGGTCCACTGGGAAGAGGACCGGCATACCGAACTGAAGGTCGCTCTGCACCAGAAGCTGATCGACCTGATCAACCTGTCCGCGCTGGAAAATATGTCGCGCGCGCAGGTGGAAGCGGAAGTGGGCGAGATCGTCCATGAACAGCTGGCGCTGCAGAAGCATGCGCTGAACTTGGAAGAGCGCAAGCGGCTGGTTTCGGACATATTGGACGAGCTGCTGGGGCTGGGGCCGCTAGAGCCGCTGCTGAAGGACCAGAGCGTCACTGACATTTTGGTGAACGGCCACAAGATCGTCTTCGTCGAGCGCGGCGGACGGCTGGTGGAGACGGCGACGCGGTTCAAGGATGAGAAGCATCTGCTGCGTATCATCCAGAAGATCGTCGCGGCTGTCGGGCGGCGCGTAGACGAGGCTTCACCCTTTGTCGATGCGCGTTTGGCGGACGGTTCGCGCGTCAATGCGGTAGTGCCGCCGCTGGCCGTGGATGGGTCGCTGCTGTCGATCCGTAAATTCGCCAAGGTGCCGATCAGCATGGGGCGGCTGTCCGAGCTGGGCAGCGTGCCCGCGCCGATGGCGCAGGTGCTGGGGGCGGTGGTGGCGGCGCGGCGCAATGTGCTGATTTCCGGCGGGACGGGTTCGGGCAAGACGACGCTGCTCAACGCCATGTCGGCAAGCATCGACGAGGCGGAGCGGATCGTCACGATCGAGGATTCGGCCGAATTGCAATTGCAGCAGCGTCATGTGGTGCGGCTGGAAACGCGGCCCCCGAATATCGAAGGGCGGGGCGAAGTCACCCAGCGCGACCTGGTGAAGAATGCACTGCGTATGCGGCCGGACCGCATCATCGTGGGCGAAGTGCGCGCCGGTGAAGCGTTCGACATGCTGCAGGCGATGAACACCGGCCATGATGGATCGATGACCACGGTCCACGCCAATACGCCGCGCGATGCTCTTTCGCGTGTCGAGCAGATGATCGGCATGAGCGGCATCGACATTTCGCCGCGATCGGCGCGGGCGCAGATTGCTTCGGCGCTGAACGTGATCGTGCAGGTCGGGCGCCTATCGGACGGCCGCCGCCGCCTGATGAGCATTTCCGAGATTACCGGCATGGAAGGTGAGGTCATCACCATGCAGGAAATCTTCCGGTTCAAGATGACCGGGCGTGAGGAGAATGGGATGGTGCGCGGCCATTTCGAGGCGACGGGCATCCGGCCCAAATTCATGAGCGAACTGTCCGATCGGGGCATCAATCTGCCCGCGGACCTCTTCCGGCCTGATGCGGTGGTGCAATGATCAATCCGATCTACATCCGCGCCTTCGTTCTGGTCCTGCTGTTCGCGGCGGTGATCCTGACGATTGAGGGCGTCCACAGCTGGTTCCGGGCACGCGCGGGTACGGAGCGCGTCGTCAACAAGCGGCTGAAGATGATCGCGGCGGGGTTCGAGCGCAGCACGGTCCTTTCAAAGCTTCGCCGTGATGACGAGACGCTGAACTTCAATCATGACAGCGTCTTCGGCCGCATGGGGCTGAGCGTCATCCGGGCGCTGCATGGCGCGGGCCTGAGCGTGCCTGCGCGCACGGTGCTGACGCTGATGACGATCGCGACGGGGCTGCTGTTCCTGATCGTGATTATCGGCGCGCTGCTGTCAGGATATGGCATGACGGCGGGGATGATCATGATGGCGGCGGCCTTTGCCGCGTCGCTGGGCGTGCTGCTGCCGATCATGGTGCTGAGCCGGTTGAGCCAGCGCCGGCGCAAGAAGATGGAAGAGCAGTTTCCCGTGGCGCTGGACACTTTCGTCCGAGGCCTGCGCGCGGGGCATCCGATTGCGGCGGCATTGGACCTGCTGACCAAGGAGATGCGGGACCCGATCGGCAGCGAGTTCGGCATCGTCGTCGATGAAGTCACCTATGGTTCCGACCTGCGCGACGCCTTGCAGCGCATGGCCGAGCGGTGGGACATGAACGAGATGCATATGTTCGTGACGTCCCTGTCCGTGCAGGCGGAGACGGGCGGCAACTTGGCCGAGATATTGGAAAATCTGTCGCTGGTGATCCGCGAGCGGGCGAGCCTGTTCCTGAAGGTGCGGGCGCTGAGTTCCGAAGGGCGGATGACCGCGGTCATGCTGACCGCGCTGCCGATCCTGGCCTTCGTCGCGTTGTTCCTGCTCAATCCGGCCTTTTACCTGGATATCGCGCAGGACCCCATGTTCATCTTCGGATTTTCCGGGCTCATCATCCTCTACATCATCGGCTTCGTCACGATACGCCGCATGGTTGACCTGAAAGTGTGACCTGATGCTGGACCTCGCCCTTATCTCGCAGCTTCGGCCGATATTGCTGATCCTGCTGTTCGTCGCGATCGTGGCGATCGTCTATGGCGTTTCGGAAGCGGTAGCGCGCACCTCGAGGGTGCGCAGCCGCCTCGATGTGGTCAGCGAAGCGGGGAGCGTGGTGCAGGGCGGTGGGCAAAGCCTGCGCAACGAGCGGAACAACAGCGAATGGAAAAAGCTGGTCGAGCGGATCGAGAGGCTGGGCATTTCCCTGGCGGATACGCAGAATGACAGCCTGCGCAAGCGGCTGATCGCGGCGGGCTACCCTTCGCCCGAAGCGCCCAAGGTGTTCACATTCATCCGGCTGGTGCTGACGTTGGTGCTGCCTGCGATATTGGTGCTGATGTCGCTGAACAAGCCGGAGCCGCCGAGCCCGGTGAAGCTCTACTTGATGGCGACTGCTATCGCTGTGCTGGGGCTGTATCTGCCTAACCTGTTCATTTCGGCCAAGGCGGCGCGGCGGCAAGAGGCGATCGTTCACGGCTTTCCCGACGCGCTGGACCTGATGCTGGTGTGCGTTGAGGCGGGGCTTGGGCTGGAAGCGGCGATGGATCGGGTGGGGCGCGAACTTGCCATATCGCATCCACTGGTGTCGCAGGCGCTGGGCAAGGTGGTTCTGGAACTGCGCGCGGGGCGCAGCCGGGCCGATGCGCTGCGGCGTATGGCGGACGATGTGGATGTGGACGAAATCCGCTCCTTCGCGACGCTGCTGATCCAGTCGGACCAGCTGGGGTCGAGCGTGGGGCAAACGCTGCGCGTCTATGCGGCGGAAATGCGCGAGAAGCGGCGGATGCGGGCCGAAGAAAAGGCGCACAGGTTGCCGGTGCTGCTGTCGGTTCCGCTGGTCGCCTGCATGCTGCCGGTGATGATCGGGGTGCTGATGCTGCCTGCGGTGGTGCGGGTAGTGCGTGATATTCTGCCGGCGATGGCGCGGTAGAGGACATAAAGGGGACGGGGCATGAAGAGACGGGCAATGGCGGTCGCGCTCATCTTCGCGAGCGCGGCATGCAGTTCAGCGAACCGGGACGTCGCGATCCGATCCGTCAACAGCGAGGCCGTAGGCACGGCCGGGCAGGACTCTCTGGCGCGCGGCGACGTGCTGTTTTCGCGCGGGGAGCATGCGCTGGCGCTGGACGCCTACCGGCGAGCCATGCGGCAGAACCCGGCCGATCCGCACGCGCTAAACGGCGTAGCGATCAGCTATGCGGCGATAGGGCGGCATGACCTAGCGCGCGAATATTTCGAATTGGCTCTGGCGCGCGCGCCGCAGGATGAGCGCATTCATCGGAACTTCGCGCGCAGCCTGATGGCGCAGGGTTTGCAGGCCGAAGCGAACGCGCTGCTGGCGCAGATCGGGCAGGGGGCCGTGCCGGGGACGGCGCGCCGCCCGACGCTGGCGCAACTGGCGGCGAGCGGGGGAGGGACGCCCGCCGGATTGCCTGCGCGAACCGCTGGGCTGGATCTGGAACGGGTTTCGATGGGTGAAGTGCGGTTGCGTACGCTGGCGGTCAGCGGCGCGCGGCCGACGCTGCCTGGCCGCAGGACGTCGCAGTTGAACACGGCGATCGTGACTGTCGCCAACGCGAGCAAATCAGCGCCTGCCATTTCGCTGACGCGCGAGTTGAAAGCGCCGATCGTCCAGCTTTCCGCCACGTCCGATGCGACGCTGGACAAGCCGGTCGCGTCGCTGGGATGTAACGTGTCTCCGGTTGGGGCTAACGCCAAGGCGTCACCAGCTTGCGCGACGATGGCGGGCGCGGTCGAGCATGATGGTCTGTTCGAACAGTTGTGGAAGTGGAGCGGAGGCCGGGGATGAGCGTCCTCCTGCTTCTGGCGGCTGCGACGGCTTTACCTGCACCGCTGCCGCCGAGCGCGACGACAGCTCCCGCGTTGGATTATGGCCGCCTGATCGATGATGCGATCGATGGTGGGCGGATCATCCAGGCTGAAAGCATGCTCGGCCAATGGCGGGCCAATGCGCGAGCGCAGGAGGGCGCGGCGGTCGATATCGCGGTCGCGCGTATGACGCTTGCCAAGGGACAGAATGGAGAGGCCGAAACGCGCTTTGCCGCGATCAGCCAGGCCGGATCGAAGGACTGCCGCGTCGATGAGGGGCTGGGCATCGCGCGTCTGCGGCTTGGCCGCGCTGAACAGGCGACAGACGCGCTGCGCCGCGCCGTCGATCATTGCGCCGGGCGCTGGCGGGCATGGAATGCGCTGGGCGTCGCCTATGATGCTGAAAAGGCGTGGGCACTTAGCGCGGCGGCCTATGAAAAGGCATTTCAACTGACCGACAAGCCGGTGCAGATACTCAATAATTATGGCCTTTCGCTGATGGCGCAGGGGCAGGCGGAGAGAGCCGTGGCCATATATGGCAAGGCTTTGGAGCTGGCGCCCGATGACGCGCGCATCATCGCCAATAGCGACGCCGCGCAGATCATGGCTGGACGCGACATAGAGCGCCGCCCGGCCGACGACGCCAATAGCTGGGCGAAGCGGCTGGGCGAGGCAGGGAAGGTGGCGCTGCGCATGGGCGACGCGGGCAAAGCGCGGGCATATTTGAGCCGCGCAGTGACAGAGTCGGAAAGCTTTCAGCCAGAAGCTGCCGCCACGCTTGCAACGATGGGAGCCAAGCCGTGACGAAGGACCTGATATTGCTGGCGGTTTGCCTGGTTCTGATGGCAGCGGCGATCGAGGATATCGCGAAGCTGCGGATTTCGAACATATTGCCGCTGCTCGTCATGGGCCTGTTCGTGCCTTGGGTGGTGGTGGCCGGTTGGCAAAATGACATCTGGCAGAACGGAACGCTTTTCCTGGTGGTTTTTGCCCTGGGGTCGGCGCTGTTCGCGATGGGCTGGATGGGCGGGGGAGACGTCAAGCTGATGGCGGCTTGCGCGCTCTGGTTCGATTGGTCGGCGGCACTGCCCTGGTTTGTCTATGTGACGGTGGGCGGCGGCGTGCTGGCGCTGCTGCTGATGGCCGGGCGGCGCATGGTTCCGCGTACGGTGCGGGACGGTTCCTCGCTGGCGATCTTCGCGGCGAACGGCCCCATTCCCTATGGCGTGGCGATCGCGCTGGGGACCATCATGACGCTCTATATGGCTGGACCCAATCCGAGCGGCGTTGCGCATCTGCCGTCCTTCGTGAAGGGGTTGTAACGGAATAGGAAGCGGCCAATCGTCCTTCTTTTGGCGAAAGGCGATTGGCGACCCCCATGGTTTCACGACCCCAGGCGCGTCCGCAGCGTTACGCCGATTGTTCTTGGCTCGCTCGGCGTTCCCACGATGAGGCCGCTATTGCCTGCCTGCACGGTAAGATTCTGCATATAATCCCGGTCGAACAAGTTTCGGGCGAACAGCGCCAGCTCCCATTGTCCGGCGCGGTAACCCACGCTGCCGTTGACCAGCGTATAGCCTTTGATCACCGTATAGGCGGAGCCGGTTGCCTCACCCCGGACCCGTGTGCGGGTAACGGCGTCGGCGCGGAGGAACAGTTCTCCGCCTTTCAAAGGCGCGCGATATTCTCCGCCTGCCGATCCGGTCCATTTGGGTAGGCCGGGGAGAGCGTTGCCGGTGAGATCGCATCGCGCCGTGCTGCTTCCCGTCCGCTCGATGGGGCAAGGCCCGTTGGGATAGCTGGCATATTCGCCGTCCGCATAAGCGCCCGACGCCCTCAGCGTCAGGTGGGACCCTAATGCAGCCGATGCGTCGAATTCGATGCCCTTCACCCTGACCTTGGGGATATTGGCAAGATAGCTGCGCGGCGCGACGGTGGCCGAATTATCGACGATATTGGCCTGAAAATCCTTCACATCCACATGATAGCCATTGATGTTGAAGACCAGCGCGCCTTCCAGCAGCCGCGTCTTGAGCCCGGCTTCCCAGGTAGAATTGGTTTCCGGGCGCACGACGGCGGTGGCCAGCACGGCCTGATTGGCGCTGTTGACCGGCAGGCCGGACATGTTGATGCCGCCCGACTTTTGCCCCTTGGCGAAGCTGGCATAGGCCATGATCTGATTGGTCAGGTCGTAGGCGATGTTGATCCGTCCCGACGCGCTGCCGTCGCCGTCATGCGCGCTGTAGCTTTGCGCGCGCAGGATCGATTGCTGGTCGTTGTAGAGCGTCGAAACGGGCACCGTCGCCTGCCCGCCGAAGGTACGCACGTCATAGATGCCGTCTTTCTCCTCATAGGTGTAGCGCAGGCCGCCTGTGATCGAGAGCCGCGCTGCCGGATGCCAGCTCACCTCGCCGAAGACGCCGAAGCTTTCGCTGCGGAAGTCGGTATGGCCGTCGGTCTGATAGCCGTTCAGCAGGGCCGATGTGCGGGTGGGGCTGGCGGGGAGCAGCCAATAGGTCGCCAGCGGGCCATAGATGCTGATCGGGCGGCCCGTAATCTTCTGGTGGAAATAGTAGAGGCCGGCGACATAGTCGATCGGTCCGGGGCTGGTGGAGCCTATCCGTAGTTCCTAGCTGAACTGCTCCTGCCGGGACGGGATATGCTGCGTGGTCTGGATGTGCAGTCCGGTATAGTCGCGATCGTTGGCCGCGTCCCAGTCCCAGAAGCGCCAGGCGCTGATCGACGTCAATATGGTCCCGCCGAGCTTCCAGTCGGCGGTAGCCGAAACGCCGCCTTCATCCGTATCGACGCCAAGCGGCGCGTCATTGTCGGTTACGCGATCATAGGGATTGAGGCTGGGCGGGGCATAGGGGGCACCCGGGGCATTGGCGGCCAAAGTCACATAGCGTTGCGCGGCAGGCTTGAGCGTTGGCGCCACCCGCACGAAAAGCTGGGCGCAGCAATTGTTGCTGAAGTTCGCCCAATCTCCGATGACCCGCAGGGTGAAATCCGGCGATGGCTGGAACAGCAGTTGCCCGCGGATCGCATCATTGTGAATATTATTCTGCCGCTCGTCGCGCCGGACGTTGCGGATATAACCGTCCTGCCGCGTCACCAGACCCGACAGGCGGAAGGCGAGCACGCCATCCTCGATGGGGCCGGTCACCGCAGCCTTGGCCTGCAGGAAGTTTCGGCTGCCGTAGGAGATTTCCGCTTCTCCGCCGAAGTCGAAGCTGGGCTTCTTCGTGATGATGCTGATCGCGCCTGCCGTAGTGTTCTTGCCGAACAATGTGCCTTGCGGTCCGCGCAGCAGCTCTACTCGTTCGATATCGGCGAAGTCGAACGCCGCGGTTGCGGGGCGGGCATGATAGACGCCATCGACATAGAAGCCCACGCCCCCTTCCAACCCGTCATTGGCCTGGCTGACGGCGACGACGCTCGATCCCAGGCCGCGTGTCGTGAAGGCGGTGTTGCGCGGATTGGCGGAGGAATAGTTGAGCGCGGGCGCCAATTGGCTGAGCTGGTTGATGTTGACTGTGTAGGTTCGTTCGAGGTCCTTGCCGCTGACGATGCTGAGCGATGCGGGAACGCGCTGTGCATCCTCTTCACGTAGGCGGGCGGTGACGATGATCGGCCCTTGAGGTGCGCTTTCCGCTTTGGGCGTCTGCGCCAACACTGGCTTCGGAGAAATGCCCGCCAATAATGCCGCTATTACGGCACAAGATGTCTTGTTCATGTCTGCCCCCTTCTTCGTTGGGGCAGCCGGTACAAGCTACTCGCGTGATTGGCTATATTCAATTGTATATAGGTTTGACTGGCGAGGATGGAGTGGAAAGACGCTGAAAATAGTGGATTTCAGTCGTTCTCCCTCTTCCATCATCGGAAGAAGATTGAGAAACGCCGCGCATCGTCGCGATCAGCTATACAGCCGTCCCATGCCGGAACGGCGCGCCCTCGTCAGGCGCGCGCCAGCAGACCTTCGAGCAAGCCTTCGAACAGGCGGCGGCCGTCGGTCTTACCGTGGGCGGGTTCGATCACGCGTTCGGGGTGGGGCATCATGCCCAGCACATTGCCCGCCTCGTTGAGGATGCCTGCGATGTTGCGGGCCGAGCCGTTGACACTTTCGCCATAGCGCAGCGCCACGCGGCCTTCGCCTTCGAGGCGGTCGAGCGTTTCGGGGTCGGCGAAATAATTGCCGTCATGATGGGCAACCGGGAAAATCACCGACTCGCCAGCGTCGTAGCGGCTGGTGAAGGCGCTCTGCGCATTTTCCACCGTCAGGGAAACGTCGCGGCAGACGAAATGGCCGCCGGCATTGCGCAGCAGCGCGCCGGGCAGCAGGCCGCTTTCGGTCAGCACCTGGAAGCCGTTGCAGATGCCCAGTACATAGGCGCCGCGATCGGCCGCCTTTGCGACGGCCTGCATGACAGGAGAGCGGGCTGCCATCGCGCCGGATCGCAGATAGTCGCCATAGGAAAAGCCGCCCGGAACGCCGATCAGGTCGATGTCATCCGGCAGTTCGGTGTCGCGGTGCCAGATCATGGCCGGCTTCGAACCGCTCACCGCCTCGAACGCCGTGGCGAGGTCGCGGTCGCAATTGCTGCCGGGGAAGACGATGACAGCGCTCTTCATGGCTCAGGCCACCTTTTCGATGCGGTAGTTTTCGATCACCGTGTTGGCGAGCAGCTTGCGGCACATGGCGTCGATATCTTCGTCGCTGGTGCCGTCCGCCAGGTCCAGCTCGATGAGCTTGCCCGCGCGCACGTCGTTCACGCCCGAAAAGCCCAGGCCGTCGAGTGCGTGGTGGATCGCCTTGCCCTGCGGGTCGAGAACCCCGCCCTTGAGGGTGACGAAGATGCGGGCTTTCATGAGGCCAAAAACTCCGTGGATTGCTATGGCGCACCCCCTAGTCGCCTGCGCCGCGCCAAGCAAGGCATTATCCCTTTATTAGCCACTGTAAGGCTATAGCTCATGCACGGCATGAGGGGTTTTCAGGATGGCTGGTCTTGCGCTGGCGATGTTTGTCGGGCTTTTCGCCTTCGGGCAGCAGATCGTCGGCTATGACGATCCGCATGGCCGCGTCCAGTTGGCGCTGCTGGCGACCTTCACCTTCGGCGTACTGATCGGATACCGGGCCAACAGCTGAGCGGGCGATAAAGTCGTTCGCTTGAGCCGCCTTCTATTCTAGGGCGGCGGCATGAGTGGCGAATATCTCTATTATACATGCGCGATCCTGGCGGTGATCCTTTCGGGGCTCGCCAAGGGTGGTTTCGCAGGCGTGGGCGCGCTGGCGATGCCGATCATGGCGTTGGGCATCGATCCTGTCCGGGCTGCGGCGATCATGCTGCCCATATTGATATTGCAGGATGCGGTCAGCGTCTGGTCGTTCCGGCATAGTTGGGACGCGCATATCTTGAAGGTGATGCTGCCCGGCATGGCGGCGGGCGTGGGGCTCGGCTATCTCTTTGCCGCGCAGGTGCCTGAGACGGCTGTGCTGGGCGCACTGGGCTTTATTTCCACGCTGTTCGGTGCGCAGAGGCTTTGGGTGGAGCGGGGCGGGGCGATCGTCCTGCCGTCCACATCGCCCAACTGGATCGGGACGCTGCTCGGCGTGGCGAGCGGCTTTACCAGCCAGATCGCCCATGCGGGTGCGCCGCCCTTTCAGATGTGGGTTCTGCCCAAGCGGCTGGCGCGCGATGTGCTGATCGGAACCAGCGCCATCGCCTTTGCCGTCATGAACTGGATCAAGGTGCCCGCTTATGCCGCGTTGGGGCAGTTCACCCGCGCCAATCTGATGGCGACAGCGATGCTGGCGCCGATCGCGATCGCGGCGACCTTTGCCGGGGTGGTGCTGGTGCGGCGGGTTGATCCGGCGCGTTTCTACACGCTGATCTACGTGCTGATGGTGCTGCTGGGGATCAAGCTGATGGTGGACGCAGCGATGGGGTAATTCCCCTCCACCGCCTATGGCGGTCCCCCTCCCCATCACGGATGGGGAGGATTTGGGAGGTGCCGATCAGTCCTTGCTGCGCTTCTTGCGGTGAGTGTCGAGGTCCAGCACGGTCGTATCTGCGCCCTCGGGCATGAGGCCGAGGCGGCGCGCGACTTCCTGATAGGCTTCGACTTCGCCGCCCAGATCGCGGCGGAAGCGGTCCTTGTCGAGCTTTTCGCCGGTGTTCATGTCCCACAGGCGGCAGCCGTCCGGGCTGATCTCGTCGGCCAGGATGACACGGCTATAGTCGCCATCCCACAGGCGGCCGAACTCCAGCTTGAAGTCCACCAGGCGGATGCCGATGGCCGCGAAGAGGCCGCACATGAAGTCGTTGATGCGGATCGCCATGTCGGCGATGTCGTGCATCTCTTCCTGCGTGGCCCAGCCGAAGCAGGCGATATGCTCTTCGGACACGAGCGGATCGCCCAGCGCATCGTCCTTGTAGCAATATTCGATGAGGGTGCGGGGCAGCTGCGTGCCTTCCTCGATCCCCAGCTTCTTGCTGAGCGAGCCGGCGGCGACGTTGCGCACGACGACTTCGATGGGGACGATTTCCACCTGGCGCACCAACTGCTCGCGCATGTTGAGGCGGCGGATGAAGTGGGTGGGCACGCCGATCTGGCCAAGCAGGGTGAAGATATGCTCGGAAATGCGGTTGTTGAGCACGCCCTTGCCGGAGATCGTGCCCTTCTTCTGCGCGTTGAAGGCGGTGGCGTCATCCTTGAAATATTGAATGATCGTGCCGGGCTCCGGGCCTTCGTAAAGGATCTTTGCCTTGCCTTCGTAAATCTGGCGGCGACGAGCCATGCGCGTTCCTGTCTTCCAAGAAAGAATGTGCCCCGGCAAACGCGAATCGAAAAAGGATCAGCGGGTGCCGGGGCTGCTAGGGCTCGGCCCATAGACCAAAGCAGGCGGGGGTGCAATTAGGGTGCTGAATTCGCGCGCTACAGGACGTCGCCGAACATGAACCAGACCAGCGCGATCCAAGCCGCAAGACCGACAACGCCCAAGATAACGCCGGAGCGCGCCCGGATCGCATGCGCCAAGCCGCCGCCTTCGGTCCATTCGTCTCCGTCATCCGTCATTGGTTCAGTGTAGCCAACCAGGACAGGGAGGAAAGCGCTATTCGGCCGCCTCTATCTGGGGCTTTTTCTCTTCAACCTCGCGCTGGACCGCCATCAGGCGTTCGGTGAAGCATTGCCGCCACCAGCTTATGTCCTGCTCCTCAACGCATTTCATCATCGACTGCCAGCGGCGCTTCCGTTCCTCCAGGGGCATCGCGAGCGCGCGAGTGATGGAATCGGACACCTCCTCGGGACTATAGGGGTTGATGAGCAGCGCGTCCTTGAGCTGGGTGGCCGCTCCTGCGAAGCGCGAGAGGATGAGGACGCCGGGGTCCTCCGGGTCCTGCGCCGCGACATATTCCTTGGCAACGAGGTTCATGCCGTCGCGCAGCGGGGTGACGAGCCCAATCTGGGCAGCGCGATATATGCCCGCCAGCTTGTCGCGGGGATAGCCTTGGTTGACGTAGCGCACGGGGCTCCAGTCCACATCGCTATATTCGCCGTTTATGCGGCCCGCGAGCGCGTCCAGCGTGGCGCGGATATGCTGGTAGCTTTCCACTTCGCCCCGGGACGGGGGCGCTATCTGGGTCAGCACGACATTACGATGATGTTCGGGGTGGTCCTTCAGGAAGCGGGCATAGCCGTTGAAGCGTTCCTCCAGCCCCTTGCTGTAATCCAGCCGATCAACGCCCACGATCAGGGCACGGTGCTGCAGCGAACGGCGGACCTGTTCGAACATGGAGCTGGCCGCGTCGCTGACGGCGGCCCTGGAGAATTCCTGGGCATTGATGCCGATCGGGCAGGCAATCGCCTGGATCGTGCGGCCATTGAGCGTGACGAAGTCGCCGTTGACCGTTCCGCCCATTTCCCGTTCGATATAATGGCGGAAGGATTCCAGCCATTCTTCGGTGTGGAAACCCACAACATCATAAGCGAAGAGCGTCTGCACCAGCTTGGTATGATGCGGCAGCGACACGAGCAGGCGCGTCGGCGGCCAGGGGATGTGCAGGAAAAAGCCCATCCGGTTGTTAAGGCCCTTGTCCCTTAACATCTGGCCGAGCGGGATCATGTGATAATCATGAACCCATATGATGTCCTCTGGTTCGATCAGGGGGCTCGCCGTGTCGGCGAAGCGCTGATTGACGCGATTATAGCCGCCTTCGAAATCGCGGGCATATTCCGCCAGATCGATCCGGAAGTGGAAGAGCGGCCACAGCGTCTTGTTGGCGTAGCCGTTATAATATTCATCGACGTCCTGCTCTTCCAGATCGATCGTTGCAGTCTTGACGCCTTCGTCTTCCGAAAAACCGATATGGCCGGTGAAATTTTCCGTGATCTCACCCGACCAGCCGACCCAGATGCCCCGGCTTTCCCGCAGCGCCTGGGCGAGAGCTACGGCAAGACCGCCCTGATTACCGGACTTGTTGGGCCTGCTTACCCGGTTGGAAATGACAATCAGGCGGCTCATCGCATCACGCTCCAGGGTTTGCTCAGCAGAACGGCGCAATTGATGATGCCGACCAATGAGTAGGTTTGGGGATAGTTCCCCCATAATTCTCCGGTCACTGGATCGATATCCTCGGACAGCAGCCCGGCGGCAGTGCGGCGCGACAGCATCTCTTCGAACAGCAGCCGCGCCTCTTCCGTGCGGCCAGTTCGGTGCAGGGCTTCGATCAGCCAGAAGGTGCAAACATTGAAGGCGGTGACCGGCTCGCCGAAATCGTCGGGCGTGCTATAGCGGAGCATATTGTTGCCCCGGCGCAGATCCTGCTCCAGCGCCTTGAGCGTGCCGACGAACATGGGATTGTCGGCGGTCAGGAAACGCAGGTCGAGTAGTTGCAGCAGTGAGGCGTCGCGGGCGTCATCTTCGAAATTGGCCGAGATGGCGTTGCTGTGGGTGCGCCAGGCCGACTGAAGAATACGCGCCTTCATGATTTCTGCCCGTTCGCGCCAATGCACTTCCCGCTCGGGCAGGGCCAACGCGGAGGCGGCGTGGGCCAGGCGGTCGCAGGCGGCCCAGCACATCACCGCGCTATAGCTGTGCACGTGGGCGCGCGTGCGCAGTTCCCACAGGCCAGCGTCTGGCTGGTCATAGACGGCCCAGGCGCGTTCGCCGACAGCCTCCAGCGCTTCGAAATCGGACATGCCGGCCATGCGGAGCAGGCGTTGGTCGATGAAGCCCTGAACCGAGGACAGGACGATCTGGCCGTAAGCGTCATGCTGGATTTGCGAATAAGCGGCGTTGCCGACGCGGACCGGGCCCATGCCGCGATAGCCGGGCAGATTTTCCGCCTCCCGCTCCTCCAATGTCGCGTTGCCGCGCACATCGTAGAGCGGTTGGATATGGCCGCCCTTGGCCCCATCGACGATGTTGCGCAGATAGACGAGGTAGCTTTCCAAGACGTCCAGCGCACCAAGGCGGTTGAGCGCTTCGACCGTGTAATAGGCGTCGCGTATCCAGCAGTAGCGATAATCCCAGTTACGCCCTGAATCTGCATGTTCGGGGATGCTGGTCGTCAGTGCGGCGACGATCGCGCCGGTTTCCTCATGCTGACAGAGCTTAAGCGTGATGGCGGAGCGAATGACGGCTTCTTGCCACTCCGCAGGAATGGCGAGCCCGCGCACCCAGACCTGCCATTCATGAATGGTGTCGTCCAGCATCCGTTCGACGGCGGGCCGCAGGGCGTCGGAAAAGCTCTCATCCGGCCCCAGGAAGAAATGCATGTCATGTTCCAGACGGAACCAGCTTTCCTGGCTGATGAGGCCGATAGGCGCATTGGTGGACATGCGCATCGCCATGTAGGACAGGACGAGGCGGATATGGTTCGAGCCATAGCTGATCGGCACATTTTCCGAATGCCACGACGTCGTCGGGCGGAGCCGGACACGGATTCGCGGGCTGCCCGCAACGGGACGGACGATGCGGCAAAAGGCGACCGGGCGGTACATGCGTCCCAAATGCCGGTGACGGGGGCAAAAGTCGTAAAGCTCGATCGCGTTGCCGTGATCGTCGGTCTGCCGTGTCACGAGGATCGGCGTGTTGCGGATATAATGCTGCTCTATGCTGACGCAGTTTTCCAGCTCGATCGCCCAGAAACCATGTGCGTCCGGGCCATCCCATGCCTTGTCATCCAGTAGGGCGGAAAAGACGGGATCGCCGTCCACGCGGGGCACGCAGGCCCATATCATCCGGCCGGCGCGGTCGATCAGCGCGGATGCCTGGCAGTTGCCGATAGGCCAAAGATCGAGATTGCGCTCGTTCCCGGCGTAGCTTGTTTGACTGTGCCTGACTATCGGTCTGCCCCCTTGGTTCATTCAAACGAAGGGGGCGCAGGCCGTCGTTCAGCCCGGCCTGGCGACCCCCTCCAGGAGATAATGCCTGACGGCGGCAACCTGTTCCAAAGAGAATGCGGCCAGCGTCGCCCTGGGCGGGCCGACCAGAATGCCAGCGCCGCCCAATGCGGCGGCGGCGGCGAAGCCTTCCTCATCCGTGACGTCGTCGCCGATGAAGACCGGCCGCCCGCCTGCCATGGGTGCGCGGGCCATCAAAACATGCACCGCGCTGCCCTTGTCCGCGCCGCCGGGGCGTAACTCAAAGAGCATCTTGCCCGGTTGAAGGGCGAGGCCCAGCTTGTCCGCAAGGTCGCTCGCCAGTTCGCCCGCCTGTGCACCCCATTGGGGAGCGCCGCGGAAATGGAGACCCACGCTGATCGACTTGCGTTCGACGAGCAGGCCGGGCTTGCCGTCTGCGAAGGCGTGAAAGGCGGCTTCCGCATCGTCCACGGCGGGGCGGCGGGGGGGCGCTTCGACGCCTTCGCCCGGATGAGCGAATTCCAGGCCGTGGGTGCCAGCCAACAGGAAGTTCGCGAAACCCAGGTCGCGCAGGGTTGCGATCGATCGGCCGCTGACGATCGCCAGCCGCCCGCCCAAGGCGTCGCGCAGTTCGCCGAGCAGGGTGAGCAAGTCTGTATCCACCACAACGCCGTCCGGCGTGTCGGCGATCGGCGCCAAGGTGCCGTCGAAGTCGAGGAATAGGGAAGCCCCCGTCAGCAGCGAAGCAGGCGGAGGGGGCAGGTGGGGCAGGGGAGCGAGGCGGGATTCGGACACGCGCGCAAAGTGGCGCGGTTCGCCGAATGTGCAAGCCCTGGAAAATAGCCTGGACGATTTTTTCCGCCCTCACCCATCCCCGTAAACTCCGTTTCCGTTTTTCGGCGGCGCTGCTATTCCGATCGCGATGACCGATTTTCGCGACCCGTTCGACGCTATCAAGGATCACCCGTTCGACGATGCGCTGTCTCAGCGCTATCTCGTCTATGCCCTTTCCACCATCACCGCGCGATCGCTCCCCGACCTGCGGGATGGGTTGAAGCCGGTGCACCGGCGGCTGCTATGGGCGATGCGGCTTCTGCGGATGGAGCCGGGGGGCGCATCACCTGATGTGCTGGTCGCCAATCCGGCGCGCAACACCACCAGCTACAAGAAGTGCGCGCGCGTCGTCGGCGACGTCATCGGTAAATATCACCCGCATGGCGACACATCAGTATATGACGCGATGGTGCGCCTGGCGCAGGATTTTTCGCTGCGCACGCCGCTGGTCGATGGGCAGGGCAATTTCGGCAATATCGATGGCGATAACGCTGCGGCCATGCGCTATACCGAGGCGAGGCTGACGCAGGCTGCTGCCGACCTGATGGCGGGGCTGGACGAGGGCACCGTCGATTTCCGCCCGACCTATAATGGCGAGGACGAGGAGCCGGAGGTTTTCCCCGGCCTCTTCCCCAATCTGCTGGCCAATGGCGCGAGCGGCATTGCAGTCGGCATGGCGACCAGCATCCCGCCGCATAATGTAGCCGAATTGATTGATGCGGCGGGTCTGCTGATCGACAATCCGGAAGCAGAGCATGCCGAGCTGATGCAGATCGTGCGCGGACCGGACTTTCCCACGGGCGGCGTGCTGGTGGACAGCGCTTCCATCATTTCAGAGGCTTATGCGACGGGGCGCGGATCTTTTCGCACCCGCGCACGCTGGCACAAGGAAGATGGCGGGCGGGGCACCTGGGTCGCGGTGGTCACGCAAATCCCGTTCCAGGTCCAGAAGTCGAAGCTGATCGAACAGATCGCGGTGCTCATCAATGACAAGAAGTTGCCGATCCTAGCCGATGTGCGGGACGAGAGCGACGCGGAGATCCGCATCGTTATCGAGCCGCGCGCGAGGACGGTCGATCCTGATGTGTTGATGGACAGTCTTTTCCGGCTGACGGACCTGGAAAACCGCTTTCCGCTGAACCTCAACGTGCTGGACGCTGCGCGGACGCCGCGCGTGCTGGGGCTGAAACCGGTGCTGGTCGAGTGGCTGAAGCATCAGATCGATGTGCTGGTGCGGCGCGCACGGCACCGGCTGGACAAGATCGCGGCGCGAATGGAGCTGCTGGACGGCTATATCATCGCCTATCTCAACCTCGACCGGGTGATCGAGATCATCCGCACGGAGGATGAGCCCAAGGCGCTGATGATGGAGGAGTTTCAGCTCAACGACCGGCAGGCCGAAGCCATCCTGAACATGCGGCTGCGATCCTTGCGCAAGCTGGAGGAGATGGAGTTGCGGCGCGAGCATGGCGAGCTGCTGAAAGAGCGCGACGAACTGACCAAGCTGGTCGAAAGTCCAACGCGGCAGCGCACGCGCCTGAAGAAAGACCTGGCCGAGCTGCGCAAGCGCTATTCGCCTGAAAGCGAGATCGGCAGGCGGCGCACGCTGGTCGAGGAGGCTGCGCCCGCGCGCGAAATTCCGCTGGAGGCGATGATTGAGCGTGAACCCATCACGGTGATTCTGTCGGAACGCGGCTGGATCCGCGCGATGAGCGGACACCGCGACCTGGCAGCGGCCGACACGCTGAAGTTCAAGGAAGGCGATGGGCCGAAGATCGCTTTCCATGCGCAGACGACGGACAAGCTGCTGCTTGCCACGTCGAGTGGCCGCATCTTCACGCTCGGCGCGGACAGGCTACCGGGCGGACGGGGTTTTGGCGATCCGGTTCGGTCGCTGGTCGATATGGATGACCAAGGCGATATCGTAACCTTGTTCCCGGCCAAGACTGGCGGCGAACTGCTGCTGGCGGCGTCGGACGGGCGGGGCTTCGTCGCGGCGGTGGCCGATGTGATCGCCGAAACGCGCAAGGGCAAGCAGGTGGTGAATGTGCGGCCGGGCGCTCGCCTGACGGTGGTGCACAAGATTGCGACGGAGGCAGACAGCGTCGCCGTGGTGGGCGAAAACCGCAAGTTGCTGGTCTTCCCGCTTGTCGAGATGCCGCGCATGGCGCGCGGCCAGGGCATCCAGATGCAACGCTATCGTGATGGCGGACTGTCGGATGCCGTGGCGTTCCGCATGAGCGATGGTCTAAGCTGGGCGATGGGCGGCGACCGCGGACGAACGCGAACCGAGGCGGACATGTCGCCTTGGCGCGTGGCTCGTGGGGCAGCCGGGCGGATGCCGCCGGTCGGCTTCCCGCGAGACAATCGTTTTTGAACGATCGCGTAACAATCCGCATATCCGGTTGAAAACAGGGACGTCGTTTCCTGAAAATTTACCACTGGTGCCTAGTGCGGGGGTATGAAGTCCGCTCCCGTGCGTATTCGGCCAGGTCAAAAGCCGAAAGAAGACCTCCTCGCGAGGTTCACACGCACGCATCTGCGCTGCCTGGCGGAGATGGAACATTGGCTGGAGGCCATGCCTCAAGCTGCGGCAATGTTATGCTATAAAGACAGCAACTTGTCTCTCGTTGCTGTGAACCAGCCTTTCTATAAAACCTTCCTTGCGGCCTTCGATCCGGAGGATGAGCCGCCCTATTATGATGATTGGCGCAAGCGGATCATCGACATGGCGCTGTCGGGAAACAACTCTTCCCTTTTTGAGTTGCGCCGCGACGGACCGCTGGGGCCTGAATATTTCTGCTGCACAGCGGGGTTGCTGCCATCCATGGACGATGGAGCGAACCTGATCCTTTTCACGGCGCTCGATCGAACCAGCGACCGGGTAACTGAAAAGAATCTGCGGCGTGAATTGTTGTCTGACGGGTTGACTGCCTTGCCCAATCGGACGGGTTTTGGCGAAGAGATTGATGACCGGCTGCAGAATGCGCCTTGGCCGGAAAATGCGCAGTTTGGGATTATTGCCATCGATCTCAGCCGGTTCAGCCGCGTCAACGAATCGCTCGGTCCTTTGGCGGGCGACGAACTGCTCATCACCGTCGCCAAGCGTTTGAAGTCGAATTTGCGTCAGGGCGATGTGCTGGCACGCATCGGCGGAAATGATTTTGCGATTTTTGCTAGACTGAACAATGGACTATCTGACTGTCTTCATATTGTTCAGAGGGTCAGGGATTCGCTGAGTTCGCCCATTCGGTTGAGCGATCTGCAAATCCGCGTGGATTGTGCGGTCGGCTGCGCCCTATCAACGAGCCTTGGGGACGATCCCGACGATGTCGTGCGCAAGGCGCAGGCCGCGGTGAAGATCGCCAAGCGCAGTGGCAAGGTTGAAATCTATCGCAACGGCGTCCTTAAGGAGGCGCAGCGGCGCTTTTCCATCGAAAGCCGGCTGCGAACGGCGCTGTCCCAAGGCGAATTGACGCTCGCTTATCAGCCGCTGATTCATCTGCAGACCGGCGAGATTACTGGTTTTGAAGCGCTAGCCCGCTGGAATGATCCGGACCTTGGGCATGTATCGCCGGTGGAGTTCATCGCCGTGGCCGAGGAAAGTGGGCTCATCACGCCGCTCGGCCGCTGGGCTGCTTATGAGGCGGCGCAGGCGCTCAGCCGCTGGGATGGGAAATTCGGCCAGCCTGTTCCCGTGGGCGTCAACGTCAACCTGTCGCCCATTCAGATGGCACGGGATGATGTGGCTTCGATGTTTGAGGAAGCGCTGCGCTATTCGGGCATTTCGGGTAACCGGCTGACCGCCGAATTGACCGAGAGCGCCATCATCGTCGATCCGGACAAGGCGCGGAAACTGCTGGTTGCGCTCAAGGATTTGCAGATGCCGATCGCGATGGACGATTTCGGCACCGGCTATTCCAACCTAGCGAGCCTGCACAGCCTGCCGATCGATATATTGAAGATCGACCGCAGCTTCGTATCGGGCATGCTGGAGGACAAGGACAAGCAGGCGATCGTGCGCACGATCCTGTCGCTGGCGGACTCGCTGAACCTGCACGTTACGGCCGAAGGGGTAGAGACGCAGGAGTTGGCCCACGCGCTGCAATCCATGGGCTGCGGCAATGGCCAGGGCTTCTATTTCGCGCGGCCGATGCCGGAAAATGACGCGTTCGACTATTGGCGGGCGCGTTGGAATTTCGAAACGGTCTGATCTGCGATCTGGCTAACCCGATCCGCATCGGGAAAGCCTTCCTCCACCCACAGACGCTGCACTTCGCCTAAGGCTTTGGCCACATCCGGTCCCGGGGGCAACCCGCGAGCGATCAGCGCGCCCCCGCCTATCGGAAGCTGCGGAGGGGCCCAGCCCTGCAGTGGTTGGATATGTTCCAGTGGAGCAGCCGGGTCGAGCAGGATGCGGTCGATTGCGCTTTCCACACCTATGTCGAAAGCCAACGCCTGAGGCGAACTGGTGGCACCGCTGGTGTCGAGCGCCAGGACCAGGCGTTTGCGGGCCTTGTTCGACAATTTGAGCCGCGCACCGACGAGATCGGCGGTGCGAGGGTCTGGCGGCAGCAAGGCGGCAAGGCGGCGGAGGGGCGCAGATTGCACCCCGGCGGCGGCTTCGCGGGCGATCAATTGCTCGACACGGGAGAGGCCCTCTGCATCGATCTCGGGCACCACGGGGACAAGTATCCCGCCGTCGATCATCAGGCGAAGGGACATGATCGGCGAGGGCAGGGCGAGCAGCTTGAGCAATTCGTCGGCAATGCGCTCGCGCGACAGGGCCATCAGGCTGTTGGCGGCGGCACGGCAAGCGGCGAGGGCTTCGTCATCTGGCAAGTCCCGGCCGAAGCGCGCGAGAAAACGGAAATAGCGCAAGATACGCAGATGATCTTCGGCGATGCGCGCGGCGGCGCTGCCGATGAAGCGCACGTGGCCTGCTTCCAGGTCCGCTACGCCCCCGAAAAAATCCGTCACCTCATGGCTTATCGGGTCGGCATAGAGGGCGTTGATCGTGAAGTCGCGACGGGCGGCATCCTCGCGCCAATCCGCGGTATAGGCAATCGTGGCGCGGCGGCCGTCCGTGCTGACATCGCGGCGCAGGGTGGTGATTTCTACAGGCCATCCGGCAATGACGGCGGTAATGGTTCCGTGGTCGATGCCAGTCGGAACTGCCTTGATACCGCCGGCCTTCAAGCGGTCGACAACAGCCTGAGGCTCCAGCACTGTAGCGATGTCGAGATCACTGACGGGCAGGCCAAGCAGTCCGTCGCGCACCGCGCCGCCAACATAGCGGGCACAACCTTTTTCCGCCTCCAGCGCGGCGAGCAGGCCGTCCAGCCCCGGCCGGTGACGCCAGTCGGCATCAGGCAATAAGGCGGTCATAGCTGAGTCTCCGGGAAAGGTTGGCGAGGATCGCGGCGGTGATGCCCCAAATCCGGCGGCCGTTCCACATTATCTCATAATAGTGCCGTTCAAGACCCTGAAATTCAACGGCATGCTTGACGCGATTGGCCGGGTCCAGCGCATAGGAAAGCGGTACTTCGAACCAGTCCGCGACCTCGTCTGCCTGGGCGGTAAGCGGCAGGTCGGGCGGAATGACGCCGAGCACCGGCACCACGTCGAAGCCAGTGAAGGTGTGGTAGCGGTCGGACGTGCCGATGATATCGACCAGGTGCGGGGGCAGGCCGATTTCCTCCTGCGCTTCCCGCAACGCCCCGGCGATCTCGTCAGCGTCGCTGTCATCGACGCGGCCGCCCGGGAAGGCGATCTGTCCTGCATGCTTCCGTAAGGAAGCTGCGCGTTCGGTGAGGATGAGCCCTGGTTCCGGCCGGTCGGTGATTGCGACGAGCACCGCTGCGGGAGCGAGAACGATCTCCCCATCTATGCGTGGATCGCGTGTGTCCGACAGCATCAGGCCGACTTCGCGGCCATGACCTTCCGTCAACGCGATGCGCAGCCTGTCCGCCAGTGTCATGCCGATCCATCCAGCGCGAAAAACGCGCCGTTGCTCCACAGGCCGATCGGGTCGCTGCCTTCATCAAGGGCGAGGTTCATCAGCTCATAATAGACGCTACGGTTGACGAGCGCATCAAGCCCGCCCCGAACATGCAGATAGGGATGCGGACCATCGGGCGTTTCGCGGATCGAAAGCGGATGATCCGGGTCCGCCGATACTAGGTCGCCGCTGTTGAGACGGAATGCGAGCGCGCGGTCACGCCCCTTGCCCTCGCTTTTCAGTTCGACGGCGATGAAGGGGGCGTCCTCCACTTCGATCGAAAGCTTTTCTACCGGTGTTACAAGCACATATGAACCGTCATTCTCACGCCGCAAGATCGTAGAGAAGAGGCGCACCATGGCTTCGCGGCCGATCGGCGAGCCTTGATGATACCAAGTGCCGTCGCGGGCGATGCGCATCTCGCTGTCGCCGCAATGATCGGGGTTCCACTGCTCGACCGGTGGCAGCCGCTTTTCCGCCACCAGGCGAGCGACGTCGGTCAGAGATAGGCTGGAAAGATCAGGCGGCGGATCCATAGGCATGGCGTCGAGATAGGGTCGCCAGCGGCCGATGGCAAAAGGGAATTTAGGCGGGCGCAGTGATTCGGGGGCTGAGTATCCCTTCGCCGCCAATGGCGCGGCCATCGACTGACAATGCCAGGAGGCGGCGAGCCTCGAACGGGCCAGGACAGGTCCAGCCTGCGGTGGCTTCCGCCGAAAAGCCCCAAAAGCGGCCATAATATTCGGGATCGCCGATCATCATCAGCGGCTCGCTGCCAAGAGCGCGGGCCGTGGTGACGACAGTGTCCATCAGCGCGCGGCCATGGCCGGTGCCCTGCATGGCGGGGGACACTGCGACGGGACCAACCATGATGAGGGGCGTCTGCGACCCGTCCAAATGGGTGATAGCGACGGGCCAGCTCTGCAGCGAGCCGACAAGCTCGCCATGTTCATCGACTATGCCAAAGGATAGTTCGGGCAGCCATGGCATGCCGTCCCGTATCAGATAAGCGGTTCGGCCGTGGCGGTCAGGGCCGAAAGCGGCGTCGAGCAGCCGTTCGATCGCCTCTTCCGCCACGATGTTGAGGGGCACGATATGAGACACGTCTTGCCGATCCGCCGTCAATGGCGCATGGACCGCGCCGGGAGCGGCGGGCTTAGCGCCTGCTTCGCAAAATAAAAGTCTATTCTGGCGATCGCCAGCAGCAGGAAAGCCATGAAAAGCGGATTTGACGATTTTCTGACGCTGGAGGTCAATCATCTGGACGTCGATGTCCTGACCGGCATCTATTCGGAAGAAACGCACTTGCCGCAACCGCTGCGCATTTCCATTCGCGCGCGGTTGAAGGTTGCGGATCATTATGCGCTCGACACGCCGCTGTCGCGGTCGAAAAATTACATGGACCTGAAGCATGCCGCGACGGCAGCGCTGCCCGAGGGCCAGCATTTCACCCTGATCGAAGCGGTGGCCGACCATATCATCGAGACGATCTTCCTGCAGGACGACAAGGTGCTGCATGTCGAGGTGAAGATCATCAAATTGGCGCTGAGCGAGAAGGGCGAGGAGATCGGGATAACGCTGGGGCGCTGGCGGCGCTAAGGCTGCGGCCTCACGCCTTGATCAGGCCGATCTCCCGAAGCCGCTCCGTCAGATAATCATGTGCAGTGATCGGCGGGTCGCGGCGCGGATGCGCGGCGTCCACGCATTGCGGCAGCGGTTCGATGAGGAAATCCGGGCGCAAGTGCAGGAAGAAGGGCATGGAATAGCGCGCCACCCCGCGACGTTCAGGCGGGGGATTGACGACCCGGTGGCTGGTCGAGTGCAGGCGGTGGTTGGTGAGCCGCTGGAGCATGTCGCCGACATTGATGACAAGCGCGCCGGGTGGCGGCACGACCGGGAGCCAGTTGCCCTGCCGATCCTTCAGTTCAAGACCGCCTTCTTCCGCGCCGAGCAGCAGGGTGATGAGGTTGATATCCTCATGCGCGCCCGCACGAATTCCGGGCGCGTTCGGAGATACGGGTGGATAGTGGAGCAGCCGGAGGATCGAGTTGCCATTCTCTACGGCATCATCGAACCAGTTTTCCTCTAGTCCAAGATAGAGAGCGATGGCTGACAGGATGCGGGCGCCGAACCGATCGAACTCTGCGTAAAGTCGTCTGAAAACAGATTGAAATTGTTGTATTTCTCTGGGCCAGATATTGGCTGGCATGGTTGCGGTCAAAGGATCATCGGCAGGCAGGTCGCGGCCAACATGCCAAAATTCCTTGAGATCATTTTCGCTCGCGCCCTTCGCGATTTCCCGGCCAAAGGCCGTATAGCCGCGCTGCCCACCATTAGCCGCGGCGTCATAGCGCCGCTTCTGGTCGTCAGGCAGAGCGAAGAAAGTGCGGGCGAGCACCCAGCCTTCATCGACCAGGGCGGCGTCCATGCCATGATCCTTGACCATGGCGAAGCCGAATTGTCGGAAAGACTCGCCGATCGCCGATGCGAAATCCTCCTTCGCCATGCTGGTCAGCGATAGCAGGGGGACCTGTTCCAATGAAGCTTCCGGCACGTTTGCAGCATTCCTTCGGGGAAATGGCGTTCCGCGCATCCTTGATCGGCCCACGCGGCTGATGCAAGGAGGCGCGCATGAACTATTGGCTGATGAAATCGGAACCCGACGTCTTTTCTTATGACGATCTGGTCGAGAAGGGGAAGGCGGAGTGGGATGGCGTGCGCAACCATGCCGCGCAGCTGAATATGAAGGCGATGCGGAAGGGCGACTTGTCCCTCTTCTACCACAGCAATATCGGTATTGAGGCCGTGGGGGTCATGGAGATCGTCGAGGAAGCGGCGCCCGACAGTACCGATGAAACCGGCAAGTGGATCGCGGTGCATGTCGCGCCGAAGGAAAAGCTGGCCAAGCCCGTCACGCTGAAGGCGATGAAGGCTGATCCGGCGCTGGCGGACATGGTGATGCTGCGTCAGTCGCGCCTGTCGGTCTCTCCGCTGACGGAGGCGCAGTTCAAGCACATCATCGCGATGTCCAAAGTATGACAAGCCATTGATTGCGCGGAGCGCAACTGGCCAGCCGCTTTTTGCGATTGTCGGGCTGATGCACCCCTGCAAAGCTGCGATCAACAGAACAAGAAGACCCAGAGGTGTTTGATCGGCATTCACAAGGAGCACACCCATGCGAATGCTGTCTAAGATTGTACTCACCGGCGCCTTCGGCGCTGCTATCGCCGCCGTTGCGCCCGCCCATGCGGAAGAAGCCAAGCAGCGCTTCACCCATGAAGGTTATACCTATGTTTACGAGGTCAAGGACACGAAGACCGGCAAGCTGATCTCCGGCCGCCGCTATCCCGACGCCGTGGCGTTCAACCTGGCCGTAAAGAATGGCAAGGTCTCGGGGATCTCCGGTGGTCAACAGGTCACCTTCAAGGTGGAAGACGCGCGCGGCGCTTCGGCGAAGTAAGAGTTTAGTTCTTCTGGACAATGAAAAGGGCGGCTCCCAGCCGCCCTTTTTTATGACGAAAGATTAGCGGCAGCGGCGCTTGCTATCGATCGACTTGCCCAGAAGCGCGCCGCCTGCAGCACCCAGGATCGTGCCGGTCGCACGGTCGCCGCGGGTGTCGATTGCGCGGCCTACAAGCGCGCCGCCCACGCCACCGATGATGAGGCCGGTGGTCCCATCCGACTTGCGGCAATAGGTTCTCCCGTCACGGCCGCGCCATTCGCGATAGCGATAATGCTCGCGAGCGCTTACCCCATCGGTAGGGATCGCCATGGAAACCGGAATGGCCATCGAAAGGGCCGACAGAGCGATAATGGCTTTACGCATAAAATTCTCCTCCGAAACAATGATTTGGCTGTTGAACCCGTTAATAGTGGACGAGGTTGCATGAACCTACGGCAACGGGCTAATCGATTGAAAAATGAGGATTAAAAATGAAGTTAGGCAATGAGTGACCGGGGCGAGGACAGTGCAGGAGCATTGATCAAGGCGCTCGATCTCGCGCCGCATCCTGAGGGCGGCTGGTATCGCGAGACTTGGCGCGCAGAGGCTCATGCGGGTGAGCGTGCTGCAGGTACGGCGATCTATTTCCTGCTGGAGGCGCACCAGCGATCGCACTGGCACAAGGTCGATGCCGATGAACATTGGTTCTGGCATGGCGGCGCGCCGCTCCTATTGTCCGTTGCCGGTGATGACTGCGCGGTCGGACGGGTGACGCTGGGCTTCGACCTTATGGCGGGGCAATGCCCGCAGGGGATCGTCCCGGCGGGACATTGGCAAGCGGCGGAGCCCTTGGGCGGATGGGTGCTGGTCAGCTGCACGGTCGTTCCCGCTTTCGAATTTTCCGGCTTCACCTTGGCGCCCCCCGGATGGACGCCCGACGAATCGCCCAACCCGTCGGGAAAGTGAAAAATTTGCCATCTATGGACATGTTAAAGCCAATCGACGTCGCGCGCCGGGCTCGCTAAGGGGAGTCGCAATGACGTGTTTCTGGTCGCCTTTCGCTCATGCATGACAAGCCCAAGCGCAGCCGGGCGATGGCTTTGCCCCATGGCGAATTCCGCACGCGCGCGACGGAATATCTGGATTTCCTGGCTGCCTGGGTGAAGAAGCCGCGCCAGACCGCTTCGGTCGTGCCGAGCAGCCGCTACCTCGCGCGCCTGATGGTGGGGCATATAGATCCGCTTGACGGCCGCGTCATGGAATTGGGCGGTGGCACGGGCGTGTTCACTCGCGCGATCCTGCAGACCGGACTGCCAGCCGAAAAGCTGGAAGTGGTCGAGATCAATCCTGCCTTTGCACGTGGGCTGCGAAGGCATTTCCCCCATGTGTCGGTGCTGGAAACCCCGGCGCAGATCGTCTCGACCGTCGCCGCTGGCGAGCCAGGCCAATATCAAGCGGTGGTGAGCGGCCTGCCGCTGCTGGCGATGGATCGCCATGTGCATGCGGATATCCTGTCCGAAGCCTTTCGCATGTTGCGGCCGGGGGGTAGCTTCATCCAGTTCACCTATTCGACGCGGCCGCCGGTCAGTCGAGATGTGCTGCACGCGTTGGACCTGGAAGTCGCGCGCGTCGGGCAGACGGTGCGCAATTTCCCGCCAGCCACTGTCTTCCGCTTTCACCGCCTTGGTGAATAGCCCGGTTGCGCCACGGCGGCGCAACCCTATCTTGGCGTTCAGATAAGAGGGGCTTTCGCGCGCATGGCGTCCATCATTACCGTATCGGGCCTGACCAAAAGTTATGCATCGGGCTTTCAGGCGCTGAAAGGCGTCGATCTGGAGATTGAGGAAGGCGAGATTTTCGCGCTGCTGGGGCCGAACGGCGCTGGCAAGACGACCATGATCTCCATCATTTGCGGGAATGTGCGGCCGACCGGCGGCAAGGTAACCGTCGCCGGGCACGATATCGTGCGTGACTATCGCGGGTCGCGCTCCGCGATCGGGCTGGTGCCGCAGGAACTGCACACCGACGCGTTCGAGCGGGTGATAGACACGGTGCGCTTTTCCCGTGGCCTGTTCGGCAAGCCGCGCAATGACGCGCATATCGAAAAGGTGCTGCGTGACCTTTCGCTATGGGACAAGCGCAACAGCAAGATGCTGGAACTGTCCGGCGGCATGAAGCGGCGCGTCATGATCGCCAAGGCGCTCAGCCATGAGCCGCGCGTGCTGTTCCTGGACGAGCCGACCGCTGGCGTCGATGTCGAGCTGCGCCGCGACATGTGGAAGCTGATCGGCGAATTGCGGCAGACCGGCGTGACCATCATCCTGACCACCCATTATATCGAGGAAGCCGAGGAGATGGCTGACCGGGTGGGCGTGATCAACAATGGCGAGCTGATCCTGGTCGAGGAAAAAACTGCCCTGATGAAGAAGCTGGGCAAGAAGACGCTCACCGTGACGCTGGGCGAGCGGCTGGAGCGTCTTCCGGTCGAGCTTGGCGACTGGGATGTGGCGTTGAATGCCGATGGGTGCGAAATCGAATATGTTTTCGATACGCGAGCGGAGCGTACCGGCGTGTCGTCGCTTCTGCGCAAGCTCGGTGACCTTGGCATCGGTTATAAGGACCTCAACACGCAGCAGAGCAGCCTGGAGGATATTTTCGTGAGCCTGGTCCATCAGGAGAAGGCGGCATGAGCGGCGGTTTCAACCATCGGGCGATCTGGTCGATCTACAAGTTCGAGCTGCACCGGTTCAGCCGCACGCTGCTGACGGGGCTGCTGGTGCCGGTGATCACGACATCGCTCTATTTCGTGGTGTTCGGCGGTGCGATCGGATCGCGGATGACGCAGATCGACGGGGTTCCCTATGCGGCGTTCATCGTGCCGGGGCTCATCATGATGTCGATGTTCACGGAAAGCATCTTCAACGCGAGTTTCGGCATCTACATGCCCAAATTTGCAGGGACCATCTACGAACTGCTGTCAGCCCCGGTTTCAGCGACGGAGACGGTGATCGCCTATGTCGGCGCGGCGGCGACCAAGTCGCTGATCGTCGGCATCATCATTTTCGTGACCGCGCATTTGTTCGTGGATATTCATGTCGCGCATCCGTTCGCCATGGCGGGGTTCATGTTGCTGATAGCGGTCAGTTTCTGCCTGTTCGGCTTTATCCTGGGCATATGGGCGCAGAGTTTCGAGCAGCTGCAGGTGATCCCACTGCTGCTGATCATGCCCATGACCTTCCTTGGCGGGGCGTTCTATTCCGTGCACATGCTGGCCGAACCGTGGCGGACGGTGACGCTGTTCAACCCGATCGTCTATCTGGTGTCGGGTTTCCGATGGACCTTTTTCGGGCGCGGAGATGTGGGGATAGAGTTCAGCCTGCTGTTCGTCAGCGCGATGCTGCTGGTTTGCCTGGCCATCATCGGATGGATGTTCCGGACCGGCTACCGACTGAAGAAATGAAAGGGGCGGTCAGTTGCCGACCGCCCGCTGGGCTGTTCAGGCCGCGGCGCTTTCGGGAGCGACGGCAAAGAGGGTGACGCCCTTATATTTGTCGTCATTTTCATTGTAGAGGCCGTACATCGCCTCGAACGTCTCATCCAGCACGCTGACGTCATTGAGGCCAGCCAGCTTGAACGTGCCGAGCTTCAGTTCGCGGGGCGGGCCGCCTTCGCGCTCCACGGTCACGGCGTCGATAAACATCTCGTCGTGACGGGTATAGAGGATGTGCGGCGCCAGCTTGACGACCATCTTATTGTAGGTCGCCTTGAGGCATTTCTGAAGCGCGATCGCTTCGAAAATGGTCGTCGGGGCAGTCATAATGTCCCGTCCTTTAGCAATTTGGCGCTGGGGTTCAATTGCTTTGTGCATCGCACCATGGCCGCATAGTGCATCCGGGCCTTTTTCAGGATGAGCCGACAAGTCCCAGGCGGTCACGCATCATCCAGCGGACAAGCAGCAACACCGCCACCGCTCCCAGCCCGCTTGCCAGGCCAAACCAGATGCCCAGGCCCTTCATGCCCAAGGGGAAGGCGAGGAGGGTGCCGACACCGACGCCGATAATCCAATAGCCAATGAGAGCGAAGATCATCGGCACCTTCGTATCGTGCAGGCCGCGCAGGACCCCCGCGCCCACCGCCTGCGTCGCATCGACCAGTTGGAACAGGGCGGCAACGGCCAGGAAGCTGACCGTGAGCGCTGCGGTGCCCGCATTTGCGGTATCGGTCAGGTCGAGGAACGCGCCGATCAGCAGGCGTGGAACCGTGATCAGCAGGATCGCCGCTGCAAAGGCGAAGCCGAAGCCCAGAATGAGGGCGAGCCAGCCCGCCCGGCCTACGCCCGCCCTGTCGCCGCGTCCGTAGGCCAGGCCCACGCGCACGGTTGCGGCTTGGCCGATGCCCATCGGCACCATGAAGAGAAGCGCGGCGATCTGAATGGCGACGGCGTGCGCGGCGAGCGAGTCGCGGCCGATGAGGCCCATGAGCAAGGCCGACGCGTTGAAAACCGTGGTTTCGAAGCCGACCGTGATCGCGATCGGCAGGCCGAGCGCCCACACGGCGCGATGCCGTTCCCGATCGCGGGTCCAAAAGCGACCGAACAGCCGGTAGCGCCGGAAGCGCCGGTCTATCAGGATTACGGCGAGCAATCCCAGGAACAGGAAGAGCGAGGACAAACTGCTCGCCAGCCCCGCGCCGAACAGGCCGAGCGCAGGCAGGCCGGCGTGGCCGAAGATCAACAGCCAGCCCGCAAGCAGGTTGAAGGGCATCGCCAGCAGCATGATGACCACCGCCCAGACAGGCCGCTCGAGCGCCGAGATGAAGTTGCGCAAGGTGGTGAAGCCCAGAAATGGCAGCAGCGCCCATTGCAGGCCATGCATCATCCGCCCGGCTTGATGCGCCAGGTCAGGCTGCTGTCCCATGCCGAGCAGTATCGCTTCGCTCTGGGAAAGCAGGAGCCAGGCGGGCAGGACGAAGAGGAAGGCGGCGCGCAGCGTCTGCTGTACGGTGCGGCGTACGTCGCGGACCGAATGGCGGCGGCGGCCGCGTTCATTGGCGATGAGCGGGGCTGCGGCCGTTACAAGTCCCATGCCGAAGATGAGCAGGGCGTGGAACAGATTGATGGCGAGAGCGCCTGCGGCAACCCCTTGCGCGCCGAGCCGGCCGATCAGCAACAAGTCCGTCGCAGCAATCCCCGCCCAGGCGATATTGCCCGCGATCATGGGGAGGGCCAGCGCCAGCAGCGCTCCTGCCTCTATGCGCCAGGGGGAGGGGTGCCAATTCATGTCAAACCTGACCCACGCCGTTCGCTCGACACGAACGTCCGAAGAGTTGCTCGAATAATCCTTCAGTGCTTCTTGAACAGGTGCAGCGCTGCGACGATTATGCCGCCGATCACCAGGCCAACTATTGCGCCCCCAATTGCATTCACGACCCAATCGATAGCCGCGCTCAAGGCGGGCAACGCGTGAGCAGCGCCCTCGGCGACATGATGAATTGCGCCTGGGATGAGGTCCCAGTGGAATTCATGCAGGCCATGGACGATGAGCCCGCCGCCGACCCATAGCATGGCCGCAGTACCGACGACGGATAGGATCTGCATCAATACCGGCATTGCCTTCACCAGGCCCCGGCCCACTGCGCGGGTGGCGGCAGCGGAGCGGTCCGCGAGGTGAAGGCCGATATCGTCCATCTTCACGATAAAGCCGACAACGCCATAGACGCCTGCGGTGATGAGGACGGCGACGACCACCAGGATCAGTGCCTGTTCCCACAGAGGTTCGGTAGCGACGGTGCCGAGTGCAATAGCCATGATTTCGCCGGACAGAATGAAATCGGTGCGGATCGCGCCCGAAACCTTCTGGTCTTCCAATTCCTTCGAACTGTGCGTGGTCATCGCTTCCTCGGCGACGTCATGGCCGCCTTGCACTGCTTCAAGCAGCTTTTCGACCGCTTCGAAGCATAGGAAGGCGCCGCCCAGCATCAGCAGCGGCGGCAGCAGCCAGGGCGCAAAGGCGCTCAACAGCAGCGCGGCGGGAAGGAGGAAGAAGAGCTTGTTACGCAGCGATCCGCGCGCGATCTTCCAGATGATGGGCAGTTCCCGGTCGGGGGTAAGGCCCATGACATAGCGCGGCGTCACCGCCGTATCATCGATGACC
Organism: Sphingobium tyrosinilyticum; assembly: GCF_042654265.1. Lineage (NCBI taxonomy): Bacteria > Pseudomonadati > Pseudomonadota > Alphaproteobacteria > Sphingomonadales > Sphingobiaceae > Sphingobium > Sphingobium tyrosinilyticum. The sequence goes on along the minus strand of NZ_JBHSFZ010000064.1, from coordinate 317,842 downwards.
ACGCCTGCCGCCTTCGTTCCTGCCCTGCCCGCCGCCGCCGCGACGTCATCGAGAGAGGTTGCAGTGAGCTTTACGATGCCCGCGACATCGTCGAGCAACGCGATCAGACCCGAAGGCATTGATATATTTCCCCTGTTGCAGGGCCGATGCGCAGCCCTCTACGGCTTGGTCTCATAGGGGCGCGGCCAAGCGGGAGCAATAACAGCGCGGATCAGGATGGATCAGGCGATGCCGCGATAGTTGCCGGGCGGGTCGCTGGCGGGGAAGGATTCGTCCATCTGCTCATCGACCATGTCCCAATCTTCGGCGGCTATATGCTGCTCTTCCGGTCCTGCATCGCGCACGATGCCATATGAGCCGACCGGCGCGCGATGGTCCAGGTCATGCCTAGCTTGCCGCTCTTGCCAGGCGCGCCACGCAACTGCACTCAAGCCGCCCAGAAAAGCGAGCTTCAACAACCCCTTCATGACGATTTCTCCTGCGAGTCGTGAACATGTATCCAGTCGGCCCGGTTGCCGCTCACTCCGTGAGGATGGAGCGAAAATTCGCCTTCTTCGTCTGTGCCGGGTTCGGCCTCATCCCCACCCGGATGCGTCGCGACGGCCCAGCGTTCCCGCAGCGCCGCGTTGATCATGGCCCGCCACTGGCTCTCATCGCCCGCTTCGCGCATCGCTGCGTCAGGGTCTTTCATGATGGCGAGGATGCTGGCGGCGTCGGCCACCCGTTCCTCCCACTGATCGGGTTCGCCGGCGGCAAGATGACGGGCCAGCCGTTCGATAAGGGTGCGCTGTTCCATGGCCGGGGAACGCGTGCCGATCAGCTTCCGTTCCGCCTATTTCGTGACGCAAGCGAAGCGGCTTGAACGGTACGGGCGGATGCTCGTTGAAAAGGCGTGAAGCGTGCTGAAAGGAGACCAACCATGCCTCGCGGCGACAAGAGCAGCTATACCGACAAGCAGAAGCGCAAGGCCGAGCATATCGAGGAGAGCTATGAGGACCGTGGCGTTTCGCGCGATGAAGCAGAACGGCGAGCCTGGGCTACGGTGAACAAGGAATCCGGCGGCGGGAACAAGTCCGGGTCCGGCCGGGGTAAAGCCGACACCCATGTGTCTTCGCGCAAAGGTGGACGGAAAGGCGGCGCAGCTTCGGCCCGCCGGTCTGCGGCCGATCGTTCGGCTGCGGCCAAAAAGGGTTGGGAGACGCGGCGGAAGAGGGCCGCTGGTTAGTCTTCCTAGCGGGAACTCTTCGCCATAGGCTGCAGCCTGATTTCGAACAATTTGGGCCAATATTTGCCGGTGATGAAGAGCCGGTCCGCTTGTGCGTCATACGCTATGCCGTTTGGAACAGCCTCGTCATCGGTCGCGCCGCTGGCCTTCGCGAGCGGCGCAATGTCGATCCAATCGATGACTTTGCCTGTCGCCGGGTCGATGCGCGCGATGTGGTTGTCATACCAGATATTGGCCCAAATCTCGCCTTTTACATATTCCAGCTCGTTTAGCCGATCGACGAGGCGTCCGTTGAAGCTGACCGTTATGCGGCGCGTTTCCGCGAGTGTTTCCGGGTCTAGAAAACGGAGCTGGGCGGTGCCGTCGCTCATGATGAGATTGCGGCCGTCCTGCGTCAGGCCCCATCCTTCGCCTTCATAGCGGAAGCGAGAGACGGGTGAAAAGTCGGCAAGCTTCCACACGAAGCCCTGACGATGACGCCAGGTGACGCTGATCAGCCGGTCTTTCCAGTTGACGATCCCTTCGCCGAAATAGGGCTGGGGGATGATGCGCCGCTCGATGACCTTGCCGTCTTTCAACGAGACCTTGCGGATTGCGGAGCGGCCCTCAAGGCCCGTGCTTTCGTAGAGGGCGCCATCGTGGAAGAAGAGCCCCTCTGTGAATGCCGCGGGATCGTGGGGGTAGGTTTTGACCAGCTTCCAAGGCGTGTCTGCTAGCGCGGGTGCGGACAGGAGTGTGAGCAGACAGAGCAGAGGGAAAAGCAGAGCCGCCCACCTCCGTTGGTTTCGAGAGAGGTTGAAAAAGACCGGCGGGGGGTATCCGTTTCTAGACTTCGCTCGAAACGAACGGTTGGTGGACATCATTCGGCGGCTTGCCCTGCGATGGCGGCGGCAAGCCATGCCGGCAGAATGGCAGGATCAATATCCTCCACACGGCGCAATTCGATCGATAGGCCCATGTCGGTCAAGGCAAGGCGCTGGCGCTTCTCATCGGCCTCGGCCAGCGGCACTGCGACGAGGCGGCGATTAACCTTGCTGCGGTAATGCATGCGTGCGGTGTTTTCCTGGCCGACATAGCAGCCTTTGTCGAAATCGACGCCGCGCAGTTCCCCGGCATTGGTTTCCAGCCAGAGCGTCTGATCCTGACCCAACTCGGCCGCGCCCTCGAACACCGCGAGGGACAGGCGATGCGCGCGGAAGGCGGGGGACGCGTCGCCGGTTGTGGCCGGGGCGAGCCAGCGATGCCCAAGCGCGGGCAAGCGCGGGTCGAGCGGCTTGTCCGCAGCATCGAGTGACCAATGAACGGCGAGGCTGTCTTCACGTCCGACCACTACTTTGCGGCGTAAGCGATACAAGGTGAGGCGCTTCGCGAGCGCATCGGCCTGCGCCGCTTCGCAGTCTATCAGCACATCGTCGCCATCAGCCCATAGGATGAAGTCGAACAGCGCCTTGCCCTGCGGCGTCAGCAGCCCTGTCCAGCGGGGCTCGTCTGCCTTCAGCGTCAGTACATCGCGGGTCAGTAGGCCCTGGAGGAACGGCCTTGCTTCTTCGCCTGAAATTCTGATGAGCGCTCGGTCGCTGAGTGTGGTGGGGGTCATCCGTGCAACTTAGGCGCAGCCCTTGATTTTTCTACCCCGTTCGTGTCGAGCGAAGTCGAGATATGTTGCGCACGGCTTCTCGACCCTTCGGCGATGCTCAGGACAGGCTTCGCTCGAAGCGAACGGAGAATTTAGATGACCCAGACTTATGACCTCATCCTGAAGAATGGCACCGTTCATACGCCCGGCGGCGCAGACAAGGCCGATGTGGGGGTTCGCGGCGGCAAGATCGTGGCAATCGGCAGCGCGCTGGGCGATGCGGGCGAGGTGATCGACTGTGCGGGGCTCGATGTGCTGCCGGGCTGCATCGACAGCCAAGTCCATTTCCGCGAGCCGGGGCTGGAGCATAAGGAAGACCTCGAATCGGGCAGCCGCGCGGCGGTGCTGGGCGGTATCACCGCCGTATTCGAGATGCCCAACACCAATCCCAATACCGACAGCGATGAACGGGTCCGCGACAAGCTGACCCGCGCGCATCACCGCATGTGGTGCGACCATGCTTTCTATGTCGGGGCGACGGCGGATAATGCCGAGCAACTGAAAGAACTGGAGCGGATTCCCGGCACGGCGGGGGTGAAGATCTTCATGGGCGCATCGACTGGCAGCCTTTTGGTCGATGATGATGCGGCCCTGTCCCGCGTGCTGGCGAGCGGCACGCGCCGCGTCGCCATCCATGCCGAGGACGAAGCGCGGATGAATGCACGCAAGGACCTGCGGGTGGAAGGCGATCCGTCTTCTCATCCGGTCTGGCGGGATGATGAAAGCGCGATGATCGCGACGAAACGGATCATCGGCCTTGCCCGCAAGGCGCGCCGCCGCATCCATATCCTGCATGTGACGACGCCTGCGGAGCTAGAGTATATAGCGGGGCACAAGGACATCGCGACCTGCGAGGTGACGCCGCAGCATCTGACGCTGGCGGCCGAGGACGCCTATCCACGCCTTGGCACCTATGCGCAGATGAATCCGCCGATCCGTTCGGGCGCGCATCGCGATGGCCTCTGGCGCTGGCTTAACCAGGGTGTGCCGGATGTGCTGGGTAGCGACCATGCGCCGCATACTGTCGAGGAAAAGGCCAAGGCTTATCCCGCTTCCCCTAGCGGGATGCCGGGCGTGCAGACGCTTGTTCCCCTGCTGCTCAACCATGTGGCGGAGGGGCGCTTGTCGCTGCGGCGGTTCATCGAATTGACCTCCTCCGGACCGCAGCGGGTGTTCGGCCTAGTGGGCAAGGGGCGTATCGCTCTCGGCTATGACGCTGACTTCACCGTGGTGGATATCAAGAAGCGGTGGACGGTGGGCAGCGAATGGCTGGCCTCACGCTGCAACTGGTCGCCCTTCGAAGGGATGGACCTTACCGGCAAGGCGGTGGGCACCATCGTTCGCGGCCATCGCGTGATGTGGGAAGACACGCTCGCCAATGAGGCCGTGGGCGAGGCTGTGCGGTTCGAGGCGACGGAGTTCGCCTGACCTGCAAACCGTTCGTTTCGAGCAGAGTTGAGAAATGAGGGGCAAACCTTCCGGGGCTCGACTGCGCTCGAAACGAGGGGAGGCTAGTCTAAGCCGCTGCCAACCTGCTGCGCCTCGCCGCCGCGAAGCTGTCCGTCGCAAAGAGGATGAGGCCGAGCCAGATGAGCGCGAAGCTTAGGATCTGACCGTGCGTCAGCTTTTCGCCGTAGAGAAATACGCCGCAGAAAAATTGAAGCGTCGGCGCGACATATTGCGTCAGCCCGAGCGTCGCCATCGGCAGCCGCTGCGCCGCCATGGCGAAGAGGATGAGGGGTACGGTCGTGAGCGCCCCCGAGATCAAAAGCAGCGTCGTCAGATAGGTATCCTTGCCAAGGCTAATGCCGCCATGGGCCGACAGCCAGAACAGATAGGCAAGCGCCAGTGGAGCCAGGATCAGGGTCTCAGCGCCCAGCCCGACCATTGGAGCGACGGGCGTCAGCTTGCGGATGAGGCCATAGAAGGCGAAGCTGATTGCCAGGGCCACGCTGATCCACAAGGTGGTAAGCGCCGCAGCCGCCATGATGGCGACGCCCAGCGCGGCGATGCCGATGGCGATGGCCTGTCCCCGACGCAGCCTTTCCTTCAGTACGAGGACGCCCAGCGCCACATTCACTAGCGGGTTCAAGAAATAGCCCAGGCTCGCGGCGATGACATGGCCGTCGTTGACCGCCCAGACATAGACCAGCCAGTTAATCGCTATGAAGAATGCCGATCCGGTCAGAGGCAGCAATAAACGCCGGTCACGCAGGGTGGCGAGCAGCATGCCGATGCTGCCGCGTGCGGCCAGCAGGCCCAGGATCAAGGTGAGGGACCAGATGATGCGTTGCGTCACCACTTCGACCGGGGTGACGGCATTCAGCAGCTTGAAGAAGATGGGCAGCAGACCCCACAGCCCATAAGCGCCCAGCGCGGCGAGCAGCCCCGTGCGCAGGTCCTGTCGATGCTGATTCAGAAGATGCCTCCGCCCAGGAAGAGGCGCAGCGCCCCAAAGGCGGCGACGAGCAGACAGAAATTGCGGCCGCTGTTTCGCGTCGACAGCATGCCGATCAACGCGCCGAACAGCGCGACGGGCACAAGCAGCCAATTGGCGATGCCAAGAAACGGCAGAAATGCCGGGATCATAAACAGCAGCGCGAAAAGGCCGATGAGAACGGAAAGGACGTTAAGCATGATAGGCAAAATGGCCCTTAGGCTGCCCGGGCACAAGATGGTCCGCAATGCCAATGCAAAGCGAATGGCATCGCGAAATTTTTAGCGATTTACCAAAATCCCTAACGGAAAATTAACCTCCGCTCTTCATCCCTTATTTACGAAGGAGTGAAGCCATGCTGCGTTTCCGTTCTGCCTGTGCCCTTGCAGTGTTGCTGGCATTGCCGCTGGCGAGTTGCGGAAAACGCGATCAGGAGGCGGACCTGAACGCACTCGACGCGCAACTCACCAATAACGCGGTCGATCCGGCGCTGAATGAGGCGCTTGCGGGGAAGATCGTGGTCGATCCCAATCTGGCGAAGCGCTCCGGTGGCAAGGCAGATCGTGCCGCGACTCTGCCCATGCTGAAGGGCGATGCGGCAAAGGCGCTCGCCGAATCGGTGAAGATCGCGGGAGGGAAGCTGCTGGCGACGCCCGCCCCTGGGCAGGGCGACGCAGCGGAATCGACGGCGGCGCTCACGTCCGTCGCGCAGGAGCAGCATAAGCCCGGCGGCAACGTCTTCTGCCGCAAGCAGCTCGCTTATGGAATGCAGTGGGCGAGCCGGATGCCCGACCCGTTCACCGTCTTTCCCGGCGGCCAGCTGAAGGAAGCGGCGGGCGCGGATAAGAATGGCTGCACATTACGGGCGGCCACCTTCGTGACGCCCGTGCCCCGCCAGAGCGTGATGGATTTCTATTATACTCAAGCGCGACGAGCGGGTTTTGACGCTGAACACAAGATCATGGACGGCGATCATGTGCTGGGCGGCACGCGCAACGATGATGGGGCGGCCTTCCTCTTGCTCTTCACCGACGCGCCGGGTGGACGGACAAACGTCGATATCATCGCCGATCAGGGGCAGTAGCCAAGCAGAAAGGCGCGCGCGCCCATTTTCTTTGCCGCATTTTGCCTCTAGGGCGGGCGGCATGAACAATATCCTCCTCGTCATGAGCGGTGGCGCAGTCGGCGCGCTGGCCCGCTATCAGCTTGGCCGCTTCGCCGGCCAAATGCTGCCGGGTGCGCTGTGGCCGTGGGGGACCTTTGCCGCCAATGTCCTGGGCGGCTTTGCAATGGGCCTGCTCGCCGGATGGCTCGCGCGGTTCAATGCCGGTTCGGGTGAGGCGGTGCGGCTGCTCCTCGGTGTCGGCGTACTGGGCGGCTTTACGACCTTTTCTTCCTTTAGCCTTGAGACGGTGCTGATGATCGAGCGTGGCCAAATGGGCATGGCGCTGGGCTATGCGGTCTTTTCCGTCGTGGCGGCAGTCGCTGCCTTGGTTGGCGGCCTTAGCGTCGTGCGGAGCGTCGCATGAAGGGCCGTCCTCCGGGCAAGCCGTCGGGTCCCCCACGTGGCGGCCGTAAGCCGGCTAGCGGTGCTGGCGCGCCGGGCCGTGCACGCGGGGCCGCCAAGGCGGCGCGTGCGCGCAAGCCTGATGGGGCGAAGCCCACCGCTAAGCCATCGGCTAAGCCCGCACAGGCAAAAACTGCTCCGGCAAAGGCGGTTCCGGCGAAGGCCGCTCCGGCCAAGGGCGTCTCGCTCGATGTTCGGCAGTTCCGGGTGGGGCCGGATGATGACGGCATCAGGCTCGACCGTTGGTTCCAGCGGCATCTGCCCGACATCGGCTTCAACAGCGTGTCGCGCTGGGCGCGCACGGGGCAGTTGCGCGTGGATGGCGCGCGTGCAGCTCCCGGCGACCGGCTGACCGAAGGCCAGATGATCCGCGTTCCGCCCGCCGAACCCAAGGCTCCCGAAGCAGCCAAGCCCCGCCGCGTCCGCCCGCAATTGAGCGACGATCAGGAGGCCTTTGCGCAGAGCCTTGTCATCCATCGGGATGCGCAGGCGATCGTCATCAACAAGCCGCCCGGCCTTGCCACGCAGGGCGGGACCAAAACCGACGACCATGTCGATGGCCTGCTCGATGCGCTGGAATTCGAACTGGATCAGCGGCCAAAGCTGGTTCACCGGCTGGACAAGGACACATCCGGCGCGCTGCTGATTGCCCGGACGTCGCGATCTGCGGCTTATTTCGCAAAAGCCTTCTCCAGCCGCACCGCGCGCAAGGTCTATTGGGCGATCGTCATGGGCGTGCCGTCGATCGACGATGGCATGATCGAACTGCCGATCGCCAAACAGCCCGGCACCGGCGGCGAGAAGATGCATGTCGATGAGGAGGAGGGGCTGCCTGCTCGCTCGCGCTATCGCGTGATCGAGCGCGCGGGCAACCGCGCCGCCTGGGTGGAACTGCAGCCGCATACCGGCCGCACCCACCAGCTGCGCGTGCATATGGCGGCGATCGGTCACCCGATCATCGGTGACGGCAAATATGGCGGCAAGGAAGCCTTCCTGTCGGGCTCGATCAGCCGGAAGATGCATCTGCATGCTCGCCGCATCCGGGTGGATCATCCCGATGGCGGCCGCGTCGATGTGCGCGCAGAACTGCCGGAGCATTTCGCCGCCAGCCTGACGTCGCTGGGCTTCGACATTAGCGCTGGCGACCTGCCGTTGGACGAGGAAATCGCTCGCGCACCTACGCGGGAGGATGAGAAGAAGGCGGCGCGCGCGCATGCCAAGCAGGTTCGCAAGGGCCGGCGGGGTGAACGGCGTTCGCGGGGAGCGGGCGCGCCGCGCAAGAAATGAGCAACCGGCTCGCAGTGTTCGACTGCGATGGCACATTGGTGGATAGCCAGCACAGCATCTGCACGGCGATGACTCGCGCCTTTGAGGCGGAAAAGCTCGCGCCGCCTGATCGGGCGAGCATCCTGTCTGTCGTAGGACTTTCGCTGCCGCTGGCGATTGCTCGGCTCCTGCCGGACGCGCAGACCGATTTCCACGATCATCTCTCCGAAAGCTACAAGCGCGCCTTTCACCGCTTGCGGCAGGACAATGCCGTGTCCGAACCGCTTTATCCCGGCATTGCGGAACTGATCCGCGGCCTCGATGCGGACGGCTGGCTGTTGGGCGTGGCGACCGGAAAGTCCGATCGCGGCCTTAACCTCTGCCTCGGCCATCATGGCATCCAAGCCCATTTCGTGACGCTCCAGACCGCCGACCGGCATCCGTCGAAGCCGCACCCGTCCATGCTGCTGACCGCCATGGCCGAAGCGGGCGCGGCGCCTGAAACCACGGTGATGATCGGTGACACGAGCTACGACATCGACATGGCGCTCGCCGCAGGTACGCGCGCGCTGGGGGTGAGCTGGGGCTATCACGCGCCGTCAGACCTGATAGCCGCGGGCGCGCATGGCATAGCGATGGACAGCAGCGAACTCAGCAACCATATCCGGGCAAAATGACCGACTTCCCTCCTCCGCCTCCCGTCGATCCCGAAAAGGCCGCGCGTCAGCGTCATTTTGCGCTGGGCCTATTCCGCCTGTCCGGCGCTCTGCTGGTGATGTTCGGCTTTCTCATCCTGATGCAGCGGTTCAGCTGGGTGCAGGGGGGCAAGGCCAAGGCGATGGGCGCAATCTTCGTGATGGTCGGCCTGTTCCAGTTCATGATCGTGCCCCGCCTGCTGCTAGCGCTGTTCCGGAGGCCGCCGCAATGAGGCGCTTCTACAAGGATGTGGCGGTTATCTCCGGCGATGCAGGCCATGAGATCCAGTTGGATGGGCGGCCGGTGCGCACCCCTGCGCGGGCGTCCTTGGCCTTGCCGACGTTGCGGCTGGCAGCGGCAGTGGCGGACGAATGGCGTGCGCAGGGCGAGAGCGTCGATCCGCGAACCATGCCCTTCACCGGCCTTGCAAATGGAGCGATCGATCAGATTGCGCCTAATCGCGAAAGCTTTGCCGCTGGCATCGCCCGATATGGGGAAAGCGACCTGCTCTGCTACCGCGCCGATGGGCCTGCGGAACTGATCGCGCGCGAGGCTGCGGCATGGGACCCGCTGATCGATTGGGCGCGGCACCGCTATGACGTCACTTTCCGCGTGACTCATGGGGTCATCCCGGTCGATCAGCCGCCCGAGACGCTCGAAAGGCTGGAGGCGGCTGTGATGGCCTATGATCCGTTCATGCTGGCAGGGCTATCCACGCTGGTCACCTTATCAGGGTCGCTGGTGTGCGGATTGGCGATCGTTGAGGGCGGGCATGATGCCGACACGATCTGGACGGCGTCGGAAATCGATGAAGCCTGGGAAATCGAGCAATGGGGCGAGGATGCCGAAGCTGCCGCTCGCTCGGCCAAGCGGCGGGACGAGTTTGCGATGGCCCGGCGATTTTGCGCGTTGGTGAGCGAGTAGCCGCGAGCTTGGCGTCTCGCCACGGGCAAGCTCGGTCTTAAGCCTCAGCCGACCTCAGCTTGTTCGCATAGACCATCCGCCCTGGCCCAAGCAGCCCCAGCAACTGGGGGAGCATGTGGCGCGCCACCGCGAAACAACCTTCGCTACGGCCGATCTTGCCCCAGGTGGCGATATGATCCTCGCTCACATAGTCCGCGCCGTGCACCACGATCGCCCGCATTTCCGCATTGTTGTTCTGAGGATCGAGCCCCGTGAGGCGCATCGCTCGGCCATGCTGCCCTTCGTAGATTTCGCCCGTCTTGTAGGCGCCTGCCGAACTGGCGAGCGAATTGGGCTCGTTCGAGAAGGTCTGGAGCCAACCCGAATGGGCCGGATCCGAGCCGCGGCCATGGGCGACCAGATAGGAGCTGGAATGGCCACCGACCAGATCGACGATGTGAAAGCGCAACTCCCGCGAGGGAGCGTCAAAATCGGCCAAGGCAACGCGGTCCCGTAGCGCGAACATGTGGGAATGTTGATCCATTGCGGCCTTTGCCCGGTCGAGCAGATTGGCATAGGGCTGCTTTGCCAGCGGCGTTACCGGATGGGGCGTGGGAGGAGGCGGTAGCGGCGCAGAGGGCTGCGGCACACCCGTCAGGGCAGCCCGCCCAGCGCTATCGGCCAAAAATGAAAAGGCGAGCCCGCTCAAAGCGAGCTTCGTAAAACTGCGGCGATCCATGGTGCCCAATATAGCAAAGACGCCCGGGCAGTCCAAGACCGGGGCGGGGAGAGGCGGCCGCCATTCGTCCGAAGGCGGCCAGCCTTTGGCTCAATTGGTCGAGTTGCTGCTTTCGGACGGCTGATTGTCGAGCCGCGCCGTCATGCCGGTCGCCTCCGCATCGTCTTGAATCTGCTGCTGTTCCGAAATGCTCGGCGGCGGCGCGGGTTCCGCGGCGGCGGCATTGTTCGAGGGCGGCGGCAGCGGCGCTTCGGGTTCCTCGATAATCACATTTTCTACCGGCGGCTCGACCAGATTGTTGGTCGTGGGCGCTTCCTCTTCCTTTTTTCCGCAGGCGGAAAGGGCGAGCGAGCCAGCCAGAATGGCGAGGGCAATCTTGCGCATTTGGGTCTTAATCCTTCGAAGCGATGGTGGCCGCAGGGGCAGCCATGGGGTCCAGTCGGCGGCTCGACGCCTCGATCTTCTGGGCGAGCAGCTTGTCCCAGCCATAGGGGTCGGAACGGAAATTCATCGTGCCGTTGCTGCTGGAAAAAGCGGTCCAGTAAAGCAGATAGACTGCCACTTCCTTGGGCAACTGCACACGCTGCGTCTTGCCGGTATCGATCAGCGACTGCACTTGGCCCGACAGCTTCGGGTCGTCCTGCAGCATCAGTTCGGCCAACGGCACCGGCTTTTCGAGACGGATGCAGCCATGGCTGGCGAGCCGGTCGTAGCTCGAAAATTTCGCGCGGGCAGGCGTGTCGTGCAGATAGACGGCGAAGGGATTGTTGAAGTCGAACTTCAACCGCCCGAGCGCGCTGCTTGGCCCGGCGGGTTGCACGATCCGCTCGCCGGTTTCCGGGGTGCCGACGATCTTGTATCCCTGCCGCAGCAGGGCGGTCCGGCCCTTGGGCCACAGTTCCTTCTTCGCGATGGAGGAGGGGACGTTCCACGGCGGATTGACGACGATCGAATGGATGCTGGATGTCAGCATCGGCGTCGCATTGTCGGGGGCCCCCGTTACCGCCCGCATCGACGTAACCGGCTGGTCGCCTTCGAACACGGTGAGGACGGCGGCGGCGATGTTCACCTGCACGCGATTGACCGGCAACTGACGCGGCATCCAGCGCCACCGCTCCATATTCGCCATGATCGCGCCGATGCGATCCTCAACCGGAACATTCAGCTCCTTCAGCGTCCGCGCGTCGAGCAGGCCGGTAGGATTGAGCCCGTAGCGGCGCTGCGCCCGCTGCAGGGCATCCACCAGCTTCTCGCCGGGCTGGACGGTCTTATCCTCGATGGCGAGCCGCTTGCGGACCGCGTCGGGCGCCGACTTCGCCGTCAGCACGGGCCAGCCGCCAGCATCGCGTATCCGCTCATAATTGGAGAGGCCACGGCGCAGACCGTCATAGCCCGAATAGGGCGGCGTCAGACCAGCGGCCCATTGCGGCAGGCGATCTTCGGCGATCGCGCGGGCAAGGCCGGGGCGGGGATCGAAGGCAGCGGGTCGCAGCGCCCAGATGTTGAGGAAGTCGGCGGTATCGACCCGCCCGGTGCTGAGCGCCTTGGCCCTGTCCAGCACGGCGGAGATCAGCGCGTCGCTGGCAAGTGAGCTCGTCGCCTTGCTGCGCGCCATCAGCCCCTGTTCCGCGCCGCCCTTCAGCCAATTGTTGAGCCAGACCTGCTGTGCAGCCGATGGCGTTGGGATCGGCACCGGCGGCGGCGTAACCAAGGCCGGGGGCGCGATCACCGGCGGCGCGGGCGCGGGCAAGGTCGGCGCGACGGCGGGTGGCTGTGCGAAAGCTGGCGCGGCGGCAAGGCCGAGCAGGGGAGCGACGCAGAAACGGATCAAATCGGGACGGTTCATGCTGGACCAGATAGCGCAAAGCCCCCATCGTTCAAACTTCCATAGCGGAAAAAGATGATGCTCCATGTCGTTCACCATCCTGCCTATGTCTCTCCCGCCACAGCGGGGAGCCGCTTTCGCTTCGATAAATATGGGCTTGTTATGGAAGCGCTTAAGGTAAGCGGAGCCCCCTTTACCGTACATGAACCCGTAACGATCCCGCGCCACTGGATCGAGGCGGTACACGATCCCGCCTATGTGGAGGAGGTCGCGGCGCTGAGCGTCCCGGTTGAAAAGGAGCGGCGGATCGGCTTTCCCGTAACCGACCGGATCATGCGGCGGTCGATGCTGTCGCCCGGAGGCACCTGGACAGCGGCGAAACTGGCGATGGCCCATGGCTATGCGGCCAACGCAGCGGGCGGCAGTCACCATGCGCTATATGACAGCGGGGCAGGCTATTGTGTGTTCAATGACTTGGCCATCGCGGCGAATCGATTGATCGCGGAAGGAGACGCGCGCCGCATCCTGATCCTGGACTTGGACGTCCATCAGGGCGACGGCACCGCCCGGTTGATGGCTGGCCGGGAGGATGTGTTCACCTTGTCGATCCATGCGGAAAAGAATTTCCCGGCTCGCAAGGCGCGATCGTCGCTGGACGTCGAATTGGCTGATGGTGCTGGCGATCAGGATTATATGGCGGCCTTGATGGAGGTGCTGCCCCATACGCTCGACGCCTTCGAGCCCGACCTTGTCCTCTATCAGGCAGGCGTTGATCCCCATGCGGAAGATAAGCTCGGCCGTCTCGCGCTGAGCGATGCCGGCTTGGCGGCGCGGGATCGCGCCGTGATGCGGGAAGCGCGGCGGCGCGGCATCCCGCTCGCCAGTACCATGGGTGGCGGCTATGGCGAGGATCGGATGGCAGTGGCGCGGCGCCACGCCGCCTGCATGATCCGGCTGGCGGCGGAGGCAATGCGCCGCGATTAGTGCAGCGTCCCAGCGTCGGTGGTCGCGACCACCCCGCTCTCCATGAGCTTCGCCGCGATCACGCCCGCTGCGGCCAGCGCGATGAAATCGCTGAAGGCAAGGTAAAGGATATAGCCCCAAGGCGCGTGGCTGAGCACCGCCTGGGCCACGTCCAGCCACAAGACTGCCGCCAAGGCGAAGAGGATCGCAATCCGCGAGCGGTCACCAAAATCCGTGGCCGTAAACCGCAGGGCGAAGGCGATCACCATGCCGACCACCAGCGCCAAGATCAGACCGCCGATAAGCGCAGCGCTATCGGTGACGGGAAATCCACTGACATTGTAGAAGATCGTCGCAACCGGACCCTTGCCATAGAGGATTGTACCCTGCGCGCTGGCAGGATCGGGCACCACATAGACGCCGGTGCCCGTCTGTGTCAGCGCTTGCGCCATTGCGGCCTGTAAATTGGCGCTTGGCGCCTCGCCCGCGCGGTGGAATGCAAGGGCGCTGAGCGGCGTTCCCCAGAAAATAAAGCGGACCACAAACAGCGCAAAGCCGCCCAAAAGCCCGCCGCCGACCGTCCTTATCATACGCCCTCCTGTCCCTGTTTGCGCTGGGTGCGAACAGGAAACGCGGGCGGGCTTTCCGGTGGCGGAACTAATCCGGCGGACGCGATGCTTTCTCGGCGATGCCGGACACGCCTTCGCGGCGGTCGAGTTCGTCCAGCACAGCGTCGAGCGGGATGCCCATGTCGCCTAGCAGGATGAGCAGGTGGAAGAGCAGATCGGCGCTTTCGCCGATTGCGCCATCTTTGTCTGACGTCATGGCGGCAATGACGGTCTCCACCGCTTCTTCGCCAACCTTCTGTGCGATCTTGCCACGTCCGCGCGCGGTGAGCTTCGCCACATAGGATTGGGCGGGGTCAGCGGTCCGCCGCTGGCAGATGGTCTTTTCCAGGTCGAAGAGGGTCGATCGCATGGGCCTCATCAAGCGCCCGGCGCGGGGCGCGTCAATCAAAAGTTGCGGACGGGCACGCCTGCAGCGGCGAGCGCTTGATGCGCTTCGGCGACGGTATGCTGCCCGAAGTGGAAGATGGAGGCCGCCAGCACGGCACTCGCATGGCCTTCGATCACGCCTTCGACCAGATGCTGGAGCGTGCCTACGCCCCCACTGGCGATGACCGGGACCGAGACTGCATCGGCGATGGTGCGAGTAAGGGCGAGGTCATAGCCCTGCTTGGTGCCGTCCCCATCCATGGAGGTGACGAGCAACTCTCCCGCACCCAGTCGCGCGAGCCTCACCGCATGTTCCACAGCGTCTATGCCGGTCGGCTTGCGGCCGCCATGGGTGAATATCTCCCAGCGATCTTCGCCCACGCGGCGTGCATCCACGGAGCCGACAACGCACTGACTGCCGAAGCGGTCCGCGATGTCGGCCACCACTTCGGGTCGCGCGACAGCGGCGCTGTTGACCGCCACCTTGTCCGCCCCTGCAAGCAGCAGCGCCCGCGCGTCCTCCGGGCTGCGTACGCCGCCGCCCACGGTCACCGGCATGAAGCATACCTCGGCGGTCCGGCGCACCACATCCAATATGGTGCCGCGCTGCTCATGGCTGGCGGTGATATCGAGGAAGCAAAGCTCGTCCGCGCCCGCCGCGTCATAGACGCGCGCCTGTTCGACCGGATCGCCCGCATCGCGCAGATCGACGAAATTGACGCCCTTCACCACGCGGCCATTGGCGACGTCCAGACAAGGGATGACGCGGGTGCAAACCGTCATGCTTCGATCTTCCAACGTCCATTCGGTTCGAGCGAAGTCGGGGACCGCTGAGCGAGAGCTTCTCGACTTCGCTCGCAGCGGACGGAATAGCGGAGAGCTTTTGTCATGCTGCGGCCTTCGCCACCGCCAGCGCTGCCTTCAGATCAAGCCGCCCATCATACAGCGCGCGACCAGTGATGACGCCTTCGATCCCTTCGTCGGCGTGGAGGCTGAGGATGCGGATATCGGCGATCCCCGCAACCCCCCCGCTGGCGATCACCGGAATGTTGGTCGAGCGGGCGAGGTCCACCGTCGCTTCGATATTGCAGCCCTTGAGCAGCCCGTCGCGGCCAACGTCAGTGAAGAGCAGGCTTGCGACGCCCGCATCTTCGAAACGGCGGGCAAGATCGGCAACCGGCATGTCGGACTTTTCGGCCCAGCCGTTCGTCGCGACGAAGCCGTCGCGCGCATCGACCGCCACGACGATGCCGCCAGGGAAATCGCGCGCGGCGGCCTTCACGAACTCGGGGTCCTTGAGCGCGGCAGTGCCGATCACGATCCGCGACACGCCCAGGTCGAACCAGCGCTCGACCGCTTCACGATTGCGGATGCCGCCGCCCAACTGGACATGGCCGGGGAAGGCCTCGACGATCCGCTCGACCGCCTCGGCATTGACCGCGTGGCCCGCAAAGCTGCCGTCAAGATCAACGACATGGAGATGCTCGGCTCCTGCCTCGGCAAAGATCAGCGCCTGAGCGGCGGGATCGTCGCCATAAACGGTGGCGCGATTCATGTCGCCTTCGGCCAAGCGGACGACTTGGCCGCCTTTCAGGTCGATGGCGGGGAAGACGATCAGGGACATCAGATATACCTAGCGGGGAGCGGGCTCACGGACGCCACTCCAGAAAACGGGACAGGAAGGAAAGGCCATAGGTCTGGCTCTTTTCCGGGTGAAACTGGCAGCCGATGATGGTGTCGCGCGCAACCGCGGCGACCAGCGGCCCGCCATGATCGGTGACCGCCGCGATATGGGCGGGATCGGCAGCTTCGAAATGATAGCTGTGCAAGAAATAGGCCTCGCCTGTCTCCAGCAAAGGGGGCGTTCCGTTCAGGCTTACCTTGTTCCAGCCCATATGCGGCACCTTGATCGCCGGATCGGTGGGCTCGATCAGCCGCACGGTGCCCGGGATCCAGCCAAGTCCCGCATGCCGCCCGAACTCCTCACCCGCATCGGCGAGCAGCTGCATCCCCACGCAGACGCCAAGGAAAGGTGTGCCACGCTGGCCCACCGCTTCATTCATCGCATCGATCATGCCGGGAATGGCGGAAAGCGCATCCATGCAGGCGCGAAAAGCGCCCACGCCAGGCAGCACGATGCGGTCCGCCCTCGCTACCACGGCAGGGTCGGCGGTAATGACGGCATCGCTCGCCCCAGCCTTGCGCAGGGCATTGTGGACCGAATGGAGGTTGCCTGCGCCGTAATCGATGAGGGTGAGAGCGGTCACAGCATCCCCTTGGTGGATGGGATCGCGTCCGCCTTGCGCGGATCGATCTCCACCGCCTGGCGCAGCGCGCGGGCAAGGCCCTTGAAGCAGCTTTCGACAATATGGTGATTGTTGCTGCCGTAGAGATTTTCGACATGCAGCGTGATCCCGGCAGCCTGCGCGAAGCTGTGGAACCAATGCTCGATCATCTCGGTATCCCACTCGCCGAGGCGCTGGACCGTGAAGTCCGCCTTGAACACCAGCCAGGGCCGTCCCGAAATGTCGAGCGACACCCGGCTCAGCGTCTCATCCATCGGCGAATAGACGCTGCCGTACCGGGTGATGCCGCGCTTGTCGCCCAGCGCCTTGGCCACCGCCTCGCCGATCGCGATCGCCGTGTCCTCGGTCGTATGATGTTGATCCACGTGCAGGTCGCCGACCGTCTTCACATCCATGTCGATCAGCGAGTGACGCGAAAGCTGCTCGATCATGTGATCGAGAAAGCCTATGCCGGTAGAAACGGTATAGACGCCAGTGCCGTCCAGGTTGACGGTCACGTCGATCTGCGTTTCCGCAGTGTTGCGGTGAATTTCGGCCGTGCGCATGGCTGCGCCCTATACCGAAGTGGGTGCGGCATGCAATGTGGCGTTGCATGTGTGGGGCGCACTTGACCCGCCGCGCGGCGCCGTTAGGACATTGGGCATGAGCGACGACTTGCCCGACAGCCTGATTCCCTACGACGAAATCGTGCAGGAGGCCCTGCGCGCCGTGGTCGGCCGCGTGCTGGGCGAAGTTGAGCGTTCCGGCGGTCTTCCGGGCACGCATCATTTCTATATCACCTTCAAGACTCAGGCGCCGGGAGTCGCGATCCCCAAGCAGTTGGTGGAACGATTCCCGGACGAAATGACCATCGTGCTCCAGAATAAATTCTGGGACCTGAAGGTTGGCGGCGACGGGTTCGAGGTCAGCCTGACCTTCAATCAGGTAGCGGCGCACCTCGTCATCCCCTTCGCCGCGATCACGGCCTTCGTCGATCCCGCGGTGAATTTCGCGCTTCAGTTTCAGGTGCAGTCCGACGGATCGCCCGAACCGCACGAAGAAGCGGAAAATGACGCGCCGCAGGTCAAAAGCGAGGACGGCTCGAACGTCGTCACCGTGGATTTCGGCAAGAAGAAATAAAGGCTGGCGAATAGCCGGATCACCTCCCAAATTGGCTTCCAACCTCACCGCGCTGGGAGCCGTTGCATGGATAGCCGCACCGAAACCGACAGCATCGGCGCCGTAGAGGTGCCCGCCAGCGCCTATTGGGGCGCACAGACCCAGCGCAGCATCGAAAATTTCCCCTTTGGCATGACGGAGCGCATGCCGATCGGCATCGTCCACGCCCTCGCCATCGTCAAACAGGCCGCCGCGCGGGTCAATCGCACCGAAGGTCTCGCGGCCGAATTGGCCGAAGCAATAGAAGCGGCGGCGGCGCAAGTAGTGGCGGGCGGTCATGACGATCAATTTCCGCTCGTCATCTGGCAGACCGGCAGCGGCACGCAGTCGAACATGAACGTCAATGAGGTGATCGCGGGCCTCGCCAACGAAGCACTGACGGGCAAGCGCGGCGGAAAGTCGCCCGTGCATCCCAACGACCATGTGAACATGGGCCAGTCTTCCAACGACAGCTTCCCCACCGCACTCCATATCGCCGCCGCCCGCGCCGCAACGGATCAGCTTTTCCCGGCGCTCGACCGTCTTCATAAGGCGCTGGATGCCAAGGCGCAGGCATGGGGCGATATCGTCAAGATCGGTCGCACCCATCTACAGGACGCGACCCCGCTGACGCTGGGCCAGGAATTTTCCGGCTACGCGCACCAACTCTACCGCTGCCGCAAGCGGATCGAGCCGGCTGTGATGCACGGCATGATGGCGCTCGCGCAGGGGGGCACGGCGGTTGGCACCGGCCTCAACGCGCCCGAAGGTTTCGGCATCGCTATGGCGCGGGAAATCGCCGCGATCACCGGCCTGTCGTTCCGCACCGCCGACAATAAGTTTGAGGCGCTGGCATCGAACGATCCCTTGGTCCACCTTTCTTCGACGCTTTCCACGCTGGCTGTGGCTCTGACGAAGATCGCCAATGACATTCGCCTGCTTGGCAGCGGCCCGCGCTCGGGGCTTGGCGAACTGGATCTGCCCGCCAACGAACCGGGCAGTTCGATCATGCCGGGCAAGGTCAATCCGACCCAATGTGAAATGCTGACCATGGTCGCGGCGCAGGTCATCGGCAATCACCAGGCGGTGACGGTCGGGGGGCTTCAGGGGCATCTGGAACTCAACGTGTTCAAGCCGCTGATCGGCGCGGCAGTTTTGCGCTCCATCCATCTGTTGAGCGTCGGCATGGAAAGCTTTGCTGAACGCTGCGTCGATGGGCTGGAAGCCAATGAGAAGCGGATTGCCGAGCTGGTCGATCGTTCCCTCATGCTGGTGACGGCGCTCGCGCCTGAGATCGGTTATGACAATGCGGCCAAGATCGCGAAACATGCTCATGGGGAAGGGCTGACGCTCAAGCAGGCGGGACTTGCGCTCGGGCTCATCGACGAGGACAGCTTCGACCGGCTGGTCAGGCCGGAAAATATGGTGTGAACTGGCGGAACCGCCGCTTCTGCAATACATTGAGGGCAGTATGAAGAAGATCGCTTCCAAACAGCCGCTTGTCACCATCCGCCCGCCGCGCAAGGCTGGCCTGCTGCGAAAGACGGCGCGTCTGGGCGCGGCGGTGGTCGCGGCACGCGTGGCGGCGGCGACGGGCAAGAAGGGCGTCGTCGGCCTGGTCGCCGGTATCGGCGCAAAGCGTCTGATCATGCGACACCCGCTGGGCGCACTGTTCGTGACGGGAGCCTATCTCGCGGGCAAGGCGTATGAAACCAAGCGGGATCTGGACAGCAAGCGGGGCACCAAGGCGCTGCCTGACCTCAGCGGCGAGCCGGTGCCGATCGGACAGGCGCGAAAGACCCGCGCGTCCAAGCCCTAAAGCGCCGACTGCCAAAGCTTCACCGCATCAATCGGCCAGGCGAGCATCAGCACATTAAGCGTCAGGTTGTCGCGGATCACGGCGAGCGCGATCAGTTCCAGCGCGATCCCCGCGCAGACCGTCACCCATACCGGCGCACGGGCGGCAAACAGGAAGCCCAGCGTCATCATGCCAATGTCGCTCATCGAATTCAGGATGCTGTCGCCGCTATAGCCCAGTGCAATGGTCGCCGCGCGATAGCGATCGATAATGATTGGCGAATTTTCCAATATCTCCCACACGCATTCGACGAGAACGGCGAGGGCCAGGCGCGGGCCGATCGGTTGCCGCCGCATCACCGCCCGCGCTGCCGCGTAGAAGAGGAAGCCGTGGATCACATGGCTCAGGCTGTACCAGTCCGCGATATGCTGGCTGTTGCCGCTGTCGAGCGCACCATGCCACATTTCGACATAGCCGCAGGTGCAGATGGGCGGCCGCGCCATCAGGAACAGCAGCGCGCAGGTTAGCAGGGCGATGACCCCAGCCGTTAGAAAACCCCGCCGGTTGCGGATAGCCTTGCGTCTCAAAAGATCGTCCCCCTGCGCGGCCTCTTGCCAAATGCTTTCCACGGCGTCACTAGCGGCCATGGCCGACAGCATCCCTATCGAGGCGCCCGATTTCAAGCGGCGTGGCGTGCTCTTCGTTCTTTCCTCGCCATCTGGCGCGGGCAAATCCACCATTGCGCGAAAGCTTCTGGCCGCAGAGCCGGACCTTGCCATGTCCGTGTCCGCGACGACGCGGCCGATGCGGCCGGGCGAGGTTGAGGGCAAGGATTATCATTTCGTCGATCTGGAAGAGTTTCGCCGGATGACGGCGGATCATGAATTCCTCGAATGGGCGCATGTGTTCGGCCAACGCTATGGCACCCCCCGTGCGCCCGTCGAAGCGATGCTGAAGAGCGGCCGCGACGTACTGTTCGACATCGATTGGCAGGGCGCGCAGCAACTGCATCAGATCGCCGGTGGCGACGTTGTGCGGGTGTTCATCCTGCCGCCCTCAATGGAGGAATTGGAACGACGCCTGCGCGGCCGCGCCACGGACAGCGAGGAAGTGATCGAAGGCCGCATGTCGCGGGCCGCCAATGAAATCGCGCACTGGGACGGCTATGACTATGTGCTGTGCAATGTCGATGCGGAGGATTGTTTCCAGCGCGTGCAGACGATCCTGCACGCCGAACGCATGAAGCGCAGCCGTCAGACCGGCCTTATCGGCTTCATCCGCAGGCTAAGCCGCTATCATCAGGAAGATTGAGGCCGCCTGATTTCCTTCCGTCCCCCGTTCGTTTCGAGCGCAGTCGAGAAACGGATAACGCTGGATCGACAAGCCGTTCGCCCTGAGCGTATCGAAGGATTCCACTTCTTCGGAATTACGGGACGGCTCCAACACGCTCAGCCGGAGCGGATTGGATGGTCTTGAACGAGGTCAAGCGCTATTCAAATCCCGCAGGGTCCGCCCATTCCGGGTGCACCCAGGCCATCGCCTTGAACAGCGTGCCCATTGCGTCATCCGCAGTCAGCCGGACGCGCGCGGCCTCTACCTCCGCCGCCCGCGCGGGCGCCGTACGCGCCAGCTGATCGGCCCGGGCGTCGATGCCCAGCTGGCGCAGGAATGCGCCTTGGCCTACGGGGCCAAGCACTCTTAGCCCCGCCTGCCGCGCCATATTGCCGATCATGGTGAAATCGACATGGGTCGTCAGGTCGCTCTCGCCGGGGTCTTGAAACGGATCGGCGAACTGATGTCCTCGCACCGCCTGCAGCGTATCGCCGACCGCCGGGCCTTCATAGCCATAGTCGATGATGATCGCGGCGCCCCCCTGCCGGGCGATGCGCTGGGCAAGGTCGAGCGCGATGGCGGTTCCGGCCAGGGGCATCTCCAAAATCGCTCCGTCCGGCGCATCGGCCGCTATGGCGGGAATACCCGATTCGACGCGGCGGTAGCCCGGCATCGCTTCGAATCGGCCGGGCTGAGCCTCATCGGTCCGCACTACCCGTTCCCGCCATTCGGCATCGCTGCGCACGATCTGGCGCACGGGCAGCGCGTCGAAAAACTCATTGGCTACGACCAGCAGCGGGGCATTTTCCGGCAGGGTCCCGACCGCCTCATGGTGAGAAACCATCGGCAGCGCCAACCGCTGCCGCTCGCGCAGAGTAGGGCTGGTCTCGACGAAATGGGGCGGAGGGGTGAAGCCTATGTTTCCCATCGCGCGCAACGCATCGGATGCGAGCGTGCCGCGTCCCGGTCCCAGCTCGACATAAAGCGCATGCGGCCGGCCGCCCGACCGCATCCAAACATCGGCAAGGCACAGGCCGATCAGTTCGCCGAACATCTGGCTGATTTCAGGCGCGGTGGTGAAATCGCCCGCGGTCCCCAGCGGGTCGCGGGTGCCATAATAATGCTGGTTCGCCTCGGCCATATAGTGGGCGACCGAAATGGGCCCGCCCGCGTCAATCTGGCGGGCGAGGCGCTCCGCCAGCGTCAGCGGTTCAGCTGACACTCGCGCTGCCGGCGATCGGTTCGACGCGGACACGGCGGCCCTTCGCCGTCACGATGAGGTAGAGGCCGCCCAGGATCATCGGCACGCACAGCCACTGGCCCATATGAAGGCCGGTGCGCGCCGCGAACTCCATCAACTGCGCGTCGGCCTCCCGATAATATTCGATGCCGAAACGGAACAGCCCGTAGAAAAACAGGAACAGGCCGACCAGCAGGCCCGGCTTGTACCGCGCTCGCGTCTTCCAAAAGGCGAAGGCCAGGATAAGGAGCAGGACGATGCCTTCGAAAAAGGCTTCGTAAAGCTGGCTCGGATGGCGAGGGAAGGGGCCGCCGGTGGGGAAGATCACCGCCCAGGGAACGTCTGTCTCCTTGCCCCACAGCTCGCCATTCACGAAGTTGGCGAGGCGGCCGAAGAACAAGCCGAAAGGCACGCAGCAGGCGACATAGTCATGGATGCGAAGCCAGGACAGATTTTCCTTTCGCGCCATGTAAAGCACGCCAAGCGACACGCCGATCACCCCGCCATGGAAAGACATGCCGCCATTCCACAGTTTGAAGACATCGAGCGGATTGCGCAGGATTTCCGGCTGGTAAAAAAAGACATAGGCGAGCCGTCCGCCGATGATGATGCCTAGCGTCGCGTAAAAGATCATGTCGTCGGCATGCCGCCGCGCCATGGGGGATCCGGGCTGGGCGACTAGCTTCAGCAGATACCAGTAGCCGACCAATATGCCCGCCAGATAGGCGAGGCTGTACCATTTGAGCGTGAAGAAACCGAGGTCCAGCGCAACCGGGCTGAGCCCCAGCTGATCGAAATGGATGGCGCCCGAAGCGGCGGCGGCGAGGTCAAGGATCAAGTTGTGGTTCCCCTTGGGAATTATGGCCTTCGCCATAGAGCAGGTTGGGGCGGCGAGGGAAGGGGGCTGTCAATTTCCTCGGAGATTCGGGCGACACCGGAGTGCAGTGGATTAAGCAGAGATAGCTTTCGCGTCTCATATCGGACCAAGATTTAGGCAGCTGTTAACCTGCTGGAAACCTTCGCCGTGGCACTCATGGCGGCATGTCTATCGACCCCGTTATAGAGCAATCGCCGGCAACCGGCGAAAAGCGCGAGACCGCGCGCTGGCCTATCCGTCTGGAAGTGCCGGGGGCGCTGGGCAACGAGCCTGCGGACGTCACGGTCCACGACATCTCGACGGCGGGCATGCTGATCGAAACCCGGTCGAAGTTGAAGCTTGGCCAGGTCGTGCTGGTGTCTCTACCCGAAGCCGGGACGGTCGCCACTCGCGTGGTGTGGCAGGATGATCCGCTGTTCGGTTGCCGCTTCGATGAAGCGCTGCCGCAAGCGGCCGTAAGCGCCACGCGGCTGCGTAGCAGCAAGCGCAGCAACGGAAGTCCGGTCGATCATGTCGTGCAGGGCAATGGCCCGGAAATGCTCCCGGAACGCCTGCGCCGCCTGCGCCGCGAACGCGGCCTTAGCCGGGCGGCGTTGTCGGAGCGGACGGGGTTCAGCAAGCCCTCGCTCTGGGCATGGGAATCGGGCAAGACGATGCCCCGGCGCAAGAGCCTCATCATCCTGGCGGAGGTGTTCGGCCTGACGGAACAGCAGTTGCTGCTCGGCGAAACGGCCGCTGCGCCGCGCGAGTCTCGTCCTGCTGAGGGTGCGCATGGGGGGCAGCAGCTTCATGAGGTCATCGACGCGGCAAAGCGCCAGATTGCGCAGCACGCCGGTGTCGATAAATCGCAGGTGCACGTCCGTATCGATTATTGATGAGCCTGCATCAGCCAGCCCGCTCAAGCTGATAGAACGAGCCACTTGCCTCGTTCGAATGTCGGAGCCTCT
This sequence comes from Sphingobium tyrosinilyticum, assembly GCF_042654265.1. NCBI lineage: Bacteria > Pseudomonadati > Pseudomonadota > Alphaproteobacteria > Sphingomonadales > Sphingobiaceae > Sphingobium > Sphingobium tyrosinilyticum. The sequence goes on along the minus strand of NZ_JBHSFZ010000064.1, from coordinate 293,953 downwards.
GGTTTTCTGAAGAGGCAGGACGCCACTCGATCCCGGCATGAAGGAAACATGCCATCCGCTATGGGCAGCCTGTAAACCTCCAAAGCAGGCACATGATCGCTTTTGATGCTTGGACAGGCATCAAAAGCTCAGGTCGAGCGAAGGCATCTCGAGGCTCTGAAAAGTCATCTCCTCTAAAGACTGGCGATTGTTCGGTCGTTCCTTCGGCCATTCGGCCGCAGCCATAAAAAAGCCGCCCGGTGAGGGGCGGCTTTCTTTCAATCCGTTGGGAAACTCAGGCTTCTTCAGCCGGAGCTTCTTCGGCCTCCACGGCGATCTCGCCGGGCTCCGCATTCGGATCATAATCTTCGGTGAAGCCGGCCTCGTCCTTTTCGAACAGGTCAGCCATCACGTCCACGCCCTGCGCCTGCAGATCGGCCTCTTCGGGCGAGCGGGCGACGTTCACCTGGATGGTAGTGACGACTTCCGGGTGCAGCGCGACTTTGACGTCGAAAAGGCCCAGGGTCTTGATCGGGCGTTCCAGCACGATCATCGCTTTGGTCACGTTGGTTACGCCATCGGCATGCAGCGCTTCGACGACGTCACGGACGGCGACCGAACCATAGAGGTGGCCGGCGTTCGACGACTGGCGGATCAGGATGATCTGCTTGCCGTTGACGCCTTCGGCAGACTTTTCGGCGTCCGAGCGGCGAGCGGCGTTGTCGGCCTCGATCTTCGCGCGATTGGCTTCGAAGACCTTCTTGTTGGCATTGTTGGAGCGCAGCGCCTTCTTGTTGGGCAGCAGGAAGTTACGGGCGTAACCGTCCTTTACGGTGACGACGTCACCGATGGCGCCCAGCTTCTCGATCCGTTCGAGGAGAATGATTTCCATGAGTCTTACTCCCTCACTTCACGATGTAGGGCAGCAGGCCCAGGTGACGGGCGCGCTTGATGGCCTGGGCCAACTCACGCTGCTTCTTGGCGGACACCGCGGTGATGCGGCTGGGGACGATCTTGCCGCGTTCGGACACAAAGCCCTGCAGCAGACGGACGTCCTTATAATCGATCTTCGGCGCATCCTTGGCGGCGAAGGGGCAGCTCTTGCGGCGGCGGAAAAACGGGCGTGCCATGTTTCAGATCTCCTTATTCGCCAGCCGGGGCTTCTTCGCGATCGCGGCGCGGGCCACGGTCGCCACGATCTTCGCGCGGACCGCGATCGCCACGGGGGCCGCGATCACCACGCTCGGAGCGCTCCTGCTTGCGCATCATGACCGACGGGCCGGCCTCCAGCTCATCGACCTTCACGGTCATGTAGCGGATGATGTCTTCGTTGATCTGGGTCTGACGCTCCAGTTCCGCGACGACGCCGGCGGGGGCGTCGATGTTCAGCATCACATAGTGCGCCTTGCGGTTCTTGGCGATCTTGTAGGCGAGGCTGCGCAGGCCCCAGGTCTCGACCTTGGTAACCTTGCCTTCATTATCCTCGACGATCTTGGTGGCGGTTTCCGCCAGTGCGTCCACCTGCGCCTGTGCCAGATCCTGGCGCGCAAGGAACACATGCTCGTAAAGAGCCATGGGTATTGCCTCATCTGTTGGCCGATCGCTGACGCCCACCCCATGTGGAACGCCCCTCCGGCTGTCGTCTCAAAACAGTCTGTCGCATGCCCGCGAGTCACCCTCGTGGCGTGCGAAGCGGCGCCTATGACGGAAACATAGGTGAAAGGCAAGCGGATGCTGGCTGCGATCGAACCTCAGCCGCGGTGCATCTCTGCCGAACCCATGAAATGGGCGCGGGTCGATGCGCCGGCCCGATCCAGCAGGACGGCGACCTTGTCCTTCAGATTGGCGGAAGGCTGCGCAGGATCATCATAGGCCATGCCCCAATCGCCAAATTCACGTGAGTCAATTGCGGCTTCCCGAAGCTTCACGACGCCCCGATGGCGGTCGTCCTGGCGGATGCGTTCATAGACGCTCTCCACAGCCGCCCGCGGACCTTCGAGCACCTGGATGAAGCGCTTGCTGTTGAACAGCAGCAGCCCCGTTACATCCGCCAGACGGTTCCGGACTGCCGCGGCGCGGGCGATTGCCGCACACTGGTCAGCCGTCACGCTCCCTTGAGCGCTGCTGATATACATGATCTGGTATAAGGACATGATGTTTCCTGATAACGCCGCCCACAGCGGCCATATCGCCCGGAAACGCTTTAGATTTCGTGTTTAACCTTGATCATGCAAAGCGCCCCGGAGGGAGAGATGTCTCCGGGGCGCTGCTTCACCATATTGGCGGACGGCTTAGCGAATGGCGCTGCCGATCACCGCGCCGATGATGCCGCTGGTGATCGCCACCAACACCGCGTCATTGCCCGAGCGGACCCAGTGATAACCGCGCGGCGGGGCGTTCAGGCGATAGTCGCGATAATTGTTGATCACGCGGTAATCGCGGGCATAGCGGCGGTCGAAGCGTTGACCCTTGTTCCAGCGGCGATAGTCATTCTTGCGCACGACGGTCTTGTGCTTCACCACCGTGTGGCCATGGGGGCCATGCTTTACCACGCGGGTCACTTCGCGATGCGGCGCGGCCTGTGCCTGCGCGGCGACCATCGGGCTTGCCACCATGGTCGTTGCGGCCAGGCTCATCAGTAGTTTCTTGATCATCTCACTTGCTCCTTGCTTTTTTGTCTGTCGCGCCGTTGCTCCGGCGTTGAAGACAGATTTAGGCAAGACTTGTCGCAAGCTTGTGCCAAAGCGGCGGCTTAACTGTCTGAAATTGTAACAGCCTCATTCGTGCCGCAGCGCGTCGATGGGGTTGAGCGCCGCCGCGCGTCGCGCCGGAAAATAGCCAAACACGACGCCGATCGCCGCCGAAAAGAGGAAGGCGATCAGGTTGACCTTCACATCGAAGATGAAAGGCACCTGCATCAGCGGCGCGATGGCGACCGATGCGATGAGGGCGAGGAACAGGCCGATCATCCCGCCCAGGCACGACAGCACGATCGCCTCGACCAGGAACTGCATCAGCACCTCGCGCGCAACGGCGCCGATGGCGAGCCGGATGCCGATCTCGCGGGTGCGCTCCGTCACGGACACCAGCATGATGTTCATGATGCCGATCCCGCCGACCAGCAGGGAGATGGCAGCAACCGCCGCGACGATCTGAGTCAGGATCGTGGTCGTGCCGGTCAGCGTGTCGCTGATCTGCTTGGTGTCGAAGACGTTGAAATTATCCTCCGCGCCCGGCTTCACCTTGCGCCGCTCGCGCACCAGTTCTTCCAGGCTCGCCTGCACGGTGGAGGTGTCATAGGCATCATCCACCGCGATCATGATCTGGCTGATGTCGCGGTCGCCGGTGAAGCGGCGCTGCACGAATTTGATCGGCATGACGACCACATCATCCTGGTCACCAAAGCCGCCTTGCCCGCGTGTCGCCAGCGCGCCGATCACCTGGCAGGAAACACCCTTGATGCGCAGCCGCTTTCCGACGGGGTCGCTGCCCTGGAACAGGTTGGTGCGCACCGTATTGCCGATGATGCAGACGGGTTTGCCTGCTTCCTCCTCCTCCGGCATGAACAGGCGTCCCGCGTCCGCCTTCCAGCTTTGCACCTCGAAATAGGCGGCGGTGGTGCCATAGACGGTGGTGGACCAGTTGGATCCTTCATAGATGGCGGTGCCGCTCGACTGGACCAGCGGGGCAACGGCGCGCACGCCGGTCAGCTGATTTTCGATCGCGGCAAGGTCGGCGGGCTTGAAGTCCGGCGGGCGCGGGCCGCCTCCGCCACGGCCGAAGCCCTGACCGGGGCGAAGCTGCAGCACGTTCGCGCCCAGCGAGCTGATCTGCTGGCGCACCGCGGCGGTCGCCCCATTGCCCAGCGTCACCATAGTGACGACCGCCGCCACCCCGATGATGATGCCCAGCGTCGTCAGAAAGCTGCGCAACTTGTGCCGGTTGATCGCGCGAAAGGCGAGGATGACGGTCGTGCCTAGCATCGGCAAGAAGCCCCCTGAGCCGTTCGGGCTGAACCTGTCGAAGCCCCATTTTTGTCGGAAGCGGAGTTGAGCCCTTCGACAAGCTCAGGGCGAACGGAGGTCTTGGGCGAAATCACACCCTCACCCCATTCTCAATCCCGTCCACATGCCCATCCTTGAAATGCACGATCGTCCGGGCATAGGCCGCCATGTCGGGCTCATGCGTCACCATCAGCACCGTGATGCCACTATTCTTGTTGAGGTCGGTCAGCAGTTCCATGATCTCCACCGACCTTTCCGAATCCAGATTGCCGGTCGGCTCGTCGGCGAGCAGCACGGCGGGGTGGGTCACGATGGCGCGGGCGATCGCCACGCGTTGTTGCTGGCCGCCGGACAGCTCGGCCGGCGTGTGATCCCACCAATCCTTCAGGCCCACCTTATCCAGCGCCGCCATGCCTGCGTCATAGCGCGTCTTCTTGTCCTCACCCCGATAGAGCAGGGGCAATTCGACATTCTCCAGCGCGGTCGTGCGGGACAGCAGGTTGAAGCCCTGGAACACGAAGCCCAGATAGCGTCGCCGCAGCAAGGCGCGCTGATCGCGATCGAGCGTTTCCACATGACGGCCCTTGAACAGGAACTCGCCAGCAGTCGGCACATCGAGGCAGCCTAGAATGTTCATCGTCGTCGATTTGCCGGAGCCCGACGGACCCATGACGGCGACAAAGTCTCCCTCCGCAATGTCGAGGTCGATGCCCTTCAGAGCCTGAAAGGCTGTCGGCCCCGATCCATAGACCTTGGTTACGCCGCGCAAGGAGATGATGGGATCATCCATCGCCTCAGCTTCCGTTTCGCCGCCCGGTGCCGCGCGCTTCGCTACTCTGGCCGCCCCGATTGCGCTGCTGTCCGCCGCCGTTCGCACTATCCTCGGCGGGCTGTTCCTGCCCCGCCGCAAGCTGGCCGGTGATGACGCGCATGCCGGGCTTCAGGTCGCCGCCGGTGATCACCGTGCGCGCGCCGTCGCTGGCGCCGACGACCACCGACACGGCCTTGGGCTTGCCGTCCGCGCCCACGACATACACGGTCTGGCTGCTGCCGATGCCGAAGCTGACCTGTCGCGCATTGCCACGGCGGAAGCGGCGCGGGCCGGGAACGATCTGGCTGGTAATGCCGCCGCCCTTATCCCCAGCGCTCGGCTTGAAGCGCAGCGCGGCGTTGGGGACCAGCAGGACGTTGTTCAACTCCTGCGTCACGATATCGGCCGTGGCCGTCATGCCAGGGCGCAGCGTCTCATCCTTGTTATCCACCGCCAGCACGGCGGTATAGGCGACCACCGTGCCGCTGGTGCTGGCCGTGCTGCTACTGCCCGATGAGGTGGTGGAAGAGGAACTGCTCGAGGCATTGGAGCCGACATTCACCCGCGTCACGCGCGCGGGGAAGCTGCGGCCGGGGAAGGCATCGACGGCGAAGGTCGCCGCCTGGCCTTCCTTCACCTGACCGACGTCCGCCTCATCGACGGAAACCTCGACCTCCATCTGCGTCAGGTCCTCTGCGATGGTGAAGAGGACAGGCGCGTTGAGCGATGCCGCCACCGTCTGGCCCGGCTCGATGTCGCGCGACAGCACGACGCCGGTCACAGGCGATACGATCTGAGCGATGGACAAATTGGTCTGCGCTGTCGAAAGCTGAGCGCGCGCCACGCTTACCTGTGCCTGTTGCGCGCGCAGATTGCCGACGGCTGACTGATAATCTGCCCGCGCCGCATCCAGTTCCGTCTTGGCAGGGACGCGGCCACCCGACAGGCGGAAGACGTTGAGCTGCCGGTCCAGCGTCGCCTTCGCCAGCGCCACCTGCGCCTGCGCCTGTGCGACGCTCGCCTGGGACGCCGAAACCTGCGCCCGATTCTGGTTCACTGTATCCACCAGGCGGCGCGTATCGAGTTCGGCGAGCCGTTGTCCCTTCGTCACCCGGTCGTTCACATCCACATAGACCTGCGTGATCTTGCCCGACTGTTCGGAACCCACATCGACCTGATTGATGGGCTTCAGGTTCCCGGTCGCCGACACGGTGACGGTCAGGTCGCCGCGCCGCACTTCGCGCGTGGCGTAATTTGGGCTGTCATCGCCTGAAAAGCAGCGGGCGAGCAGGAGAATGAGGATCAGCAGCGCAACGCCGATCGCGCCGCGCATCACCCATTTGCGCCACGGCTTTTCCGGCCGCGCCCCCAGAAAATCGTCCAGGTCCTGATCCTTGCTCACATCATTGCTCATTCGGGCGGTTTTCCATGTTCTGCCAGCCGCCGCCCAACGCGTTGTAAAGTTGGGCGATGGCCAGGACTTCGTCAGCCTGCGCGGCGGCAAGACTGTTGCGCGCGTTCAGCAGGGTGGTTTCGCTGGTGGAAAGCGTCTGAAAATCGATCAGGCCCGCCTGATACTGGCTGCGCGCCAGAATAGCGGCGTTGTTGGAAGCTTCGAAGGCGATGCGAAACTCCGCGGCGCGCTGGCGGGCGCTGGTGAGTGACGCCATGGCGTTTTCCACATCCTCAAGCGCGGTCAGGACGCTTTGCTTATAGGCCGCAAAAGCTGCGTCGGTCGCGGCTCTTTGCGAACGCACCTGCGACGCGAGCCTCCCGCCATCGAAGATCAGCTGCGCGACATTGGCGAAGACGCTGCCAGTGATCAGGTCGAACAGGTTGCTGAACGATGTGGCGTTGGTGCCGATATTCCCGCTGATCCCCAGCGAGGGGTAAAGCTGCGCCTGCGCGATGCCGATCCTGGCGGTGGCGGCGGCCAGCGCCCTTTCCGCGCTGCGAACGTCAGGCCGCTGGCGCAGCGTATCGGCGGGAATGCCGGTGGCGATGTTGGCCGAAGCAACGGGAATGGGCGCTGGCGTCTCCAGCATCCGCGTGGCCTCTCCCGGTGCCTGACCGGTCAGCACGGCAATGCGGTTCAGGCTGCCGCGCAGGCTTGCTTCCAACTGTGGGATGGTGGCGTTGGTCTGCGCCAATTGCGCCCGAGCCTGCTGCTCGTCCAGAGAGGACACCAGCCCCGCCTGCAGCCGCCAGTTGGCGATATTATAATTATCCCGCTGAATCGCCTGCGTTTCGCGCGCTATGCGAAGCTGCGCCTGCGCCTGCCGAGCCTGCACATAGTTGGTGACGAGTTCGGCGATGATCGTCATCCGGACATTGGCGAGGTCATAGCCCGACGCGACAAGGTCCGCCCGCGCGGCCTCGGCGGAGCGCGAAAGCTCGCCAAACAGGTCGATCTGCCAGCTGGCATTGGCGCCAAGCGAATAGCTGCTGCTCCATTTGCCTGAGCCGCTGGACACCACATTGCCATCGACCACGCGGGTGCCACCGCCAGCGCTGCTATAGTTGCGACCGCCCGAACCGGACGCATTCACCTGGGGCAGGAAGGCCGCGTTCGCCTGCCTCAAGGATTCGCGCGCCTGACGTAGCCGCGCCTGCGCTTGGACGATGTCCAGATTGCCGGCGATCGCCTCATCGATCAGGCCGCTCAGCGCCGGATCGTTGAGGCGCGTCCACCAGGTCGCAAGTTCCGCCTGATCGACGGGCGTGCTGCCGCCTTGGCCGTAATAGGTGGCGGGCACCCCCAATGCGGCAGGCTGCGGCGCCTTGTAATCGGGACCTGCCGCACAAGCAGATAGGGTCAGGCCGGTCCCGATGATCCAGGCAATGCGATATCGCACCTTTTCCTTGCACTCCGTCATCGTTAAAGGGACGCCACCTGGGGGGTGGCGGCGGTCCGATTGGGGAAACTGCCGAAACGGGCCGGGTGCCTCAACGGCATTTGTGTCTCAAAGTGTAACGATTAGGAAATGGCGCTTTTGCGGGCGCCTGGCGGCAAGGGGTGAATGATGAGGGCATTTCTTTTTCCGGGGCAGGGCAGCCAGTCGGTGGGCATGGGCAAGGCGCTGGCCGATGCGAGCCCGGCAGCGAGGGAACTGTTTCAGGAGGTCGATGACGCCCTGTCGCAGCATTTGTTCCGCATCATGGTGGAAGGTCCGGAAAGCGACCTCACCCTCACCGAAAATGCACAGCCGGCGATCATGGCCAATGCGCTGGCGACGCTGCGCGTGATGCAGCGCGAGGGCGGCTTCTCGCTGGCGGAGAAGGGCGATTTTGTCGCTGGGCACAGCCTGGGCGAATATAGCGCGCTCTGCGCTGCGGAAGCCTTTGACATCACCACCACCTCGCGCCTGCTGAAGCTTCGCGGACAGGCGATGCAGGCGGCCGTGCCGGTGGGAGAGGGGGCCATGGCCGCTCTGCTCGGCGCGGACATTGAAAAGGCGCAGGCGCTGGCCGACGCCGCGGCTAAGGGCGAAGTGTGCACCGTCGCAAATGACAATGATCCGACGCAGGTCGTCATCTCCGGCCACCGCGGCGCGATCGAGCGGGCGGTCGCTCTGGTCAAGGACCATGGCATCAAACGCGGCGTACTGCTGCCCGTCTCCGCTCCCTTCCACTGCCCGCTGATGCAGCCGGCCGCCGATGCGATGGGCGAAGCGCTGGGCAATGCCGCCGTCGCTACCCCGCTGCTGCCCGTTTACGCCAACGTCCTCGCCGCACCGATCGCCGATCCCGAAGAGATCAAGGCGCGCCTCGTTGAACAAGTGACCGGCCGCGTCCGCTGGCGCGAATCCATCGCAGCGATGTGGGAAGCAGGCGTCACCGACTTCGTGGAACTCGGCGGCAAGGTCGTCGGCCCCATGGTCAAGCGCATCGCCCCCGACGCCACCGTCCGCAGCGTCGTGACCATGGATGATATCGAGGCGGCGCTCGGCGCATTCTGAAAAGATAAGGATAAGAGACTATGTTTGATCTGACAGGCATGACCGCGCTGGTGACGGGCGCTTCGGGCGGTATCGGTTCCGCCATCGCGAAGGCGCTCGCCGCGCAGGGTGCGACGCTCGCGCTTTCAGGCAGCAATGAGGAAAAGCTCAAGGCGTTCGCCGTCGAACTGGGCGGTAACCACAAGACGCTGGTCTGCAACCTCAGCGATCCCGCTTCCGTCGATGCTCTCGTGCCGCAGGCGGTTGAGGCGCTGGGCGGGAAGATCGACATTCTCGTCAACAATGCCGGCATCACGCGCGACAATCTGGTGTTGCGCATGAAGGATGATGAATGGTCGGACGTCATTTCCGTTAACCTAGAAGCCGCTTTCCGCCTCGCCCGCGCGGCCGCCAAGCCGATGATGAAGGCGCGCTTCGGCCGCATCATCTCGATCACCTCGGTTGTGGGCGTCACCGGCAATCCCGGCCAGAGCAACTATGCCGCTTCGAAGGCTGGCATCATCGGCATGTCCAAGTCGCTGGGTCAGGAACTGGCGAGCCGCGGCATCACCGTGAACTGCGTCGCTCCTGGCTTCATCCGCTCCGCCATGACCGACGCGCTCAATGACGCGCAAAAGGGTGCGATCCTGCAGAAGATTCCGGCCGGGGATCTCGGCGCAGGCGAGGATATTGGCGCGGCCGTCGTCTATCTCGCCAGCCGGGAAGCGGGCTATGTCACCGGCCAGACGTTGCATGTAAATGGTGGCATGGCGATGATTTAAGAGGGAGGCGATTCGGACGACTTCCCATGCTCTCCCATTTGCAACGGGGCGGCCTTGTGCCATCCAAGCACATGGGATGGGGGGAAATCATGCTTTTCGATCGTTTCTTGCCTCTTGCCTCTGTCGGGCCTTGCCTCTAGGGCATGCCTTAACAAATATTCACAACCATCAACGATACCCAGTAAGAAGGACCACTCATGAGTGAGACCGCGGATCGCGTTAAGAAAATCGTCGTCGAACATCTGGGCGTCGAAGCCGAAAAGGTGACCGAGGACGCAAGCTTCATCGACGATCTGGGCGCAGACAGCCTGGATATCGTTGAGTTGGTGATGGCTTTCGAAGAAGAATTCGGCGTCGAGATCCCCGACGATGCGGCCGAGAAGATCGCCACCGTCAAGGATGCGATCGACTACATCGACAGCAAGCAGTAAAAGCGTCTCGCGGCCCGCCTCCAATGGCCGGGCCGCCTGCGTTTTTGCAAGGGAATGGCTCCTCCTGTCCCGCGAAAGCAGGTCTTGGGGAGCTTTTTCGTATCTGGACCGCCGTTCACAACCGCTGTCGAAGCGGCTAAGGAGCGGCGCAAGCCTATGAAGATTTTCGGAGCAGATATATGCGTCGCGTCGTCGTAACCGGCCTCGGCATGGTAAGCCCCCTGGGCGGAGATGTCGAAACCACGTGGAAGAATATCCTCGCGTCCAAGTCCGGCGCGGCCACGATCGCGCGCTTCGACGCCAGCGAGTATAAGTGCCGCATCGCCTGTGAAGTGAAGCCCGCGGATCATGAATATGGCTATGATCCGGGCCTGGACGTCGATCACAAGATTCAGCGGCAGGTCGATCCCTTCATCGTCTATGGCATTTCCGCCGCCAGTCAGGCGCTCCGCGACGCGGGCCTCGACAATATGAGCGAGGAAGAAAGGCTGCGCGCTGGCTGCTCCATCGGTTCGGGCATCGGCGGCCTGCCGGGCATCGAAAGCGAATCGCTGGTGCTAGCAAACAAGGGGCCGAGCCGCGTTTCCCCGCACTTCGTCCATGGTCGCCTCATCAACCTGATTTCGGGCCAAGTCTCGATCAAATATGGCCTGATGGGCCCCAACCATGCAGTCGTCACGGCCTGCTCGACTGGCGCCCACTCGATTGGCGATGCCGCCCGCATGATCGCGATGGACGATGCCGACGTCATGCTGGCGGGTGGCGCGGAAAGCGCGATCTGCCCGATCGGCATCGCCGGTTTCGCCCAGGCGCGCGCATTGTCGACCGCGTTCAACGACACGCCGGAAAAGGCTTCGCGGCCTTATGACGTCAACCGCGACGGCTTCGTCATGGGCGAGGGCGCAGGCGTGGTCGTGCTGGAAGAATATGAGCATGCCAAGAAGCGCGGTGCGCATATCTATGCCGAAGTTATCGGCTACGGCCTCTCGGGCGATGCCTATCACGTCACCGCTCCCCATCCGGAGGGCAATGGCGGCTACCGTTCGATGGAAATGGCGCTCAAGAAGTCGGGTCTGTCGCTCGCCGACATCGACTATGTGAACGCGCACGGCACCTCGACCCCGCTTGGCGACGAACTGGAACTGGGCGCGGTCAAGCGTTTGTTCGGCGACAATATCTCGACCATGTCGATGAGCAGCACCAAGTCCGCCATCGGTCACCTTCTGGGCGGCGCGGGCGCTGTGGAAAGCATCTTCTGCATCCTCGCCATCCGCGACCAGATCGTGCCGCCGACGCTCAACCTTGACGAGCCCAGCGAAAGCTGCGCGGGCGTGGACCTGGTCCCGCACGTCGCCAAGGAACGCAAGGTGCGCGCGGTGCTGAACAACAGCTTCGGCTTCGGCGGCACCAACGCCTCGCTCATCATGAAGGCGATCTGAGGATAAAAATCGTGCGGCGGTTCGGGCTTGGCATCCTCGCGATCGGCCTGGCCGTCGCCGCCTTCGTGGCGTTTCGTTTCGTCTATGGCTGGACCGAAGCGGGTCCTGCGCCGCGGGATATCAGTGTCATCGTGCCGGAAGGCGCCACCGTGGCCGACGCTGCGGTTCTGCTGAAGCAGGCAGGCGTCGTGCGCTCCGCCGACGCCTTCCTCACGCGAACCAAGGTCTTCGGCCGAGGCAGGTCGATCAAGGCGGGCGAGTTCCTGATCCCCAAGGGCGCGAGCAACTCCGCCATCTTTTCCATCCTGCAGGGCGGCAAGACGCTGACCCGGCTCGTAACGATCCCCGAAGGCATGCCCTCCATCCTCGTCCACGAGCGGTTGATGGCAAATGACCAACTGACCGGCGATGTCGCGGTCCCGCCAGAGGGCAGCGTGCTTCCCGACAGCTACGCCTTCGACAAGGGCGAAAGCCGCGCCGTCGTGCTGAAGCGCATGCAGGACGCAATGACGCGCGCGCTCGATAAATTATGGGCCGAACGCGCGCCTAACACGGTCGCCAAGTCGCCCAAGGAAGCCATCATCCTCGCCAGCATCGTCGAAAAGGAAACAGGCGTGCCGGGCGAACGGCCGATGGTCGCTGGCGTCTATGGCAACCGCCTGAAAAGCGGCATGATGCTTCAGGCGGATCCGACGATCATCTATCCCATCACCAAGGGCAAGCCCCTCGGCCGCCGCATCAAGAAGTCGGAGATCGCGGCCGTCAACGGCTATAACACCTATGCCATGACGGGCCTGCCCAAGGGGCCGATCGCCAACCCCGGCCGGCTGTCCATCCTCGCGGTACTGCATCCCGCTGACACCAACGCGCTCTATTTCGTCGCGGACGGGAAGGGCGGCCACATCTTCGCCGACACGCTGGAACAGCACAACCAGAATGTCCGCAAATGGTTCGAAATCCGCCGCGCGCGCGGGGAGATTTGAGCGCCGTTCGGACAATCGCCGGCGGCCTCTGAATGCGTCCACACCACCACCGTTCGTCCTGAGTCAGGATGCCTTCGCAGTTGCACGCCCGCTTCGATCGCTTGGCGCGAACGGAGCAGGAAAGCGGACCGATTACTATCGACCATAAGCGGACCCATTAATTTCCGTTCGTTTCGAGCCTGTCGAGAAGCGAAGGCGAGAAAATGGCGTTACGCACCCCGTTTTCGATAACGGCTTCTCAACAAGCTTGAAGCCTATTCGAACCGAACGGTTCCAGGAGAGATGGTAGCAAACCACCCATAACGCCCCACCTACCGCAACACCCCCTTCGCCTGCAGCCCTTGCGCATAAAGCAACTGCCCCACCGCGATCACCAAAATCACCGCCGGAAACGCCGCGGCGCCAGCCCCTTTCACCGCTAGCAAATCCGTACCCAAGAAGCTGTACCCGAACTGCACGACAACGCCGATCACGGACAGCGCGAACAAAGGCACCGCCACTCGCTTCCGCATCAGCAGCATCGTAGCGCCCAGCGTCCCTGCGCCGACCGCCACGGCATATGCCGCCCAGGCCCAACCCGGCATCCCTGCAAATATCCGTGCCGTATAGGGATCGCTTTTCGCCAGTGCCGCCAGATCCGCCGTATATTGAAGGATGAAGGCCGCCACGCCGATCAAATTCCAGATCAGCAGACCAAGCGCGAATATCGCGAAGGATCGTGATGCGGACATGCGTGTTTCCCCCTGCAGATGCCCTTTGCGCCATCTCGGCGTGGCGAGCATATAGAGATCGGCGCGCGCAGGGAAGCGTGCGCCCGAAAGGGAGAAGTGACGATGCTGGGACGTTCCGTGCCTGATGTGACGCTGAAAACGCGCGTACGCGACGAAAGCGTCGGAGGACCCAATCCCTTCCGCTGGGAAGATGTTCAGACCGGCGATCTGTTCAAGGGAAAGCGGGTAGTCGTCTTCTCCCTGCCGGGCGCTTTCACCCCCACCTGCTCGACGGAGCAATGCCCTGCCTTCGAACGCTTCTATGATGATTTCAAGGCGCTGGGCGTTGACGATGTTTATTGCGTTTCCGTCAACGACGCCTTCGTCATGTACCAGTGGGGCAAGCATCTGGGCGTCGGGAATGTGAAGCTGCTTCCCGACGGATCGGGCGACTTCACCCGCCGCATGGGCATGCTGGTGAAGAAGGATCATCTGGGCTTTGGCGATCGCAGCTGGCGCTATGCGATGGTGGTGGATGACGGCAGGGTCGTCGCCTGGTTCGAGGAGCCCGGCATCAACGACATAGGCGAGGATGACGATCCCTATGGCGAAACCCGCCCAGAGCCTGTGCTGGAATGGTTGAAGGAGCATCCCGCTGGCTGATCGCGGCGGGGACGGAGCGCCGATCATCCTGACGGCGCTGATGGGTGCGGAGGATTTCGCCTGGGCGGACTCGCTTCGCCGCGCCCATTTTCCGCCCGATCGCAATCTGGTGCCCGCGCATATGACGCTGTTCCACCATCTGCCTCCATCGCTGCTGCCGGAACTAGCCGCGCGGATGGAGCAGATATGCGCCGCTCCGCCGCCTCTGGCGATCGTCAACGGCGTTCTGCTGCTAGGTCGCGGGGTGGCGTTCGATGTCCGCAGCGACGGTCTGCTGGCGATATGGGATGATTTGGCTGATGCTTTCACCGGCCTGCTGACGCCGCAGGATCAGGCGCGCCCGCGCTTCCACATCACCGTGCAGAACAAGGTGGAGCCTTCCACCGCCCGCGCGCTGGCCGATCTGCTGAAGGTGGACTTTCGCCCCCGTCCGCTGAAAATCGCAGGATTGGCCGCCTGGCATTATCGGGAAGGCGGCTCCTGGGACTTGGCGAAAAAGGCCAGCTTCCGCTCAGCGCGCATCCTCATATAGCTCGAGCGGCAGTCCGTCCGGATCGGCGAAGAAGGTGAAACGCTGCCCCGTATAGGAATCGCTTCGGACAGCTTCACATGCGATCTCCGCTGCCCCCAGCCGGGCGATCTCCCGATCCAGATCCTCGACGCAAAAGGCAAGGTGCCGCAGGCCGCAAGCCTCGGGCTGCGACGGACGCGGCGGCGGCGAAGGAAAGGAGAAAAGCTCGATCTGGGCATTGCCCGCGTCCAGATCACATTTCCATGATTGCCGCTCTTCCCGCCACACTTCGCGGATGACCGGCAAACCCAATATCTCCGCGTAAAAGCGCCGGGACCGCGGGTAGTCGGAACATATGATCGCGATATGGTGGATGCAGCGCATGGCAGTCGCCCCTAGCATGCGCGACCGGCCGCCGGAACCTTGATCCCCCTCGCGCGGCGGCCTACACCCCCTCCATGAGCTATGCCCCCTATCCGGCGCTCCGCCTGCGCCGCACTCGCGCCGCCGCGTGGAGCCGCGCAATGCACGCCGAAATCCGCCTTCACCCCAGCGACCTTATCTGGCCGCTTTTCGTCACCGAAGGGCAGGGGGTAGAGGAGCCGATCGCCTCGCTTCCCGGCGTGTCGCGCTGGTCGGTGGACGGCATCGCGGCCCGTGCAAAGGAAGCCCGCGACGCAGGTATCCCGTGCCTCGCGCTTTTCCCCAACACGCAGCCTGAACGGCGCAGCGACGATGGAGCTGAAGCGCTCAACCCCGACAATCTCATGTGCCGCGCCATCCGCGCGATCAAGGATGCGGTGCCCGATATCGGCGTCCTGACCGACGTAGCGCTCGACCCCTATACCGCCCACGGCCAGGACGGCTTGCTTGATGAGGCAGGCTATGTCGTCAACGACGCCACGATCGACGTTCTCATCGGCCAGTCGCTCAACCAGGCGACGGCGGGCGCGGACATTATCGCGCCCAGCGACATGATGGACGGCCGCGTCGGCGCGATCCGCGAAGCGCTGGAGGAAGAAGGTCATGCCAATGTCCAGATCATGGCCTATGCCGCCAAATATGCGAGCGCCTTCTACGGTCCCTTCCGCGATGCGGTCGGTTCCAGCGGCCTGCTAAAGGGCGACAAGAAAAGCTACCAGATGGACCCCGCCAACAGCGAGGAAGCGCTGCGCGAGGTCGCGCTCGACCTGGCGGAGGGCGCGGACAGCGTCATGGTGAAGCCGGGCCTGCCCTATCTCGACATCATCGCGCGCGTGAAGGACCGGTTCGAAGTGCCCGTCTTCGCCTATCAGGTGTCGGGCGAATATGCGATGATCGAAGCTGCCGTCGCCGCCGGGGCAGGGGACCGTGATGCGCTGGTGCTGGAAACGCTTCTTGCGTTCAAGCGCGCCGGCTGCTCGGGCGTCCTGACCTATCACGCGCTCCACGCCGCGCGGCTGCTGGGAGCCTGACGCCATGCCTGATCATCCGCACGCCGCCCATCCCGATCATCCCGGCGCCACCATCCTGACCTTCGCAGGCAAGATGCCGGTCATCCACCCCAGCGCCTTCATCGCGCCCGGCTGTCGCATCATCGGCGATGTGGAAATCGGGCCTGACGCCAGCATCTGGTATAATTGCGTGGTTCGCGGCGACGTGAACAAGATCCGCATTGGCGCACGCACCAATATTCAGGACGGCAGCGTCATCCATTGCGACGGCCCCGACGCCGCCCGGCCTCAGGGCTGGCCGACGATCATCGGCGACGATGTCCTCATCGGCCATATGGCGATGATCCACGGCTGCGATTTGAAAGACCGCGCCTTTGTCGGTCTCGGCGCGGTGGTGATGAACGGCTGCACCGTTGAAAGCGACGCCATGCTGGCGGCAGGCGCTTTGCTATCGCCCGGCAAGACCATCCCGCACCGCCAGCTCTGGACTGGCCGCCCCGCCAAATATGTGCGCGACCTGACCGACGAAACAATTATCGGCATGCGCGAGGGCGTCGATCGCTATGTGCACAATGCGAAGGCGCATAAAGGCGCACTGAAGGCCGCTGGTTAGCGCCTCTCCTCCGTTCATTTCGAGCTAAGTCGAGAACTGAGATGAATGGCCTATTCGTTGCTCGGCTACTCGAAAAGAATGGTTCTAGAACCGATTTCTAAGGCTGAGCCAAGCGCCCCTTGATCGCATCGATCCGGTCATTCTGCGAATCGACAACGGCCAGCGCTGCCTTCCGCGCCGCATCAATCTGTTCCGCGCCGCCGCGAGCCTTGCCCTCGGCCACCGCGTTGCTGCGCTCTACATATAGCGTATCCAGGCTCGCCAGCGCTGACACGCTGTCGTTTTGGGCCGCCTCCAGCTCACTTATCGCCAGTTGCGCCGCTACCCAGCGCTCGCTCGACACGGCCGCGCCGGCCGCCGCCCGCGCAGCCCGATCCGCCGCTGGCCACGCCTTGTCGAAAGCCGCGCTTCCCGCCTGCGCCTGCCCCGCAAGCCGATCGACCTGCGCCTGCAGCGCCGGATCAGCCTCTACCGGGGCGGGAGCAGCCGGAGCTTCGCCCATTGGCGCATTCTCCACCGCCCGTTTGGCGAGCGAAGGGTAGCCTGTCAGCGTCCCCGCGCAGCCGGAAAGGAACAGGGCGATGGTGGTCAATAAGCGGCGGAATATCATCCCGCTGATCTAGGGCGGGAAATGCCGCCGCGCAATGGCGTCAGCGCGGCAGCGCCGCCGCCTCCCGCGCCAGCGCCTCGATCTTTGCGGCGTCCACCGGGCCTTTGGGCACCACCCAGCTTCCGCCAACGCATTTCACGAAGGGCTCGGCCAGCCATTTGGGCGCGCTCTCCGCCGTGATCCCGCCCGTTGGGCAGAAGCGGGCGGCATGCAACGGCGCTGCCAGCGCCTTCAGCGCAGGAAGCCCGCCCGACGTTTCCGCCGGGAAGAATTTGAAATGCGTTAGTCCCAAATCCAGCCCGCGCATGATGTCGCCCGCCGTCGCGGTCCCGGGCAGGAACGGCACGCCCGCCGCCACCGCCGCTTTGCCCAGCGGCTCGGTAAGTCCCGGGCTCACGATGAAGCGCGCGCCCGCCTCCATCGCGGCATCCAGTTGCGAAGGGTTGAGTACCGTGCCCGCACCCACCACCGCGCCTTCGACCTTTGCCATCTCCCGGATCACATCCAGCGCGGCTGGCGTACGCAGCGTGACTTCCAGCGCGGGCAGGCCGCCCTTCACCAGCGCCTGCGCGATCGGCAGCGCATCTTCCACCCGATCGACCACCAGCACCGGAATGACCGGCGCCAGTTCCATCACCTGTTCAACGCTGAGCGACATTATTTCTTCTCCCGAAAGGCCGCGGCCGCACCGTACAGCCCAATCTCTTCATGCAAGGCGAGCCGGATCGGCACCGCCGCCATCAGACTTTCAAAGCGTCCCTTGGCGGTGAAGCGCCGGTGGAACCCACTTTGCGGCAGCAGGTCGCGCATCCGCTGGGTCAGCCCGCCCGCCAGCACCACGCCATGCGGGCCATGCGCCAGCGCTAGATCGCCCGCTACAGACCCATAGCACAGGCACAGACGGTCGAACGCCGCGCGGGCAAATTCGTCCGTCCCGTCGATCGCCGCCTGCCACAATTCGGCATCTTCCATCAGCACGACGCG
This sequence comes from Sphingobium tyrosinilyticum, assembly GCF_042654265.1. Classification (NCBI taxonomy): domain Bacteria; kingdom Pseudomonadati; phylum Pseudomonadota; class Alphaproteobacteria; order Sphingomonadales; family Sphingobiaceae; genus Sphingobium; species Sphingobium tyrosinilyticum. The sequence goes on along the minus strand of NZ_JBHSFZ010000064.1, from coordinate 276,062 downwards.
ATCGTGGCCGATCGTCGCCATCGCCTTGTAGATATTGTTGAGCCCCGGTCCGGACACGACCCGTTCCGTCGATACCCGCAGAAACTTGTCGCGCAGATAGGCGAGGATCTTCTCCTCCAGCGGATCGAGCGGGGCGAAATCCAAATGCCCGCCCTCGGTCGCGATCACATGCGGTTCGTCATCATCGAAAGCGATCATCGCGACGCCAAGGCCGGTGCCCGGACCCACCACCGTGACCCCGCCATCGCGCGGAAAGGGACGGTCCTCCCCGAACAGCAGCGGCAGATTGTCCTTGGGCAGACGGGCGACAGCATGCGCCACAGCCTCGAAATCATTGACCAGCCGCATCTGCTTCAGGCCCAGTTCCTCGTCCAGCGTATCGGGCCGGATCATCCAGCTGCTGTTGGTCAGCTTGATGACGTCCCGCCCGATCGCCGTCGCGAAGGCGATCGACGCCGCCTTGGGCAAATCGCCGCCCTCATCATGCGCGAACGCCGCCCAACAGGCTTGCAGGTTCGGAAAGTCCGCCACCTTATATTTGCGCGCCTTGCCCAGCGTCGGCACATTTCGCGCGTCCAGCTTGGCTCGTGCGAAGCGGGCGTTGGTGCCGCCAATGTCGGCAGCGATGATGTCGGTCATAAGACCTCTCCAGTCATGATCGTCATCCCAGCGAAAGCCGGGATCTCGTGAGGCTGGGCCGCGCCCTCTCGCCAGAGACGCCAGCGTTCGCTGGCATGACGGGTGGGGGGATTATAATTCAGCTTCCATCGCCGCCAGAATCGGCGAAGCGCCCTGTTCCGCCAGGTCGCTATGATGCCGGAACAGCGCAAACAGCTCACGCCCCGTGTCATAGGGGGCAGGCGGCGGCGCGGGCGTCTCGCGCGCGTCCCATTCGGCCGCATCGACCAGCGCCTCGACAACGCCACTCTCCGCGCACACCCGCACCATGTCGCCGTCGCGTAGCTTCGCGATCGGCCCACCGCCCAGAGCTTCGGGCGACAGGTGGATCGCGGCGGGCACCTTGCCCGAAGCGCCCGACATGCGCCCGTCGGTCAGCAACGCCACGCGGAAACCGCGATCCTGCAGCACGCCCAGCGCCGGGGTCAGCTTGTGTAGTTCCGGCATGCCATTGGCGCGCGGCCCCTGGAATCGCATAACGACAACCACATCGCGCTCCAGCTCGCCCGCCTTGAACGCGCGCAGCACATCATCCTGATCGTGGAAGATCGCGGCAGGCGCCTCGACCGTCCAGCGTTCCTTGTCCACGGCGCTCACCTTCATGACGCAGCGGCCAAGATTGCCCGCCAGCAGCCGCATGCCGCCATCCGGGCTGAACGCATTGGACACCGGCCGAAGGATCGATTCATCACGCGACGCCGGGACATCGCGCCATTGCAGCGCCTCATTCTCCAGCACCGGCTCCTTGCCATAGTCGGTCAGGTCTTCACGCGCGACGGTCATGACGTCCCGGTGCAGCAGGCCATTGTCCAGCAATTCGCGGATCACCACCGACATGCCGCCCGCCATGTGGAAGTTGTTCACATCGCCTGCGCCATTGGGATAGACCCGCGCCAGCAGAGGCACGACGTCCGAAATCTCGGCAAAGTCGGTCCAATCGACATGGATGCCCGCCGCCCGCGCCATTGCGGGAATATGGATCGCATGGTTGGTCGATCCGCCCGTCGCCATCAGGCCGATGATGGCGTTGACGATCGCCTTTTCATCGACGCAATGGCCAAGCGGCCGGTAGTCGTCGCCATCCCAGCCGATCGCCGCCAGCCGGTGCACTGCCGCCCGCGTGAGTTCGCTGCGCAGCTTAGTGCCCGGATTGACGAAGGACGCGCAGGGCATGTGCAGCCCCATCACTTCCATCATCATCTGGTTCGAATTGGCGGTGCCGTAGAAGGTGCAGGTGCCCGCGCCATGATAGCTGGCGCTTTCCGATTCCAGCAGTTCTTCCTTGCCGACCTTGCCCTCGGCGTAAAGCTGCCTGATCCGCACCTTTTCCTTGTTCGCCAGTCCCGAAGGCATCGGTCCCGCGGGGACAAAGATGGTCGGCAGGTGCCCGAAACGCAACGCACCGATCAGCAGCCCTGGCACGATCTTGTCGCAAATGCCCAGCAGCAGCGCGCCTTCGAACATGGCATGCGACAGCGCGATTGCCGTCGAAAGCGCGATCGTGTCACGGGAAAAAAGCGACAGATCCATGCCCGCCTGACCCTGCGTCACGCCGTCGCACATGGCAGGCACGCCGCCTGCGACCTGCGCCGTCGCGCCGACTTCGCGCGCATAGACTTTGATGGCGGGCGGGTAGGCGCCATAAGGCTGATGCGCGGACAGCATGTCGTTATAGGCGGTGACGATGCCCATGTTCATCGCGTTGCCCGACCGAATCACCGGCTTGTCCTCGCCGGTCGCGGCAAATCCATGCGCCAGATTGCCGCAGCTTAGTTGCGAGCGGTTGGTTCCCGCGTCGCGCCCGCGCTCGATCAGGTCGAGATATTGGCGGCGGCGCGGCGCGCTCCGTTCGATGATGCGATCGGTGACCTTGGCGATCACCGGATGAAGGTCAGTCATGCCAGCTGGCTCCGTCTCGTTCAGTCAAGGCAATGGCCGAAGACGGCCCCCAGTTCCCAGACGCATAGGGTGAAGGCTTCATGCCGGCTTCTTTCCACCCGTCGATGATCGAATCGATCCAGGTCCATTGCGCCTCCACCTCGTCGCGGCGGACGAACAGCGTCTGGTCGCCCGCCAGCAGGTCCAGGATCAGCCGTTCATAGGCGATGCGGCGGCGCTGTCCGGCAAAGGCGGCGGTCAGCGATACGTCCAGCGTGACCTCCTCCAGATGGACGTCACGCTCCAGTCCCGGCCTTTTGCTCATGATCAGCAGGCGGATATATTCCTCCGGCTGCAGGCGGATGATCATGGCGTTGGGTTCCAACCCGCCATTGCGGCCAAAGATCGAATGACGCACCGGCTTGAACTGGATCTGGATTTCCGACTGGCGGGCCGGCATCCGCTTGCCTGTCCGCAGGTAGAAAGGCACGCCCTGCCAGCGCCAATTGTCGATATGGGCTTTCAGCGCCACGAAGGTTTCCGTGTCGGACGGCTTGCCCAGCTCGTCGGCATAGCCGGTGACGATTTCGCCGCCGACCGCGCCTGGCGTATATTGTCCGCGCACGCTGTTGGTCTTGACCGTCTCCGCCGTCATCGGACGCAACGATCGCAACACCTTCACCTTCTCGTCACGCACGGCCGTTGGGTCCATGCGGGCAGGGGGTTCCATCGCGATGATCGACAAGATCTGCAGCACATGGTTCTGCACCATGTCGCGCAGCGCGCCCACGCCGTCATAATAGGAAACCCGGCCCTCCAGGCCCACCGTCTCGCCAACGGTAATCTGCACATGATCGATCGCCGTGGCGTTCCACAGCGGTTCGAACATCACATTGCCAAAGCGCAAGGCGAGCAGGTTCTGCACCGTCTCCTTGCCCAGATAGTGATCGACGCGGAAAATCTGGCTCTCATCGAACAGTGCGCCGATGCCGTCATTGACTTGCTTGGAGGAGGCAAGGTCCTTGCCGATCGGCTTTTCCATGGCGATGCGCGTCGTCGGCGTGATCAGCCCCGCCTCCGCCAGCCCCTGCGCGGTTGGCGCGAAGAGGGAAGGAGGCGTCGATAGATAGACCGACAATCCCCGATCCTCACGTCCTTCCAGCCGCTTGGCCAGCTTCTTGAACTGCGCGGCATTGCCCGCCTCGACCGGCTGATAGCCAATCAGCGCCTTCAGCTGCCCGGCGACCTCCGGATCATAGCGGTCCGCGCCCACGAACTTTTGCAGCGCCTTGTCGATGTCGGCGCGAAAGGTCTCGTCATCCATTTCGGTACGGCCCGACGCGACGATCATGAAATCGTCGGGCAACAGGCCGTCCGCCAGCAGATTGTAGAGCGATGGAAAGATCATGCGGTGCGCCAGGTCTCCCGTGGCGCCGAACAGCAGGAATGTGGCAGACGGATCGGTCAAAGGATGCCCTTTTCCGTTTGGGGTTTTTCAAGTCTGCACGAAACGGCCATATAGCGGGTGAGTTTCGTTACGCAAGCAGGCTACCGGGGGCAGGAGGCTCTCGCAACCGCTTGAGATCGATCTGCTGCTATCTCGCTGATTTTTGTCTGGACGCTGGCGGCCGATTTTGCCATTTGGCGCGAGCAGCCATGCACGCGGGCGTGGTGAAACTGGTAGACGCGCCGGACTCAAAATCCGGTTCCGAAAGGAGTGTCGGTTCGATTCCGACCGCCCGCACCATCTCCTCCGATCGCTAGGACGAAAATGGCCCGGCCGCATGAGCAGCCGGGCCAGGGGGCTTTTACACGGGTAAAAGCCTCGGGTCGCGGGACACTCCCTAGCGCTTAATCATGACAATTCCAGTTAATGCGCACCGATCCATCCGTTATGGATCAGATGCTTCAGGTGAGCCGTTAGCGGATCATCCACCTCCGTTCGGGCTGAACCTGTCGAAGCCCGCGCCCTGCCTCAAAGTTCAGCAGGCGCTGGACGCCTGTGCCTTGAACCAGGGGATGAGCCGCGAAATCGCTTCCTCCACCCGGTCGGTCGATACCGCAAAGCTGATTCGGATATGGCGATGCCCGTCCACCGGATCGAAATCGATCCCCGGCGCCGTCGCCACGCCGGTTTCCTCCAGCAGCTTCTGACAAAAAGACAGGCTGTCGTCCGTCAGATGCCCCACATCCGCATAGATGTAGAAAGCCCCATCGGGCGGCGCGATCTCCTTGAGGCCCAATGCGGGCAGGACGGCGAGGAGCAGCTCCCTGTTCCGCCGGTAGTTGGCGACATGCCCCTCCAACTCATCGATGCAGTCGAACGCCTTCAGCCCCGCATGCTGCGCCAGGGAAGGCGGCGTCAGGAACAAATTCCCCATCCGCGCCCGGGCCGCATCGATCAGCGCCGGCGGAAAAACCACCCAGCCCAGCCGCCACCCCGCCATGGAGAAATATTTGGAAAAGCTGTTCACGATCACGGCATTGGGCGCGAACTCCAGCATGGAATGTGCCGCTTCGCCGTAAGACAGGCCGTGATAAATCTCGTCCGACACGATCCGGATGCCGCGCCGCGCGCAAACCTCCGCGATCCGCGCCATTTCCTCGGCCGGGATGATCGTGCCGGTGGGATTGGCGGGGCTCGCGATGATGACCCCGTCCGGCGCAGGCTCCATCGCCTCCAACGCCGCCGCGCTGATCTGGTAGCGCTCGGCAGGCCCGCAATCGACCTCCACCGGCTCCAGATACAGCGCCTTCAGCGTATTGCGATAGGCCACATAGCCCGGCCGCGCCGTCGCGACCCGCGCGCCCGGCGCGAACAGGCAACTGAGCGCCAGCACCAGTCCCGGCGAAGCCCCGCAGGTCAGCAATATCTGCCCCGCGTCCACCGAAACCCCATAACGCTCTCGATAGAGCAGCGCGATCCGTTCCTTGAGCGCCGGGCTCTCCCAATAACCCATCGGATCGCTATCTAATATCCGATGCGCCTCGGCGATCGAGGCGCTCGGCGCGCCGGTAGAAGGCTGCCCGAATTCCATATGCAGGATGGAACGCCCCTGCGCCTCCAGCCGGTGCGCTTCAACTCCGATGGCGATAGCGTGAAAAGGATCAATGTCGGCAATCATGGCCCGCCTCTTACGCGCGCTGCAACCTTGTCACAATCGCCGCGTTGAGCATCCTCGTGAACGAAACCATCCTCGACGCCCTCCAATATTATGGCGCCGGAGTCGCGACACTCGCCGCTCTCATCGTCTCCCTCAACCTGGGCCGCCGCATTACCGGCTGGGCGTTCGTCCTGTTCGTGACGTCGTCCATCGCCCTGATCGGCTGGGGCTTCCTGTCGGAAGACAGCGAGGGCATAGGCTTTCAGAATATCGCGCTGCTGCTCATCAACGTCGTCGGCGTCTGGCGCTACCTCATTTCCAAGCACAAGCCGCGCAACTGACGCGGCTCACTCGGAAATCCAGACCTCCACCGAGACGGCATGCTGGCAGAGCGCCACCCGGATAGGCAGCTCCTCGACGGGCCCGCCAGCGAGCGCCCTGTCATACACCGCCTTCTTCGCCGCCCCGCCAATCTGCAGGAAGATATGGCGGCTCTTCAGGATCGCACTGGCGCTCAGCGACATGCGCTGATGCGGCGCGGCAGGCGGCGTCACCGCCAGCGTCAGCGCGCTTGTCGATAGCCCATCCGCCAGTTCCTTTGCCTCCGGAAAGAGCGACGCCGTATGACCATCCTCGCCCATCCCCAGCAGCACGATATCGAGCGGCCAGGGCAGTCCTGCAAAAGCCGCCTCGCACGCGGCCTGCCCGGCATAGGCGTCCGCCGCCCCATTCTTCATTCCTACGAAGCGCGCCTTGGCCGCCTCGCCCTGAAGCAAGGTCTCGCGCACCAATCGCTCATTGCTGTCCGCATGGTCCGGCTTCACCCAGCGCTCATCGACAAGCGTGACGACCACCTTCTCCCAATCCAGCGCCGCGGCCGACAGAGCCTCCAGCACCGGCCGGGGCGAACGCCCGCCCGAAAGCGCGATCGACGCCAAGCCCCGCGCCGCAATGGCATCGCCCAGGACGACGCCGATCCGCCGCGCCATGTCCGCCGCTGCCAGCGCGCCATCGACGAAAAGATGTTCTGTGGGCATGTCAGTCAATTCTCTTCAGGAAGTGTGCAAATGTCGATCCAGCGCGCGCCAGTGAGATCGGCCAGCCGCGCAGGCGTCAACTCCACCGATGCCGTCCGTGATCCCGCAGCCGGGAAAACCGTCTCGAAATCCTGCAATGAAATATCACAATAGACGGGCAGGGGAGATGCCAGTCCAAAAGGACAGACGCCGCCCACCGGATGGCCGGTCAGCCCCTCGACCTCCTCCAGTCCCAGCATGCGCGGCTTGGCGCCCAGCGCTGCCTTCGCCTTGCCATTGTGAAGCCGCGCGTCACCCCGCACAACCACCAGCGCCACCTCGCCGCCGACCCGCAGCGACAATGTCTTGGCGATGCGCGCCGGAACCACGCCCAACGCCTCTGCCGCTTCGCTGACCGTGGCGGTACTCACGCCCTGATCGATGATCGCGACATCGGGCGCGAGCGTGGAAAAGAAGGCGCGAACCGACTCCTCGCTCATTTGCCACGAATCTCGGTCAGCTTGCGCTCCCACGCCAGAGCATGGGTGACGATTTGGTCCAGATCGGCATAGCGCGGCTCCCACGGAAACTCCGCCATGATCGCCCGATTGTCGGAAATCAGGGAGTCCGGATCGCCCGCGCGCCGTCCTTCCATCCGCCGGTCGATCTTCAGGTTCGTCACCCGATCCACCGCGTCCAGCACCTCCAACACGGAAAAGCCGCGCCCATAGCCGCAATTGAGCAGGTAATTCTGCTCCGGCTTGGCCATCAAAGCCTCCAGCGCCAGCACATGCGCGGCGGCAAGATCGGTGACATGGATATAGTCCCGCACGCCGGTGCCATCGGGCGTGTCGAAATCCGTCCCGAATACCGATACAGCTTCCCGCTTGCCCAGCGCCGCCTCGACCGCCACCTTGATCAGATGCGTCGCGCCAGCGGTCGATTGTCCCGTCCGCCCAGAAGGATCGGCGCCCGCCACATTGAAATAACGCAGCGCGCAGAAATTCATCGCATGCGCCGCGCTCACATCGCGCAGCATATATTCGGTCATCAGCTTCGACATGCCATAGGGATTGATCGGCCGCTGCGGCGTCGTTTCCTTGACCGGGCTTTCCTCCGGGATGCCATAGGTCGCCGCGGTCGAGGAAAAGATGAAATGCGGCACGCCGACCGTCACGACGCTCTCGATCAGGTCGCGGGTCTTGGCGCTGTTATTATGATAATATTTGAGCGGGTTCTCGACCGATTCCGGCACCACGACAGACCCGGCGAAGTGCATCACCGCCTTTACGCCATGGTCGCGCAGCGTCTTCTGCACCAGCGGCTGGTCGGAAATATCCCCTTCGACGAAAGCCACATCGTCCGGCACGGCCCAACGGAACCCCGTCACCAGATTGTCGATCACCACAACGCCATAACCCGCGTCGCGCAGCGCCAGAACCGCATGGCTGCCAATATAACCGGCTCCGCCTGTTACCAGAACCGTCGGCTTGTCGCTCATAGAAAGAAGGTCTCCAGATAGATAAGCGGCCGCCGTCACCCGTCCGGCATGCCGATAGCCTCTGCTGAACGACTAACCCACTGAAGCCATTATGCCCACCCCATTCATGCTGCACCGCGAGACGAAAAGGGGTTAGGGAGAGCTGTGCTGGCAGGATTCATTGCAATCCCTTCCAAGCCAGAGCGCGATGGCATGGTGCGGAATCTCGTTCTTCCGTTCGTTTTGAGCGAAGTCGAGAAACATGGCGCTAACCGTTTCTCGACTTCGCTCGGAGCAAACGGGTCAGCTAAAGTTATCGCAGTCCAAGCGCTCCTGGGATGACCGTAGAGCCATTCCCGCCTTTAAGCCGCCTCCCGCACCGGCCCGCTTTCATAAAACACCGCCCCACTAGCCGCCATGTCCTGCAACTGCACCGTCGGCGCAAAGCGGTCGCCATGCCGCGCCGCCAGCCGCTCCAGCACCGCGACTACATGCCCGATTCCAACCGTATCCATATGGCTGAACGGCCCCCCGGTCCAAGGCGCAAAACCCCAACCGAAGATCGCGCCCAGATCGCCATCCTCCACCGTCTCCAACACGCCTTCCTCATAGCAGCGCGCGCATTCCACCAGTTGCCGGTAAAGCAGTCGCTCCTTCACTTCCTCGACATCGGGCTGCACCGCTGCACGCGGGAACATCTCCTCCAATCCCGGCCAGAGATGCTTCTTGCCGCCCTCAGGATAGTCATACCATCCCTTGCCATTCTTGCGCCCCAGTCGCCCCAGCTCCACCATCCGCGCCATCACCGCATCGGATGGCTGCGCTATATAGGCGTCGCCCAACTCCTTTTTTGCCGCGAGCATGATCTTGTGCCCCAGTTCAATGGACACCTCGTCGCCCACGGCTAGGGGCCCGACCGGCATGCCCAATTGCCGCCCTGCATTTTCGATGAGGGCGGGGTTGATGCCCTCGGCCACCATCTCGACGCCCTCCTGCACATAGGTGGCGAAGCAGCGAGAGGTGTAGAAACCGCGCGAGTCATTGACGACGATCGGCGTCTTCTTGATCTGGCTGACGAAATCCAACGCCTTGGCGATCGCTGCCGGGCCGGTTTCCTTGCCCAGGATGATCTCAACCAGCGGCATCTTCTCGACGGGAGAGAAGAAATGAATGCCGATGAAATTCTCGGGCTTGCTCCACGCCTTGGCCAACTTGGTGATGGGCAGCGTCGATGTGTTGGACCCGAATATCACATCGGGACCCAGCACCTCTTCGACCTTTTTGGTCACTTCAGCCTTGATCGCCATGTCCTCGAACACGGCCTCGATCACGAAGTCAGCCCCGGCCAGCGCCGCAAAATCGGTAGTCGGCTTCACCCGGCCAAGCGTCTCCGCCATCTTTTCAGGCGTCATGCCCTTGCCCAGCCGCTTCTTCAGCTGCTCTTCGACATGCGCCTTGCCCTTTTCCGCATAGGCCAGATCACGGTCGAACAGCAGCACCTCCATGCCCGCCTGCGCCGCCACCGTCGCAATGCCCGCGCCCATCATGCCCGCGCCCAGCATGGCGAGCTTTTTCGTAGGAACCTTGGGCTGATCCTTCGGCCGCCGCGCACCTCGCTCGGCGGCGTTCTTGTTGACGAACAGGCTCCGTATCATGTTCGCCGCCTGCGGTTCGGCCGCGACCTTCGCAAAATATTTGCTCTCGACCTGGATCGCCCGGTCGAACTGCAACATCGCCCCTTCATAGACCGCCGACAGCAGCGCTACCGGCGCATTCATGTTTCGCTGCGCCTGCTTCAACGTCATCGGCAGAGCGCCGACCATCGTCTGCACAAAGCCGGGGTTGAACTGGCCCGCGCCGCCGGGGAATTTGAACCCCTTCACATCCCATGGCTGGCTGCTGGCGGAAGGATTGGCCTTCACCCATTCCTTCGCCTTCTGGACGGCAGTCCCCTGGGGGACCACCTCATCTACTACCTTCAGCATCGCCGCCTCGGGGGGGCGGAACAGCTTGCCCTGCAACATATACATCAGCGCGGCCTGCACGCCCATCAGGCGCGGCAAGCGCTGCGACCCGCCACCGCCGGGAAACAGGCCAATCAATATCTCGGGCAGGCCCAGCTGCGTCTTGGCACTGTCACCCACCACGCGGCGATGACAGGCCAGCGCCAATTCAAACCCGCCGCCGACGCAGGTGCCCTCGATCGCGCATGCCACCGGCTTGCCGCATGTCTCCAGCCGCCGGAACAGCTGGTTCAACACGAAGACCTTGTCATAAATCTCGGCCGGGGCAGGACGCTTGCTCCCCGCGCTCGCCAGCATCGATCCGAAATATTTCAGGTCCATGCCCGCCATGAACCCGCTGTCCTTGCCCGAAGCAATGACCGCGCCCTTGATCTCTTCCTCCGACGAGATGCGCGTGATCGCGGCGTCCAGATCGGCCAGGAACTCCGGCCCGATGACGTTCATCGACTGACCCGGCACGTCGATGGTGAGGGTGGCGACGCCGTCGGCGTCGATGTCAAATGCAATAGTCATCATGGTGACTGGACCTTTCTCTCCGCCGTTCGTGCTGAGTAGGGGCTGAGCTTGTCGAAGACCCGTATCGAAGCATCATTCCTTCGATACGCCATTTCGACTTCGCTCAATGGCTACTCAGGACGAACGGCCAAATCCCTGCTCAAACCCGCTCGATAATAATCCCGGTCCCCATGCCCGCACCCACGCACAGGTTCACCAGCGCCGTGCCCTTGCCGGACCGTTCCAGTTCATCCAGCGCCGTCCCCAGCACCATAGCGCCCGTCGCGCCCAGCGGATGGCCCATCGCAATCGCGCCGCCATTCACATTGATCTTGTCATGGTCCAGGTCCATCGCCTGCATGTAGCGCAGCACCACGCTGGCAAAGGCTTCGTTCAGTTCCCACAGGTCGATGTCATGGCTGCTCATGCCCGCTCGGTTGAGCAACTTGCCCGCGACGAATTCCGGCCCGGTCAGCATGATCAGCGGTTCCGATCCGATCGACGCCATCGCCTTGATGCGGGCGCGGGGCTTCATCCCATATTTCTCGCCCATCTCCTTGTTGCCGACCAGCACCACCGCGGCGCCATCGACGATGCCGGAACTGTTCCCGGCATGATGGACATGGTTGATCCGCTCCAACTCGGGATATTTCAGCAGCGCGACCGTATCGAAGCCCGGCATTTCCTCGCCCAACGCCGCAAAGCTGGGCTTTAGGGCGGCGAGCGACTGCATCGTCGCATCGGGTCGCATATGCTCGTCATGGTCCAGCATTACCTGGCCGATAATGTCCCTGACCGGCAGGATCGACTTGGAAAACCGCCCTTCGTCCCATGCCTTCTTCGCCCGCCGCTGGCTTTCCACTGCATAGGCGTCCGCATCGTCGCGGCTGATCCCGAATTTGGTCGCAATGACGTCCGCGCCTATGCCTTGAGGCGCGAAATAGGTCTTGTAGGCGACGGCCGGGTCCATCGCGATCGCGCCGCCGTCCGATGACATGGGCACCCGGCTCATCGACTCGACCCCGCCGCCGATCGCGAGACCCGCTTCGCCTGAATAGACTTTCGCCGCGGCCATGTTCACCGCTTCCAGTCCCGACGCGCAGAAACGGTTGATCTGCACGCCCGGCACCGTCTGGGCATAGTCCGCGTTCAGCACGGCGGCTCGCGCAATGTCGCCGCCTTGTTCGCCGATCGGGGTAACGCAGCCGAGGATTACGTCATCAATGTCCGCCGTGTCGATGTCGCTCCGGTCCCGCACCGCCTCCAGCACCTGTGTCGCCAGCTGGACCGGCGTAATCTCGTGCAGCGACCCGTCAGGCTTGCCCCGGCCGCGCGGCGTCCGTACGGCGTCGTAGATAAAGGCTTCCATCGCTTCGTCATTCCTCTCCGCTGGCGCAGCAAATGTATTTACGTTTACGTAAAGTGCAAGCCTTTCCGAAAACGCGTTCTTCTCGCTATTTCCTTCATCAATTCCGCTCTCTCGGAGCCATTGCCCCTCCGCCGGGTTTGACGCTCCAGTCCAATTCGGGTTCAAGCATCATCAGTGTCAGAGGCTGATTCCCCTCCAGCGCCATCGCCTTTCGCCATCCCCATTTTCCGCGCGGTATGGTTCGCCAGCCTCGCGTCCAACTTCGGCGGCCTGATCCAGTCCGTCGGCGCGGCCTGGATGATGACGTCGCTTTCCGGTTCGCCTCAACTGGTCGCGCTGGTCCCTGCCTCCACGACCCTCCCGATCATGCTGCTCTCGCTCTGGGCGGGTGCGGTCGCCGACAATCTCGATCGGCGGCTGGTCATGCTCGGCTGTCAAATCTTCATGCTGATGGTGTCCGCGCTTCTCGCCCTGTTCGCCTGGGCAGGACTGCTGACGCCCTGGTCGCTCCTTGCCTTCACCTTCCTCGTCGGCTGCGCCACCGCCATCAACGGCCCGGCCTGGCAAGCGTCCGTCGGCGACATGGTCCCGCGCTCTCAATTGCCCAGCGCCGTCGCGCTCAACAGCATGGGCTTCAACCTCGCCCGCAGCGTCGGCCCGGCCCTCGGCGGCGTCATCGTCGCAGCCGCAGGCGCCGCCGCCGCCTTCCTGACCAATGCGCTGAGCTATATCGGCCTTTCTCTGGTTCTGCTCCGCTGGAAACCGGACCGGCCCCCCCAACTTCTGCCCCGCGAGCGGCTTGGCGTCGCGATGCGGGCGGGGGTGCGCTACGTCGCCATGTCGCCCAAGATCCAGCTGGTCCTGCTCCGCAGCGCGGCCTTCGGCATCGGTGCGAGCGCGGTCTCCGCCCTCATGCCTCTTATCGCCCGCGACATATTGGGCGGCGGCGCGCTCACCTTCGGCCTGCTCAGCGGCGCGTTCGGGATCGGGGCGGTGTTGGGCGCACTGTCCTCCGGCAGGCTCCGCCGGCGCTTCGCGATCGAACCCATTGTCCGCTCCGCCGCCCTTGCGTTGGCTGCAGGCACCGCGATCGCCGCCTCCACTGGGTGGCTTGCCGTGGCGATAGCGGGCTTCCTGCTATGCGGCGCAGGTTGGGTCATCGCGCTTTCGACCTTCAACGTGTCGGTCCAGATGTCCGCCCCCCGATGGGTCCTCGCGCGCGCGGTCGCCCTTTATCAGATGACGGCGTTCGGCGGCATGGCGCTGGGCGCATGGCTGTTCGGCTGGCTGGCCGAACATCTCGGCGTCGTCACCTCACTTCACGTCGCCGCTGGGGTGCAGCTTGCAGCCGCGATGATCGGCTTGTTCCGTCCATTGTCTCAGACCGGCGATGAAAATCTCGACCTGCTGAACCGCTGGCAGGAACCGCAGACCGCCGTGCCGATCGAACCCCGCAGTGGCCCGGTGGTCGTCACGATCGAATATCGCATCCCCGCTGGCTCGATCGTCCCGTTCCTCGCGGCGATGAGCGAGAGGCGGCGCATCCGGCGGCGCGACGGCGCGCATGGCTGGTCGCTGCTGCGCGATCTCGCTGACCCGGAATTGTGGATCGAGCGCTATCATGTTTCGACATGGCTAGATTATGTTCGCCATAACAGCCGCCGCACCATGGCCGACACCGCTAATTCAGACGCCCTCGCAGCCTTGCATAGCGGACCGAATCCGCCGGTAGTTCATCGTATGCTGGAGCGGCAAACGGGCTCGCTTCCGATCGGCCGCATGCCGGATGTACGCGAAATGGACGACCCCATGACCGATCCCACCCGGTCAAGCTGATAGCTCAAGCTTCGGGCAGATCATCCGGCGTATCGATATCCAGTAGGGCGCTTCCCATCGCCTCTATCTGCACGCCCCGGCTCAGCAGCGCCCGCGCGCCTTGGTCTCCACGCAGCGTCAGCAGCTCCGGAAAATGCTTGCGTCCGACGAAGGCAGGTGGGGAGGAGGAGAAGCCATCCGTGCTCGCCACCACCGACCGCACATCCTCCGCCGCCAGGCATATGCGGTTATAATGCGACTGCGGCACATAAGGCATGTCGCCAAGGCAGATGAGGATGCCCCGGCACCGCTTGATCGGCATGACATGCTCCACCGCCCGGACGATGCTGCTCGCCAGCCCTTCTTCGGGATGATCATTGACCACTATGCTGTAGCCGCGCCGCTCCAGCCTACGGTGAATGTCCGGCGCCTGACCGATCGGCCGCGCCACCGCGACCAGTTCCGCAAAGGCGAGTGAGGCGACGGCTTCCAGCGTGTGGGCGATCACGGGTTTGCCGCGCAGGTCGGCCATCAGCTTGTCTTCCTCGCCAAAGCGCGAAGACATGCCTGCGGCCAACAGCACGGCGGCGATCTGCTCGGTCCGCATGCGTCAGAGTGCGCGCGGCTGAGGCGAAAAAGGCAACGGAAAGATCATGGATAGCGAACCGATTTCTTATTGTTGTCGATGATCTGCCAGCCATCCGGAATTCTGTCCATAACATGAGCAAAGGAGACTGGCGTTCCGCTTGTAGAGCCGCCATATGCGCGCTGAACAAAAACAGACAGGAGTAGTGCCTGCCATGGACTATGATCCCGATGCCGAGGCTGTAGGCGAAGCTATCAAGGAAGCCGTGCCCGCAAATGTGTCAGAGGCCATCCGGACGTTGATCCGCTGGTCGGGTGACAATCCGGAACGCGAAGGTCTGCTGGAAACTCCCGAACGTGTCGCGCGCGCCTGGCGCGAATATTGTCGCGGCTATAATGCCGACCCGGCCTATCACCTGTCTCGAATCTTCCATGAAGTCGGCGGCTATGACGATATCGTGCTGTTGAAGGACATACCGTTCCAATCGCATTGCGAACATCACATGGCGCCGATCATTGGCCGGGGTCACATCGCCTATCTGCCGGGCAAATATGTGGTCGGCATATCGAAGCTGGCCCGCGTGCTGCATGCCTTCGCCAACCGGCTGCAGGTGCAGGAGAGGCTGACCGCCGAAGTCGCCAACTGCATCTGGGAAAATCTGAAGCCGCAGGGTGTCGCCGTCGTCATCGAAGCCACCCATGGCTGCATGACAGGACGCGGCGTGCGAACGCCCAATGTTCTCATGAAGACCAGCCGGATGCTCGGCGTGTTCCGCGATGATGAAAAAAGTCGCGAGGAAGTGCTGAAGCTCATCGACTCGTGAGTGAGGAGGAAGCACCTGCTTACCGTCCTCTGGGCGGAGCACGCGGGCGGACGGAAGGATCTCTGCCGCTGGCGAACAAGCGGCTTGCGCTCGTGACGGGCGGACACAGGCGGCTTGGCGGCGTGATCGCGGCGGGCTTCGCACGCGCCGGTTATTCCCTCGCGATCCACGGCAGTCACGATACGCGTCTCGACTCCGCACTTGCCCTCGCCCTCGATGAAAGCGGGACCGAGTGGGACGGCTTCACTGCCGATTTTACCGACCCGGAAAGCGCGGAAGAATTGGTCGCCAAGGTGGCGGAGCGATTTGGCCGCCCGCCCGACATATTGGTGAACAGCGCCGCTATCTTCGGCCAGGATCGGCTGGACAACGTCACAGCCGATGATCTGATGCGCCATTATGCCGTCAATTGCGCAGCGCCCGCACTCCTTACAAAGTCGTTCGCGACGATCCCAGCGGGCGTTGCGGATCGCTGCATCATCAACATCCTGGATCAGCGAATCGATCACCCTCATGCTGACCAGCTGGCCTATACGCTGTCCAAGGCGGCGTTGGCGGGGCTGACCCGGCTATCTGCCTCCAGCCTTGCGCCCCATATCCGTGTCAACGCGGTAGCGCCCGGCCTCACCATCGCGACGCCCGATTACGACGAGGAGCAGATGGAAAAGCTGCAATCCGCGATGCCGCTGGGCCGCTTGCCGCTGGCGGAACAGATCGCCGAAGCCGCCCTCTATCTCGCGCAGGCGAGCGCTGTTACAGGGCAGACGCTTTATGTCGACGGCGGCGCGCATCTGCGCAGCTATGATCGCGACTTCATGCATATGGGGCGGTGAGCGGCCGGGAAGGCTGCGCTCCCACCGCACATGCGGTCGCAAGATATTGGGGAGATTGACGATGAGCTTTGAAACGATCCTGGTCGAACAGCGCGATGCGGTAACGTTGGTCACGCTCAACCGGCCGCAAGCGCTGAACGCGCTGAATACACAGGTGCTGGCGGATTTGAGTGCGGCCTTCGCCGCCTATGATGCCGATCCCTCGCAACTCTGTCTTGTGCTGACGGGCAGCGAAAAGGCTTTCGCCGCGGGTGCCGACATCAAGGAGATGGCGACCAAGGAAGCAGCGGACTTCTTCCTGGAGGACTTCTTCTCCGGCTGGCAGCGTGATGTGGTCGCAACCCGCAAACCATGGATCGCGGCCGTGGCAGGCTTTGCGCTCGGGGGCGGCTGTGAACTGGCAATGATGGCGGACTTCATCATCGCCGCCGACACCGCCAAATTCGGGCAGCCCGAAATCAAGCTGGGTGTCGCGCCCGGCATGGGTGGGTCGCAGCGCCTCACCAAGGCAGTGGGCAAGGCGAAGGCGATGGAAATGTGCCTGACGGGCCGCATGATGGGCGCTGAAGAAGCGGAACGCTCGGGCCTCGTCTCGCGCGTGGTTCCTGCGGCCGAGCTGGTGGATGATGCGCTCAAGACTGCGGCCGCGATCGCTGCCATGCCTCCCATGGCGACGATGGTGAACAAGGAGATGGTGAACCTCGCCTTCGAAACCGGTCTGGCTCAGGGCCTCCTGAACGAACGCCGCCTGTTCCAGCTGCTGACCGCCACTGAGGATCGGGTCGAAGGGATGGCTGCTTTCGTGGAAAAGCGTCCCGGCGTTTGGAAGGGGCGCTGAAAAAAGGGACTTTTGCGGCTCTCAGGCAGCAGCAAAAAAATATCCACAATTATCCACAGCTTTAGATGCATGCTGTCTTCGCCGAGTAAGATTCCGCTTTGAGCGACTCGCTTTTGGTGAGACCATCAATTCATCGAAACGAACGACGAAACGGAGAAATCCGGATCTTCAAATCAAAGAGAAATCAATGATTTGACGGACGTTTCGGTCATCAAGCGGATGTTGGAGCCGAAAGGATCGAACAAAAGCCGGATGGTCTTCAAATGACGATGCCATGCACGCGCGAAAGCGAACGTCGGGCATTGGAATTGAAGGCAGGCTGCGGGATATGGCTGAAAATGCCGGATGACTGGAGCCAACACGATGCAGAGCCTTTCAGGTAAAGCATCGCGCGCCGAGTCCGATGATCGCATCCTGAACGGGAAGCGGATCCTGAGACACGACGGAAGTGGGGACCGGCAGAAATGCCGGCCCCCATTTTGCACTGGGGCACCGTTTACGTCTTAGGCTCAAACCACAGCCACATCGCCGCTGCAGCAGCCAGCCATAGCAAGACCAGAAACGCGGCGCCTGCACGGCTGGACGGACGCGCCGACCGGCGCTGAGCCTCCGCCCGATACTCCTCCATCAACGGCGGGGGAATGAGCCGAACGGCCAGGACTATGCCAAGCGGTACGATCAGAAGATCGTCAAGATAGCCGATCACAGGGATAAAGTCCGGGATCAGATCGATCGGACTAAGTGCATAGGCCGCGACGATGGCTGCGATCAGCTTCGCAACAGCCGGGGTCCGGCTATCGCGCGCCGCTATCCAGAGGGCGAGGATGTCGGCCTTCATGCCTTTCGCCCACGCCCGCAGCCTCTGCCAGATCATCGACATGATCTCAGCCTTAAGGTGGCGCAGGCTATTTAGGAAGGCTGGTGCCGGATGCAGGATTCGAACCCGCGACCTTCGGTTTACAAAACCGCTGCACTACCACTGTGCTAATCCGGCATGTCCGTTTGGACGGTGAAGCGCCTTACTATCAGATGACGCCGAACGTCCAGCCCTCCGTTGCGGCAATATGTCGATTGAGCGGCCTCGGCGTCCACAGGCTCGGCCGGGGAGCGACATTGCGAAGCCAGGCCGCGGTGACGATCGCATCGGCTCCATGATCGTCGGGCGGCAATCCCTTATACGGCGCAGAGCCGAGCGCGAAGAGCGCATCATTGAGAGCGGCCAAGTCGCGCATCTTCGTCCGCCCCTTGGGACGTCCGGCCGCCTTTGCGGCGATGCTGGTATAGATTTCGACGACCAGCGAGCCAAATCGCGGCGGCGGATCAAAGGGCCAGACGGGCACATGGCGGCGCACATGATGGAGCAGCCGCATCCCCGCGAAGCTCGCCTTCGCCACCTGTGCTGCGCCGATGGCGTCATAGACGGTGGACGGTTTGCCGCCGCCGCCCGCATTATAATGCGCTTCGCACACCCGATTGTGCATATAATCGGCCTTCATCCCATCAGCCTTGCCGAAGTAGAAGTGCCGCCGATGCGTGACGTGGAGCAAGCTGGCCGCCCCAAGGTCGGGATCGTCGCATATGTGATCGACATAGGCCCAGAAGTCTGGCCCGGTCACGGGCACTTCGTCACCTGGCAGATAGGCTTGCCGTGCAACGAAGGGCGGGGCGAAGCTGAAATCGAACCCAAACAATGTGGGCGCTTCCGCCGCAGCCGCGACCAGCCATTCGCCGACGGCTGATCTGGACCAGAACCCGCCTTCGGGCGGGTGGATCAGCCGCGGCACGGCGTCCCCACGCTCGCACAGGGCAACCGCGATCCCCTTGTGCCGCACGCCCTTCGCGCCCGACCAATCGATCGCCGCATAGCGAGCGAAGCGCGGGGTCATGGACGCAGCTACCCTCTCTCAGCTCTCGGGGCGCTCTGCCCGCAGGCGGTCCCAATAAGCCATGCGTTCGGCTACCCGCGCCTCAAAGCCGCGATCGGTGGGCGCGTAATAGGTCTGCGGGTCCATCTCCTCAGGCCAGTAATTGTCCCCTGAAAAGCCCTCCGCGCTATCATGATCATATTGATAGCCCTTGCCATAGCCGATCGCCTTCATGAGCCGGGTGGGCGCGTTCAGGATATTCTTGGGCGGCATCAACGATCCGGTGTCGCGCGCCGACTTCCAGGCCGTCTTCATCGCCCCATAAGCGGCATTGGATTTAGGGGCAGTGGCGCAATAAAGGCATGCCTGAACGATCGCCAGCTCACCCTCCGGGCTGCCGAGAAAGTCATAGGCATCCTTGGCCGCGAGGCATTGCACCAGCGCCTGCGGATCGGCGAGGCCGATATCCTCGCTGGCGAAGCGAACCAGCCGCCGCAGCACATAGAGCGGCTGCTCCCCCGCCGTAAGTATTCGCGCCAGATAGTAGAGCGCTGCCTGCGGATCGGACCCGCGCAGCGATTTGTGCAGCGCGGAGATGAGGTTGTAATGTCCCTCCCGATCCTTGTCATAGACCGCCATCCGCCGGTGGAGCAGGGCGGAAAGGCCCGCCGCATCCAGCGGCTCGCCAATATCGATCGAATAGAGCGTTTCGACCTGGTTCAGCAGGAAACGCCCGTCGCCATCTGCGCTCGCCAGCAAGGCGTCCCGCGCCGCCGCCGTCAGCGGTAACGGCCGCCCGGTCAGCGCTTCCGCCCGGTCCAGCAGCAGTTCCAGCGCCGCAGCGTCCAGCCGGTGCAGGATCAACACCTGCGCGCGGGACAGCAGCGCCGCGTTCAGTTCAAAGCTCGGATTTTCCGTCGTCGCCCCGACCAGCGTGACCGTTCCATCCTCTACAAAGGGCAGGAAACTGTCCTGCTGCGCGCGATTGAACCGATGGATCTCATCCACGAACAGCAGCGTCTTTTCGCCGCGCCGGGCATGATCCTTGGCTGCGGCGAAGACCTTCTTCAGGTCGGCCACGCCTGAAAAAACGGCCGAGATCGGTTCGAAGCGCATGTCCACCGCATCGGCCAGCAGGCGGGCGATGGTCGTCTTGCCCGTGCCCGGCGGTCCCCACAAGATGATGGAGGAAAGCCGCCCCGCCGCCACCATTCGCCCGATCGCGCCTTCCGGCCCGGTCAGGTGGTCCTGGCCCACAACATCGGACAGGGTGCGGGGGCGCAGCCGATCGGCCAGCGGGGCATTCTCCGCTGGCTCCCCGGTTATTTCTGCGTCGGAAGCGAAAAGGTCAGCCATCGACCCGATATAGGGAAAGCGCGGCCGTTAAGGAACCGGGCTGGAGCGCAGCAGAGCGCCTTGGGACCGCTGGCGGATGACGCGGATATAGGTATCGACCAGCGCCTGGTTCACTTGGTCCCAGCCATAACGCTCCGCCTCCGCCCTGGCGGCTGCTCCTGCATCGGCGCGCGCGTGCGGATTGGTGCAATAGGCCGCGAGCGCATCGGCAAAGGCGCCGATTGCTCCGGGGCGGATCAGGCGTCCCGTCACGCCTTCGGTCACTAGGCTTTCGCTGCCCGTTGCCCGGGCGGCAACGGTGGGTAGCGCGCAGGCCATCGCCTCCAACGTCACATTGCCGAAAGTTTCGGTGATGGACGGGTTGAACAGCATATCCATGCTGGCGACGGCACGACCCAGGTCCGCGCCCTTCTGAAAGCCGGTGAAGATCGCGTTGGGCAAGCGATTCTGGAACCATTCGCGCGCGGGTCCTTCGCCCACGATCATTACCTTGTGCCGCACATGCCGCAGCGCCAGCTGGTCGATCGTGTCGGAAAAGACGTCCAGCCCCTTTTCCATCACCAATCGGCCGATGAAGCCGATCACCGCCTCATCATCCTCTATGCCCAGCGACCGCCGCCACGCCAGGTCGCGCTGGCCCGGATTGAAAATCCGCCGGTCGATCCCGCGCGTCCAGATGCCGACATCATAGCTCATCCGCTGTTCGCGCAGCAGCTGCGCCATCGATTCGGACGGGGCGACGATCGCATCGCACCGGCGATAGAAGCGGCGCAGCAGGGATTCGATGACGGGCTCCAGAAAGGCCAGTCCATAATAGCGCGGATAGGTTTCGAAACGCGTATGAACCGACGCGACCGCAGGCAGTCCACCGCTCCGTGCCCAGCTCACCGCCCTGTGCCCCAGTGGATCGGGGCTTGAGACATGGACGAGGTTGGGGCGAAATCGCTTGAGGTCGCGACGAACGGCGCCCGACATGCGATAGGGGACGCGATATTCCCGACGCCCCGGAACCGCGAAGGATGGCGCGCTGACAAGGTCGCCGGTTGGTTCAAAAGCGGGCGTCGCGATGGTCGGCGAATAGACGCGCACGGCCGCGCCCTGACTCAGCAGATAACCCACGAAACGGTTGAGCGCCTGGTTGGCGCCGTCACGCACATAATTGTAATTGCCGCTGAAGAGCGCGACGCGAAGGCCAGTGACATCCATCCGCCGCCCCTTAACCCAGGCGAACGAAAAACCCAAGGGAACCGCATGCGGGACGGGGATTTTTGTCACTGCAATCATGTGGAAAGTCCGCAATGCCGCTGCGGCAGGAGAGGATGGAATGACCGACAGTTTCCGCAAAGGAATGCGGGTGAAGTGGAACTGGGGCCAGGGCGTTGGCCGTGGCCGGGTCGCCGAAAGGTTCGACCGGCATGTCGAACGGACGATTGAAGGCGCGCTGATCCGCCGCAATGGATCGGCCAGGAACCCCGCCTATCTCGTCCAGACCGACAATGGCAGCGAAGTCCTGAAACTGGGTTCGGAACTCAGCCGCGCCTGACCCTAGCTACTCGCCAAGAGCCTGCGCCCCTGCCATAGGACCGCATGGCTGATCATCTTGTCGTCGAAGCATTGCTGACTGGCACGCCGGTTCCTTTCCGGGACGGAGACTATAGCGCCATCGCCAAGCGCCCTGTGGACGGCACGGTTCGCATCGGCTGGCTCGGGCTGGAAGGGGACGCGGTCGCCGATCCCATCCATCATGGCGGCTGGGACAAGGCGATCCATCTCTACCCGCAGGACCATTATGCCTGGTGGCGCGAGCGCAAACCGGATCATCGGTTGCTGGCTGCGCCGGGTGCTTTCGGGGAGAATGTCGCGTCCCACGGCATGACCGAGGAGCAGATTTGCCTCGGCGATCGCTTTTCCCTCGGCAGCGCGATTGTCGAAGTCAGCCACGGTCGTCAGCCCTGCTGGAAACTCGACCACCGCTTCGGCGCGCGCGATGTGCTGGCGACGATCGTCAAGACTGGCCGCTCGGGCCTCTATTTCCGCGTGCTGCGGGAAGGGGAGGCGGAGCCGCAAGGCCGCATGGACCTGCTCGACCGTCCTCTGCCCCAATGGCCGATCGCGCGCGTCTTCAGGCTGTTGATCGGCGGCGGGCACAAGGCAGAACCCGACGCTGTGCGAGCGCTCGCGGGCATGCCGGTGCTGGCCGAGGCTTGGCGCGACCGGGCGCGAAAATTGGCGGAGTAGGTGGACGAAGCCAAATCTTGCGCCTTCGCATCTGGTGTGGCGGCGGAGCGGTGCCTATAGCTAACCCATGGTATCGACCCAAAAGCAGAAAAAATCCGATAAGGTCCGGCCCGCCGGCTTTCCCACCCGCGATCAGGTGATGGACTTCATCACCTCCTCCGATCAGCCCGCAGGCAAGCGGGAGATCGCCAGGGCGTTCGGCCTCAAGGGGCAGGAAAAGATCGCGCTGAAGGCGCTGCTGAAGGACATGGCGGATGAGGGGCTGATCGATCTCGGCCCGGCCCGTGCGTTCCACAAGATGGGCGGCGTGCCGAAGGTCACCGTGCTGCGGATCGTGGATGTCGATGACACGACCCTGATCGCCACGCCCGAGCGGTGGGAGGCTGAAGGCCAGCCCGCGCCACGCCTGCGCGTAGTCGAACGCGGCAAAAGGGGCGCGCTGACGATCGGCGATCGCATCCTCGCCAGGACGGAAGAGGCGGGGCGCGGCTGGGTAGCGCACCCGATGAAGAAGCTCGCCAAGGCGAGCGAAGAACTGCTCGGCGTGGTGGAAGCGGGCGAGGGGGGCAAGCTCTGGCTGCGGCCCGTCGATAAGCGCATTCGCAAGGACACACCGATCAGCGACGCGGGCAACGCCAATCCTGGCGACCTCGTGCTGGCTGAGCCTGTGGGCCGGCCTCCTCGGATCAGCGCCCGCATCACCGACATATTGGGTGATCCCTTCGCCCCGCGCAGCTTCAGCCTGATCGCGATACACAAGCACGGCATACCGCACGTCTTCCCCGAAAAGGTGGAGGATGAGGCGTTGGCAGCCGCGAAAATCGCCCTGCATGAGGACAAGCGCGAGGATCTGCGCCACCTGCCCATCGTGGCGATCGACCCCGTCGATGCGCGGGATCATGACGATGCTGTATGGGCCGCGCCGGACGAGGACCCCGCCAATCCCGGCGGCTATCGCGCCATCGTCGCCATCGCCGACGTCAGCTATTATGTCCGCCCCGGCAGTGCGCTCGACAAGGAAGCCCGCAAGCGCGGCAACAGCGTCTATTTCCCAGACCTCGTCGTCCCGATGCTGCCGCACCAGCTTTCGTCCGATATGTGCTCCCTGCGCGCAGGGCAGGACCGCGCGGCCATGGCCTGCCATCTCGTGGTCGATGCCTCAGGCAAGGTCACATCCTGGCGCTTCACCCGAGCAATCATCCGCGTCGCCGCCGTCCTCGCCTATGAAGACGCCCAAGCTGCTATCGACGGAGAAAAGCCCCTCTCCTTCAGGGGAGGAGTTGGGGTGGGGGAAAGCCCCGCAGCCGACCTTCTCGAATCCGCCCTGAAACCCCTTTGGGCCTGCTGGAAACTTCTCCGCAAAGCCCGCGACAAGCGTGACCCTCTGGCGCTCGACCTGCCCGAACGCCGCGTCGTCCTGGACGACAATGGCAAGATCGTCAGCGTCGCTGTCCGCGAGCGCCTGGACGCGCACATGCTGATCGAGGATTATATGATCGCCGCGAACGTCGCCGCCGCCAAGGCGCTGGAGGCGAAGAAGGCGCCCGTCATGTATCGCGTCCACGAGCCGCCAAGCCGCGAAAAGCTGGTCGCTCTCAAGGACTATCTCGCGACCTTCGACATCGAATTTGCGCTGGGGCAGGTGATCAAACCCTCAACTTTCAACCGCCTGATCGATCGCATCGGCGAGGCGGAGGAAAAGCCGCAGATCATGGAGCAGATCCTGCGCAGCCAGACACAGGCTTATTACGCGCCGCAAAATATGGGGCATTTCGGCCTGGCGCTTGGCTCCTACGCCCACTTCACCTCGCCCATCCGCCGCTATGCCGACCTTCTCGTTCACCGCGCGCTTGTCGGCGCCTATGGCCTTGAACTGCCCGCGCCCAAGGGCGGCGTCCTGCCCGACCGCACATCGCTCAGCGGCGATGACTATGAGAATATGGGCCGCGTCGGCGAAATGATCAGCCAGCATGAACGTCGCGCCATGGAAGCGGAGCGGGAGACGATCGATCGCTATGTCGCTGCCTATCTCGCCGCGCATGTGGGCGAGTTGGTCAATGCGCGGATCACCGGCGTCCAGAATTTCGGGTTTTTTGCCACGGTGGAAGGGCTCGGCGGCGACGGCCTCGTTCCTGTCTCCACCATGGGCGATGAACGCTTCTTCTTCGATGAGGCGGGCCGCGCGCTCGAAGGGGTGCAGAGCGGCGACCGCTACACGGTCGGTCAGCACCTCCAACTGCGTCTGGCCGAAGCCGACCCGATCAACGGCAGCTTGCGCTTCGAACTCCCCGATGCGCCCCCGCAACGGCCGAGCTTCAAAAAGGATCGGATGCGCCCCGGCGCCAAACGCGGCCGTCCCGCCAACATCCGCCACATTGGCTCAAAGCGGGGGCGACACGGGCGATAGGGGGGGGGCTGTACCTCTCGCGCCCCACCTCCCTTCGCCCTGAGCTTGTCGAAGGGCGCTTCTTTGTCTTCACCGCTAACTTAGCCGATCAATAGCCTCGACACTGAGCCCGCCCGGAATGACCATGATAGGGCAGGGAAGCTTGCCCGCATCGGCCCCCGCAAAGTGCGAAACCAGCGCGCCCGGATGGCCGCTGGCAGCCGCGCCCAGCACCAGCGCAGCCACATCGGGCATTTCGTCTAGCGTCTCGCGAACGAGGGCGACCGGGTCCCCCTGCCGCACCGTGATGCTGGGTCGAATGCCTGACTCTTCTGTCAGCGTGCCCGCGGCGTTGGTCACCAGCGCCTCCGCGCGTTGCCGGGCTTCATCCTCCATGGTCGCCTGGACACCGCCCCACTGGACGAACTCCGCAGGCGGAACGAGGGCAAGGATGCGGATCGACCCCGACGTCTTGGCGGCACGCCGCGCCGCGAAACGGAGCGCCGTTTCCGCCTCGGGCGATTCGTCCACTACAACCAGATAAGTGCGCATGGCTGTCGCATCCCTTGTCGCATTGGCGGGCGAACCGGCTCTTGCCCTGCATCCTTGAACCGATTTGGTGAATTGTGAACCAGTCTGGTGAAATGTGGCTGATTATCGACCCGGGCGCAAGCCGCGGCCTTGACCCTCCGGTCCAAAGGGTGAAAACGGCTGTCAACGCTGCCCGCCCGCTCGGGAAAAGAAGAGAGGCCTTCACGCATGAGCAAGAACATTCAGATGCCTGCTTTGTCCCCCACGATGGAAGAAGGGACGCTGGCGAAATGGCTGGTGAAGGAAGGTGACACGGTCTCCTCTGGCGACCTGCTCGCGGAGATCGAAACCGACAAGGCGACGATGGAGTTCGAGGCCGTGGATGAGGGCAAGATCGCGAAGATCCTGGTCGCCGAAGGCTCTGAAGGCGTCAAGGTCGGCACGGTCATCGCCATCATCGCCGAAGAGGGCGAGGACCTTGCCGAGGCGGCCGCAGGTGGCGGAGCGCCCGCACCGAAGCCTGCCGCAACGCCCAAGGCGGACCCCGTCCCCGCGAAGGCTGAAGCGCCGGCCCCCAAAGCCGATGCGCCGGCCGCAAAATCCGACGATCGCGTGAAGGCCAGCCCGCTCGCGCGCCGCCTCGCGCAGGCCAAGGGCGTCGACCTCGCCAGCGTCACCGGTTCCGGCCCCAACGGCCGCGTCGTCAAGGCAGACCTGGAGGGCGCCGCTCCCACAGCCGCCGCGCCCGCCGCCGCTGCAACCCAGGCTCCCGCTGCCGCACCCGCGCCGGCCGCGGTCCACGCCGCACAGGACTTCGGCATCCCGCATGAAGTCATCAAGCTCAGCGGGATGCGCAAGACGATCGCGCGCCGCCTCACCGAATCCAAGCAGCAGGTGCCGCACATCTACCTCACCGTCGATGTGCAGCTCGACAAGCTGCTGAAACTGCGCGGAGAACTCAACGCCGGCCTCGCCAGCCGCAACGTCAAGCTGTCGGTCAACGACCTGCTGATCAAGGCGCTCGGCGTTGCCCTCATCCAGGTGCCCGCATGCAATGTGCAGTTCGCGGGCGATCAGATGCTGCAATTCAAGCGCGCCGATATCGCCGTCGCCGTCTCGATCCCCGGGGGCCTCATCACCCCGATCGTCGCCGGTGCGGACAGCAAGGGCGTCGCCGCCATCTCCACCGAGATGAAGGACCTCGCCGCCCGCGCCAAGGACGGCAAGCTTAAGCCTGAGGAATATCAGGGGGGCACCGCGTCCCTTTCCAACATGGGCATGTTCGGCATCAAGCAGTTCGAAGCCGTCATCAATCCGCCCCAGGCCATGATCATGGCCATCGGCGCGGGCGAAAAGCGGCCCTTCGTCGTGGATGACTCGCTCCAGATCGCGACCGTCATGTCCGCCACCGGCAGCTTCGACCATCGTGCCATTGACGGCGCGGACGGCGCGCGCCTGATGCAGGTCTTCCGCGAATTGGTCGAAAACCCGCTCGGCATGCTCGCCTGATGGCTTTCATCGACGAACAGCCGCCGGAGGCAAGCCCGGCGGTCCGCGTCATCGCGATGCCCGCTGATACCAATCCCTATGGGGATATTTTCGGCGGCTGGCTGATGAGCCTGATGGACTCCGCCGCTGGTTCCGTGGCGGCGCGGCACAGCCATGGCCGCGCCGTGACCATTGCGGTCGAAGGCATGACCTTCCTGCGCCCGGTCGTCGTCGGCGATGAAGTGTCGGTGTTCGCGACGCTCAAGTCGGTCGGCCGTACGTCGATGAAGATCGCGGTCGAAGCTTGGCGGCGGACCCGCCATGACGACCGCTCCTACCGCGTGACTCAGGCCACCTTCACCTTCGTGGCGATCGGTGAAGATCGCCAGCCCCGTTCCGTGCCGCCCCTCCCGGCGGAATCAGACAAGAAAGACTGATCATGGCTGACAATTACGATGTCATCGTTCTGGGTTCTGGGCCCGGCGGCTATGTGGCCGCGATCCGCGCCGCGCAGCTGGGGCTCAAGACCGCCATCGTCGAACGCGAAAATCTCGGCGGCATCTGCCTCAACTGGGGCTGCATCCCCACCAAAGCGCTGCTGCGTTCGGCCGAAATCTATCATTATATGCAGCATGCCAAGGATTATGGCCTGGCCGCTGAAAAGATCAGCGCTGATATCGACGCGGTGGTGAAGCGCTCGCGGGGCGTTGCAAAGCAGCTCAATCAGGGCGTCACGCACCTGATGAAGAAGAACAAGATCACCGTCCACATGGGCGAGGGCAAGCTGACCGGCAAGGGCAAGCTCAGCGTCACCAAGGACGGAAAGACCGAGGAGCTGACGGCGAAGAACATCATCGTCGCCACCGGCGCGCGCGCCCGCGACCTGCCCTTCGCTAAGGCGGACGGCAAGCGCGTCTGGACCTACCGTCACGCTATGACCCCGCCCGAAATGCCGACCAAGCTGCTGGTGATCGGGTCGGGCGCCATCGGCATAGAATTTGCCAGCTTCTACAATGACATGGGCGCGGACGTCACGGTCGTCGAAATGCTCGACCGCGTCGTTCCGGTCGAGGATGCCGACGTTTCCGCCTTCCTCGAAAAGGCGCTGAAGAAGCAGGGCATGACCATCATGACCGGCGCGGGCCTGGAAAAGTTGGAAATCGGCGCGAATGGCGTAAAGGCCGCGATCAAGGGCAAGGACGGCAAGATCGTCAATGGCGACTATAGCCATGTCATCGTCGCCATCGGCATCGTTCCCAACACGGAAAATATCGGCCTCAAGGAACTGGGCGTCGCGATGGACGACCGTGGGTTCCTCAAGACCGACGAAATGTGCCGCACCAATGTCGATGGGCTATGGGCGATCGGCGACATCACCGCGCCGCCATGGCTGGCGCACAAGGCCAGCCATGAAGGCGTGATCGCGGCCGAAGCGATCGCGGGCAAGCATCCGCATGCCATGGACCCGCGCAACATTCCGGGCTGCACCTATTGCCACCCGCAGATCGCCAGCGTCGGCCTCACCGAAGCCAAGGCGAAGGAAGCAGGCTATGAGGTGAAGGTCGGCATGTTCCCCTTCATCGGCAACGGCAAAGCGATCGCGCTGGGCGAGGCGGAAGGCTTCACCAAGACCGTGTTCGACGCTAAGACCGGCGAACTGCTGGGCGCGCACATGGTCGGCGCCGAAGTCACCGAAATGATCCAGGGCTTCACCGTCGGCAAGACGCTGGAAACGACCGAGGCGGAATTGATGCACACGGTCTTCCCGCATCCGACCATTTCGGAATCGATGCACGAAAGCGTGCTCGCCGCCTATGGGCGCGCGCTTCATATCTGATCGCCGATCCTGGCTAAGCGGCGCGGGGGCTTTCGCCTTCGCGCTCCTTTGCGTGCTGGCCATCGCCCTGCTGCAGCGGTCGGGGTTCTTCGATGGCCTGAACATCGGCGCGATGAGCGCGGCGGGGCAAGCGCGCGACAGCAGCCCCGCCATCACATCACTGATGGTAGCCGCGTCGATCCTTGGCGACACCGGCGGCCGCTTTGCCATCCTCGCCGCGGCTCTCGCCATTTTGCTGTGGAAGGGCAAGCGGCCGGACGCCGCTTGGCTGGCGCTGACCATGGCGGCCGGGACCCTTCTCAATCTTGGCCTCAAGCAGATCTTCGCCGCGCCGCGTCCCGATCTGCTGCCCCATCTCGACATCGTCCATAGCTACAGCTTCCCCAGCGGCCATGCGGCGGGCAACATGATGCTGTTCGGCGCTCTTGCCATGCTGGCCGGACGCCGGAGCTTTTATGCCGCCGCCGGGCTGATCATAGCCCTGATCGGCATCAGCCGCGTTTGGCTCGGAGTTCATTGGCCGAGCGACGTCATGGCAGGCTGGGTCGAAGGGCTAGGCTGGCTATTCCTCTGCCGCCACTGGCTACCAGCGCGGCGAGGGGAGCAGCAGCGCACCGCTTAACCGCTGATGCGGCGGCATCCCGTCGGTCGTGACGAAGCCGTGAACCCAGAAACTGTCATAGGCGCTGGCGACTGCCACCAGCAGCAACAGCAGCGCCGCACCTACGAAGATCGGTCGCGCCATCCTCAAGCCAGCTCCCGGCATGATCGCCAGCAAGGCGAGCGGCAGCAGCGGAAGGAAATAGCGCCCTTGCGTACCCTGGATAAAATCGGCCCCCAGCGGCGTGCCCGTCAGATACATGGCCGTTTCGATCAGCAGCGCAGTGCCAGCCGCTACCGCCAGCCACCACAGCCGACGGCCCATGCCGATCCGCACTCCCGACCCGCTCAGCACCGCTGCGGCCAGCATCCCGCCCGCTAACGGATAGGCAGCAAGCGGCAGCAGGATCGCGTTCCATCCGAACCGCCCGACGATTTGCAGCACATAGACCGGCGCACGCTCGATGACGCTGGAAACAAGCGTTTGGCCGAACGCAATCGGATCGGCCATTATGACCGCAAGCTGCGCGCCCAGCGGCGCGGTCATGACGGTCTCGCCGGTCTTGCGCGACATGATGTGATAGAGCGCCTGGCTCCCGCCCGACATCTTCATCCACGCGACGAAGGCCACTGCGCCTAACGCCATCGCGCCAAGCAGCAGCCACGGCCTTGCGTCCCGCCGATGCTGCGGCCATTGCAGCCCCGCAGCCATCAGCGGCAGATAAACCCCCTTGGCCAGCGCCAGTAGCGGTCCGGCAATCAGCAGTCCGGCAGATCGCGCGGGATTGCTCCCCATTGCGGCCATGCGCAGCGAAAGCGCCAGTCCAACAAATCCAATCCCGTTGATGACAGCATCCGGGGAAAGCGACCCCGTCTGATAACAAAATGTCGGCAGCAGCGCCGTCGCCAGCAAGCCATTGCGGCCGAATGGCATAAGGCTCAGCGCCACACCCAGCAGCACCAGACCCGCGAGCGCATTGATCAGCCTCCCGATGTAGAAGCTCCCCAAGCGGGGGAGGCCAAGCATATCGCCCAGCAGCAGCCCGGCAGCGCCCGGCGCATATAAGCTCGGCGCATAATTGGCGACATTAGGAAAGTCGGCAAAGCTCGTTCCCGGCCGTCCTGCGTCGGCCACCCACGCCTTCGCCAACATCGCGTGGTCGAACCGGCGTAATTCAGGTGGCACATCGGTCGGAAAGCTCACCCCATGCAGGTCAACAGCCGATCGCGGCAACTCAGCACCAATCAAATCGCCCCGCTGCTCCACCAACACACGCCAGTCCGACAAAAGCAGCGCCTTCATATAATGCTGATTTTCGTCCGGCGCCTGAAAAGGCGGAGTGAGAACTGCAAACGCCAAAGTCACGACGCAAATAAATGCCAGCAGCCATGCCTGCATGGCGCTTGCCGGAATGGCAAAGGGCAGGGGAAACGCCGCGCCACGCCTTATCGATATTTTGTCCTGCCGCATGGCCCCTGTTTCATCCCATCATTCCACCTCCCGAAGGGGGAGAGGCTAGCTGATAGCCGCCAATTGGTAACGCAGTGTCAACGTCGGTTTTGGGTGGGTTGCCGACTGGCTGCAATCGGATACAAAACGTCAATAACAGTCATGCGTAAACGGGATTTTTGCACCTGTGATGTCGGATCAACAGCAACAACATCAAAGAGCCATTTATCGGGGACTGCTGCGCGTCGCTCTCGTTTGGGGTGTCGATCTTGATAACGCCAAGACCAATCCCGTTTTCTGGCATAACGGGGCATTGAACTATGTCTCGCCCATGTCGCATGATGAAGCAGTGTTCGATTTTCTTCGAAGCAGAAGATTGATGAGCGAGGGGCATAATCATGCTCATCGGCTTGAATTTTCATTCGATAAACTCGATGATGTGGCCGATGCCGACTTCGCAAAAGGTTTGGATTTCGAAGAAATCTTAGGTTTTCTGGTGATGCAACTAGCGTATCGGTTTAATTACTTGAGCCTATCTCCGCATGGAGAATCGCACTTGCGGACTGGAAACGACGAGAGAGACAATGAGGCAAATACACTTCTGCGGCACATTTCCGCGCTGGGCTATCTAGAGGAATTATCACAGCAATCTGCCCCGAGCAGTTACAGATGGACGAAGAAGGCCGCCCCCATGCTCAAAACATATTTGTTCTGCGAGTTAGAGGAATAACGTCCGCTATGAGCGGCGAAATCTCGACCGCCAAACGTCTCGTAGTGGTCGTTAGCCGACAACTCTACCGTCATGCCGGCCTTGAGCCGGCATCCCGCTTCTTCTGATTGGCAATGTTAAGCGGGACCCCAGATCAAGTCCGGGGTGACGAAGGACTGGCGACCGTCCTCAGTCGAAAGCGGGAACACCCTCAACGCCCCGGATCAACTCATCAGGCCACCCGCGCCCGCCCAGTCGTCACTCCTCCTCGTCCGTCTTCCGTCGCGCCGGAGGATGAAGCCGTAGCCGTGTCACCCTGCGCCCATCGCTGCTCACCACTTCCAGTTTCCAGCCGCTCTGCTCATGGTCAAGTATCTCGCCAGCCTCGGGCACACGGCCTGCGATGACGAAGGCCAGCCCGCCCAGCGTATCGACATCTTCCTCGATTTCGGCCAGCCGCTCATCGATTTCCTTGGCGACATCGTCCAGTTCGGCACGCGCATCGGCTTCCCACATCCCGCCTTCCAAGGGCACAAGCAGTGCTTCGGGAGCGTCGTCATGCTCATCCTCGACATCGCCCACGATTTCCTCGACCAGATCCTCGAAGGTCAGCAATCCTTCGGTCCCGGAATATTCGTCCAGCACGATGGCAAGGTGGGTGCGCTTGGCGCGCATTTCGGCCAGCAGGTCCAGCGCGCCCATGCTCTCGGGCACATAGAGCGGCTGTCTGATCAGCGGCTCCAGCGTTTCCGGAACCGGCGCCTTGCCCGCCAGGATGGCGAAGGCGTCGCGGATGTGAACCATGCCGACGATGGTATCCAGCGTTTCGCGATACACCGGAATGCGGCTGTGTCCGGCTTCCGCGAACAATGCCGCCAGTTCCGTAAAGCTCGCCTTTTCCTCGATCGCTATGATATCGGCGCGCGGCACCGCGACGTCATCGACCGTATGCTCGGAAAAATGCAGCAGGTTGCGCACCATCTGGCGCTCGATCGCCGACAGGTCGCCATTGGCAGGGGAGGGCGTGCCCTCATCCTGCTCTTCCTCATCATATTCGTCCAGCGCCTCCTCCAGCTCGCGCCGGAGGCTGGGGCTTTCGTCTTCACCGAAGAGCAGCGACTTCAGGCCGCTCCATAAACCGCCCTCGTGACTACTACTGTCCGATTCCTTTGAACCGTTGCCGTCCTTCGGACTGCCTTCAGCCATTGCTCTTCCTATTGTCCTGTCTGGCGATCCCCATAGGGATCGGTAATGCCAAGGCTGTGTAGCGACTGGGTCTCCAACGCTTCCATCGCCTCTGCCTCGGCGTCTTCCATATGATCATATCCCAGCAAATGAAAAGTCCCATGGACGATCAGATGCGTGGCGTGATCCGCGATGGAGATGCCCTTTTCCGCCGCCTCGCTGGCGCAGACGCCCTCTGCCAGCACGATATCGCCCAGCAGAACCTCGCCATCGTCGGTGTTGGCGGTCGCTTCCAGCAGGTCCGATTGCACCATGGGGAAGGACAGGACGTTCGTCGGCCTGTCCTTGGCCCGATAGGCGCGGTTGAGGCCATGGACCTCTTCATCATTCGTCAGCTTGACCGCGACTTCATAGAGCGCCTCGTCCGTTGCGAAAGCGGCGTAAGGGCTATGAATGATCGCTGCGGCCACGGCTCGCTGGGCAAGCATCTCCCAATCCTCGCCCGGCCAGCCTTCCTCGTGAAGAACCGCAACTTCAATCATTTATACAGGCTCCGTTACGCATCCGGCCCCTCATAAGCCTGAACGATCCGTCCCACGACAGGGTGACGGACGACGTCCGCGATATTGAAGGGCACGACCGAGATGCCGTCCACCCCTTCCAGCCGCGCCACCGCGTCGGCCAGTCCCGAAACCCCCGGTTGCGGCAAGTCCACCTGCCGCGGGTCGCCGCAGATCACCATGCGGCTCCCTTCGCCGAAGCGGGTCAGGAACATCTTCATCTGCGCCACGGTCGTATTCTGCGCCTCGTCCAGCACGATGAAGGCGTTGGCCAGCGTTCGCCCGCGCATGAAGGCCAGCGGCGCGATCTCGATTTCCCCGCTCGCGATCCGCCGCTCCACCTGTTCGGCGGGCAATGTGTCGTAGAGCGCGTCATAGATCGGCCGCAGATAGGGATCGACCTTCTCCTTCATATCGCCGGGCAAAAAGCCCAGCCGCTCGCCCGCCTCGACTGCGGGGCGGGACAGGATCAGCCGATCGACGCTGCCGGTGATGAGCTGGCTCACCGCCTGCGCGACGGCCAGATAAGTCTTCCCCGTGCCCGCCGGCCCCAGCGCGAAGATGATGTCGTTCCGCGACAGCGCCTCCATATAGGTGACCTGCGTGGCGGAGCGTGGCACGATCGTCTTCTTGCGCGTGCGGATCATCACCTTGGGCGGTTCGGCGACGTCATGGCGGATGATGCCGTCCAGCGTCGGTTCGGCCGACATGGCGATCACGGCCTCCACAGCGCCGCTGTCGATTTCCTGCCCCGCCGCGATCCTGTTGTAGAGCCCGGTCATCACATCCCGCGCCCGCGCCGCAGCTTCGGCTTCGCCCTCGATCTGCAGCTTGTTGCCGCGTGCCGCGATATAGACGCCCAGGCGATTTTCGATCGCCACCAGATTCTGGTCATATTGCCCGAACAATGCACCCAGCAGGTGAGGGCGGTCAAAGGTCACTTCCAATCGCGCGCGTTCCGTGGTGTCGCTGCGCTGGCTCTGGCTCGGTTTTTTGGACATTCAGCAGCCTCCCTTTCCGTCAGTCATATCCGCAAGGGCGGATATCCATCTCCTGCCGATCGATCCTGGCGGACAGGTCCGGAGATGGGCTCCCGTAGCGACGGGAACGACTTGGAATGGGTTCAAGCGGCTTCCCTCCTGCTAGGTTCGCCGGCCAGGCTATTCGGGCCGGCGCTGATGATATCGACTTCGACCATGTCGCCGATGGAAAGTTCCGGCGCGGTGACATGGACGGACTGGAGCCAGGGCGTTTTTCCGATCAACTGCCCCGGATGACGGCCCTTGCGCTCCAGCAGAATGTCCGTGCGGCGGCCCACCGTGGCGGCGTTGAACTCCACCTGATGCCGGTTGATCAGCGCCTGCAGCCGCGCAAGCCGCTCATCCATGACCTGCGCCGGGATCTGGCCGTCCATATCCGCGGCGGGCGTGCCGGGACGCGGGCTATATTTGAACGAATAGCATTGCGCATAGCGCACTTGCTCGACGATCTTCAGAGTATCTTCGAACTCAGCGTCGGTTTCGCCCGGAAAGCCCACGATGAAGTCGCCAGACAAGGCGATGTCCGGCCGTGCTTCCCGCACACGTTCGATGATCCGCAGATAGCTGCCCACGCTATGGCTGCGATTCATGGCTTTCAGGATACGGTCATTGCCCGACTGAACCGGCAGGTGCAGGAACGGCATCAGCTTGGGTTCTTCGCCATGCGCGGCGATCAGCCCGTCGCTCATGTCATTGGGATGGCTCGTGGTGTAGCGGATGCGCTTAAGCCCGCTCATCTTCGCCAGCTCGCGAGCCAGCCCGTCCATACCTTGGACGCGGCCCTTATCATCCTCTCCGGTCCAGGCGTTCACATTCTGCCCCAGCAGCGTGATTTCCCGCACGCTGCCATCGACCAGCGCCTTGGCTTCATCCAGGATCGCGCCCCAACTGCGGCTGATCTCCGCCCCGCGCGTATATGGAACGACGCAATAGGTGCAGAATTTGTCGCAGCCTTCCATGATGGTCAGGAAGGCGGTGGGCCGCGCCTGCTTCGTCCGGGCGGGCAGCGCGCCGAATTTGGACGCCAGCGGCATGTCGGTATCAACCGCTTCTTCGCCACGCCCGGCCTTCTCGATCAAATCGGGCAGCCGGTGATAGGCTTGCGGCCCCACCACGATATCGACATTCCGCGCCCGGCGGCTTATCTCGCCGCCCTCGGCTTGCGCCACGCAGCCCGCGACCGCGATCATCGGCCGTGTGCCATCCTCGCGATTCAGACGGCCGATGTCTGAATAGACCTTGTCCACCGCCTTTTCGCGAATGTGGCAGGTGTTCAGGATGACCAGATCCGCGTCCGCCCCATCGGTCGCAGCGGTCATGCCTCGTTCGCCCAGCATCTCGGCCATGCGCTCGCCATCATAGACGTTCATCTGGCAGCCGAAGGATTTGACGTGGAATGTCGCTGGAGTTTTTTGGGCGTCGTTACGATTCATGCCTTCCAGCTATACAGGCGCAGTGGCCGGAGCGAAAGGCGGCAGGTGCATGGCGATGCTCGCCGCAATCTTCTCCCTGGTAACCCCCGCCAGCTGCTTGCGATCTGGGTAAAGCGACGGGTCGAAAGGCTCCAGAAAACGCAACGTCACGTCCAGCCTGCCGGGCCGTTCCAGCAGCCGCCTCACATTATGGTCCGCAGGCTCATTGCTGTGCCAGGCGATATCGGCCGTCGCTGCGCCATAGTCGATATGCACCGCCTGTATCATCACCTCGCGCGGCGGGGGCAGCAGCACCGCGAGCAGTGATGGCTTGAACGGCAACAGGCTCAGCCCATCGCTGGTCGTCCCCTCCGGAAACAGAGCGACCGGCTGATGCCCCGCCAGTGCCGCGCGAAGCGCCTCTATCTGGTCGGTAAGCGCGCCGCGCCGGTTACGCGCGACAAACAGCGTGTTGTTCTGCGCCGCCAGCCAGCCGATCAGCGGCCAACCCGCAATGCCGTCATGCGCGACGAAGGCAGCCCCGGTCGCACCGCCAAGTGCCAATATGTCGATCCAGCTTACATGATTGGCGATGATGAAACTGTCGC
This sequence comes from Sphingobium tyrosinilyticum, assembly GCF_042654265.1. Lineage (NCBI taxonomy): Bacteria > Pseudomonadati > Pseudomonadota > Alphaproteobacteria > Sphingomonadales > Sphingobiaceae > Sphingobium > Sphingobium tyrosinilyticum. The sequence goes on along the minus strand of NZ_JBHSFZ010000064.1, from coordinate 239,858 downwards.
CATGGAAGGGATGACCTTCGATCCGCACGCGCGCCCCGACCGCTCGCGCCGCCAATCCTAGAAAGCGGCGCGGCCAATGGGATCGCCGTCCCACCGCCCGCCAGAGCAAATGCGGAATAAGGCAAAGCAGCAGACTGCCCGCCAATGCGCCTATGCGTGAATAATAGCGTATCCGCCGCAAGCGTTCAGTTCTTGCGGTCGAGCGATACGCCGTACAATTCCATGCGGTGATCGACCAGGCGGAAGCCCAGTTTCTCGGCGATCTGCTTTTGCAATTGCTCCAGCTCCGGATCGACGAACTCGATCACATTGCCGGTCTCGACATCGATCAGATGGTCATGATGCGCTTCAGGGGCCGCTTCGTAGCGCGCGCGCCCGTCGCCGAAATCATGCCGCTCCAATATGCCTGCCTCTTCGAACAGCCGCACCGTGCGATAGACGGTGGCGATCGAAATGCCGGGGTCGATGGCCGAAGAGCGCTTGTGCAGTTCCTCGACATCCGGATGGTCGGACGCGTCACTCAGCACCTGAGCGATTACCCGGCGCTGCTCAGTGATGCGCAGACCCTTTTCATGGCAAAGGGCTTCTACGTCGATCTTGCGGTTCATGCGGGCTCGCTCATTCCAATTTGTCAGATATTCCGCCGAAATTAGCGGCATTTCCATCATCATTAAAGGGGCGCACGGCAAATGCGCCCCTTCCTATGACAGATTGTCCGCAGACCGTGCTTATTTTGCGCGGGTGCGGCGGCGCTTTGTGCCGAGGCCGATCTTCTTGGCCAGCGAGCGGCGCTGTTCTGCATAATTGGGCGCGACCATCGGATAATCGGCCGGCAGGCCCCACTTGGCGCGGTAATCTTCCGGCGTCATCTGATAATGGGTCATCAGATGCCGCTTCAGCATCTTCAGTTTCTTGCCGTCTTCCAGGCAGATAATATAGTCGGGCTTGATTGAAGAACGGACCGACACTGCGGGTTCCGGCTTTACTTCCGGAACAGCAGCGGGGGTCGCCAGCCCTGAAAGAGCGGCGTGTACATTCTGGATAAGTGTCGCCACGTCGGACACGGCAACGCTGTTATTCGATACATGCGCTGCAACAATATCCGAAGTCAAAGTAATGAGCAGCTCGCTCTGCGCCGATTCGATTTCCATTTCTGTTATCCTGCGAAGGCTAAATTTAATGCGACCCGCCCAGGCGATTTCGTTTCACGAGCGGTACATCAGCGTTATACCCTCATTTGGCGATTAGCAAGGGCGATCCAGACTATCCGAGCATTTCTATACGGAAGCTGAGGGCATCGTGAAGTTGTCCGTCGCTTCCCCGGTAGTAACCGGGACGGCGATGTACATATTCAAAGCCAGTTTTTTCATACAACTTGATCGCTGTATTTGACGAACGCACTTCGAGATTCATCGACCTTATGCCGCGGCGTCGCGCCGTCTTGAGACTGTCGATCAACAGTTCCTTGCCGATCCCGCGTCCGCGCCACGAGGGATGGACCGCCAGCAGCAACAATTCGCACTCGTCCAGCACCGATCGCACCAGCGCAAAGCCGAGCGCGGCGGCATCCACGCGCGCGATCGTCAGCCAGGTTCCCGGCATCATCATGACCCCGGCCAGTTGGGGCAATGTCCACGCCTCGCCATAGGCCGGGTCGAACGCCTGGGTCATGACCTCCATGGCGTCGGCCAGCGCGTTGCGCTCGCCCTCCTCATAGGTGTCCAGGATCATTCCCGGAATCATGGCCGGCTCGGCATGGGCTGCGCGTCGGCGTCCCGGCAGTAAATGGGCGAGGGGGGCAGCGGGGGCAGCCCCGCGATCAACGGATAATCCGCCGAATTGGGATAAAGCGTGACGGCAGCGCCATGCCCTCGCGCGGTCACCAGCGCCTCTGCGCCGGTGCCGTAGAGAACCGGCTCATCCAGCATCGCCGCCAATGTCGGAATGGGCGTGGATGCGGGCTGCGTAATAGGGGTCAGGCCGTCGGGCTCGAAACATTGCCAGAACAGTTCGCCATGCCCTCCGGTAATGGTGGCCGCGATCGGGCCGCCGCTATGCTGCTTCGCCGCCTTCGCGGCGATCAGCGAGAGCGCGCCATAACCCTTTAAGGGTAGCGACCAGGCAAGCGCAAGTGCCCGCGCCGCCGCAATGCCGATCCGCACGCCAGTAAAGCTGCCCGGCCCCAGATCTACCGCGATCGCGTCGGCGCGCCCGCCTTCGGGCAGCGCGGCGATGGCAGGCATCAGGGCTTCGGCATGGCCCCGCCCGACAATCTCATGAAAAAGCCCCGCGGGTACGCCATCGTCGAGCAGCGCCACGGACAGCGCTTGCGTCGCGGTGTCGATGACGAGAATGCGCAAGAAAATCCCCCGTAGAACCGGCCTGGATGAATGGTCCGTTGATGCGGTTAGTCGATCCGGTCCGATTTGCCAAATGCCGCCGCGATCATCTCAGACGGCGCGGACTTCCGTCACTTCGGGGACATAATGTTTCAGCAGCTGTTCGATGCCGTTTTTCAGCGTGGCGGTGGAGGAAGGACATCCAGAGCAAGCACCCTGCATGCGCAGATACACCGTGCCGCGTTCGAAGCCGCGATAGATGATGTCGCCCCCATCATTGGCGACGGCGGGCCGGACGCGCGTATCGATCAATTCGCGAATTTGCGCGACGATTTCCGCATCGGCCGGGTCGTCGGCAAATTCTTCCTCAGCCGGGACGACGATCTCTCCCGCCGAACCCGGCGTGAAGAGTGGCATGTTGGCGGAAAAGTGGTCCAGCAGGATGGACAGGATCTCCGGCTTGACGTCGCTCCACTGCGCGCCGGGCGCGATGGTGACCGAAATAAAATCTCCGCCGAAGAAAACGCCGGTCACGTCTCCCAGCCCGAATAGCGCAGCGGCGAGGGGAGAGGCTTCCGCCTCTTCGGGCGTCGCGAAATCGCGCGTGCCCATGCCCATCACGACGCGGCCCGGGATGAACTTGACGGTTGCCGGATTTGGCGTGGATTCTGTCTCGATCAGCATGGCTGCTATGTGGAGAGAAGCCTGCTTAAGATCAAGCTTTCGTGATAGGATGATCGGAACTTCACCTGTTGCCGACAATTGAGTCCATGTTTGCACGAGCAGGAGAATGAGGATGAGCAACGAGGCCGATATCCGCCACCGTTTCTGGACCGAATTGTCGCAGAGCCCTTTCGTGATGATCGGATTGCAGGGTTCTCATGAACATAGCTTGCCGATGACGGCTCAACTGGACCCGGGCGCCAATCATTGCTTCTGGTTCTATACGACGAAGGACAACCGGCTGGCACCGGGTGGCGCGGCAATGGCGCAGTTTGCCGGCAAAGGCCATTATCTCTTCGCCTGCATCGACGGTACGCTGGTCCCGGAAACCGATCCTGCCGTGATCGACCGCTACTGGACCCATGAAGTCGCTGCCTGGTATCCCGGCGGGCGGCAGGACCCCAACCTCCTGATGCTGCGGTTCGATCTCGGCCATGCCGAAATCTGGCGCGCGGACATGTCGCTTGGCGGCGTGTTCAAGCAGATGTTTGGCGGCGATGTGCGTGACGAAATGCGCGGCAAGCACGTGGAAGTGTCGCTCTGATGTTGCATGGGGCTCCCTAAAAGGCGGAGCCCCTTGCTTTTTTGCATGAATGAACGCATATGGCCCGCAACGCAGCGGGCGGCCTTCATGGCCCATCAGCGATTGGCAGCGTGATCGTTCCGGCCCTTTCATGGGGTAACGGGGCCGGCCAATGAAAGTCTGCGCCAAGCTTTGAGGCTTCCCTTTTCACGCGGGTCGTTTCGTAACCCGCCTTGCACCCGGTTGCGATTTGCAACTCGTTGGCGCCTGAGCCTTTTCAATTCGAGAGTTAATTCATGCATTTCACAGACCTTGGTCTCGCCGAGCCCATTCTAAAGGCGCTCGCCGCCAAGAAATACGCCACCCCCACCCCGATCCAGACGCAGGCGATTCCCGTCCTGCTTCAGGGCAAGGACCTGTGCGGCATCGCGCAGACCGGCACTGGCAAGACAGCCGCCTTCGCGCTGCCCAGCCTTGACCATTTCGCCCGTAATCCCAAGCCGACCCCGCTTCAGGGTTGCCGGATGCTCGTCCTGTCACCAACCCGCGAACTGGCCGCCCAGATTGCTCAGAGCTTCCGTGACTATGGCCGCTTCCTCAAGCTCTCGGTCGAAGTCGTCTTCGGCGGCGTGCCCATCAACCGCCAGATCCGCGCCCTCGGCCGCGGCGTCGATATTGTGGTTGCAACTCCGGGCCGTCTCCTCGACCTGATCGATCAGCGCGCCTTCACCATCAAGGACACGGAAATCTTCGTTCTCGACGAGGCCGACCAGATGATGGACATGGGCTTCATCCATCCGCTGAAGCGCATCGCCAAGCTGCTCCCGAAGGAGCGGCAGAACCTCTTCTTCTCCGCTACCATGCCGGGCGAGATCGAGTCTTTGGCCGCGCAATTCCTGCACAATCCGGTGAAGGTCAGCGTCGCGCCTCAGTCCACCACTGCCGAGCGTGTCCGCCAGCAGGCGACCTTCGTCAACCAGGCCGAAAAGCAGGCGCTGCTGACGCTCACCGTCAAGAATGAGGCGATCGACCGCGCCCTCATCTTCACTCGCACCAAGCATGGCGCGGACCGTGTCGTCCGCTTCCTGGAAGGCGCGGGTATTCAGGCCGCCGCGATCCACGGCAACAAGAGCCAGGCGCAGCGCACCACGGCGCTTCAGGCTTTCCGCCACGGTCATGTAAAGCTGCTGGTGGCGACTGACATCGCCGCGCGCGGCATCGACGTGTCGGGCGTCAGCCATGTCATCAACTTTGAACTGCCCAATGTCCCCGAACAATATGTTCACCGCATCGGCCGCACCGCACGCGCAGGGGCGGAAGGCGTCGCGATCAGCTTCGTGGCTGACGATGAGAAGCCCTATCTGAAGGCGATCGAACGGACCACGCGCATCAAGCTCGACATCGTGCCGCTGCCTGAGAATTTCGTAGAGGCCGTCCGCAATCTTCCCAAGGCGGCGCCGCCCCGCAAGGGCCGCGAGCAGACGCCGGAGCAGAAGGCGAAGCGGGCCGACGGCCAGCGCCGCTATCAGGACGATCAGCGGCAACAGCGCGGGACCGCTGAACGCGCTCACCGGCCCGATGGCGAAGCCAAGCCCGCGAAGAAGAACTTCCGCCGGCGTCGTGGAGGCGTTGGTGCTCACAAGGCCGCCGTGCAGAAGACTGGCGCACGCTAAAGACCGTTCTGTCTTAATAGCTGCGCTCGCGTCGAGCGAAGTCGAGAAGCCGCGAAATGGCGGCGTCTCGACCGCGCTCGACGCGAGCGGGCGTCGGGCGCAGCCATCAGGCGTCGCTAAGTAGCGACCCGGCTCTTTGTCAGTAGCCATTCAGAATTTTGGCTCTAGGCTGTCGCGCATGAGCTTTTCTCCTCGGCGCTCCGCCGTTTCGCTGTCCGTCCTCGCGCTGCTGCTTTCGGGATCGCCCGTCCCGCTGTCCGCGCGGACGGAGCCTGTCACCGCCAAATCACCCGTCGCCACCAGCGACACGCTCGCGCAAGTTCGCCCATGGCTGTACGAAAATAGCGATGTGCCGATCGATCCGGCGTGGCGGTTTGGCATTCTGCCCAATGGCCTGCGCTACGCGGTCCGGCGCAACGGAGTGCCGCCGGGCCAAGTTTCGATACGTCTGCGCATGGACGTCGGCTCGCTGATGGAGCAGCCCGACGAGCTGGGCTACGCACATTTCATGGAGCACCTGACCTTCCGGGGGTCGCGCCATGTGCCCGATGGAGAATCGAAGCGGATCTGGCAGCGGCTGGGCGTGACCTTCGGCAGCGATAGCAACGCCCAGACCACGCCTACCGGCACGACCTATGCGCTCGACTTGCCGCAAGCGACGCAGACGAGCTTGGGAGAAAGCCTAAAGATACTGGCCGGCATGATGGCCGACCCCAATATCGTGGACAACGCCGTCGCTGCCGAGCGTGCGGTCGTGCTGGCCGAGCGGCGCGAGGGCGACGGCCCGCAGATGCGCATTTCCGATGCGAGCCGCCGCCACTTTTTCGCGGGGCAACCGCTGGCCGATCGCAGTCCGATCGGCACTGTCGCCACACTCAACGCTGTCACGGCCGCCCGGATGGAGGCGTTCCATCAGCGCTGGTATCGGCCTGAAAATGCTGTCCTGTCCATCGCTGGGGACATCGATCCGGCCGTCGCCGAGCAGATCATCAAGGACAATTTCGCAAACTGGTCGGTGCCGGGGAAGGGGGCCTCCTTGCCCGACTTTGGCGAGCCCGATCCAAAAACGCCTGCGACCCGCGTCACGGTCGAGCCGGGCTCACCGACCGGTCTCACCATGGCGTGGCTTCGTCCATGGAAGCCGCACGCCGACACGATCGTCTATAATCAGGACAAGCTGACCGACATGCTGGCGCTGCAGATCATCAGCCGCCGACTGGAGCAGGCAGCGCGCAGTGGGGGCAGCTTCATCCAGGCGAGCGTCGATCAGCAGGACGTCAGCCGTTCGGCCGACGGCACCTTTGTCACCATCGTGCCCACTGGGGAAAGTTGGGAAAAGGCGCTGGGTGATGTGCGCGCGATCATAGAAGACGCCAAGGCCAGTGCGCCCAGCCAACTCGAAATCGATCGTGAATATGCCCAGCTGGACACGGCGCTGGCGATCCAGGTGGAAAATGCCGACACCGAAGCGGGCGCCAAACAGGCGAGCGATCTCGTGAGCGCCGTCGATATTCGCGAGACGACCGTCAGCCCGCAAGCCGCACTCGATATTTTCCGCACAGGCAAACCGGCGATGACGCCGCAGAAGATACTCGATTCGACCCGCCGCCTGTTTTCCGCAGGCGTGTTCCGCGCGCTGCTCATCACCGGAAAGACAGTGCCCGGCATGGAAGCCAAGCTGGCCGCCGCCGTCGCCGCGCCGGTGAAGGCCGCCACCAATGCCCGGCTGGCGGACAAGGCCATCACGATGGCGGATCTGCCCAAGATCGGACCGGCAGGCCAAGTCGTTTCGCGCACCCCTGTCGGACTGCCCGGCATGGAAAGCATCGTCTTCGCCAATGGGGTAAAGCTGACCCTCTTCGCCAACGATGCGGAAACGGAAAAGGTTCGCATCAACGTGCGCTTCGGTCATGGCCAGCAGGCATTTTCGCCTACTAAGGCCGCGCCTGGATGGGCGGCCAACTATGCGCTGGTGGCAAGCGGCATTGGTAAGCTGGGTCAGCGTGAGTTGGACGACCTTACCAATGGCCGCCGCATGGGCATGGACTTTTCGATCGACGACGACGCCTTTGAGCTGCAAGCGGTGACGCGCCCGGCCGACTACAAGGATCAGCTCCAGCTGTTCGCTACCAAGCTCGCCGCGCCGGGTTGGGACCCTGCGCCGATCGCCCGCGTGAAGACAGGTGCGGCTGTCGCTTATGATGCAATGGCGCGAGCGCCGGATTCGATGCTGGCCCGCGACCTTAACTGGCTGCTGCATGACAAGGATGTCCGTTTCCGCACGCCTTCGCGGCCCGAGATCGAGGCGCTGACGCCGCAGGCATTCCGCGCCACGTGGGAGCCGCTGCTCTCCTCAGGCCCCATTGAAGTGCAGATCTTCGGACAGGTGAAAGCGGACGACGCAATCGCCGCAGTCGCCGCGACTTTTGGTGCGATGCCGCCGCGTCAGGATATCCCGGTTCCGGCCATCAATAAGCAGATGCGCTTTCCGGCCCCGGTCGCTAATCCCGTCATCCTGCGGCACAAGGGCGACAAGGAGCAGGCGGCGGCTGTCATGGCCTGGCCTACGGCAGGCGGCTTCGCGCTCACCAAGGAAGCCCGTCAGCTGGAAATCCTCACCCAGATCTTCAACGACCGGCTGTTCGACAAGCTGCGATCGACAGAAGGCGCCGCCTATTCGCCCAGCGTGCAGAATAACTGGCCATTCTCCTATGAGAGTGGCGGCTACATCCTGGTCACCAGCCAGGTGCGGCCTGACCGCGTCAAATATTTCTACGGTGTAGTGAAGGACACCGCCGCCGACCTCGCCAAGAATCCGGTCACGGACGACGAATTGCAGCGCGCCGTCGCTCCCATGCGCCAGCTGCTCATGCGCGCGAGCACGGGCAATGCGTTCTGGATGAACCAGATGGAGGGCGCGACGCACGACCCTCGCTATGTTCAGGCGATGCAGACGATGGCCCAGGATATGTTGACCGTGACGCCCGCCCAGCTTCAGGCGCTCGCGGCCAAATATCTCGCGGCGGGCAAAAGCTGGTCCGCCGTTGTCCTGCCTGAGGGGGTGGAGGCTCGCTGAAGCAGCCACTCCTTTGAACGTAAGAGACGGGAAGCCGCCGCCGTGACTTTGCCCTATCGTCGGAGCATGTCAGGAGGAAAGGATCGGTCATGACCTTCGCGTTCGGTATATTCGCTTCGCCCGTTGGCGACCTCACCATGGTCGCGAGCGAACATGGACTGGCTGCGCTGCTGTGGGAGAATGACGATCCCACCCGCGTCCGCTTGTCCCGAGGGAAAGAAGCGCCAACCCATCCTCTGCTCCAGGAAGCCGCCAGACAATTGCGGGAATATTTCTCCGGCCGTCTGACCAGCTTCGATCTTCCCCTCGATTTTCACGGTACGGAATTTCAGCAGAGCGTCTGGGCTGCACTGCTCCGCATCCCCTTCGGCGAGACGCGCAGCTATGGCGAGATCGCGCGGAATATCGGCCGTCCTTCGGCATCACGTGCGGTGGGCGCTGCCAATGGACGCAACCCGCTTTCCATCATTGCGCCCTGTCACCGCGTTGTAGGATCAACCGGCGCACTAACTGGATTTGCCGGGGGCCTCGAGGTCAAGCGTCATCTGCTCGACCATGAACGGGCGGTGCTGCGGCAGGGGAGGGAGTGGCGCACCCAAGAGGATTCGAACCTCTGGCCTTTGCCTTCGGAGGGCAACGCTCTATCCAGCTGAGCTATGGGTGCGTGTCGCTTGGTGCGAAGCGCCGCTTAGCAAAGCGCAACTGCCGACGCCAGCACCAAAATCGCGACGCTCCAATCTATTTGGTCTTCACCATCGGCTGGAACTTGCCAAGCCCGCAGCTTGCACCGCGCATCAGGTCGGGCGAACTGTAGAGGACCGTGATGATGTCCACCGAGCAAAGCTGGGACAGGCTGGTCTTGTACATAAAGCGCCGTTCGAACCCCAGGCTGGGGCAGCTGTTGGGCAAGATGTTGCGATAAACCTTGTTGCCATTCAGGATGAAGTCGATCGTGCGATCGTCGCGAACATCGGTTTGACGGATGTTGTTGATCTGAACGCAATCAACCGGCTTTCCCGCAGCAACCAGATTGTCGGGCCGCGTCTTCGCTGCGGCTGGCGCGACCAGCGACATAAGCGCCACGGCCACGCCCAGGCGAACGGCCGGGGAAGCAGGGACGAACATGCTTGTCTCTCCTCATTATCGTCACGAGTAACACGTCACCAAATGGCGCGTTCCGTCCCTGCGTTTAGCACAGCTTGGCTGAACCGCTCGATAATGGCGTAGGCGTCAGGCAGCGGCGCGGACTTCCTTCGGAGCGGGCGTTTTTGGCTTGTAGCGGCAAAGGTCGGCAACAATGCAGCGCCAGCATTCCGGCCGCCGTGCCTTGCACACATAGCGGCCGTGGAGGATCAGCCAATGATGCGCGTCGCGGCGGAATGGCCCTGGGACGCGCTTCTCCAACTTCTGTTCCACCGCCAGGGGTGTCTTGCCGGGGGCAAGACCAGTGCGGTTGCCGACGCGGAAGATATGGGTATCCACGGCGAAAGTTTCATGACCGAACGCGGTGTTCATGACGACGTTGGCGGTCTTCCGGCCGACGCCGGGCAGGGTGGTCAATATGTCGCGATCTTGCGGAACTTCGCCGGCAAAGTCGCGCACCAATATCTCCGACAGGGCGATGACATTCTTCGCCTTGGCATTGAAGAGGCCGATGGTCTTGATATGCGCCTTCAAGCCCTCCTCACCAAGTTCCACCATCTGCGCGGGGGTTTCCACGTCCCGGAACAGCGCACGCGTCGCCTTGTTGACGCCGACGTCCGTCGCCTGGGCGGAAAGCACGACAGCGACCAGCAGCTGATAATCATTGCCATATTCCAGCTCCGTGCGCGGAGCTGGATTGGCCTCGGCCAAGCGGCTGAAGAAGTCGAAAATCTGATCCCTTGTCATGGTCGGATCAAAGGCCGAGCACGGCCTTCATGTCGTAGCGTCCCGGGGCCTGACCCAAAAGCCAGCTTGCGCCCTTCACCGCCCCGCGTGCGAAGATGATGCGGCTTTCGGCACGATGGCCTAGTTCGATCCGTTCTCCATCGGCCGCAAAGATGACCTGATGGTCGCCTGCCACCGATCCGCCGCGTAGCGCTGCAAAGCCGATTGCGCCCTGTGCCCGCGCGCCCGTGATGCCATCCCGCCCGCGCTCGCTGTGGTCGGACAAGTTGATGGCCCGCCCGCGCGCCGCCGCCTCGCCAAGCAGCAGTGCGGTGCCGGAGGGAGCATCGACCTTGTGCCGATGGTGCATCTCGACGATCTCTATGTCCCAATCGTCGCCCAGCCGGGAGGCCGCTTGCTCGACCAGCGCCGCCAGCAGGTTGACGCCGAGCGACGTATTGCCCGTCTGCAGCACCGGGATCAGCCGGGCGGCCTCGTCGATCAAGCCGTGATGAACAGGCTCAAGTCCCGTCGTGCCGATCAGGATGGGCTTCTTCGCTGCGATGCAGGCGTCCAGATGGTTCGAAAGTGCGCCCGGCACGGAAAAGTCGATCAGCACGTCGCTTTGCTCAGCCAGCGCCAGTGGGTCGGAAGTGATAGCAAGGCCGGGGAGAATCTCGCCGCTGCTCGCCCGATCCGTTCCGCCGCTGATTTTCAGCCCTGCTTCGGTCGCGACCTGGGCGATCGCGCGCCCCATCCGGCCCGCTGCTCCGAAAAGTCCAATCTTCGTCATCTCGCTGATCCCCAATTCTCGGCTTGCCCGATGCCAGAACGTCCCGCCCTTGTCATCTGGAACAAGCATGGGGAGGAGCCGTGCTTGCAGAGGACGGACGCTGCGGGATAGGGTCGGATCATGGACGACATCGCCAATATCGTGATCCTGACGGGTGCAGGCATTTCCGCCGAAAGCGGCCTCGCCACCTTCCGCGGGCCTGATGGCCTGTGGGAAGGGCATCATGTGGAAGATGTCTGCACGCCAGAGGCGCTCGCACGCAACCCTGCTCTAGTGCATCGATTCTATGATGAGCGGCGGGCCAAGCTGCATGAGGTCGAGCCCAACCCCGCGCATCAGGCGCTTGCCGCGCTCGATGCGCAGTGGCCGGGCGAGTTGCTGATCGTCACGCAGAATGTCGATGACCTGCATGAAAGAGCCGGAGCGAGGCGCCTGATCCACATGCACGGGGAATTGCGGTCGGCGCTGTGCGCAGCTTGCGGCAGGGCAGCGCCTTGGCCCGATCCGTTGCCCCCCAGCACGAAATGCACCGGTTGCGGCCAACCGAGCCTGCGTCCCGACATCGTCTTCTTCGGCGAGATGCCGTATGAGATGGAAGCGATAGATCATGCGCTCCGGCGCGCCGATCTGTTCGTGTCGATTGGCACCTCCGGCGCCGTCTATCCTGCTGCGGGCTTTGTCCAGACCGCACGCCACGCGGGCGCCCGGACGTTGGAACTCAATCTGGAGCCGTCCGCTGGAAGCTTCTATTTCGAGGAAAGCCGGATCGGACCGGCGAGCCAACTTGTGCCCGCCCTCGTCCGAGATTTGCTGAGCTAGTTGCCGCTATTCGCCCGAGCCGGGAGGTCACGGTAGAGCAGCATGACCGATCCGTCCTCGCCGTCCACAATCCTGACCGGCAGGCGGGATTGGAGAGCCGACAGGAATTTGCCGCTGTCGGCGATATGGAACTGGCCGCCGATGCGTAGTGATGACACCCGCGGATCGCCGATCAGGATGGGCGCGGCGCGGTAGCGGTTGAATTCGCCCGCCGCCTGTTCGATCGTCTCGCCTTCCAGATGGACCAGTTTGCGGCGCCAGGCGGTGCGTTGGCGTATCACTCTTGGGTCCAGGTGAGTCAGGACCAGGCTGCGCGGTTGCAGCACTGCGCCGTTACCAGCGGAAACACGACGGGGTGAGTGATTGCCGCAGCGGACTGTGACAGCACCCTGAGTCACGGTCAGCTCAATAAGCGCAGGGCGCAGGCGCAGGTTAAAGCTGGTGCCGATCGTGCGGACCAAGGCTGACCGCGCTTCAACCTCGAAAGCGCGCTGCGGGTCATGTGTCACATCGAACGACGCCTCGCCTTTCAGCAGGCGGACCTTGCGGCCATTTTTCGTGAAGCGCACCTCTGCGGCGCTGTCACTGTTGAGATGAAGGCGCGATCCGTCCGCCAAGGCGATTGTGCGGATCTCACCGATTCGCGTTTCATACCGATCGACGTCGTTGAACGTCTGCACCGTGACGATGGCCGCGAGAATGAACAGGACAAGCGCCACCGCAGCGGCGATCATGATGTTGCGCGACAGGCGGCGCTGCTGTTCTTCGCTGACGATTTCCGCCATCGGCGGCAACGTGACCTCGGCGGCCGCGCTTTTCAGCCGCTCGGCGGCTTCCCATGCAGCTTCGGCACGGGCGAAGGCGACGGCATGGCGCGGGTCAGCTTCGACCCAGGCGCAAAGCGCTGCTTCGTCTTCTGGCGAGGGGTCGCTGTTAAGCCTGGCCAGCAGGCGCGCGGCTTCCGCCTCGATCTCGTCCCTGCTGCTTGATCCTGGCCCCGACGCTTGCACGTTCGAAATCCGTTTCCTCACGTTCTGCCCAAGCCCGCATAACTATAGCGATGGCTTTGGCCAGATGTTTTTCAACTGTAGAAACGGACAGGGACATCTCCGCCGCTATTTCCAGCATCGATCTTTCGTGAATGCGGCGAAGAATGAAAACCCTGCGGCACTGGGTGGGCAGCGATTCGACGATGGCCTCGACCTGACGCAGCGCTTCGCGGGCATGCAACTGCGCCTCGACATTATTGTCGCCCTGCAGCAGTTCCAGATCGGCGATGGTCTCAAAGCTCACCACCTTGTTTCGCCGCGCCGTGTCGATGACGAGGTTACGGGCGATGGTGAACAGATAGGCCCGGCCAGTTGTCACATTTTCCCAGTTTTCCGTGGCATAGGCCCTGGCCATGACCTCGGCGACCATGTCGTCCAGTTCATGGGTGGAGGGAAGTATCCTGCGAAGGCGCCCGCGCAGTGCGGCTTCCTGTGGCAAGATGACAGTCTTGAACCAATCCAGTTTGGCGCGAACTCGATGCACGTTGACCCCCTTGATGTCAGCCGCGCCTCTCCCGCTTTCTTTTATTTGTCATAGTTCAATCATGCTTGCAGGGGGCTGTCCAGCGCGCGCCACGCGATCTCGATCAACCAGCGAAAAAAACTTTTCGCTGTTGCAGAAAAACTGTGGGGCATAGCGTCAGTCTGGCGGCAGTTCGGGGATCGAACGGTCCGGCTGATCATAATCAGGCTGGTTCGGAACGAATCCGGGAGGTTCTCCGCCTGGCGTTTCGTCGGGCGTGCTAGGGGGAGGGGATTCCGGCGGCGATTGCGGTTGGATCGTGTCCGGAGGCGGAACGCCGATAGGTTCTGGATCGGGCTGCGTGGCCATGCGTCTCTCCTTTATGACAGGGCTACGCGCGGCCCTTGCATGGGTTCCCGCAACACTTATCCACAATTGCTTGCCTCCCCGGATGCTTTTCTCTATGCCGCGCCGACCGGCGGCCGATGCGGGCGTGGCGAAACTGGTAGACGCGCCAGATTTAGGTTCTGGTATCGCAAGATGTGGGGGTTCGAGTCCCTTCGCCCGCACCAGTGCGCCAGGCCCAAATCATGTCAGGCGCCACCTGAATTCAGCTGAAGAAAGCGTTTGAGAGAAGAGATGCAGACTGTCGAGACGTTGAACGAGGGCCTGAAGCGCGCCTACACCGTGACCATCACGTCGAAGGACATCGACGCCCGCGTCGAAAAGGAAGTGGCATCGATCGCGCCGCAGGTGCGCATGCCCGGCTTCCGCCCTGGCAAGGTTCCCGCCAACCTCGTCAAGAAGATGCACGGTGAGTCGCTGCAGCGCGATGCGCTCAACAACTCGATCCAGGAAAGCATCCAGAAGCTGATCGCCGATAACAAGCTGCGTCCGGCGATGCAGCCTTCCGTCGAGCTCGACGAAGGTTTCGAATTTGGCAAGGACGCCGAAGTGAAGGTCGCATTGGAAGTGCTGCCCGAAATCGCGGCTCCCAGCATTGAAGGTCTGAAGCTGGAACGCCTGACCGTAGAGGTCGCCGAATCGCAGGTTGATGAAGCTGCGGGCCGTATCGCGACCCAACAGGGCGCTCTGGAAGAGCATCCCGCCAGCCACAAGGCCAAGGACGGCGATACCCTGACCATCGATTTCGTCGGCAAGATCGACGGCGAAGCCTTTGAAGGTGGTTCGGCCGAAGATGTGAAGCTGAAGATCGGTTCGGGCCAGTTCATCCCCGGCTTTGAAGAGCAGCTGACCGGCGTCAGGAAGGGCGAAGAGAAGACGATCACCGTCACCTTCCCCGAGGATTATGGCGCCGCGCACCTCGCTGGCAAGGCTGCGACCTTCGACGTCACCGTCAAGTCGATCCTGAACGCCGACAAGCCCAAGCTGGACGATGATTTCGCCAAGTCGCTGGGCCTGGAAGGTCTCGACAAGCTCAAGGAGCTGCTGAAGGGCCAGATTGAGCAGGAACATAACGGCCTGACCCGCACCTATATGAAGCGCAAGCTGCTCGACCAGCTCGCCGCTGCCCATGATTTCGACGTGCCGCCGAGCATGGTGGACGCTGAATTCAACCAGATTTGGGCGCAGCTTCAGCACGAAGCGGGCCATGAGGAAGATCCGGCCGCTGCCCTCGCCGAGATGGAAGCCGAGAAGGAAGACTATCGCGCCATTGCCGTGCGTCGCGTCCGCCTCGGCCTGCTGCTTTCGGAAATCGGTCAGGCTAACGGCGTCGTCATTTCCGATCAGGAAATGAGCCGCCTCATCATGCAGGCCGCTCAGCAGTACAGCCCGCAGGATCGTGAGCGTTTCGTTCAATATGTCCGCCAGGACCCGATGGCCGCTGCCCAACTGCGCGCTCCGCTTTATGAGGACAAGGTCGTCGATTTCCTGTTCGACAAGGCCGAAGTCACCGACCGCGCCGTCAGCCGGGAAGAGCTGGAAGCCGCGATCGAGGCGGAAGATGGCGACCTGAAGCCGCACGTCCATGGTCCGGGTTGCGGCCATGATCATCACGATCATGGTGACAAGCCCAAGGCGAAGAAGGCTGCTCCAAAGAAGAAGGCGGCTGAGGCTGAAGAGGCGCCTGCTGCTGAAGCTGCCGACGAAGCGCCCGCCAAAAAGGCTCCGGCAAAGAAGGCCGCCGCCAAGAAGGAAGAGGCCGTGGCTGTTGAACCTGCCGCCGAGGAAAAGCCCAAGGCGAAGAAGGCTCCTGCCAAGAAGGCTGCTGCCAAGGCTGAATAAGGTCGTCACGGCCTGAACGGACGAGCGCCCGGCTTCGATGGAAGCGCGGGCGCTTTTCCTTTGGTGAGTGACAGACGAAATATTAATCTCGGCCGTCCATGCGAAAGGACGTTCGGCGGAAGGTGTGGGGCTGATGAAGGAATTTCCGGCAGTGGCAAGCGGGCAGGGGGTTGAAGGCCCGCGCATCGCCATCATCCTTCCCTGCTATAATGAAGCGGGAGCGATCGTGCGGACGGTGGAGGAGTTCCGCGGCGCGCTGCCAACAGCCGACATCTATGTCTTCGACAACAACAGCACGGACGGTAGCCGCGAACTCGCCGCAAACGCGGGCGCGATCGTCCGTCGCGTGGCTCAGCAGGGGAAGGGCCATGTCGTCCGCCGCATGTTCGCCGACGTGGATGCCGACATCTATGTCATGGCGGACGGAGACGCGACCTATGAGGCTGCGGCGGCGCCCCGGCTCGTCGCCGCTATGCTGGACGACAATCTGGATATGGTCGTCGGCGCGCGCAGGAGCGAGGTCGAGGAAGCCTATCGCCGTGGACACCGCTTCGGCAATTGGGCGCTCACCACCCTGCTCAAACAGCTTTTCGGCCGCAGCTTCACCGATATTTTGTCCGGCTATCGCGTCTTTTCGCGCCGCTTCGTCAAAAGCTTCCCGGTCCTCTCCGCCGGGTTCGAGATCGAAACCGAGATCAGCGTTCATGCCCTTGAACTCGCCATGCCGGTGGCCGAGGTCATGACTGCCTATGGCGCGCGGCCGGAAGGATCGGTCAGCAAGCTTTCCACCTATCGCGATGGGTGGCGTATCTTGCGGACCATCTTCACGCTCTTCCGGATCGAAAAGCCCATCCTCTTCTTTGGCATCATCGCCGTGCTGCTCGCCGCGACCGGGCTGGCCTTGGCTGTCCCTCTCATCGTCACCTATCTCGATACTGGCCTCGTTCCCCGCTTTCCCACCGCCATCCTGGTCACCGGCCTCATGATCCTGGCAACGCTGTCGGGCATGTGCGGCCTGATCCTCGACACGGTCGTGCGTGGGCGCCGGGAAGTGCGGCGGCTCGCCTATCTGACCTTCCGCGCACCGTCCGATTTTGGACCGCGTGGTTGAAGCTGCGTCTGGTCTTCACAGGACCCCTTGAACCGGTTCGCTTTTGTGCCGATGTAGAGACCGGGCAAAAATCACCCTGAAAGAGCAAAATGACCGATATCATGTCTGATCCTATGGCCGCGCTGGTTCCTATCGTTATCGAACAGTCGAACCGCGGCGAGCGCAGTTTCGATATTTTCTCCCGCCTGCTGCGCGAACGGATCATTTTCGTGACCGGCCAGGTTGAAGATCATATGGCGTCACTGATCGTCGCCCAGCTGCTGTTCCTCGAGTCGGAAAATCCGAAGAAGGACATCTGGATGTACATCAATTCGCCCGGCGGCGTGGTGACGGCCGGCATGGCGATCCACGACACGATGAAATATATTCGTCCGCAGGTCGGCACGGTATGTATCGGCCAGGCCGCCTCCATGGGCAGCTTCCTTCTGGCCGCCGGTGAACCGGGCAAGCGCATCGCGCTCAGCAACGCGCGCATCATGGTGCATCAGCCGTCCGGCGGCGCGCAGGGCATGGCGTCCGACATCGAGATCCAGGCCAAGGAAATCCTTAGGATTCGCCGTCGCCTGAACGACCTCTATGTCAAATATACCGGCAGGTCTCTGGAAGAGGTCGAGAAGGCAATGGATCGCGACACTTTCCTGGAAGCGGACGAAGCAAAGACGTTCGGCCTGGTGGATGAGGTGTTTGATCGTCGTCCGGCCGCCCCCGAGACGGCAGAAAGTTAACATGGATCTTAATCGCGCGCGCCGTTTTCTCCCCTTGTGAAACCGGCGTGACGCGGTCTAGGATGATCCTAGGACCAGAACATCCCTCGCCAGCGGCGGTTATCGCGAAGGGCAGGGAGGAAAGATTGGCGAATGACTAAGCTTACAGGCTCCGATTCAAAAAGCACGCTTTACTGCTCCTTCTGCGGCAAGTCGCAGCATGAGGTGCGGAAGCTGATTGCGGGGCCGACCGTGTTCATCTGCGACGAGTGCGTGGAGCTGTGCAACGACATCATCCGCGAAGAGACCAAGGGCGGTCTCGTCGGTAAGAAGGATGGCGGCGTACCGACCCCGCAGGAAATTTGCGATGTGCTGGACGATTATGTGATCGGCCAAAACCGGGCGAAGCGTGTCCTGTCGGTCGCTGTTCACAACCATTACAAGCGCCTCAACCATGGCACCAAGCCGGGTGAGGTGGAACTGGCCAAGTCCAACATCCTGCTCGTCGGGCCGACCGGCTGCGGCAAGACTCTGTTGGCGCAGACGCTGGCCAAGACGTTCGACGTGCCCTTCACCATGGCCGACGCCACGACGCTGACCGAGGCGGGCTATGTCGGTGAGGATGTCGAGAATATCATCCTCAAGCTGCTTCAGGCTTCCGACTATAATGTCGAAAAGGCGCAGCGCGGGATCGTCTATATCGACGAAATCGACAAGATCAGCCGCAAAGCGGAAAACCCGTCGATCACGCGTGACGTGTCGGGCGAAGGTGTGCAGCAGGCGCTGCTCAAGCTGATGGAAGGCACAACCGCCAGCGTGCCACCGCAGGGTGGGCGCAAGCATCCGCAGCAGGAATTCCTGCAGGTCGATACCACGAACATCCTGTTCATCTGCGGCGGCGCGTTCGCGGGTCTGGAACGGATCATCGGCGACCGTCTGGAAGCCAAGTCGATCGGCTTTGGCGCGCATGTCGCTGCGCCCGAAGAGCGCAAGACCGGCGAACTTCTGCGTCAGAGCGAACCGGAAGATCTGCTGAAGTTCGGCCTTATTCCGGAATTTGTCGGCCGTCTGCCTGTCATCGCGACGCTGGAAGACCTGGATGTGACCGCCCTGGTCAAGATCCTGGTCGAACCGAAGAACGCGCTGGTCAAGCAATATGGCAAGCTGTTCGACATGGAGAATGTCGAACTCAGCTTTACCGACGACGCGCTGACCGCGATTGCGAAGAAGGCCATTGAACGTAAGACGGGCGCGCGCGGCCTGCGCTCGATCCTGGAATCGATCCTGCTCGACACCATGTTCGATCTGCCTTCCATGGAAGGCGTTGGCGAGGTGGTCGTCGATAAGGATGTCGTCGCCGGCACCAAGGAGCCGATCCGCGTCTTCAGCGAAAAGGACAAGCGCGCCGAAGACGCCGCTTGATCGCAACTTCGCTATATCTGCAAAAAAGCCCCGCCTGATGAAATCCGGCGGGGCTTTTTATATTCCGTGCTCCCGGTCGCCGCGGACCCGCGCGGCCTAGCGCGCAGTTAGCCACCTCACCGCACGCACTCGTCCAACCCATCCCGCTGTACAAT
Source organism: Sphingobium tyrosinilyticum (assembly GCF_042654265.1). Lineage (NCBI taxonomy): Bacteria > Pseudomonadati > Pseudomonadota > Alphaproteobacteria > Sphingomonadales > Sphingobiaceae > Sphingobium > Sphingobium tyrosinilyticum. The sequence goes on along the minus strand of NZ_JBHSFZ010000064.1, from coordinate 220,892 downwards.
GCCGATCCGGCTCGTGATGCTGTTTCCATAGCGTCGGGTGAACCCCTTTGGCGCGATCGCAGCCCGCTTCTTGGGCAATGGCAGCACCGCAGCGATCCTTGCGGCTTCCGCGCGGCTCAGTCGCCCCGCGCCATGATGGAAATAGCGCATCGCGCCCGCCTGCACACCATAGGTGCCGATGCCCGTCTCGGCGACGTTCAGATATACTTCCATAATCCGCCGCTTGCCCCAAATCGCCTCGATCAACATCGTGAACCAGGCTTCAAACCCTTTGCGGACGAAGCCTCCACCTTGGAACAGGAAGACATTTTTCGCCGTCTGCTGGCTGATGGTCGATCCGCCGCGGATGCGTCCACCGCTCGCATTGTGGCGCATGGCCTGGGCGATCGCGACCGCGTCAAAGCCGTGATGGCTGCAAAAGCGGCTGTCCTCGCCCGCGATCGCTGCCCGCGCCATGTCCGGATCAATCTCGTCCAGGCTTACCCAGTCCTTGGTGATACCATGCGGGTCGAACAACATCGTCAGCGTCACAGGCGGCGGCACAAAGCGATAAACCAGCACCAACAGAAGAGACAGCGCGATGAAGCCGCCGATGATCTTGAAAATGATGCGAATCCAGCCGGAACGGCGGCGGGGCGTAGCGGAGGAGGGGCTCATGCGCCCGTCGTAACGCGATCGCGCGTGGGTTCAAGCTACAGGATGCAGCTAAAGCTCACCCGTGATTGACGTACGCGTCAGGCGCAATCCATGCTATACTCCGGGAAAAGGGTCGCTGCCGCCTCGCCAAGCCTGCATCACGCAGAGGAGAGTCTATGCGCTCCGATATTTCACCCGACCATATCCTGCAAATTGGCATGGGTTTCTGGGCATCGAGGACGTTGCTCAGCGCGGTCGAACTTGGCCTTTTCACGGAACTCGCCAACGGGCCGAAGACCGGCCCTCAGCTGGAGCAGGCATTAGGCCTCCATCCGCGGGCCACCTATGATTTCCTCGATGCGCTGGTCTCTCTTGGACTGCTGGAACGGCAGGGCGACGGCCCCGATGGGCTCTATGCCAATACGGCGGCGACCGGGGCTTTCCTGGATCGGGGAAGCCCTGACTATATTGGCGGCATCCTCGAGATGGCTGCGGCCCGGCTGTTCCGTTTCTGGGCGGACCTCACCACCGCGCTGAAGACCGGCAGGCCGCAGAACGAGATCAAGCTGTCCGGCCGGTCCATGTTCGCTTCCCTTTATGCCGATCCCGCGCGGCTCGAGCAGTTCATGGATGCCATGAGCGGGGTGTCGATGGCGAACTTCGAGACCTTCGCCCAAAAATTCGACTTCAGCCCTTATCATATGCTGGTCGATATCGGAGGGGCGACGGCGCAGCTTTCCTGCTTCGTGGCCGGGCATCATCCTCATATGCGTTGCGCCTCTTACGACCTGCCCGTGGTTCAGCCGATTGCCGAGCGGCGCATCAGCGAGGCGGGGTTGGGCGACCGGGTAAAGGCTGGCTCCATAGACTTTTTCGACGATGAGTTTCCCGCATCAGACATCATCACCATGGGCATGATCCTGCACGACTGGAATCTCGACGCGAAGAAGATGCTCATCGCCAAGGCTTATCGCGCTCTGCCGGACGGCGGCGCCTTCGTGGCGATCGAGAATATCATAGACGACGAGCGGCGGCGGAACGTCTTCGGCCTTTTGATGTCACTCAACATGCTGATCGAATTTGGCGAGGCGTTCGACTTCACTGGAGCCGATTTCCGCCAATGGTGTCTTGAGGCGGGCTTTTCCCGGTGCGAGATCATGCCGCTCGTCGGTCCGGCCAGTGCCGCCATTGCCTATAAATAGCACCAAGAAAAAAGCCCCGGATCGCTCCGGGGCCTCTCTCATTCCATTGTGCGCCTGTCAGGCCAAGGCCAGCCGCATCTTGCCGATCCGGTCGCCAGCAATCCGCATCATCGCCTTCTGCAGCTTTTCAAAGGCGCGGACCTCGATCTGGCGCACGCGCTCGCGCGACACGCCATAGACTTGGCTCAGTTCCTCCAGCGTCTTGGGCTCTTCGGCGAGACGTCGCTCGGCCAGGATATGCTTCTCCCGGTCGTTAAGGTCATCCATCGCTTCGACCAGCATATCGTGACGCAGCGTCTTTTCCTGCTCGTCCGCGACGCGCTCATCCTGCAGCGGATCGGTGTCGGCCAGCCAATCCTGCCACTGGCCCTCGCCATCCTCGCGCATGGGCACGTTGAGCGACGTGTCGCCGCCCATCGCCATGCGGCGATTCATGGAGATCACGTCCTCCTCGGAAACGCCCAGATCGGTCGCGATCTTCTTGACATCATCGGGATGCAGGTCGCCATCCTCGAACGCTTCGATGTTATTCTTCATCCGGCGAAGGTTGAAGAACAGCTTCTTCTGCGCCGCGGTGGTGCCCATCTTGACGAGCGACCAGCTGCGGAGAATGAATTCCTGGATGGACGCGCGGATCCACCACATGGCGTAGGTCGCCAGGCGGAAGCCGCGATCGGGCTCGAACTTCTTCACGCCCTGCATCAGGCCAATATTGCCCTCGCTGATCAGCTCGCTGACCGGCAGGCCATAGCCGCGATAACCCATGGCGATCTTGGCGACGAGCCGCAGGTGCGACGTCACCAGCTGCGCCGCCGCCTCAGGGTCCTGATGTTCGGCATAACGCTTGGCGAGCATATATTCCTGCTCGGGCGTCAGAATCGGAAACTTGCGGATTTCCGACAGATAGCGGTTGAGGCTGGCTTCACCGCCCAGCGTCGGAACCGCGGGGACATTGCTTTTATCAGCCATGTCGCTTCACCCTTCCTTTCATGCGCGGCGGGACCCTGAGTAGGCGTCCGATGCACCGTCGCAAACTTGTCAAAACCTATACGAGAAGCTCGCTTAACAGTTCCTGCATGTCGATAGGCAGTGCACTGTCAAAGCTGAGATTTTGCCCCGTCACCGGATGTATGAACCCCAGCCGTTTCGCGTGCAATGCCTGCCTTTTGAAACCTATCGTTTCCAGTATTGATTTGAAACCTTTTCTGTCTCTACCGTAAACCGGGTCGCCGATCAAGGGGTGGCCCAGATGCGCCATATGCACGCGAACCTGATGCGTCCGCCCGGTTTCCAGCCTGCATTCGACCAGCGCTGCGCCGCGAAGCCGGTCCAGGACGCGATAATGGGTGATGGCGTGCTTGCCCCGTCCTTCTCGATGTACCGCCATCTTCTTGCGGTCGGAGTCCGATCGGCCGATCCAGGTATCAATCGTGCCAGCGCCGGGCTGCGGTATACCATAGACGATCGCGGCATAAAGGCGATCGATGCTATGCGCTTTGAATTGCTGAGCGAGGCCCTCATGAGCCTTGTCCGATTTAGCAACGACCAGAAGCCCGGAAGTATCCTTGTCGATGCGATGGACGATGCCGGGACGCGCCACGCCGCCGATGCCCGACAGCTGTCCCCGGCAATGATGCAGCAGGGCGTTGACCAGCGTTCCATCCAGATTGCCTGCGGCAGGATGCACGACCAGCCCGGCAGGCTTATCGATGACAATCAGGTCCGCATCTTCATGTACGATGTTGAGTGGAATATCCTGTGCCACTGCTTCGGCTTCCACAGGAGGGGGCAGGGTAATGGCGAAGGCTTGTCCGGCCATGACCTTCATCGAAGGATTAAGCGCGCGACCCTGCGCGGTCACCTGACCCTCGACGATCAGGCTCTTCAACCGCTCGCGCGAAAGCTCAGGCAGCAGGTCGGCCAGCGCCTTGTCGAGCCGAAGCCCATGCTGCGCTTCGCCAATCGTCGTTTCGATGATGGAATCCCCCGAACCCATTGGTTAAGCATGTAGGAATGAAGGTCGGAATATCAAGATCGCTGCTGGAACAAATCATGTCCCTCGCCGCCGCTGATCCTCGGGAAGTCTGCGGACTCTTGCTCGGTGAGCCAGGCCGGATCACGGAAATGCGTCCCGCTACCAATGTCGCCGCCGAACCGGCGCGGCAGTTCGAGATAGACCCTGCAACGCTCTTCGCCGCGCATAAGGCTGCGCGTGGCGGCGGACCTGCAATCCTTGGCCATTATCATTCCCACCCTAGCGGCCATCCAGAGCCTTCGGGAACGGACGTGGCCAGCGCCGTGCCCGATGGCAGACTGTGGCTGATCCTGGGCGGAGGCGAGGCGCGGCTCTGGACTGCGGGCGCTGCCGAAGGCGGCGGCGTGAGCTTTACAGGCGCGATGCTCGATATCATGTGAGGCAAAGGCGGCAGGCCGGGGTTGCATCCTCCAGCCTGGCAGCGCATTAGCCTGTCATCCTTCCAGTCCATTTCCGGCGGCAGCATCCTTCATGACCAATCCGACCGACAGCATCGAATTTGCCAGTCTGCTCTGTTCGCGCCTCTGCCACGACCTGTTGAGCCCGGTGGGCGCGCTCAACAACGGCCTTGAGTTGATGGCGGACGAAACCGACCCGGAAATGCGTCAGCGTTGCCTCGACCTGTTGGGGGACAGCGCCAAGACGTCCGCCAACAAGCTTAAATTCTTCCGCCTGGCCTTCGGTTCGGCAGGCGGCTTTGGCGACGCCGTGCCCACGCATGAAGCCCGCGTCGCGATTGAGGGCATGTTTGCGCAGTCGGGCCGGGTCAAGATCGGCTGGCTTGTCGAGGATGACATGCTCGACAAGCTGCCCGTCAAGGTGCTGCTGAACCTCGCCTTGATCGCCGGCGATGCGCTGGTGCGTGGCGGTCAGTTGGACATAGGCGCGGAAAAGCGCCCCGGCGTTACGGAGATCGTCGTGCGAGCCGAAGGTCCCAAGCTGGTGCTGGACCCCGACCTGCGCGCTGCCCTGGCAGGGACGCTGCCTGCCGAAAGCCTGGCGTCCAGAACGGCCGCCGCATGGATGGTTCGCAGCCTGGTGACCAGCGGCGGCGGCGAAATCGCCCTCTCGCCCGCGGGTGAGGCGGTGTTGCTGTTTGGCGCCTCTATCCCCGATCGGGGCTAAGGCGCATCTTTCATTTCTGCTGCGATGATGGCTATCAGCTCGGCCGCAGGAAGGCTGCGGGCGAGTGGAGCGCCTTGCCCGGCCCATTGTGCGCCGTAGCCGCCTTCGCCGTTCGTCTTGGCCACGGCGTTCAATGCTTTTCCGGCATCATAGGCAATCGAATAGGCTGGCGGCAGGCGGCTGCCTTCTTCACCCCAGCGAGTGAAGTGATTTTCCAGGCAGCGTGCGGACCGGCCTGATATCACGCTGGTCATACGCGTATGTTGGGCTGAAGGGCCGCTTAGCGCTGCCCTGTAGAATGTGTCGGCGCTGCTTTCCGGGCAAGCGATGAACGCCGTGCCAAGTTGTGCCGCCGCTGCGCCCAAGCTGAGCGCCGCACGCACAGCTTGCCCATCCATGATGCCGCCCGCTGCGATGACTGGCAGTCCGCACTTTGCGACCAGTAGCCGGGTGAGCGCGAAGGTGCCAAGTTGGTCATCCGGCGCATCTGGATCGAAGACGCCGCGATGGCCGCCCGCCTCATAACCTTGTGCCACGACGGCATCTATGCCCGCCTGCTCAGCTGCGATCGCTTCGGACAAGTTGGTAACCGTAGCGAGCAACATGCAGCCAGCCTGCTTGAGAGCGGCGACGCGAGCCGCATCGGGCAGTCCAAAATGGAAGCTCACGACGGCGGGCGTCAGTTCCAGCAGCATGGCGAGCATGTCATCATCCTCGACAAAGCTGCGGTAGATTTCCCGTAATTCGGTTGGAGCTTGCGATCCCTGTTCTAAAAAGAGCGGCGCCAGCTCTGCCAGCCACGCATTTTCCCGCGCCACATCGCGGGTTGCGGGGGCATGAACGAATAGATTGACGTTGAAAGGCCGGGCAGTGTGATTCTGCACGTCCGCGATCATTGCGCGTGCAGCAGTTGCATCGCTCGCTCCCACCGCGATCGATCCAAGCGCACCAGCCTCGCAAACGGCAACAGCCATCTCTGGCGTCGAAACTCCCGCCATCGGCGCCTGAATGATGGGGTGGGCGAGTCCCAATGTCTCAGTCAGCAGCATGACTTGTTTGTCGGTCTTTCACCGCTAACGCGCAATAGCTGGCGCTTCAGCCCTTCTCATGAACTTGGTGCGGCGAGGGCCTTTTGCAAAGTTCTGGGGCCGTTGCCGTATTCAACACCCGCAGCCACCCAATTGCTACGCCTACTGACCAGGCCGTTGCAAATTCGTCGATCGCCTTTGGGCAATTCAATGGAGGTGGACAGATAGCCCGCCGACGAAATGACTGCCGAAGCTAAGGTAGGGATGTTGCCATCTCCAGCACCGACCAGCAAGCACAAGCAGCTGCGACAGGTGAACAGCCCCTACGACGCGTCTTCCGGCATAAAGAGGCGTCCCGCGTCCAGCCCAAATTCAGGGACAGATGAAGCGAACAGCCTTGCTAAAGCGGCGATATGATCCAGGAGCGTCGTTATAGGACATCACTCAACCGACGCCTTGCCAATTTGGGCCTTGTCCAGTCGGAGGGACAGGTCCACGCCACTGCAGCCGAACCAAGAAAAAGGCCCGGCCGCTTTCGCGACCAGGCCCTTGTCCTTTGCAACTCCTGACAGAGATCAGGAGCTGTAATACATGTCGAATTCGACCGGCGAGGGAGCCATTTCCCAGCGATACACTTCGGGCCACTTCAGTTCGATATAGGCTTCGATCTGGTCCTTGGTGAACACATCGCCCTTCAGCAGGAAGTCGTAGTCCGCGGCCAGCGAGTCCAGCGCTTCGCGCAGCGACGCGCAGACGGTCGGAACCTGGCTCAGTTCTTCCGGCGGCAGGTCGTACAGGTTCTTGTCCATCGCGGCGCCCGGATGGATCTTATTCTCGATGCCGTCGAGACCCGCCATCAGCAGAGCCGAATAGCAGAGATAGGGGTTCGCCATCGCGTCGGGGAAGCGGAATTCCACGCGCTTCGCCTTGGCGCCCGCGCCGTAAGGAATACGGCAGGAAGCCGAACGGTTACGCGCCGAATAGGCCAGCAGAACCGGGGCTTCGAAGCCCGGCACCAGACGCTTGTAGCTGTTGGTGGTCGGGTTGGTGAAGGCGTTCAGGGCCTTGGCATGCTTGATGACGCCGCCGATGAAGTAGAGGCAAGTGTCCGACAGACCGGCATAGCCTTCGCCCGCGAAGAGCGGCTTGCCGCCTTCCCAGATCGACATGTGGGTGTGCATGCCCGAACCATTGTCCTGCGCGATCGGCTTGGGCATGAAAGTCGCGGTCTTGCCATAGGCCTGGGCGACGTTCCACACGACATACTTATAGATCTGCATGCGGTCGGCTGTCTGGACCAGCGTACCGAAGGTCAGGCCGAGTTCGTGCTGGGCTGCGGCCACTTCATGGTGGTGCTTGTCGCAGGGCAGGCCCATTTCGAGCATGGTCGAAACCATCTCCGCGCGGATGTCGGTGGCCGGATCGACCGGAGCGACCGGGAAATAGCCGCCCTTGGCGCGCGGACGGTGGCCCAGGTTGCCGCCTTCATATTCCTTGCCGGTGTTGGTCGGCAGTTCGATGTCGTCGATCTTGAAATAGCTCTGCGAGTAATCATTCTCGAAGCGCACATCGTCGAACATGAAGAATTCGGCTTCGGGGCCGACATAGACGGTGTCGCCGAAACCGGCCGACTTCACGAACGCCTCGGCGCGCTTGGCGGTCGAGCGCGGGTCGCGGCTGTAGAGTTCGCCCGTGTCCGGCTCCACGATGTCGCAGAACAGGATCAGCATCGGCGTGGCGCTGAACGGATCGACATAGACGGCGTCCAGGTCGGGCTTCAGGATCATGTCCGATTCATTGATCGTCTTCCAGCCTTCGATCGACGAACCGTCGAACATCAGGCCTTGGGTCAGTTCATCTTCGCCCAGCACCGAAGCGACCATGGTCAGGTGCTGCCACTTGCCCTTGGGATCGGTGAAACGGACATCGACCCATTCGATCTCCTTTTCTTCGATCATCTTCAGGATGTCTTTTGGCGTGTTAGCCATGTGAACTTGCCCTTCTTTCAAAAATACCCCCCCGAAGGGGTAGTGGATGTTGCAGTTCGCCGGCCCCTTGCGAAGCCGCCGGGAAACGGAATGTCGAGTTTTTAGATGGCGTCGCTGTCGCGTTCGCCGGTGCGAATGCGAACCGCGCCTTCGATCGAGGTGATGAAGATCTTGCCGTCGCCGATCCGGCCCGTCTGCGCGGCTGCGGAGATCGCTTCCACGACCCGTTCGGCCAGCGAATCATCGACGACAACCTCCAGCTTCACCTTGGGCAGGAAATCGACGACATATTCAGCGCCCCGATAGAGTTCGGTGTGGCCCTTTTGACGGCCGAAACCCTTCGCTTCGGTGACCGTGATGCCGGACACGCCCACTTCGTGCAGCGCTTCCTTCACTTCGTCGAGCTTGAACGGCTTGATGATCGCTTCGATCTTTTTCATCACTCTAATCCCAACCACAGGCGCGCTTGATGACGGGATATCCCGCCGCCCAGTCCTTCATTCCAGCGACGATCATCATGCCCCCCGAGACATGCGCCGTCCCTTGCGACAATCAATTACCGTGCCAATTGGCGAATCGCTACATCCCGCTTTCGGCGATGCGACAATCTTTGTCCATATTGCCTGAATTCAGGGCAAGCTGCTCACATGCTGCCTGTTTTTTGGGCAGCTGCACGTCCGTTCAATAAGGCGGCGCGTCCAGCCCCGCCGGGCTCTTTGTGAAGATCTCGCAGCCGGTTTCGGTGATGCCGATGCTATGTTCGAACTGCGCCGACAGCGTGCGGTCACGGGTGACGGCAGTCCAGCCGTCCTCCATCATCTTCACGCCCGGCTTGCCGATGTTGATCATCGGTTCGATGGTGAAGAACATGCCCGGGCGCAGTTCGGGGCCAGTGCCCGGACGGCCGACATGGACCACCTCGGGGCTGTCATGGAACACGCGGCCGAGCCCATGGCCGCAAAAGTCCCGAACCACCCCATAGCGATACTTTTCCGCATGCTTCTGAATGGCATAGCCTATGTCGCCCAGATGATTGCCGGGCTTGGCCTGCTCGATCCCCAGCATCAGGCATTCGTAAGTCACCTCGACCAGCCGCCGCGCCTTGATGCTCGTTTCGCCGACGATATACATCCGGCTCGTGTCGCCATGCCAGCCATCGACCAGCGGCGTCACGTCGATGTTCAATATGTCGCCATCCTTCAGCTTCTGCTCGCCCGGGATGCCATGGCAGATGACATTGTTGAGCGAGATGCAGCAGCTATGTGTATAGCCGCGATAGCCCAGCGTAGCAGGCACCCCGCCACCGTCCAGCGTCATGCGGCGCACGATATCGTCCAGCTCGCCAGTAGTGACGCCCGGCACGACATGCGGAACCAGCGCGTCCAATATTTCAGCCGCCAGTCGCCCGGCCTTGCGCATGCCGTCGAAACCGGCAGCGTCATAGAGTTTGATCGCCGTCGATCGGGAAATCGGCGCGTCCGCCGTCATCGTCATATATTCGGTCATGCAACTGATTATAGGCGGACGGGCTTAATATTGCGAGGCCCCCGTTCGCACCCGCTAGGCAGCAGCGCATGCACAGGCTATGGCCTGCCTCATGCCAGCACCTGAACGCATCTGGACAGCCGCGCTGATCGTGATCGGAGACGAAATCCTGTCCGGCCGAACCCAGGACAAGAATGTCGCCCAGATTGCCTCCTGGCTCAATGTGCAAGGGATCAGGCTGCGCGAAGTCCGGGTGGTCGCCGATGAAAGCGATGCCATCGTCGAAGCGGTCAACAGCTTACGCACCGGCAACGACTATCTTTTCACCACCGGCGGCATCGGCCCGACGCATGACGACATAACCGTCGATGCCATCGCGCGCGCCTTGGAGGTGGAGGTGGAAATCCATCCCGAAGCCCGCGCGATGCTGTCGGGCTATTATGAAACGCGTGGCGGGTTGACCGAAGCAAGGCTGCGCATGGCCCGCGTCCCGGCAGGGTCCAGCCTGATCGAAAACCGCATGTCAGGCGCGCCGGGCATCCGGCATGGCAATATCTTCATCATGGCCGGCGTGCCGCACATCACCGCTGGCATGCTCGACAGCCTGACCGGCACGTTGGAAGGCGGCCTGCCTGTCCTGTCCGCGCAGATCGGCTGCTGGGTTGCCGAGAGCGAGATCGCCGACCTTCTCGGCGCGACGGAGCGGGCGCATGCACAATGCCAGATCGGCAGCTATCCCTTTTTCCGCGAAGGGAAGACCGGCGCGAATTTCGTGATCCGCTCCACTGACGCAGCCGCTCTCGACCGTTGCGTCGCCGCCCTCAGCGCCGCGCTGGAGCAGGGCGGTTGGCCGGTCGTGGCCGGAGGGATTTAAGCGCTCGCCACGTTCGTCATGCCAGCGAAAGCTGGCATTTATTGAAGCACCGTGCAGCCCTACGAGATCCGAAGCTTTCGCTGGGATGACGATAATCGTTGGTATCAATTCCCCCCATCCAACAATCGCCGCGCAATAACCTGCGCCTGAATTTCCCCCGCACCCTCAAAGATATTCAAAATCCGGGCATCCGCCAGCAAACGGCTAACCTGATATTCCGTGGCAAAGCCGTTCCCGCCATGGATCTGCAAAGCATTGTCCGCCGCCGCCCAGGCGACCCGCGCGCCGATCAGCTTCGCCATGCCCGCTTCAAGGTCACAGCGCTTCCCCTCATCCTTCCGCCGCGCCGCGAAATAGGTGAGCTGCCGTGCGCCCATAATCTCCGCCGCCATCATGGCGAGCTTGTTGGCGACGCGCGGAAAGTCGAAGATCGACCGCCCGAACTGCTTGCGATCCAGCGCATAGGACAGCCCGATGTCCAGCGCCGCCTGCGCCACGCCAATCGCCCGCGCGGCAGTCTGGATGCGCGCACTTTCGAATGTCGCCATCAATTGCTTGAAGCCCTGACCCTCGACCCCGCCGAGCAGGTTCACCGCAGGCACCCGGAAATCGTCAAAGCCGATCTCATATTCCTTCATGCCGCGGTAGCCGATCACCTCGATCTCCCCGCCGCTCATGCCCGGCGTGGGGAAGGGCTCTTCGACGGTCCCGCGCTGCTTGGGCGCGATCAGCATGGAAAGGCCGCTATAATTTTTGGTCTCGCCATCAGTCCGCACCAGCAGCGTCATGACGTCAGCTCGCGCCGCGTGGGTGATCCAGGTCTTGTTCCCATTCACCCGATATTCCCCATCCGCCAAGGTCGCGCGCGTCCGCAGCGATCCCAGGTCGGACCCCGTATCAGGCTCGGTAAAAACGGCCGTTGGCAGGATGGAGGCATTGGCGATCTGCGGCAGCCAGTGGCCCTTCTGCTCATCGGTCCCGCCGGTCAGGATCAGTTCCGCCGCAATCTCCGACCGCGTGGCGAGCGACCCGACGCCGATCCACCCCCGCGACAGTTCTTCGGACACCACGCACATGGCGGTCTTGCCCATGCCAAGGCCGCCAAATTCCTCCGGGATGGTCATGCCGAACACGCCCATCTCGCCCAGTTCCTCGACGAGGGGGAGGGGGATCAGTTCATCCTTCAGATGCCACTCATGCGCGAAAGGCGCGACCTTCTCATTGGAAAAGCCAAAAAATTGCTCGCGCACCATGTTGAACATGTCATCCAGGCCGCAATTTTCCAGCGTCGCATGTCCGCGCTGATGGGCCAGATGACGCGCAATGGCGCTCTTCACCGCCTGAGTACCGCCTTTGCGGACCAGCGTACGGAAGGCAGGGGCGTCCAATGCCGAAAGGTCATCGGTCAGGTCCGTCGCCCGGATGACCTCGCCCTGGTTCATCGGAATGCCGCCCAGCATTTGCGCGCCATATTCAGCGAACAGCAGCTGCGCGAGCAGCGCCTCGATTTCCCCGAACGCGCCCTGCGTGGTCAGATTGGCAGCCCAGCCGGCCACCTCGCGCATCATTTCCGCATAGGAAGCGAACCAGCCAAAGCCGTGCACCACATGCTGCTCCACATCGGCCAGCACACGGTCCACCTTGCCGCTGTCATCAGTGATCCGCGCCTTCACATGCGGCCGGGCTGCGGCGACAAAGGATTGCGCCGCATCCGCCGCGCCTGAAAGCATGGCTGGCAAGTCGGGAAGGATCAGCACCGTCTTGTCCAGTTCCACAGCTACGCTCATTCTTCCCCCGCCTGTTTCTTGTTCGCTGCCGCCATGGCCTTTGCATCCAGCCCGCCGACAAGGTTGCCGGTCATTAACTGGTTATGCGCATGGGCGAGGTGGTGCATGTGAAAAACGCCGTCCATCGCCTGCCGCTTGCCACGCAGATCCTCCACAAAGTTAAACGCCTGCTTGGTAATCGCAAGGCCAAACCGGTCATGCTGGGCGATCTCGGCAGCTATCTTGGCCACTTCCTCCCTCAGCGTCTCGCGCGGGAAGATCTCGTTGACCATGCCGAACTGATAAGCCCGCTGCGCCGGCATGCGCCTTCCGAGTAACAGCAGCTCCCGTGCGACCCGAGGCGGCAATTCGAACGCATGGGCGAAATATTCCACTCCCGGTTGAGCCATGCGCTGCACCGGGTCCTGGAAAAAGGCATCGTCCGACGCGACGATCAGGTCGCACACCCACGCGAGCATCAATCCGCCCGCGATGCAGGCGCCCTGCACCATGGCGATCATCGGCTTGGGGATTTCCTGCCAGCGGCGGCAGAGGCCCAGATAGCCATCCTGCTCCAGCACATATTGCCGCTCTGCACCACCCTTGTTCAGATGATCCCACCACATGCTGGTGCGGATGCGCGGCATGTGGCTGTCCTTCTCAGGCGTGCCGATGTCATGCCCGGCGGAAAAATGCTTGCCTTCACCGCCCAGCACGATGACCTTGACCTCGTCATCCTCGACGGCGCGCTTGAACGCGTCGTCCAACTGGCCCAGCAGCCGGTAATTCTGCGCGTTGCTATATTGCGGGCGATTGAGCATCACCCATGCCACGCCGTCCTTGACGTCATAGGTCACATATTCAGGCTGCGCCTCTTCGCTCATCGAAACTCTCCTCAGCGCGGAGCCATGCGGATGGCCCCGTCGAGCCGCACATCTTCGCCATTCCAATAGTCATTCTCGATCATCGCTACCGCCATCGCGGCAAATTCGGCAGGCTGGCCGAACCGCTTGGGGAAGGGCACCGTTGCTGCGAGCGAGGCGCGCACCGTGTCCGACGCCCGGGCCATCAGCGGCGTGTCGAAAATGCCCGGCAGGATGCAATTGACGCGGATACCGTCATTCATCAGGTCGCGCGCCATTGGCAGCGTCAGGCTGACGACGCCGCCCTTGGACGCGGCATAGGCGGTCTGCCCGATCTGCCCATCCTCGGCCGCCGCGCTGGCGGTATTGATGATGACGCCGCGCGCCCCATCGGCCAGCGGTTCCAGGTCCAGCATGCCCTGCGCCGACTTGGCGCAGCAGCGGAAGGTGCCGATCAGGTTGATCTGGATGATCTTTTCAAAGGAATGGAGGGGGAAGTGCCTGGTCTCGCCGGTGGTCTTGTCGCGGCTTGCGGTCTTGACCGCGTTGCCGGTGCCCGCGCAGTTGACGATGATCCGTTCCTGCCCATGCGCCGCGCGGGCCTTCTCGAAACCCGCATCGACCGACGTCTCGTCCGTCACGTCCACCTTGCAGAAGGCGCCGCCGATCTCCGCCGCGACTTTGTTTCCGGTCTCTTCATTGAAGTCGAACAGGGCGACCTTCACGCCCCTGGCCGCCAGCGCTCGCGCGGTGGCTTCGCCCAGCCCCGATGCGCCGCCTGTCACGACGGCGGCCACGCTTTGATCCAGCTTCATGCTTTTGTCCTCTCCGTTGCAGGCCGCTGCGCGATTGCGCCCTGGTCTGCCAGCGCGTCCAGCGCGGCGTCGTTCAGGCCCAGCCACTCACCCAATATCTCACGGCTATGTTCGCCCACGCGTGGCGGGCAGTAGCGGTAGTCGGCAGGTGTCGCCGACAGCTTGCCCGGATAGGCTACTGTGGGAATCTCGACTCCGTCATCCTCGCGCCGGAAACGGTGGACGGTATCGCGCGCCTCGACAAAGGGGTCTTCGAACACATCCTTGATCGTGTTGACCGGTCCAGCGGGCACGCCCTTGGCAACGAAACGCTCCATCAGCTCGTCCCGCTCGAACGGGCGGACAAGCTCCTGCACCTTCGCCTCGATCGCGTCCCGGTTGATCAGGCGCTGGGCGCTGGTTGCGAAGCGGGGATCGCTGCTCAGTTCCGGATGCCCCATCTCCTCGCACAGCGCGCGGAATTGCCGGTCATTGCCCACCGCGATGATCATTACGCCGTCTGCAACCTCGAACGTCTTGTAGGGCACGACCGTCGGATGCCGGTTGCCCAGCCGCCCAGGCACGACACCGCCCACCAGCCAGTTCATCCCCTGATTGGCCAGCATCGCGATCTGCGTATCCAGCAGCGACACGTCGATCTGCTGCCCTTCGCCCGTCCGCTCGGCATGGCGCAGCGCCATCATGATCGACACCGTCGCGAACATGCCGGTCGAAAGGTCCGCCATGGCGACGCCCGCGCGCAGCGGCCCGCCATCCTCCTGTCCGGTGATGCTCATGAAGCCGCCCATGCCCTGCGCGACAAAGTCATATCCACCCCGGTCCGTATAGGGGCCGGTCTGGCCAAAGCCGGTGATGGAGCAATAGACGAGGCGCGGGTTGATCGCGCTCAGACTGTCATAATCGAGGCCATATTTCTTGAGGCCGCCAACCTTGAAATTCTCGACGACAATATCCGCTTCCGCCGCCAGCTTGCGGATCAGCTCCGCGCCCTCCGGCGTCGCGAGGTTGATCGCAGCCGACCGCTTGTTGCGGTTGCAGGACAGGTAATAGGCGCTGGTGCCGATCTCCGGCTCGCCATCCGCGCCGGTCAGATAAGGCGGTCCCCAGGCGCGCGTATCGTCGCCATGGCCCGGCAGCTCGATCTTGATCACATCGGCGCCGAAGTCCGCCAGGATCTGCGTCGACCATGGTCCGGCGAGGACGCGGGACAGGTCCAGCACCTTGATGCCTTCCAGCGCGCGCGCGTTCATCGGCGCGCTCCCGCCAGCATCCCGCGTTCAGATTTTCGCATCCTCTCCAGTCCCTGCATATTGCTGCACTCTATGCTGCAACAAATAGCGGGACCGGAGCCGTAGCACAAGAATTATTGCACTATAGGATACTTTTCATCTCATTTCTTGGTCGCGCCCGCCAGATAGGCGATCACATTCGCGCGGTCGGCGGGATTGGCGAGCCCGGCGAACACCATCTTGTTGCCCGGCACCTTGGCGGCAGGCTTTGCAAGGAAGGCGTCGAGCGATTTCGCGTCCCAACGGATCTTCGCATTCTTCATCGCCGTCGAATAGGTAAAGCCCGGCGCGGTGCCAGACGTGCGGCCGAACAGCCCCGACAGCGAAGGCCCGATCTTCTTCGGCCCAGCCTCGACCGAATGGCAGATCGCGCAGCGGGCGAACACGCCCTTGCCCTTCACGGCATCGCCGCTCTGGGCGAGCGCGGGGGTCGCGATCAGCAAGGTGGCAGCGAGTGCGGCGGCTCGAACAAGCATCTGTTATCCTTTTCCCTTCATTGCCGGCAAGAACCTGTACCAGCGTGCATAAATAGCCAATAGCAATCCGAGTCTGAACAGCAATTGAAGCCGCTTAAGCCCGTTCGAAGACCGCCGCCAGACCCTGCCCGCCGCCGATGCACATCGTCTCCAGCCCATAGCGCCCCTCGCGCCGCTGCAATTCCCGCAGCAGGTTTGCCAGGATGCGCCCGCCCGTCGCCCCAATCGGATGCCCAAGCGAAATGCCCGAGCCATTCACGTTGAGCTTGTCTCGATCATCCCAGCCCCACCCTTTAAGGCACGCCAGTACCTGCGGCGCGAAAGCCTCATTCAGCTCGACCAGATCCATATCCTTCCAGCCCAGCCCCGTCCGCGCAAACAGCCGCTCGACAGCAGGCACCGGGCCGATCCCCATCCGCGAAGGGTCGCACCCCGCCGCCGCCCAGCTGTGCAGAAAACCCATGGGTTCCAGCCCCAGTTCGCTGAGCTTGTCCTCCGCCACGACCAGGCAAGCCGCCGCCGCATCATTCTGCTGGCTGGCATTGCCCGCAGTCACCACGCCGTCCTTCTCGATCGGCTTCAGCAGCGCGAGTGATTCCGGCGTCGCATCCGCGCGAAACCCCTCATCCTTGGCGAACATCACGGGCTCGCCCTTCCGCTGTGGCACGGGCACCGGCACCAGTTCATCATCGAACTTCCCCGCGTCCCAGGCGGCCGCGGCCCGCTGATGGCTCATCGCCGCATATTCGTCACACGCCTCGCGTGAGATGTCATAGTCCCGCGCCAGATTATTCGCCGTTTCGATCATCCCGCTGATGATCCCGTAGCGAGCAATCGGCTGCGACATGACGCGCCCCCGCGTCAGCCGGTCATGAAATTGCGTCGATCCCGACCGCGCGCCCCAGCGATGGTCGATCGAATAATATTCCACGTTGGACATGCTCTCCACGCCGCCCGCAACGACGATATCGGCAGCGCCCGTTTGAATGCGCATCGCCGCATCAATCACCGCCTGCAATCCGGACCCGCAACGGCGGTCCAACTGCACACCCGGAATGGACTCCGGCAATCCCGCAGCCAGAGCCGACCAGCGCCCGATGCACGGTGCCTCGCCATTGCCATAGCCCTGCGAGAAGACGACATCGTCGATGCGCTCGGGATCGATCTTCGTGCGCTCCACCAGCGCCTTGATGATGATCGCACCCAGATCGCCCGCCGTCATGGACTTCAGGGAACCGCCATATTTGCCGACAGCAGTGCGGATAGGGGCGACGATAGCGGCTCTGCGCATGGGAATTACCTTTGTGCAAATATCAGTTTCTAGTCTCCGTTCGGTTCGAGCAGCATCGAGCTTGTCGAGATGCGTCTCGACAGGCTCGAACCGAACCGATGGAAAGGTTCACGATCGCCTCACCGGGCCTCAGCCTGCCGGATCATCTGCCGTGCGATGATAGTCTGCTGGATCTGGCTGGTGCCCTCATAAATGCGCAGCAGCCGCACATCGCGATAGAAGCGTTCGACCTTATACTCGGCCATATAACCCGCACCGCCATAGATCTGCACCGCCCTGTCGGCGATCCTCCCCACAGCCTCCGACGCGTGATATTTGAGCGCCGCGCACTCCATGCTCACCGGCTCGCCAGCATCGAATTTCGCCGCGACCGACTGCATCAGCGCCTCGGTGGTCAGCATATCGACCTTCATGTCCGCCAGCATCGCCTGCACAAGCTGAAAGTCCGCGATACGCTGCCCGAACTGTTTGCGCTCCATCGCATAGCCCAGCGCCATGTCGATCAGCCGCTGGCACATGCCCAGCGCCACGGCGGCGATGTGGATACGCCCGCGATCCAGCACCTTCATCGCCGTCTTGAAACCGCGCCCCGGCACTCCGCCGATTATGTTCGCGGCAGGCACCACTACGTCCTCCAGGATCACATCAGTCGTGACGGCACCCTTTTGCCCCATCTTCTTGTCCGGCTTGCCCAGCGTAATGCCCGGCGTGTCGGCAGGCAGGATGAAGGCGGAAATGCCGCCCGCGCCCTTGATGTCCGGCTCGGTCCGCGCCATCAGCGTGAAGACGCTCGCGCGCGGTGCATTGGTGATGTAGCGCTTCGTCCCGCTGATGCGGTAGGTGTCGCCTTCCTTCACCGCCACCGTCCGCAACGAAGCCGCATCCGACCCGGCCTCAGGCTCGGTCAGCCCAAAGCTCGCAATCGCCTCGCCCGTCGCAAATTTAGGTAGCCACTCCCGCTTCTGCGCCTCGGTTCCGTCCATGACGATGCCCTGGCTACCGATCCCAACGGTCGTGCCGATGACCGACCGGAACACGACGGAAGCCCGTGTGATCTCGCGGATGATCGCCGCTTCCTCGGCCATGGTGCAGCCAAGGCCGCCATATTCTTCCGGCACGGAAATGCCGAACAGGCCCATTTCACGCATCTGCTGGATGATGCGCTCGGGCACGGCATCCGCTTCCTCCACCTCGTCCTCGGCGGGGATCAGCTTTTCCGCCACGAAGCGCTGCACGGTAGTGCGGAACATGTCGAACGTCTCGGCGTCCATTTATGAAATCTCCTCTCCGGAATTCGTGCAGGTCAGCTCAGCTTCACCATGGTGCGGCCGATATTGGCCCCGCTGAACAGGCCCCAAAAGGCGTCCAGCGCCTTGTCGATGCCTTCATAAATCGTCTCGGCCGACGCCATCTGCCCGGCCGCGCTCCAGGCGGTCATCTGCTCGACCATCTCCGCCTCCAGATCCATATGGTCGAGCGCGATATAGCCCTCCATGCGGATGCGCTTGGTCATGATCATGGTCAGGTTCCGGGGCACGCTCGGCGCATCGGTCACATTATATTGGGAGATCATCCCGCACACCGCGAAGCGTGCGAAATTGTTCGCCAGCGACAGCGCCGCCTGCAGATGATCCCCGCCCACATTCTCGAAATAAACGTCGATACCGCTCGCGCCGATCGCCTTCACCTCGCGCGCCAGCGCCTTGGTCAGGCTGGGCTCGGCCTTGTAATCGATCGCCGCATCGACCTTCAGCACCTCGCGCAGGAACGCCACCTTGTCCGGCCCGCCCGCAGAGCCGATGACCGGGCACCCCATATTGCGCGCAATCTGGCAGGCGATCGATCCCACGGCTCCGGAAGCCGCGGACACGAACACCACGTCGCCCGCCTTCAGCTGCGCGATCCGCAGCAGCCCGGCATAGGCGGTCAGCCCCGGCATCCCCGCAAAACAGAGCCATGCCTGAGACGGCAGGGCATGCTTGTCCCGCTTCTGCAAGGCGCTTGCCGGTGCGTTGAAAGCCTCCCGCCAGCCCAGCCGGGAAAAGACAAGGTCGCCCGGCGCAAAGTCCGGATCATGCGACGCGATCACCTCGCCGATCGCCGGTCCTTCCATCGCGGCGTCGAGCGCGAAAGGCGGCACATAGCTTTTCGCATCGTCCATCCGGCCTCGCATGGCCGGATCGACCGCCATCCACAGGTTGCGCACCTGCACCTCGCCTTCGGCAGGCGGCGGCACGTCCCTGCTGGCGCAGGTGAAATCCTCGGCGACGGGTTTGCCGACCGGGCGGCGCTTCAACTGTATTTCACGCGATTGCATGGCCGCCTCTTTCAATAGCCGTTCAGACGCGCCCAGCGTTCGCGATGCCATGCGGTCGATCCATAGCATTGCTCCGCCACCCGGGCGCGCTTCAGATAAAGCCCCGCATCATGCTCATGCGTCATGCCGATGCCGCCATGCAGCTGCACCATCTGCGAGGAGATTTGATGCACCGTCTCGCCCGCAATCGCCTTGGCAAGAGACGCCAGGCCGGGCAGGGCGGGGCTGTCCTCGTCGATCGCCGTCAGCGCTTCTTCCACGGCTGACCGGGCCAATTGCAACTCGCCGAACAGCTCCGCCGCACGATGCTGCAATGCCTGGAAGGACCCGATGACCGCGCCGAACTGCACGCGGGTCTTCAGATAATCCAATGTCGTCTCAAACGCCTGCGTTGCGCTGCCCAGCATTTCGGCGGCAATCCCAACCGCAGCCCGATCTCGAATGGCGTCGAGCAACTCCGCCCCCTTGTCGACTTGGCCCAGCACCGCCTCCGGTTCCACCGCAACATCGGCAAAACTCCAGGCCGCAGGCACTCGCGCATCGACCTGATCGAGCGGTTCCCGCGTCAGCCCCGGCGCATCGGCTTCGACAAGGAACAGCGTGACGCCATCGCCGGTGCGCGCCGCGACGATGGCGAACTGCGCCACCATTCCGTCCTGCACCGGCCGTTTGACCCCATTCAGCTTCCAGCCTGAACCGGAAGCCTCCGCCGTCAGCCTGATCTTCTCCGGCGCATGATGTGCGCCTTCGTCCATCGCCAGCGTCCCGATCACCGATCCATCCGCTATTCCCGGCAACCAGCGCGCCTTCTGCTCATCCGTGCCGCCCAACCGCAGCGCCGACGCCGCGACCAGCCCGGAACTCAGCAGCGGAGACGCCGCCAGGGTCCGCCCCAGCTCCTCCAGCACCAGCCCCATGCTGCGATAGCCAAAGTCCGATCCGCCCTGCTTCTCCGGCACGACAATGCCGCACCAGCCCATCTGCGCCATTTCCGCCCAGGCTGCGGCATCATGTCCGATTGAGCCTTCCACGCCGCCACCGCCATGGCCGTAGAGCGAACGCAGCGCCGTTACCGGCACGCGGTCGCGCACCCATTCCGACGCCATGTCCTTCAGCATCTGCTGTTCTTCGTTCAGCATCCTCCCGATCCCATTCCCGTCCGCGTTCAGGCCGGAAGGCCCAATGTTCTTTTCGCGGTGATATTATTCTGCACTTCGTAGCTGCCGCCGTAGATGGAAAAGGCTTTGCTATGCAGCAGCGCGCGCGTTGCCTCCCGCTCTGCCTCACCATAGGCGGAGCCCGCCCAGCCCAGGCCGTTCGCTCCCATCAATTCGGTCAGCAGTTCCGCCCGTTCCTGGATGATGCCGGACCACAAATTCTTGAGCGCGGACACGCCGCTGCTGATGCCTCCGCCGGCCTTGGCTTCCTCGGCAAAGCGGCGGACGGTCGCCATATAGGCTTCGTGCCGCATGGCGTTGCGCACCATGCGCGCGCGCAGGTCGGGGCAATCCACCCGGCCCAGCACGTCCGTGCCCAGATATTGATGCGCCAGCGGGGCGAGCGGCGTGATTTCCGCCTTCACCTCCGACAGGCTGTTGCGCTCGAACTGCAGCAGCCGTTTGGCGATGGTCCAGCCCTGGTTCACCTCTCCGACCAGATTGCCCTTGGGCACCTTCACATCGTTGAAGAAGACTTCGCAGAAGTGGGTCGATCCGCTGATCAGCACGATTGGCCGCGCCTCGATCCCTTCGGATTTCATGTCGATCAGCAGGAAACTGATGCCGCCCTGCTTCTTGCTCGTATCGGTCCGCACCAGCGCGAAGCACCAGTCGGCCTGATCCGCGCCGGACGTCCATATCTTCTGCCCGCTGACCAGCCAATGGTCACCCATGTCGTTGCATTTGGTCTGCAGCGACGCCAGGTCCGATCCCGCGCCGGGCTCGGAAAAACCCTGGCACCAGCGCCGCTCATGGCTGGCAATCCAGGGCAAATGCGCCAGCTTCTGCTCCTCATTGCCGAATTCCAGCAGGGTAGGGCCCAGCATCATCGTGCCATAGCTGCGGATCGGGTTAAAACCGCCGATCGCCGTCAGTTCCTCGCCGATGATCTTGCCATGGGCCGCCGTGAGGCCCGCGCCGCCATAGCGTGGCTCCCAATTGGGCACGCCCCATCCCTTGTCCGCCATGCGCTGGCGCCACAGTTGATAATCCGCATTGGACTCCGCCGCATGCCGATCGCCCTGGAACAGAAGGCCGGGCACGCCGGTCATCGAAGGCGGGAAATTCGCCTTCAGCCAGGCCCGGACTTCCGCCCGGAACGCCTGGGCTTCATCTGCCATGAGGTCGGCCATCAGCCTTTTGTCCCTGTGCTGCTCATGGACTGATCCTTATGCCAATTCTGCACTCATGGCTAGGATTAAATTGCACGGGCGGACAAAAATCACCCGGTTGGCAGCGCTCATAAACTATACCATAATGCAGAATTTATAAGAGCGCACGCCTCCCGAGTCGCGTTTAATTGGAGAGTTCATTCATGGAAACGCTGGCAACCCGCCCGATTCCGGCCCATGTCCCGCCCGAAATGGTCGGCGATTTCAGCCTTTTCTCCTCCCCCGGCATGCAACCAACGCCCAATGGCGATCCCCAGGCGGCATCCGCTGTCGTCCATCAAGGTCCGCGCATCTTCTACTCGCCCGTAAACACCCGCGACGGCCGCGGCACCTGGGTCGTGACCCGCGCACAGGACCAGCGCCGCGTTCTGCAGGACCCCGAAACCTTCTCCAGCCACCGCAGCATCTTCGCCTCTGCCCTTGGCGAAAGCTGGCCGATGATCCCGCTGGAACTGGACCCGCCAGACCATGGCAAGTTCCGCTCCCTCCTGAACCCGCTACTCTCCCCCCGCCGCGTCATGGCGTTGGAAACCGCCGTTCGCGAACGCGCCGTATCGCTAATCGACGGCATCGCCGCATCGGGCACCAGCTGCGATGTCATGCAAGACTTCGCCTTTCCCTTCGCGGTCAATATCTTCCTGCGCTTCCTCGGCCTGTCCGACGATCGCCTGCAGGAGTTTGTCCGCTGGGCCAACGATCTGCTCCACGGAGATAACGTCCAGCGCCCCGCCGCTGCCCGAACCATCATCGCCTTCATCGACGACCTCGCTGCCGAACGGCGCAAGCGGCCGGTCGATGACTTCGTCTCCTTCCTCGTCCAGGCGAAGATCGACGACCGTCCGCTGACCGATGCAGAGATACGCGGCACAGGCGTCCTTCTGTTCGTCGCCGGGCTTGACACCGTGGCCGCCGCGATCGGCTTCGACCTCAACTATCTCGCCCGTCACCCCAGCGACCAACAATGGCTCCGAGACGACCCCTCCCGCATCGTTCTCGCCGCCGAAGAATTGCTCCGCGCCTATCCCACGGTCCAGATGATCCGGGTCGCCACGAAGGACATAGATTTCGAAGGCGCTCCGATCCGCAAAGGCGATTATGTGTCCTGCGCCACCATGATCGCCAACCGCGACCCCAATGAGTTCCCCGAGCCCGAAAAGATTGATTTGACCCGCGAGGACAATCGCCACACCGCCTTCGCCTATGGCCCGCATCGCTGCCTCGGCTCGCATCTTGCGCGCCGCGAGATCGTTGTAGGGCTGGAGGAATGGCTGAAGCGCATCCCGACCTTCCGCATCAAGGAAGGGACCGCGCCGATCACCTATGGCGGCCATGTCTTCGGCATCGAGAAACTGATCCTCGACTGGTCCTGAGGAGAGAGTGTCATGAAAATCATCGTGCATAACGACAAGTGCCAAGGGCACGCCCGCTGCTGGGCGATGGCGCCCAACATCTTCCAGCTGGACGACGAAGGTTATATCAAACCTGGCGACATCGAAGTAGCCGAAACGGATGAAAAGCTCGCCTGGAAGGGCGCCAAGTCCTGCCCCGAACGCGCGCTCGAAATTGGCAAATGAGGGTCCTAGCCATCGCGGCGGCACTGACCGCAAGTCAAGCCGAAGCTCAGACGCGTCCGGATCAAGCCGCTTTCCGTGAAATCTTCCGCGAACTGGTGGAAATCGACACCAGCTCGCCCAACGGCAATTGCACCACCGCGGCGGAAAGGATGCTCGCCCGTCTCCGATCGGCAGGGTTCGGCGAGGCGCAGGCTGAAGTCTTCGTTCCTCCAAGCCGTCCTCGCGACGGGGGCCTCATCGCCCGCATCGACGGCAGCGATCCCAAGGCCCGGCCAATGCTGCTCGTCGATCATATCGACGTGGTCGCCGCCAAGCGCGAAGACTGGCCGCGCGATCCGTTCATCCTCGGGGAGGAGGGGGGCTATTTCATCGGTCGCGGGGTCATCGACGACAAAGCGCTGTCCGCGATCTGGATCGACAGCCTCGTCCGCATGAAGCTCGAAGGCTTCCAGCCGCGCCGCACCATCAAGGTCGCGCTGACCTGCGGCGAGGAAAGCGGGGAGGCGGTGAACGGCGTCGATTGGCTGCTCAAATATCGCCGTGAGGCGGTGGACGCAGGCTTCGCCCTCAACGAAGGTGGCCATGGCATGACGGATGGGCAGGGGAAACCCATTGCGCTCTATCTCGCCGTCGGGGAAAAACATTCGCAGAGCTTCACCATTGAGGCCCGCAACTCCGGTGGCCACAGCAGCCGCCCTCGTCCCGACAACGCCATCTATGATCTGGCTGACGCCCTGACGGCGATCCGAAGCCTCAGCTTTCCGATCCGGCTAAACGCAACCAATAGTGGCTATTTCACGCGCATGGCGTCGATCATCGGCGGTGACATGGGGGCGGCGATGGCGTCGTTTAGCGCGGGCTCGACCGACCCCGCTGTCATCGCCAAGGTGACCAGCGACATCACCTACAATGCGATGCTGCGCACCACCTGTGTTCCCACCATGGTAGAGGCCGGCCACGCCATCAATGCCCTCCCGCAGCGCGCTCGCGCGACTATCCAGTGCCGGCTTCTCCCCGCCGACAAGGTGCAAGATGTAGAAGCGCAACTCCGCGCTGCCATCAAACCCGCCATCAACCTGACCCGCGACGACAATAAGGGCGATGCTATAGCCGTCCCCCCACCGCTTGATCCCGCCATTCTCGGCCCGGCGGAGGATGTCGCGCGTGCTAAATTCCCCGGTATCCCTGTCATTCCGACGCTGCTGACTGCAGGCACGGACGGCCGTTATCTCAGCGCAGCGGGCATCGCGACTTATGGCGTACCTGGCATTTTTCTAGATCCCGACGGCAACGGCGCCCACGGCGTTAACGAACGGGTGCGAGTGCGGAGTGTCTATGAAGGGCGCGACTATCTCTACGCCCTGATCAAGCGATATGCAGGCGGGCGATGATGTGGCCGTTCAGGTCCTGATCCAGACGCCCTTCGTCTGCAGATAGGCGTCGATATGCTCTGATCCGCCTTCGCGCCCGAAGCCGCTCATCTTGTAGCCGCCAAAGGGAACGGAGGGGTCCATCGCGAAATAGTGATTGACCCAGATGGACCCGGCGCGGATCCGTTTTACCGCTGTCATCGCCTTGTTGATGTCGCGCGTCCACACGCCCCCGGCTAGCCCGAAACGCGTTGCATTGGCGCGGCCGATAACTTCGTCGAAATCATCAAAGGGCATGACGCAGGAAACCGGCCCGAAAATCTCCTCCCGCGCGATGCGCATCTCGTCCTTCACGTCCGCGAAGATGGTCGGTGCGACCCAATGACCCTTATCGAAATCGCCGCCAGTGACCCGCCGGCCGCCCGTCACCAGTCGAGCGCCTTCCTCCGGGCCAAGGTCGAGATAGGAGGAAACGCGCGCATATTGCTTTGCCGAAACCAGCGGCCCGATTTGCGTGTCCGGATCGAGGCTTGGGCCGACCTTCAGACCCTTTGCAAAAGTCGCGATCCGTTCGACCATTTCTTCATAGACTGGCCGTTCGACGAACAGCCGCGTGCCAGCAGCGCAGACTTGCCCTGAATTGTTGAACACACCCATCGCTGCTGCTGGAGTGGCGAGGTCCAGATCCGCGTCGGCGAAGATGATGTTCGGCGACTTGCCTCCCAGCTCCATCGTCACTTTCTTCACGGTGCCTGCGGATGCCGCTATGATCCGCTGACCCGTCTCGCAGGACCCTGTAAAGGCGATCTTGTCCACGTCCGGATGCGCCGACAGCGCTCGGCCTGTATCCCCCGCGCCGGTAACGATGTTGACCACCCCCGGTGGCACGCCCGCTTCCAGGCAAAGCTCTCCAAAGCGCAGCGGGCTGAGCGAGGCATCCTCTGCAGGCTTCAATACCACGGTGCAGCCAGTCGCCAGCACAGGTCCGACTTTCCAGGCAGCACTAAACAGCGGCCCGTTCCACGGAATGATTGCGCCTACGACCCCCACGGGTTCACGCAGGGTGAAGGACAGGAGGTCGACGGGAAAGCTGTTCGACAACGTCTCGCCATGGATCGCCGTCGCGGCTCCCGCAAAATGCCGGAGAGACCGCTGCAGCATGCCCCTTAGTCCGCGTGCCGCTGTGATTGGCCGTCCCATCTCGATAGAATCGAGCAGCGCGAGGTCTTCAAATTCCGCATCCACCAGGTCGGCCAGCTTCAGCAGCACCGCCTGTCGGTCGGCGGGCTTGAAGCGGCTCCAAGACCCTTCGAAGGCAGCCCGCGCGGCACGGACCGCGCGGTCCACATCCTCCCCTCCCGCCAGAGACAGTTCGGCCACAAGTTCCCCCGTCGATGGACTGAAGCTCTGGAATGTCTCGCCTGACAGCGCCTCGACATGCTTGCCGTCAATCAGCAGCTGCTTGCGCTTGCCATCTATAAAGGAAGGGCGACGGGTCTCGATCATGAGGTTATCCTTTTACGCAACAGCGCCATGGGCGCGCCGCATCGACGCGCGGCCAAAGGCAAAGAGAAGCGCTGCGGGCAGCAGCACGCAAAAAATGCTGATGACGAGCGACAAGCCGACCTTCATCTCATCGCCCAGCACCTTGTCAGTGACCAGCCCGATGAAGGCAGGCCCACCTGCCATGGCGATCAGTCCGGACGCCAGCACATAGAGGGCCGACACTCGCCCGCGCAGATATTGCGGCGTGACTACCTGAACCGTCGCAGGCCCCATGCTGGACGTTGATAATATCAGCGCCATAAAGGCCCAGTAGCATCCCACGGTCGCCCATGGGCTACTCACGAGAAAGGCGGCGATACCAAAAGGCGCGGCGCACAGCACCGTCAACAGGCACCAGAACAGATGTGCGTCTAATCGGCCACTGCGGTAGAGCCGATCGACGATCCAGCCATGAAGCGGAATACAGGCTGCTGCTGCGATCTGTGCGATGCCGATGACGGGCCCGATCCGGCCCGGTTGCCAGCCATGAACGCGCGCCAGATAGACCGGCGTCCAGAGCTGAAAGCCGATAGTCGCGGCGTAAGCCAGGCCAAAGCCGACAAAGGTCGCCAAGTATAGCGGCTTATATACCTTCATGAACGCCCAAGCTTCCCCATAGCCCGCGCCCGCACTGGCCGACGCACTCTTGCGTCGTGGCGGCTCGCGAAAGACGAAAACGAGCAAGGCGAGCAGCAGGCCCGGGGCGCCCGTCATGATGAAAACCTGCTGCCAAGGCTGCAGCAGCCCGAACACTGGCCAGACTGCGGGTCCCGCCTTCATCGCGGCGGCGACGATGGGGCCGCCGAACAAGAAGACGATGCCTGCGCCCATTACCCCGCCCATGATGAAAACGGACATAGCGAGCGAAACTTTGTGCGGCGGGAAGCTGTCGCCGACCACCGAATAGCTGCCAGTGCCAAAGCCGGACTCCCCCGCGCCCACCCCTGCGCGTGCCGCCGCCAGGGCGGCGAAGCTACCCGCAAGGCCACAGCAGGCCGCAGCGATGCTCCACACAGTAATCGACAGATAAAGTACGACTCGGCGGCTGAAACGGTCGAGCGCCATACCCAAGGGGATAGCGCACAGGCAAAATAGGATAGCAAATGCCGGTCCTTGCAAGAGGCTGATTTGCAAGTCGGAAAGCCCCAGATCTGCTTTGATGGGCCCCACCATAAGAGCCATGATGTTTCGATCGGTTAATGATAAAATATAAAGCAGGAACAGGATCGCGACCGTCAACCAGCCCATGAGTGGCGAGGGGTAGGAAGCCTGATCAGAGGGAGGAGAGGGGATGTCGCTCAAGGCCTCTGCAGGTTCGTTCGCCACCGCCGGCGGTGAGATTATCGCCGAGGTCATGACCGTCCACGCTGATCGAAACAGTCGGTTGCTGATTGGCTATCGGGCGACAATTTCACTCTCCATTTTCACGGCAGTGGCGCTTTGCGCAAACCTGGCCAACGCCGGGCATATGCCGATATTAGGGTCAGTAACGCACATTTCTGCACCATAGGTCAATATATGTTCCGCTGGGAAGTCAAGCTGGCGGGGTGGAGGAAGTTTGGTTGAACATTTCCCCACAGTGCAAAATTTGTTGACATGCATCGCCGCTGCGGTATCTATAAAAATGCACACCGGGATAATAATGATCAGAGCAGAGGACTCGGCCGGATCAGATTGTGCAGGGAGAGGAAAGAGAGAGATGAAGAACCAGTTGTTCGCATCGACGCTGGCGCTTGGTGTCAGCATGTTCGCACTGGCCGTACCCGCCATGGCGCAAGACCCGGCGACGGCCCCCGCAGCTCAGCAGGAGGCGCCCGAGCAGCAGGCTGCTCCGGTCAACGTTTCGGACATTGTCGTGACGGGATCGCGCATTGTCCGCGATGGATATACTGCGCCGACGCCGGTGACTGTCGCCACGACCGAGGAGCTCGCCAGGACTACGCCCTCGAGCATACCAGACGCCCTTAACAAGCTGCCGCAGTTCAATAACTCGCTCAGCCCGTCCAAGTCGGCGCTCAACTTTTCCAACGCGCCGATCCACGGCAACGTCCTGAACCTGCGTGGCCTCGGCACGCCGAGCGCCAATCCAAAAGGGCCGCTTCGCACGTTGATCCTGTTCGACGGTATGCGCGTGTCGCCGACTGAATATGTCGGCACGATCGACACCAATGTTCTTCCGCAGTTGCTGATGCAGCGCGTCGATGTGGTCACAGGTGGCGCATCCGCTCAATGGGGCTCGGATGCGGTCGCAGGCGTGGTCAACTTCATCCTCGACAAGAAGTTCACCGGTATCAAGGGTGTCGCGCAGGCCGGTATTTCTGCGCGCGGGGACAATGGCAATCAGCGCCTTGGCCTCGCTTATGGACGCGACTTTGCGGGTGACCGGGGGCATATCATTGTCAGCGGCGAATATTCGAACAGCGATGGGATGCTGCGGTCTCAGCGCGACTTTGCCAATGTCGGTTATAACTTTGTTGGCAGCGTGGTGGGCTGCACGCCCCCCGCGGGTCAGCCCACGACACTTTGTTCGCCCGGCGGCCCGCTCAATCCCTATACAATCGGAACCGATATACGCATTTCCGCGCTGGCTCCCAGCGGCAGGATTACCGCATCGAGCGTTACCGGCAATCCTTTCGTAGGTCAGGTGATCAATCCAGATGGAACGACGCGGCCGTTCAATACGGGCACGCCTGTAGGTACGACCGGATTTCAATCAGGCGGAGACGGCTACAAAATTCCCACGACGGGGAATGCCATCGCGCCGCTGGAAACCTACACCTTCTTTGGCCGTCTGAGCTACGATCTTACAGACGATATCAGCGCCTTCGTACAGGGTAGTTGGTCCCGCACCAATTTGATCTACTCCACGCAGGTAAACGCGCTGGTGCCTCCATCCCAGGCGGTCAGCATCTTCAAGGGTAATCCTTACCTCACTCCAGCGCTGGACGCTTCGCTACCGACCGCGAACGACTATATCACGATCGGCAAATATGATGCGGGTCAGCCAGCGCCGATCGCAAAGGAGCGGACCGACTATTGGATGGTCAATGCGGGCCTGAACGGCAAGCTTGCGGGTCTCAACTGGACCGTGACTTATAGCCACGGCGACTCGGTCCATACGCTCGCCAACTCGGGATTGTACGAGAATCAGAAGCTCTACGCGGCCGCTGATGCCGTGATTAATCCCGCCAATGGTCAGATCACTTGCCGCGTCTTGCTGGATCCGACGCTCGCAAGTCGGTTTGCGGGTTGCCAGCCGATCGATCTGCTTCACGGCGATCCTTCAGCTTCCACCCCGGCGGGCTACGCTTATGCCACCGGAACATCCCGTTATCGGGCGACGATTAGGCAGGATGGCATAGCAGCCAACCTCAGCGGCAGCCTGTTTGACTTGCCCGCCGGCCCGATCGACTTCGCCGTGGGCGTGGAATATCGCAAGCAGAAACTGCGCTTGACCACCAATGCGGACCCGGCGCTGCTGGATACCGCAGCTGAACGAAGCGCATTCTACGCTGGTCTGCGTGGCGTTCCGGCCGTGAATGGTTTCGCTGGGACAGCGCCGCCGCTCTTCTATTGGCTGACCAATGTGGGGTCGGCAGAGGGCAGCCTTAACGTGAAGGAAGCCTATGCCGAGTTGGCGGTGCCGATCCTCAAGGATACGGCATTCTTCCGCGAGCTCAGCGTCAATGGCGCAGCGCGCATCACTGACTATTCCACATCCGGCACAGTAAAAACATGGAAGGTCGGCGCGACGTGGAAGCCTGTTGATGACCTGCTGCTGCGCGCCACGCTGTCTCGCGACATTCGTGCACCTAACCTGTTCGAACTCTATGCCGGCGCACAGAGCGGCATCGGCATCGTGGATGATCGCCCGACCAGCGGGCTTAACCAAAATGTTCCCACCGTCACCAGCGGCAATCCCAATCTCACACCAGAGAAGGCGAAGACGCTGACAATCGGCGGTGTGTTCACGCCATCCTTCCTGCGCGGCTTCTCCCTGTCGCTCGATTATTATCGTATCAAGGTCACCGATCTCATCGACACCTTGTCCGCACAGCAGATTGTGACGAACTGCACCAACGCTGGCGGATCGGGAGTTCCTGAATGTTCGCTCATTACGCGCGCCACGCCTACCTCCTTGCCGTCGCTGGTCAGCATCGTACCTGCGAACATCGCCTTCCTGAAAACGTCGGGCATCGACATCGACGCCAGCTATCGCACGGCGTTGGGCAATGGCGCGTTGGGCCTGCGGCTATACCTCAACTATTTGCAGAAGTTTGATGCGCAACAATATGCGGCGGCCCCGATCGCCCATTATGCCGGTGTGAACGTAGTGAGCAGCAACCCGGCGGGCTTCCCCCGCTGGCGCGGCAATCTGTCGATTGATTATACCAATGGGCCGTTCGGCGTGACAATTGCCGAGCAATATATTCACAAGATGCGGCTCGACATTCCTGGCGGTCCCCTCCCGATCCAGTTCATCGATGATCATGTGAAGGCCGTCTGGTACACCGACCTCGCAGTACGCTTCACCATTCCGCATGGCGACGGTAACTTCGAGCTGTTCGGCAACGTCAACAACCTGTTCGACAAGAAACCGCCCCTCATTCCGGGCACCGTTCCGGGGGTAAACTTGCCAACGAACATCGCTGTTTACGATTTCATCGGCCGTGCTTTCACCGCGGGGGTCCGCTTCCGCTTCTGATAGCGCGACAGGCGGCCGAAAAGGGGCGGGGGCCTTGCGCCCTCGCCCTTTGTCGTGGCTTAAGTCCCTGATCCGCGTCCATATGTGGCTATCGAGCGGCGGGCTGCGTTGCATCGCTGGGCAGCGGAGCTATGCTGCATTGCATCAATGGCTGGATAGTTCCAGCTGTTGGATGTTGGGCTTTAGCGCCTGTGCGTCCGATCCATGGAGAAAGGCAAAGCCAATCCTTCCTGCATTTGCGGGAGTGGCTTTGTGCGCCCTTTCCTCCCGATCGGTCACAGCCGCGGGCCGCTTGAAAGGGAGAACGGTGATGCGGATCGTGATGACCGGGTCGGGCTATGTCGGGCTGGTTTCTGGCGCTTGCCTCGCAGATTTTGGCCATGATGTCATTTGCGTGGACAAGGACGCGTCGAAGATTGCGGTTCTGCATGATGGCGGCGTGCCTATCTATGAGCCTGGCCTTGCTGACCTTATTGCGCGCAATGTGAAGGGAGGGCGGCTGACCTTCACCACCGATCTGGCTGCGTCGGTCGCGCAGGCGGACGTCGTCTTCATCGCGGTCGGCACGCCCGCCCGCCGTGGCGACGGCCATGCCGACTTGAGCTATGTCTATGACGCGGCGCAGGAGATCGCCTCGGCCCTCACCGGCTTTACTGTCGTCGTGACGAAATCCACCGTCCCTGTTGGCACCGGCGACGAGGTTGACAGGATCATCCGGGAAACTAATCCAGCTGCGCAGTTCGCTGTCGCCTCCAATCCCGAATTTTTGCGAGAGGGCGCCGCGATACAGGATTTCAAACGCCCCGACCGGATCGTCATCGGCATAGAGGATGACCGCGCTCGTCCCGTGATGGAGGAAGTCTATCGCCCGCTATATCTGAATCAAGCGCCAATCCAGTTTACTGGTCGCCGCACAAGCGAGTTGATAAAATATGCCGCCAACGCCTTCTTGGCCATGAAGATCACCTACATTAACGAGATCGCCGAATTGTGCGAGCATGTGGGTGCCGACGTCCAGCAGGTTGCGCGCGGCATCGGGCTCGACAATCGCATCGGCAGCAAGTTCCTGCACGCCGGACCAGGCTATGGCGGCTCCTGCTTCCCCAAGGACACCTTGGCCTTGGTCAAGACTGCGGAAGACGCAGGCGCACCGATCCGGCTTATCGAGACTACCGTCGCGATCAACGAAAGCCGCAAGCGCGCGATGGCGCGCAAGGTCGTTGCCGTGTGCAACGGCTCCGTCAGGGGCAAGAACATTGCGGTGCTGGGCCTTACCTTCAAACCCAACACGGACGACATGCGCGACGCGCCGTCGCTTTCAATTATCCAGGCTCTGCAGGATAGCGGCGCACAGGTGCGCGCCTATGACCCGGAAGGGATGGATGCCGCGCGAGCGATGCTGCGCGACGTCGATTTCTGCGCCAGTCCCTATGAAGCAGCACAGGGCGCGGCAGCGGTCGTGATCGTTACTGAATGGGATGCGCTGCGGGCTCTCGACCTGCCGCGTCTGCGCTCAGTGATGAGCGGTGAGGGGTTAGTCGATCTTCGCAACATCTATCGTCCCGAAGACGCCGAAGCGGCCGGCTTTGCTTATGTGAGCGTTGGACGCGGCGCGACACCAGAGCCTGAACCCTTGGTCCAGGCGGCGGAGTGAGTTCTAATAGCGGCTCGTCGCAAAAGCTCCGGCTTTGCGATGAGCCGTGCTTGACCAGAAGTTTATGTTAACCTTCCTATAGGACCCTAAGGGGGCTTAATAGCGGGGGTTGCAAAAATGAATATCAGGCTGACCGGCTCCATGGTTGGAGCCGGATTATCTCTTCTTTTCGTCATGGCGGCGGGAGCCGCGACAATTCTGTCGAGCGGATCGACATCAACAGGAACATCGACCGGCTCGGCAAAGACTCTGCTGAGTGGCAGCAATGCAGCAGCGACTTTGTCCACAACTACGTCGCTAACCAGCACGACTTCAACGATCACATCGAGCTTTTCGACATTTGATTTCGAAGGCGGTACGAAGCTGCCGGAAAAGGCGACGCTGTCACTCGGTAACGCCACTTTCCGTCCCGGCAGCGGTACAGCTTATGTCCCGGTGACGCTTGACCGTCCGACGCCCAACACAGTGATCGCGCGGATCATCACCGTGAACGGATCGGGCACCTTGCGGGCGCTGTCCGGCTATAATTACCAGACGGTCGATACCGTCGTAATCTTCCGCCCGGGCGATCCGCTCGTTCAGACGGTTGAGGTGCCGATCATCAGCGCCGCCGAAGGTCAACAGTTCCAGCTCAAGCTACGCGAAGCGCCATGGGGTGGTCTGCAAGGGCAATCGCTTGCGACCATCACTGCAACGGGCAGCGTTGCGCCGACGGCCAAGGCCACCGGCACGTTCCGTCAGCCACGCAGCTTTGCCGCCACTGGCACGCTCCAGTTCGAGTTGAACAAGGAGACGCACAAGCGTTCGCCCGATGGCGGTTGGGACCGTTGGGCGACCTCCTTGTCGCACGGCCGAACTCAGACCGCCAATGGCGAAACCGGCCTATATCTAGACTCCACACTTTTCGCGGGCGTCGAGGGGCCAGTTTATTGGGGCACACAGGGGCTGGTTCTGCACAGCCAAAAGCTGAAGACGCCCATCTATTATGAAGGGCAAAGCTGGTATTATGGCGCGTCGGTGCTGGACGGCCGCAATTTCCTGGCCGCGCAGATCGGCTATGGCCAATATGAGTGGGAGGCCAAGATGCCTAACCGCAGGGGGTCATGGCCTGCTTTCTGGCTGATCTCGACAAGCGGCTGGCCGCCCGAAATCGATATCTACGAAGGCTTTGGCTATCAAAGCTATTGGGACTTCGACCGTCATATCGGGCAAACGATCCACGGCGGCTCAGGCGGCGTGCGCAGCTTCCAGCGCGGCGTGACGATTCAAACAGAGCAGGCCTATGGCCTCAAGGGCTATTCCCAGGACTTCCACCGTTTTGCCGTGGATATTCAGCGGGACTATATCACCTGGTTCGTCGATGGAGTGGAGACCTATCAGTCGGTCAACCCGTTCCAGGGGCATCGCTGGTATCCCATCATGGACGTGGCGGTGAAAACCAGCAGCGCCTATGATGATGGTTCAGGCGATATGATCATCAAGAGCTTCCGTATCTACAACGCGCCATAATGGCTGTAGGCGCCGCCTGACAGGGCATAGAGGCGCCCCCAGCATTTGATCCACTGCCCGGCTATGTCCACGTGGCGTGCGCCGGGCAGAAGGAGCGCTGGAAGCCCTGCGGTCCGGATCGTCAGAACGCCTAAAGTCCGGCCCAGCAATATCATTTGCCCCACGCGTCCGGGCCGCTCCTTACGCCGCGCGAGAGTCTCGGTGAAGCCGATCCGCCACATGCGCTTCAACACCCATGAAAGCTTCGCCCGCTCGGCCGACACCCATTCGCTCACCTGTGCGTGAGGAGCCCAAGCGAAACGCGCGCCAGCTTCCTGGAGACGCGCCAAGAAGTCCAGATCCTCGCCTCCACTCCGGTTGAAACGCATGTCGAACCAAGGCTCCTTGATTAGCCCTAGCGCTCTACGGCTCACCAGCAGGTTGTTGCTCGCCCACAGCATGCCGGTCGCACCCCAGGCGCGCTGCTCCGGCCGGAATACCAGCGACTGGCGTGCCCAGCGCGGCGGCTTGCCGGTGAAATGAAAATCGACCGGCCCCGCGACTACGTCCGCGGCAACCTGAGCCTGACAGGTGAGCAGCGCGTCCAGCCATCCAGGCTGCGGCCATTCATCATCGTCGATCATCGCGATAAAGCGCATCATCGGGTCGGCCATGGCTGCCGCGCAAATAGCGTTGCGCACGGCGCAGAGGCCCGGCTCCGGCACGAGGAGCAGCGTGATGGGAAGGGGATAGCCTTCCTGCTTTAGCGCTTCTACCACAACCGCGCCCTGCTGCGCCTCGCCGTCATTGTCGGCCACCAGCAGCATGACGTCCCGCCTGTCCACTACGGTCGCCAGTGTCTCCAGCAGGTGGCGCAGTTCGACAGGCCGTCTGAAAGTCGGGATCGCGATCCAGATCGCTTTGCCAGCGGTCATGGGGCGGCCGCCTCGATGGGGCGGGGGCGCTCTGGCCTGCCGCGCTGCAGCCATTTGATCAACCGATGTCCGCGCACCTCGATCAGCAGATAGCTGACCCAGCAGATCAGCCAGGTCGCTGCCACCATCCCGCCGACGAACAGCCAATCGAAGCCGATTATCCCATGCCGCTGCGCCACATTCATGGTCCGTGCGGCGACATCGCGAACCAACGGATGCCAAAGATAAATGGAATAGCTGATCAGCCCGAGATGGAAGCTTAGCGGATTAGCCATTACCGACCGCGCCGCCGGGCCGTCATAATAGCAGCTCAATACCAAGGCAGGCATCAGGCAAACCACCAGGACGTCGGCGCGGGGCAACAGCAGCGCCAGCGCAATGAGGCCGCAGACCAGAGCGAAGCCGCTGGGCCTATCGATCAGCGCTTTGCACCACGGCTTCTCGGCGACGCGGAAGGTCAGCACGCCAAGGGAAAAGCCCGCAAGGCAGCGCAGCAGCGTCAACACGCTATCGCTGTCATTTACGTCGAGTGGACCGCTGGAACCCATTCCTGACGAAGCCACCAGTACCAGCAATCCGACACACAGGGCTGCCTGCGCCCAGGCCCAGCGTGAGAAAGCAATAATCGCAATTAACGGGTATATAAGGTAAGCTGCGACTTCCGTACTTACCGACCAACTGTTGCCTGCGATGGGCTGCGTGCCCCACCCCCAGCTCTGCACCATAAAGAGGTTGGCGAAGATATTGGCAGGCGTCAGATCAATCGACTGGCTGCCAGATATATTGAGCAGGATGCGCAGCCCGAAGACCAGTGTCACGATCAGGTGCAGCGGCCACACTCGGGCCATGCGGTTGATGAGGAAGTCGATATAACTCGACGCGCCCAAATGATTCAGCACTCGATCGTGATAGCCATAGGAAATCACGAAGCCGCTGAGAATGAAGAAGAGGTCCACCGCCAGATAAGCCCGGGAGAATAGCGGGATGGCGAACCCGGCAAAGGCTGGCTGATGCGGGATATGATAGAGGAGCACTGAAACGGCCGCGACCCCGCGCAGTCCGGTGAGTGAGGCAACCCTCATACGCTGCGCCTCCCCACGGCAGGCGCTGCATCGAA
This sequence comes from Sphingobium tyrosinilyticum, assembly GCF_042654265.1. Lineage (NCBI taxonomy): Bacteria > Pseudomonadati > Pseudomonadota > Alphaproteobacteria > Sphingomonadales > Sphingobiaceae > Sphingobium > Sphingobium tyrosinilyticum. The sequence continues at coordinate 184,925 of NZ_JBHSFZ010000064.1, read as the reverse complement.
GGCGGCGGCGATCGCATCCCATAGCGGTTTGCGGCCCATCCTGGCGTCCAGCGGCAGGCCACGCGACAGCTGCCCGTCAGGCCATTTATATTCCGGGAAATTGGACAGCCAGGAATAACGGTCGGACAGGCCCCAGCAGAGGACCGATCCCATCGCGGGATTGTCCAGCGAAACATCCAGGAACGCCTTGGCGATGGACGCGACTTCCCGATCGCGTTTTTCCGGGCTCGGCGGACCACCCCGGTCAGCAATGTCGAATTCGGTGATAGATAGTTTTAGCCCATAGCCGCTCAACGTGCGCAGGAAGTCGGCGAACTGCCGCTCGCTGAACCGCTCCTTATAGGGCTTCAGATGCCCCTGAATGCCGACGGCATCGATCGGCACTCCCCGCCCGAGAAGCCGGTCTAGCAGCTTTAGCAATGCCGTCCGCCGCCGCTCGCAACGCGGTGAGTCATGTTCCAGTCCGAAGTCGGTCAGGAATAAAGTCGCCCGCCCGTCTGTCTCTCGTGCTGTGTGAAATGCCGTGTCGATATAATGTTCGCCCAGCGCCTTCATCCACATGCTATCCATCCGCATGCCGTCTGCACGCCCTTGATTGGGCTCGATGGCCTCATTGACCACGTCCCACTCGCTTATCCGCCCGGCGTAGCGGCGCATCGCCACGTCGATGTAGCTGGTCATCAACCGCTGCCGTTCCCGGCCGCTCGCGCTTTTCAGTGCGGGCTCCAGCCAAGGGGGATTTGCAGCGTACCAGACGAGCGCATGGCCCCGCGCGCGCATGCCATGGTCTTGCGCGAAATCGATGATCTGGTCTGCGCCGCTGAAATCATATTTGCCCTGCTTCGGCTCGGTCGTGCCGCGCTTCAGTTCATACTCCTGCACGACCACATCGCATTCGCGCGCAACCGCCGCTCGAAAGCCTGTATCTTCGCGTAGGAGGCGCGACTTGACCGCTGCGCCGAAATGGCGGCCGGACCGGCGTGCATGCTGGGCCAGGCCGTAGCGCGAAACGCTGCGCGCGACGCCCGGGGGGAGGGGGGAACAGGCGGCCAGCGCGGCAGCGCCTGCAAGAAAGTCGCGCCGCTTCACAGCCTTTGCCTCCGTCCGACGAACATCCGGGTAAAATCGATCCACCGATCGCAGATGCGGCGGTACACAGCGTCTGGGAGGATGATCTGCATCAGAACCGCGCCCGCCAGCCTCGGCCCATAGGCCCCGCGAAGCAACGCCCCCAAATAGTAGCGGATCGCCCGGCTGCGGCTGGTAGGCCAGATGCTCTTTGCCGCGTGCCAACCCATGTATCCGGAAAAGGCGCGGGGCGAGATATGGGGTCGCAGGTCAGCGAGCCACGTCAAGCTCCCAATATTGCCCCGGACTTGTGACAGCCGGTCTTGCGCCTGCCTGTCCGCCCAGATCGTGCCGGGCCGGTCTGCCATGATGAAACGCGCGCCTGCCAAGGACAGGCGCAGCGCGAAGTCGGTATCGTCGCCGAACTTCACATCTTCCCGATAACGCACCTTTTCCGCGAGCGAGCGGCGAAGCGCTACGCTGCTCGTCTGGATGAATCCGCGATCACACATCAGATAACGATCGACCCTTTCATGTCGGGCGATCGCGCGCGGAGGCTTTAGGAAATTGCGCCCACCGCCCCGATCTGCCAGCACCTGGCCATAGGCTACCACCTCATCGCCCTCCTCCAGCAACGGCAACAGGTCGGCGAGGTGGTGTGGCAGGAAACGATCGTCGCAATCTAGAAAGGCTATATAGCGGCCCCGTGCGTGATCGATCCCTGCGTTTCGTGCTGCAGAGGCGCCCCTGTTCTGCTGGACGATGATGGTGAGACGCGGGTCCTTGATCGCCCGCAGCGCTATCTCCGTGCCGTCTGTCGATCCATCAATGACGACGATGACCTCAATGACTGCGATGCTTTGCTCCAAGGCGGAAAGCACGGCGGCGACTACAGCATCTCGCCGTTGGTAGGTTGGTATGACGATGGAAAAGATCGGTTGGGCGACGGCAGCTTGCAACTGCGATGGGGGTTGCCATGCGCTCATCACGACCGCGCCCCGCCATGGGCCGCTTCGCCCTTTCCAAAGCGCAATACGAAGCCGTTTACCAGTGAGCGATAGAGGGGCTTGGGCAGATAGGATCGCAGTACCTGCCGCGCGACCACCCTTGGCGGCACTCCACCTGCGAACAGCCCCACGATCAGGTCGCGCAACGCCATCACCGGCCGGATCGGCGCCATATGATAGGCCAGGACCGTGGCGCGATAGCCCCGCCGCGCCCGGTCTGTCAGCATATGGCCGCAGCGGTCGAGCCAGTCGAGCGAGGTTTCATAACCCCGAACATAGGAAGTGCGGCCCGCTTCGGTCGCGTCCAACCAGACCGTCAGCGGCTGTTCGATCATCCGAAATCGCGCGCCTGCGCCTTGCAATCGCACGCAAAAGTCCAGGTCCTGTCCCTTCTTCAGCGCCGGGTCGAACAGCACCTTGCGCGCCAGTCCGGCGGGCACGACCATGGTCGATGTTTGCATGAACTGGTTCGCGCAAAACAGATATTCACCGACGTCCTCGCCGTCGCGAATACCGCGATCCGGCCTGATCCAATATCGATCGACGCCTCGATCCACCTTCATCCGCGAATACAATACTGTCCGGCCATCATCATCGGCCAGCGCCTTGGCCATGATGGACAGCTTGCCCGGCAGGAACAGATCATCGGAATCTAGGAATGCAATGTATCGCCCCCGTGCCTCCTCGATCCCATGATTGCGGGCAGCGCCGCCGCCCGCATTGTCCTGTCGGATATAGCGCACACGGGGGTCGCCGATGGCATCGATCACCGGCGCGGGATTGTCCCGCGATCCATCATCGATGACGACGATTTCGAAGTCCTGCCAGTCCTGCGTCTGTACCGACCGGATCGTGTCGCCCACTATATCGGCTCGGTTGTACAGGGGAATGACGACGGAAAAGAAGGGGGCTGCATCTGTCATGCGCCATGCACCTTTCGATATTCTTCATATTGAAATCCTGCGATCCCGGCGATCTTGCCCGCCGCGCGATAGAGCTTGCCGAGCCTCACGACCCGCTTCCCCCGGTCCAGCGTCGCCGCCGCGCCGACCGTGCCGACAACGAACCCCGCCGCTATACGCGGTGCTTCGCCCACCAAGGTCCGCAGCCGCCCCTTGTGGAACCGCTCCACCATCATATCGGTCATGCCCAGTCGATAGCCGCGCATCAGCAGCCATTTGGCCGTCACGCGGCTCGCCGGGATCAACTCGGTTACCAGCGCGTCCTCGGCCCATGCGAAGCGGAAACCCTTGCGCACCATCCGGCTGAACAATTGCTTGTCCGACCCGCCGGTAAGCGCCATGCGCTCGTCAAAGGGCCGCTCGCCCATTTGGCGCAATGCGCTGGCGGAGATCAGCACATTGGCCGTGCTGTCCACCAACTTGACCGGCCCCGACTTGCCGCGCTTTTTTGCCTGCAGCAGCGGATGCCGCGCTGCCCACGGCGCCAAATGACTGTCCATCTCCCGCGCCACTGCGCCACCAACGACATCGGCATTCCACCGCTCCGCCGCTTCAACCATGGCGTCAATCCAGTTGCGCGAAGCAGCCTCATCATCGTCGAGCATCGCGATATGGCTGATCCCCGGCCGTGCCAAGGCCTCCGCCACCAGCGCATTACGCACCAGCGGTATGCCTCGCTCCGCCACAAGCATGGCCTTCACCGGCCAGCGATAACCTTGCGACGCCAGGCGTTCCACTACGCCCATACCCTCCTGCCGGGCTGCGTCGTTGTCGGCCACCAGCACCTCAAGGCTGTGCCGCGTATCCAGCGTCGCGATCGACTCCAGCGTACGCCGCAGCCCTTGAGGCCGGTTGCACGTAGCGATGCAGATGGTGATCCTAGCCATGGGCCGTCTCCGATGAGGCAAGCTGCCGCCGCTGCCACTGCGGGCGCGGCTTGGCCTTGAAGGTTGCATGGGCGGTCGCAATCGCCGCGAGGAAGATTACCCAGACCTGCCGGTCCTTGTCGAAGAAGGAGGTTTCCAGCAGATTCTGATACATAACGAACACCCAGACGGCGAAGGCCGGCACCATCAGATGCTGGTTTTCCTTCGACGATCCCGTGAGGAACCAATAGGCAGGTAGCGCCAGGAAGCTTACCAGCAACATGACCAGACCCAGCGGGCCGGTCGTCACTAAAATCTCCAGGTAGCCGTCATGCGAATGTGCGGTCAGCATCTGGAATTGCTGATTGAGATAATCATGCGCGGGCGAGTTCGCCCCCACCTGCCAAAAGCCGCCAAAGCCCGCCCCCAGATAAGGGTGATCCGCTAAATAATCGAACACCACTCGCCAGATCGAAACGCGCCCGGTGAAGCTGGTGGGATCGGCGAACAGCCGCTCGATAGTGGGCTGATAGGCGATGTAGAGTGCCAGAAACCCGACCATGCCAAAGCCCAGCATCAGCAGCAGGATCGCCCGTTTCTGCGTATTGTCGCTGAGCGCGCGATAAATGTTGCTGATCGCCAGCATGCCCACGCACAGCGCGAGCGACGTCTTGCTCTTCGTCCCGATCACGAAGACGAATGCCATGATCGCGAACAGCGCATAATACCATTTGCGTCGGTCGATCCACGCATTGCCGCAAACAATGAAGGTCAGCGCCATCACCGCGCCTGCAATATTCTTGTGGAAGAAGAAGCCGCGCCACGCCCCGATCAGCGCCTTGTCGCTCTCTGTCGATGGATGCACCGCTGCCGGGGTCAGGGGCAGGGAGACCCAGCAAATTATCAGCGATGCGATCAGCGCCCATCGCAGCGCCGTGAACAGTCGCTCCGGACCCATCAGAGCCAGCGCGCAAAAGGTGATGTAGATCACGATGAACTGCTGCATCACCCGCTTGAACGACACGAAGGGATCGACGCCCCAGCTGCAGGTGATCAGGAACCAGACCAGCATGATCGCCAGCGGCCAGAAGGTGAAACGATATTTCAGCGGATGCTTGCGCAGCATCTGCACCGCCGTCAGCAGCAGCGCGAAGCCGATGAACAGGGCCTGTTTAAAAAGGTCGGACCCGTCATTATCCGCCGCCATCGCCACCAGTTCATCCTGCGTGCGCGACGCGAAAGGCTGCTGGCCGATGAAGACCATCATCAGGAAAACGAAGTAGAAGACCTGTGTGACGACGACCATCCGGCTCTCCTTCGAGGCCGGAGCGGAGACGATAGAGGGCGCATGGCCGATACGGTGCCATGTGGACGCCATCAGCGCGCGGCTCCTTGCTCTGCACGCCATTTCCGGTCGAGCTGCCAGATGCCGAGCATCATCACCAACTGCGACAGGACCACGCCGGCGATGGAGAAGATCGGCGCTGCTGCCAAGGTCAGAAGTGTCACCGCGACGATCCCGAGGCCGCAACTGCGTAGGCTCTGGTTCGCCAGCGGCCGGAAGGCTTTGCGTGCCTGCGTCATCACGCTCATCGGCGTCTGCACGCACTGGACGAGCGAGAGCAGCGCGCAGAGGCCCACCGCAGTGGCGACCAGTTCATGATCGAGCGTCGGCTTCAGGATCAACTGTGGAAAGCCGAACAGCACCAGCGCAGCAACGATGCAGGTCGCCGCCCATAGGAAGACCAATGCGCCCATAAAGATGCGCTCCGACTTGATCGCTCCATCATGATCGCCGCTGGCCACCGCACGCGTCATACGCGGCCGCTCCAACTGGGTTAGGGCTGTGATGCACACATTCACCGGGCGGAAGAACAGCATACCCACGGCTACCGGAGCAAAGGCGGCGGGCCCGGCGAGCAAGGTCACTATGTAGCTGTGCGCGTTGGAGGTTGCCTCGGTCGAGAGCACGCCAACCAGCGTCCAGGCGGATTGCTCGCGCCACACTGGCTGGTAGTTGTTTAAGGCCCTGACTGGCCCGATCGCGACATGCCGCCGCACATAGGCAAAACCAAAGGGCAGCAGCCCGATGATGCTCGCTGCGACCAAAATTCCGCCGATGCTCGCCAGATCGGCGCCCGTTCGGCTCGCGATCAGTAGCGCGACCAGGATTGTCGCCGCATAGGCGAGGTCCGAACGTGCGGCGCTAGCAGGTTTGTGATGCGCATAGGCATTGGACCGCCCGAACCAGCGCACCAGCGACAGCGTCCCCGCCAACCCAAACATCGCGGCCGCTGCTGGCGATGCCGTTGCCCAGGCTATTCCCGCACAGATTACCCCCTGGCTCAGCGCCAGCAGCAGGTTCACCGGGAAGAAGAAGTCAAACGACTTGCCGTCCGCCTCGTCGCCTTGATTGACCGCGATCGTATAAGGCGTTGAAACCAGCGCGTTGGACAGGCTGTAGCCGAACTGGATGATCACCAGGAGAAAGGCCAGCGTCCCGATTGCGGCCGTGCCCAGATGATGGATCGAAAACAATTGCACGCCCAGATGGCTGACCGACACGATCGCTGATGACAGGCTGGCCAGGCCGAAGCGCCCGAACAGGCTGCCAAGGCTTTTGATGCGCCCTGCCAACGCCGCACCATCAGCCATGGCGATGTTTCCAAATCAGCCACAAGGCGTGCGGATTGGTGGTGATGTAGCGCCAGGCAAGCTGCTTGGGCCGTGTGACCATCCGATGCAGCCACTCCAACCCAGCCTTCTGCATCCACAGCGGTGCGCGCGGATAATCACCCGTCACATAGTTGAAGAGCCCGCCGCATGTAACGATCCACCCGGCTTTGATCCGGTCGCGATGGCGCACGCAAAAGGCTTGTTCGCGCGGTTTGCCCGTACCTACCCAAAGCACATCGGGCGAAGTTGCGTTTATCTCCGCGATCAGTGCCTCTTCCTCTTCACGGGACCAGAAGCCATTGCGTCGCCCAGCCAGTTCCAGTCCCGGCGTTGCCTCGATGATCCGGCGCGCGCATTCGGCGTTCACCTTCTCCTCGCCGCCCAGCAGAAAGTAGCGGACACCATGCTCAGCCGCCCGGCCGAGGCTGTCTATGAACATGTCGGTAGTGCTCGACCGGTCCGCGATCGGCGTGGTGCTGAACCACCGGGACGCCAGCACGATAATCTGGCCATCAGCATGGATGAGATCCGCCTGCGCCAGATCCGCCCGGAACGCTGCGTCGCTGGCGTTCATGGACAGCCCTTGGCCGTTGCAATCGAACACCAGCAAAGCCGGTTCCTGCTGCATCCGTCGCAGCGGCGCATCCCGCACCATCTTGTTGATCAACGCGTCGAGAGAGAGGGTGGAAACCGGCACCCCTCCCACCATCACGCTTTTCTCTTGCCCTTCCGACGAAGGAAAGGGCTGGCGCAGCGCCTGCTCGGTATTCATGCAATCACCGTCCCGGCGATCGGCACGCCCTGACGATCCAGATCGTCGATGATGCGCCGCATGTCGGCGATCACTGTGCCACCCCGTCGCGCAACGATAGCGACTGCATCAAACCCCGCGAGGATGCTGCCGAAAGGGGTTTGTTCGCCCTTGCGCTCGGCAAGGTAGAACAGCATCGACGTTTCCTTCAGGCCCCAGCCATTGGCCGTTTCCGCCAGCGGCCCGCGCGTGATCATGCTCGACGCGCTGCCCGAGGCCCGGCCTGCTGTCATCAACCACAGCCCTTCGATCGCGGTCTTGGCGGCGGGAAGCAGGGCAGCGCTGCCCATCAACTGTTCGGCCAGGCCCGACTTGTTGGCAACGCGGAACAGGCGGTCGAGCGATGGATTGCCCATATCGACATCGATCAGCATCGTCGGACCGTCCATCTGCGCCAGCACTACTGCCAGGTTGGCGGCCATGGTCGCCGCCTCATCCCCCCCATCGACCGACAATACCGCCAGCCGTAGAGAGGAAGGATCGCCAGCCTTGGACGCAGCCTTCAGCTTCGCCCGGACTGTCCGTATTTTGGCCGCATAGGGGCTCGTAGGGTCAAAGGCGGCGACAACCAGCGGGTCGATCCGCTGATCCCCGGCGGGTAGCAGTGAGAAGCCACCTGCCAGCGCCGCCAACAGTCCAGCGGCCTCGCTGTCCAGCATCCCCAGTTCGACCGCCGCTTCATGGAAGGGAAGGCCCTGCGTCCGCGAATGTACATCGACCCGATTCACATCGGATTCCGCCAGGAACCCATGATCGACAGCCAGCTTGGCAAAGCTGTGATTGTCCCGCACGCGGGGGCGCAGGGCGGCGGTCCCGCCGCCGCCCGGCATCATATGAGGTGGGGCGCCTGCCGTGGAACGCAGTCTCATGCGGCCTCCTGCTGTTTGAAGAACCAGCCGCCCGCAACCGGGACCGGCACCAACTCGGTAATCACTTCGACTTCCGTCGCGCGCGCCACGCCAGCAGCGGAGCGAACGCGCGGCTTTAGTATCTCGGCGATGATGACAGCCGCCACTCCGCCGACCAGGCCCAGCGCAACGCCCGCGATCAACCACAGCATCAGGTTGGGCTTGGCAGGCAGAAGGGGCACGCTCGCCTCATCCAGCGGGCTGGCATTGGGCTGGGAGATTTGGCTTTTCAGGGTCGCTTCGTTGAAACGCTGGCGGACCGTGTCATAGGTTTGCCGCGCCGCATCGACATCCCGCTGGAGCACCATCAGTTGATCCTGCACTTCGGACATGCGGATCATTCGGTCTTCCTGGCCGGCCATGTTCGATTTGAGGTCGCCTTCGCGGCGGTTGGCGGCGACGCTGTTCGCGCTGACGGCGCCCGCTTGGCTCGAACGGGCGGAAGCCAGCTTGGACTGAAGCTCCGACAGCAGTGCATTTGCGGCGGTCATGGAAGGGTGATTGGGGCCCAATGTCTTCGACAGTTCGGAAACCTTGGCTGACTGGGTCGCCACCTGCTCTTGCAGGTTCTGCACGATCAGCGAACCTTCAATGTCGGATACCGCGCCCGCACCAGCCTTGCCCCGCGCTGCGGCGGCTTCCGCCTGCGCCTGCGTCAGCTGATAGGACATGTTCTTCAGCTTCTCGGCCTCAAGGTCCATGCGGTTGATGCCGATGATGTCATGCGCCCGCTGGAAGTCGGACAGACGCCTCTGCGCCAGTTCGTAGCGGCGACGCACTTCCTGCGTCTGCTCGTCGAACCATTTCGCCGATCCGCGGGCAGGGGAGGCGCGCAGTTCCACCTGTTCGCGCATGTAAGTGGTGGCGATCAGATTGGCGACTTTCGCGGCCACCTGGGGATTGGGATCCAAATATTGAATCTGCAACACGTTGCTCTGTCGCCCGGTGGTGATCGTCGTATTCTTGGCGACCTGTGAGGCTGCGGATTGCAATCGCGCTTCGGCGGGCATGTCGGCAGGCTGCGCGTTAACGAACCCCGCCTGCTTGGCGACCGCGTTCATCACCTTTCCGCTGCGGATGATGTCGGTCTGTGTCCCCAATATGGATTCTGTGTCGGGCTTTGCCCCCTGCGCCGTGTTGGTGTCGGTCGGATCGGTTTGCGACAGATCGAGTAGCAGCGATGCCGTGCCCATATATTGTCGTGGCTGAAGGAAGGCGGTGATGGCGATCGCCAGGAACAATATGCCCCCGATAATCGCGGCCATCCGCCAGCGCGCCTGCACTGCGGACAACAGGTCGATAGGGTTCATGGTCATAGCCCGTCCACTCCCTTCAGCATGGCCCGCATCTCTTCGGCAGGCGTGGGGGCAGGGGGTGCGCTCGGCACCGGCTGCTTCGCCATCAGCAGCAGGAATTGCGGCGCAAGCGTGTCCTCAAACATGAACAACTCGCCGCCCGGCATGGACGTGAGAGCGGGCTCCAGCCGCCGCATCGCCTCAGCCGCCTGACCTTCGTTGATCGATCCGCCGCCCAGCACTTCATGACCAAGCCGCACCAGCCGGTCATAGGAAATCAGCGACATTTGCGATGCAGCCACGCCCGCCAGCGCAATCATGCGCCGGCTCGCATGGGCTTCCCACAGCACGCGCTGAAACAGCGCATGCGTGGCGCCGCTCATTTCGGCCCAATCCTCTAGCGCGGACGCGAGCCCCTGCTCTACATCGGCCAACGTCATGCGGTCCCGTCCGCCTGCCTCGGTCACCAGTGCCGCCTGCATCCCGAACAGCCGGGCATGATAGGGCGACCCCATGGCAGCGCCCGCCAGCGCATCAAGCGCATCGGGATCCAGCCGCAGCTGCGCATTGTCTGCGCAGCTCATCAGCAGTCTTTCCAACTCGGGCTTCGGGATTGGCGCCACCCGTTGAGGTGCGATGTGCCGCCGCAGCGAGGGATGAGCAGCAATCAGTCCATCGACATCTCCCGCAATGCCTACGAGCACCACCTGCACCGGCGAATGAATGTCGGTCAGCAGCTTCAGCAGTGTCGCGACGTCCGACTTCGCCTCGTCGGATCGTACCCGGTCATATTCGTCCAGGATCAGGATAGAACGCTGACGCACGTCTTCCACTAGCAACGCGGCCAAGCGCGTCACGTCCAGAGGCTCATTCATCAGCTTTCGCGCTTTTTCCTGTCCGGCCGCACTCATCGGCAGTTCGGAAAGGAAAGGCCGGAACAGCGAGTCGAAGTCGGCGTCGCCGCTCGCGGATCCGTAAAGCGCAACGCAGCCAGCTTCGTCCGCCAAGTCGCCAAACACCCGCGCGAGCGATGTCTTGCCCGATCCCCGTGTGCCAAAGATGACCGCATGTTTCCGCTGGACGACGATTGCCTCGACCAGCTTTTCCAGTTCGCTGTTGCGCCCGGCCAAGCCGTGGCGATCCGTTACGGGCATCGCCGTGCTGAAAGCGTTGTAGATGGAATCCCGCCGCAGACTGATTGGCTTCAGCGGTGCGGCGATAGCGCCCATCGACAGAGGCCGGGGGCCTTCATCGGCATTCTCTTCTTTCTGGATTGGCCGAAAGCCGGGCGACACGGGCGTGTCGAGCAACAGGGGCTCGGCTGCTGCCATGCGCGGCCCCCCGGCAGAGGCGTCGGAACGGGCGATGTTGCGGCGAAAGGACATGAGCCAGTCCAGCATTCCGCTGGGCCGGTCATTCACGAAGCCATGATCGATTGCGGTCAAAACAGCTTCTCCCGGATGATGAGGACGTCTTCAGGCTGAACCGGATCATCCAGGTTCGCCTGTATTTCCTTCCCCCCCCGGCGTACTTTTATGCGTTTGGTGGAACCGGCCAGCGTCGGGCCGCCCGCCAGCGCGAGCGCCTGACGGAAGCTTTGACCCGGCACGAAAGAAAAGGCGCCCGGCTGCTGCACCTGGCCGTAAACATAGACTTTCTCTGCAGGCGGCACGAACAATATGTCCCCCGCCTTTAACTGCCTGCTGCCGCCCACCGCCATGTCGGCCAGCGATATGCGCACCGGCCCGCTGCCATCGGCTGGCGTCAGGATGACCGCATTGGCCCCGTCCTTGGTCGATCCGCCAGCCTTTGCTAACATCGACGCGACAGTATAGCCGCGATCCAGTGGATAATTGCCCGCTTGCGGCACATTTCCCAGCACCGTTACGAAGCGGCTCACATAATTGCTCACCTCCACATTGACGGAGGGATTGGTAAGGAATCCGCCGCTCGCATAGCTGGATGAGATTGCCTGGGCGAGCTGCGAACTGGTCTTGCCGCGGGCAGAGACTGGGCCGATCAGAGCGAGGGTGATCGTTCCATCTTCCTTGATCCGCGTCGTGGTCGATAGGTCCGGTTGACCGAAAATGGCGATCTTCACCTCATCATCCGGGCCCAGCTGATAACCGGCGTCGGCAATGGGCTGCGCTGGCGCAGCTGCCGTGGCGGTGGCCGCCGCGCCAGCCGTTTGGGCAGACGCAGCCATTGGACCGGCCGAGGCCAGGAAGATCGAAAGGCTGGTCAGGAGAGTCTCTGTTTTCACAGCTCATGCTCCATCATGTTCGAGGGTCAAAATCGGAACGCCGCGCCCAGTGTCACCTGAGTGCCGCTGAATTCGGCGACATCCGTGTCAGTGCGCCGCTTGTAGTGCTGCGCATCCAGCGTGATGTCCGCGCGATCGGTCAGTTTCCGCTTCAGCAGAGCGCCAAAGCGCTGGTTCCGGTCCGCCGTGATCGAAAAGGGGCGGAGCGCCGCGTCTTGCCGGAACTTGCGCCGTTCCCACTCTCCATAAAGGCCCACCGAAGTCAGCTCGGAAATCGCGAACTCGCCTTGCAGGCGATACCTCGTGCGGATGGCGAAGCCGCTGGCGATCAGGCTGTCATTGACGATGCTGCGCTCCGTTGTCGCGGTCAGTTTCAACCGCGGCACGATGCTGCTCGACAGGCTCAGATCCCAGCCCAGACCGTCATAACTACCCACCGCAGCGGAATCGCTATCGACGTTCAGCCATCGGACCTCGGCATCGATCTGCGTGATCGGTGACACTGCGCGCTTGAACCGCACGCCATAGCTGTTGGTCCGGTTCTCGATGCCCAGCTTGCCCCGGTCGCTATTCACCCGCTCGTAAAAGGCGGTGACCGTCCCCAGACTGGGCATATTATAGCCAACACCTGCCAAATAGGTGTCGCTGGTCTGGTCGGCATAGTCGAACGCGTCATCATTGCGCGTCAGGTCGCGGCGGTAGCTGGCCACCGGGAACAATCCCGGCCGCTCGCATCCCAATTCCGCGCCGAACGCCGTGAAGCGCTGGAGATTTTCGGTTTGCTGGTTGAGGTCGCCATAGTCGGCGCGCTGCTGGCGATAGGATGCCATTGGCGTGATTGAGCATGTCGCGCCAAAGCGGATGACTGCCTTCGCTTCCGTATCCAGCCGCAATTTGCTCCGCTGCCCTTCGGAGATAAAGCGGTCATAGCCGATCTGTCCTCGAAACAGCAGGTCATGCCGGCCGATCGGCTTGCCATAGGTGAGTTCCACCCAAGGCGTGACGATAAGATCCTTTGTCGGATCCTCGATCCGATCATCGACGCGATAGACATTGTCATCATACAGCAGGTCGAGCCCTGCCGTGGCTTGCAGCCCCATCGTTTTGATGCGGGCTTCATCACTGACTGATGAACTTTGTGCGTTAGCGGTTTGCGCATTTGCAGATGTGAAAGCAGCAGCCGTGACGGCGCAGCCCAGGACCGCAGCTACCGCGCAGCAAGACCAGGAGAATTTATGTTTTGCAGGCGCACAAAAGCGCCTCCGAAAGCGGGGAGTATAAGTAATAACCAAAAGTGCGACCCTTTATTGCATTGCAGCAATAAGGGCATGCTAGTCGCGTTTGCACGCAAAACGAACCACCGCGGAAGCGGTTTGTCGCGACTAAGCAACGGTTCGGTTGGTCGCAAAATTGGCCAAAGCGAACAACTTAGTTGCAGTCCAAAGCTGTTCATCTGGGAGCAATGTCAGCGCCTGCTACCTGTTCATCCTGTAGCAAGGTTACGCGGCGAGTCTGGTCAGAAGATGAGCGAACCTATCGCCGCCACCGCAGCTGCGAAGGTACCAATGCCGGCCCAGCGCGACAGGATTTCCACGCCACGATCCGCTCGGTCGGCAAAAGCGCGCGGGGCCGTCTCGAACGCCACTCCCCTCCGTTGGTCGGTCGTGCTGTTCAAGGAAGAAGGTTGCGCAACGGCAACCGTCGCAAAATCGTCTGCCACGTCTTTGGTCCGCCCTGTTCGTGATGACGGACATATCCGATTTTACGCTTAACAAATAGTTTTCACGCGGGCGAAAACGTCATCATTTCGTCGCAAAATCAATGAGGTGGTGCAAAATGCCCACGCGTTAGCGGAGATCGCGGTGACTGGGATCAGTAGGCGTTGCGGTGAACCAGTACGTTGAAGGTCCCGAACAGGATCGCGATGTCGCGCATCAGGCTCCAGCCATGGAGATATTCCAGGTCCGCCTCGACTCGATTGAGGATATCGCGACGCGTTTCAGTCGCCCCGCGGAAGCCCCGGATTTGCGCCAGGCCGGTGATGCCGGGCTTCAGGGCATGGCGGTGCCAATATTGGCGATCGACCTGCCAGAAAAGTTGTTCTTCCGCCGTCGATCCCAACGCATGCGGGCGGGGGCCGACCAGGCTCATTTCGCCGAGCAGCACATTGATCAGCTGAGGCAGTTCATCAATGCTGGTCTTGCGGATGAAAGCGCCAACACGGGTAATGCGGTTATCATCTCTCAGCGTCGAGGCCGCACCTGCCGCATCGCACTGTTCAACGCGCATGCTCCGGAATTTCAGGATATGGAACAGGCGGTTTCCGCGACCTATCCGCTCCTGCTTGAAGAAGATTGGGCCGGGCGAGTCGAGGCGGATCGCTATGGCGATCACGACAATCAACGGCGCCAGTGCGATAAGTAGCGGCACCGTGATGGCAATATCCAGCAGGCGTTTCTTGGCCCGATTGGCGAGGTTGAGCGGACCACGAGCCACGACCAGGGTGGAAACGCCGCGATAGGTCTGGACCGCCAATGGAGCCATATGATCCAGCTCCGGCACGATAATCTCGCCCAGAATATTGCCGCCCTTTAGCATCTGCGCCCAGTCGGCCTTCCGATCGGAAGGGCAGGATATGACGACGCGATCGAAATCGCGGAGCAAAGTGCCCAGGCGGTGAAGCATGTAGGGATCGTCAAGGTCAGCTTTGATCCCTGCCGCTTCGGCATCGACAATCACCATGCCGCTCACATCATGCGGGATCGTTCCCCCGTCTATGATCAGCAATTGTGCGAACAGATCATCGCTGAAATTTCGCCGCACTGCCCGTACGATCAGCAGTCGCTGCACGACGAGCAACGTGCTGCTACATAAAATACCTGCGGAAATGCCCAGCCGCGACAATTGCCCCGTCGCTTTGAGGGAAAAGACAACGAGCAGGAAGATCAGCAGGGTTCCCGCCAAGGCAAAGCAGGCATTACGCAAGCTCGGTGTCACGCGGGTGAGGCAGATGGGGTTATAGGCTTGGTTGTGGAATGCCACGACGCCATAGACAATCATGCCGCCAGCAAGCGGCTGCCAGAATTCGCTCGATAGCAATGGAATGCCAGCCGTGCGGAGGCCCAAAGCAAAACCCGTTGCTAGCGCGGCCATATCAGCCACCAGCAGCAACAAGCACAGCCAAAGCCTCACATTCCGCTGAACGGCGGCCCCTACGGGCTGGCGACTAGGAGACCCTTCGATCGCCAGATCAATTTTCGACATCTGCAACCCTTTTTATGTCCTGACGTCAAACGGCTAACCGGTCCGAAGATCGGCTTGCGTGCATCAGACATCCGCTGCCTTTTGATTTATGTTGCGGAGCAGCAGGGCATAAATGTTTTGGAGTAGCAATCATCGCTGGGACGCCCGGACGGTCTTTTCCGACGATCCGTTGGTCTCAAGGGACGCAATGCCCCGCTCGTGCGACGACCCGAAATTTGACCGCGGGAATTTGCAAGCAAAAATTTATGGTTCAATCGAAGCCCTTGCTCGAATCAACTGCAGTGCGAACGCGACTCAGTCGATGAACCACCAACTGATCAGTGCGAGCACGATGAGCAGCACGGCAGGTCCAGCCCACCGCGATAGCAACTCTATCCCGTTCTCCGCCTCGTCATGCGTTAATGGCCACCAGCCCCGGCTTTGAGACGTCTTTACGGGCGCAATGATGGCCGGATCATGGCGCGGCTGCAGCTCGGTCGGCCCGGAGCTTTTATCTTGAGGTTGAGGTGACAGGTCGATCATCTTCAAATGCCCCGGAGCGCGCCATTTCGCTCATGTGAGTAAAATAGTGGCTTTGGCCAAAAAGAGAAGGGAATTTGCGACCGCTCACACCATTGCAGAGGAGTAAAATCGAGCGTTTCGCGAATGTCGATATCTTAAGGCGACGGGGGTCACCCCGGCGCGGTTACAATCGCTTGTCGTGAAAGGCGAAATTTTCTGTTTGCTCTCGCGTCGGTATTGCGCTGGTTGGTCGGGGCACTGCAGAGCAGCACGTCGGCTCGTTACCAAGGCGAGTTCAGCCTGAGGGCGACGCGTCTCCGTTGAACCGTTTCCCCGCTACGGCGAACTGCACCGAAATGGCGGTTTATCCATTGTTAACAAAGAAAATTTTTCGCACTCAGCATCTCGCGCTGCTATTCAGGGATTAGCAGCATAAAAGGGGACGGGTCGGGTGGCGCATATCCTGGTTGCAGATGATGATGACTTGCTCGGCGAATTAGTCCGCTTCAAATTGGAGGCGGCTGGTCATCATGTGACGATCAAACAAGACGGCGCTTCGGCCCTGAGGGAAGCGCGCGGCGGCGACTATGACCTAATGGTGCTAGACGCCATGATGCCGGTTATGTCCGGCCCCGACGTGCTGAGGGCGCTGGCCGCCGAACAGCCTGAGATGCCGATCGTGATGCTGACATCGCGCAAGGCGCAGGCGGACGTTCTGGCTGCTCTGACTGCGGGTGCGCGTGACTATCTTACCAAGCCGTTCATCCCCGATGAACTTGTTGTCCGCGTCAACGCCATATTGAAAACCGTCGGGCGGGTGCAGTGATCCTGCTTGTGTCGACCGCTGCAGCGGTGCCCCTGGCGCAAGACACTGCACCTAATGCGAGCCGCAGGGAACAGATTGCTCAGGCCCGTGCGGCTGCGGCCCGGCAGGACTTTGCCCGGGCGATCCGTCTGTTGGAACAGGCAGACGCGGTTCATCCTCAGGATCCCGAGATTTTGCGTCTGCTGGGAAGCGCATATGCGTTCGACCAACGCTATCCTCAAGCGATAGCGACGCTTCGCCGCGCGTCCTTGCTCGCTCCCGACGATCTGGATATTCGCGCCGCGCTTGCGCGCGCCTATCTTTGGTCCGGTGATCGCGCCGCCGCACGGGGCGAAGCGGCCGCTATCGAGGCGCGATCGCCCGGTAACGCTGACGCCGCCGCCATACGCCAGCAATTGCTCACATCGCAGACGTCGGCCAGGGAGAGTGAAAGGAAATGGGGCTTGGCGGCCGCGCAAAGCTTTTCCCATGTCACCTTTGCGAACAGGCCGAGCCAGACCTGGGCAGACACAAGCTTCGCGGTCT
Organism: Sphingobium tyrosinilyticum; assembly: GCF_042654265.1. Taxonomy (NCBI): domain Bacteria; kingdom Pseudomonadati; phylum Pseudomonadota; class Alphaproteobacteria; order Sphingomonadales; family Sphingobiaceae; genus Sphingobium; species Sphingobium tyrosinilyticum. The sequence goes on along the minus strand of NZ_JBHSFZ010000064.1, from coordinate 167,953 downwards.
TCGGGAATATAGGCCCCACGACCGCCCTTTCGGTCGGAGTGGAGCGCGAGGACCGGCGAACGGCCACTGACACCCGTTTTGAAGTCCGGATCGATCAACAACTCAGGCGAAGTTTGCGCATCTATATCGCCGTTGCCGCCACGCCCAATGCCAACTTCCGGGAAAAATGGGGCGTGACAGGAGGTGTAGAAGCGGATGTGGCGTCCTTCGCGACATTGCTCGCCGACCTGAGGCATGCGGAATATCAGGACGCGTCAGTGACTGTGTTTCAGCCAGGCGTTCGCATTGCCATGCGCAAGCTGGGACTGAATGCGACCGTTCGCATGATCAATCTGTGGGATGAAGACGGAACCCATCGTTCGGGCCTGTCCGGCCGTCTCGATCGGCCTTTTTCCAGCAGCGCCACGCTTTTCGCCGGAGCCGCTACATATCCTGACACTGAGGCAGGCATCACAAGGCAGGTGCACTCCCTGTTCGCGGGCGGCACCATGCCGCTGACGCAGAAAGTGCTGCTACGCGCGGGCATCGACTATGATCGGCGGCGCGCGACCTACACGCGCAAGGGTGCGTCGCTGGGCATCCAGGTCAGGTTCTGATCGTGCCGGGTATAGCCGTTGCGGATGATGTAGCCCGGATCGCCATCCTGATCTCCGTCTATGGCGCCCTTGCGATGGCGGGCCTTTTACTCTTCCTGGTGATGCGCCGTGACCGAAAGGAGCGCGCCGCCACGGTCACTGCGGAATTGACGCGCGCCTTGACGCGGGAAATCATGGGAGCAGGCGAGAATGTCGCTGCGTCGCCCGCCTTTCGTCAGGCGCGCCCAGCCGAACGGCTCGCGGCAATCAGCCATCTGGTACAATTGTTACGCGGCGAAGACCGGGATCGGCTCGTCGCGCTGACCGAAGAGCAGGGATTGCTCAAGGACGCGCTACGGCGCGCTAGGCGCTCCCAACAACGGCAGCAGATTGATGCGCTGCGCCTGTTGGGTGGCATCGGTGGAGATCAAGCGGTTACCACCCTTGATGCGGTTCTGCGTGAAGACCCGCGTCTCGACACGCGATTGGAAGCGGCGTCACTGCTTGCCCGGCTCGACGCCTTGCCGCAGCCAGACGAACTGATCGAGCATCTCGCCCTGCGCAGCGCCCGGATAACGCCTCTGCATCGCACTCTGTTCAGGTTGATCGCGTCTCGCCATCCAGCAGAACTGTTCGCTCTTGCTCGCTCTGAAGACCTGCCCCCTGCAGTGAGGGCGCTGGTGATCGACGCGCTTGGCTGGACGGAGGATTTTTCGGCTCTGCCCCTTTTGGCTGCTGCCGCCAGTGATCCGCATGCCCCCGTGCGGCTGGCGGCGCTGGATTCCGCGACCAAGCTTGGTCATCCGGGCAGCGCGGGTTGGATCATGCCGCTGCTGAGAGATCCGGTGCCCCGGTCCGCGCCCGCGCGATCCGCGCCTGCCAAATCATGCGCCTCAGCGATGGCCTACCCGCCATAGCTGAGTTGCGCCACGATCCCTCGCCCTGGGTCAGGCTGCGCGCCCAGCAGGCGCAGCAGGTGTTGGGAACAGCCTGATGCTCGTTGAAAACATCCTTGCAGCCGCTCAAAGCATAGGCGTGGCGACGCTGGTGGCGATCAGCATCGTCTGCTTTCTGGTCGTGACGATCCGCAATCTTGTCTCGACAATCCAGTTGCTGCTTGCCGCACGGGTCTTTGCGACCCGGATCAAACCGGCGCAGCGATCCTATGATCTCTGGTCGCGCTATGCCGACCTCGCCTTGCCGATCTCCGTCATCGCGCCATGCTTCAACGAGGAACTGTCGATAGCGGACAGCGCCCGCGCCTTGTTGGCCTTAGAATATCCGGACCACGAAGTCATCTTGGTCAATGATGGATCGAGCGATGGCACCCTTTCGGTACTGATCGAGCAATTCGATCTGCGCCCTATCGAGCGCGAACAACTGGCGGTGCTGCAAAAGACGCGCATCCGCGGCATATATGGCTCGGCGCGCTATCCCAACTTGATCCTCATCGACAAGGACAACGGGCGTAAAGCCGATGCGGTCAACGCGGGCCTGGGGTTTGCCGCTGCGCCGCTGGTGTGCGTCATAGATGCGGATTCCATCATCGAGCCGGACGGCCTGCTGCGCGCCGCTGAGCCTTTCATGACGGACGACGGTTCGCTGATGGCGGTGGGCGGGGCAATTCGCATCGCCAATGGCTCCATCGTCGAAGGAGGGCATGTACGCCAAATCCGCCTGCCGGGCCGCTGGTTGCCGCGCTATCAGATCCTCGAATATCTCCGCGCCTTCCTGACTGCGCGCATCGCTAATGCTCGGTTGGATATGCTGATGCTGATTTCGGGGGCCTTCGGCATGTTCCGCCGGGCGCCTCTGGTGGAAATTGGCGGCTACCGGCACGATACCGTCGGAGAGGATCTAGAGGTCGTCACCCGCATCCATCGCCGCATGAGGGAGGATAAGCGTCCGTATCGCGTCGCCTTCGTACCCGAAGTGGTCTGCTGGACCGATGCGCCGGAAAGCTGGCGGGGCCTGCGCAATCAACGGGCGCGTTGGGAACAGGGCGCGTTGGAAACCATCCTCGAACATCGCCGCATGCTGTTCAACCCGCGCTATGGCCGCGTAGGGATGATCGGCATGCCGTTAATCGTCATAGAAGATGTGCTGGGTCCGCCATGCGAACTGTTCGGCTATCTTTTGATCCCGCTCCTCTATCTCATGGGTATTGAATCCGGAACGATCGTCCTGGCCTTCTTCTCGATCACCGTCCTTTTTGGAACCGCGATCAGTCTTGGCACCTTGGCGCTCGAGGAGATGCAACTTCGACGGACGCCGAGTGCGAGGGATCTCTTCATGATCGGCATCGCCGCTGTCGTGGAAAATCTCGGCTATCGTCAGGCCAATCTGGCATTCCGCATCTATGGCATGTGGCGTTTCTATAGGAAGGACAACCGCTGGGCCGCAGCGGGGCGGGCCGGATTTTCGCGCGGGTGAGGCTAGCGCATCTTTGCTTGCTTATCGCGGCGCTCGGAAGCGGCAGCATGGCGGAGGCGCAAGCGATATGGGAGGCCCCGGTGGTGAAGGGCTGGCGTGAAGCAGAAAGTATCGACGTTCACGGCACGATGAACGATGGCATTTTCCGCCCGGACGCCATCGCGATCACAGAATTCCATGGCGTTACCGCACCAGCGCTGGTGCCCTTGGGCGAGAACATCCTTGGCTTGGCTCAGCCTCGCCCCTTTGGTGTCGAGGAGCGGGTGGTGATCCGCAAGGACGGCGGCCAGGTGGTAATGGACTGTAAGCCCGGCCGTTCTCCGGCTGGCCTCATCTTGCGCTGGCCCGATTTTCGCCTTCCAACGAGTTACCAAGGTCAGTGGCTATTGAAGGGCCACAACGATGGAAAGATCGCGGTTACCCCGGTTAAAGCAGGGCAAGACGCCCCAGCGGTGCCTGCCGGCTACTGGAAGGGCGAAGCACTCAGCCTTGCATTCACCGAGCATGAAGATCAGGCGCTTGTCCTCGCCTGTCCGGTAGAAGGCGCGTCCGCGCTACTCCAATCTGTAACGCTCGCCCCTGCGGAGAGTAGCACCTCTGTGCTTGCGCGGGGTACGTGGATATGGAGGGAGGAGGATTGGCGCCCTGACCCGGAGGACTTTGCCGGAGCTGCTGCTGCCGCTGGTTTCACTGAACTCGCCGTGCAGGTGCCCGCCAAGGCCGATGCAGCCTTCGCGCGATTGATCGGAGCGCTGGAGCAGCGCGGCGTCGAGCTGAGGTTGTTGGACGGAGACCCATCCATGGCCACGCCTGATGGACTGAAAAGGGCGGTCGCAAGAATCAGCCATTTGCGGAGTTGGAAAGTGAGACATGGGGCTCCTCAAGGTCTCATGCTCGAACTGGATATCGAACCCTATGGCCTGTCCGGGTTCGCCGCTGATCCAGAAAGGGGATGGCGCGGTTGGGCGGTGGCGGTGCAGGCGCTGGCGGCCGCATGGGGCGGTCCTGTTGCGGTCGATGTGCCATGGTGGATGCAAAAGTCGCCAGCCGGGGCGGCGGCCGTCCGGGCCGCCAGTTCCGCCATCAGAGAATTTGTCGTGATGGCATATCGGACCGACCCCCATTTGATTCTGGATGCCGCCGAGCCATGGTTTGGTCACGGCAAGGCGGTCCAGGTAGCGGTAGAAACCGGGTCAGTCGCGCCGGAGGTCACACAAACCTATCGGCGCGCCAGCCGGGGAACCCTGCGCCTGAATGACAGCTCTGTTGCATTATTCCCGGCAGCGCAGGACGTGGAACCCGGAGAGGCCGTTTACGCACTGCAGGCCCAGACCATTACTGACCCGGCGCGGGTTAGCTTTCATGGGGTGGAGGATCGCGCTGCCGAAGTAGAGCGACAACTATCTCCCATATTACGTGGCTGGTCGAACTTTCGTGGTTTTCGTCTGCACGGATGGCAGCTGAAGGTTGCGGGATGAAAAAATCTGCTTAAACTGCATCAATGTAGCGTTGTGCTCTGTGGCCTATCTTATTGGACGCGTGCCACTATTCCTCTTAAGGGCCGCTGGTCTAATCCAGATCAACCCCTAACGGCCTTGTAATAAATCTCCGTCCGTGTCCTACTGATCGGCGCAGGCATTTGCCCGCATTGCGACCCGAACTGGCCCCGCCTCCCATCCATGCGAGGCGGGGGTTTTCTCCCGCTCTTGATCGCTGTCTAAGCGCGGTCCGTCGCGCCTCTCATCACTTGAACCCGCTAACCAGACGGGTCGTCGCACGGCTCTTCTGCTGATGTGGAGGGATGGGCAGGGGCAGGCTTCCCGCCGCCTCCTTAGAAAAGATTGCTTCGCTTCGATGAAATTGCCTCGGTTCCTTTCGTCCTCTGCCTTTGACATGGCCATCGACCTTGGCACTGTTAACACCGTCATCCATGTTCGCGACCGCGGCATCGTGTTGAACGAGCCGTCCGTGATCGCCATCGAAACCCGCCAGGGTTTTCGTAAGGTGAAGGTCGTGGGCAATGAAGCCAAACTGATGATGGGGAAGACTCCCTCGAACATTCAGGCGATCAGGCCGCTGCGCGACGGTGTTATCGCCGACATCGATGTTGCGGAGCAGATGATCAAGCATTTCATCGACAAGGCGTTGAACGGCAGCCGCTTTGGACGGCGTCACGAAGTCGTGATCTGCGTACCTTCGGGCTCTACCATGGTCGAACGGCGTGCGCTTCGGGACGCTGCCGCCAACGCTGGCGCGGCCCATGTGCAGTTGATCGAGGAGCCGATGGCCGCCGCAATTGGGGCAGGTCTGCCCGTTACTGAACCGCGTGGGGCGATGGTGGTCGATATAGGCGGTGGTACGACCGAAGTCGCCGTGCTGTCGCTACGCGGCATCGCCTATAGCAATTCCGCGCGCGTGGGTGGTGACAGGATGGATGATGCGATCGCCTCCCATATCCGGCGCAACCATAATCTTATGATTGGCGAAGCGACTTCCGAACGAGTGAAGTGCGAAATCGGCGCTGCTACGGCACCTGATGGCGAGGGACGGCGGATCATCGTCAAGGGACGGGACCTGGTGAATGGCCGCCCTGCCGAGATGACCATCAGCGAGGCAGAGATCGTCGAGGCCCTCTCTGAACCCGTTGGGCAGATCAAGATGGCCGTCAGAACCGCGCTGGAGCAGACCGCGCCGGAACTTGCCGCTGACATTATCGAAGAGGGTATCACCCTGACCGGAGGCGGGGCGTTGCTCCGGCGACTGGACGAAGCTCTGATGGACGAAACCGGACTGCCGGTTAAAATCGCCGACATGCCGCTGATGTGCGTGGCGATGGGCGCAGGTAAAGCCCTGGAGGACTCCGCCTATCAGGGCGTCCTCACCATCTCCTAATCCTTAAAGGAACCAACTGCCGACCAGGGCTGTGCAAAGCTCCAAGCTCGATTGCCATGTGCTGTCCGGCAACGACATCACCCTCTATGGCGACGGCTCGCCGATCCGCAGCTTTTGCTATGTTTCGGACGTGGTCGACGGGCTGCTAGAGTTGCGCATAACCGACCTACACCCGGTCATCTCGGCAACCGGAAAAAAGCATCCTCTATTGGAGTTAGCGCAGTTGCGGCCGGCACCGCGTTCTGCGTGATCCACAAGCCCTTGCCCATTGACGATCATCGCCTCCGCAGTCCGGATACAAGCGCGCACGCATGTCTCCGCTGGGAAGGGGTGGCGAGCCTTTTTCGAAGGAACTGTTCGCCCAAAGGTCGAGCTATGTAATCAGAATGACAATGAGCAGCCCTGGGCCGGTGTCGAGCGCGGGACTTGCCACCAAATAAAGCGGCGTTGGCGCAGTGCAAATAACAACGCGCGAATATAAGTCGTAGCTACCGATGGGGGCGCAATCGACAATATCCGGTGATATGTAGGAAAATGGTGGACGCACTAGGGCTCGAACCTAGGACCCGCTGATTAAGAGTCAGCTGCTCTACCAACTGAGCTATGCGTCCACACTCGCTTCGGGATGATGCCGCTTGGGGCCTCACCGTGGCGTGGGCGGGCAGTTAGCATTGTCATCCAGCTTTGCAAACAGTAAATCGCCTTGCGGTAGAAATTTTTGGCCGTGCGGGACTTTAGCCCCAATTTCCGCTGCGCTGACGTCCACGCCGCGTCGATCGGTCGATCGCCATGATGATGCCGATGCAAAGCATCACGGTCAGCATCGACGATCCGCCATAGGACATGAAGGGGAGGGGAATGCCGACCACCGGCGCGAGGCCCATCACCATCATCAGGTTGATCGCCACATAAAAGAAGATGGTGGTGGTAAGGCCCGCTGCCACCAGCCGCGCATATTTATCCTGCGCCCGCAGCGACACGCCGATACCCCATCGGAACAGCAGGAGGAATGCACCGATCAGGAATATGCCGCCGACCAATCCCCATTCTTCCGCCATGGTCGCAAAGACGAAGTCTGTATGCCCCTCCGGCAGATAATCGAGATGGCTTTGCGTGCCCTTCAGGAATCCCTTGCCCCAAATGCCGCCCGATCCGATCGCGATCTTGGATTGGCTGATATGGTAGCCGGCCCCCAGTGGATCGCTTTCCGGGTCCATGAAGATCAGCACGCGCTTTTGCTGATAGTCATGCAGGAAGCTGAAGGCGATCGGGACGATGGCGGCCAAGGTGAGGCCCGACCCGACAAAGAGGCGCAGCGGCAATCCGGCAAGGAACATGACCGTGACGCCGCCCGCTGCGATCATCGTCGCCGTTCCAAGGTCCGGCTGCACCAGCACCAGCGCCCAAGGCACGCCAATCAACACCAGTGCCGGCCATATGGCGGTCCAACGCCGTATCTCGCCGACCGGCAGCAGGGCGTAGAAGCGCGCGACCGCCAGCACGATGATCGGCTTCATGAATTCGGAGGGCTGCAACTGCATGAAGCCCAGGTTGATCCACCTCTGACTGCCGCCCGCCACGCCGCCGATCAGTTCGACCAGCACCAGCGATAGTAGGACCGCGCCGTAGGCGGGAAAGGCTGAGCGGGCGAACAGCTCCAGCGGCACGCGGCTCAGCCCGAACGCCATCCCGGAAAAGAGGACGAAGCGCACGCTCTGATTGACCGCCCAGGGAGTGATGCTGCCCCCCGCCGCGCTGTAAAGGACCAGCGTTCCGAACCCTGCGATCGCCAGCAAGATGCCCAGCACGCGCCAGGGAAATTCGGTGAGGGGTTGCGGGACGATGCTCATTGTGCAGCCGCCGGGTTAGGGCCGGGCGGGGGTGGGGCATCGTCGTCGCCGGGTGCGGCAGTCGTAGCATTGGCCGCATTGCCTGCAGCGTTGGCGGCTTCGCTCGCGTTGCCAGCTGCGGGCGGAGCCTCTCCCTTCTCGATCGCCTTGGCAAGGCGATACGCCCCCATCTGCCGCGCCAGCCGTTCCGCAGGCGGGCCGCCCCAGCCTTTTTCCAACGTCTCCAGCTTCTCCATCGCCTTGGCCTGATCGAACAGAAAAGACATGGTGTCGCTCGCGATCATGGGTGCGTCCTCCACGCGGTTGGTATGGCCGCCATGTTCGATGATGCAGGCGATCGCATAGCGCGGATTGTCGAAGGGAGCGAAACCCTGGAACAAGGCGTGGTCGCGTAGTTTGAAGGGCAGGGACGCGTTGCCGCGAACGCCGCCTGCGCGCTCAGCCATGGTGATGCGCCGCACTTGCGCCGTGCCCGTCTTGCCCGCGATCATGACACCCGGGATGCCCATCCGCGCAGCGCCTCCGGTACCCCCGCCATTGACCACCGCGCTCATGGCGTCGCGGATCGTCACCAGATGCTCTTCGGGCACGCCGACAGGCTCCGGGTCCGGCCTGTGTGCGCCCAGAAGGAAGTTGGGCATCAACTGCCGCCCGGTGGCCAGCCGCGCCGCCATCACCGCCATCTGCAGCGGGTTGATGAGCATATAACCCTGACCGATGGTCGCGTTCACCGTGTCATAGACCTGCCATTTCTGCCCATATTTCTTGAGCTTCCATGCAGGATCGGGAACCGTGCCGTAGCTTTGGCTGGCGAAGGGCAGGGGAAATTTCTGCCCCATGCCCACGCGGCGGGCCATGCTGGCGATACGGTCCATGCCGATGCGCTGCGCCATCTGGTAGAAATAGATGTCGCAGCTCTGGGCGATGGCTCCGCGCATGTCGAGCGATCCGTGCCCTCGCTTCTTATGGCAGTGGAACAGCGTATTGCCGACGCGAATGGCGCCCGGACAATTGATCCGGTCCTTGGAGGAAATTCCGGCCTCCAGCAGTGCCAGCGCCACCATGGGCTTCACTGTCGATCCGGGCGGATACAGCCCCTGCAAGGTCTTGTTGCGCAGCGGGACATGGTCGTCCTTCGACAGCATTTCCCATTCCAGATGGCTGATGCCGTCGGAAAAGCTGTTGGGATCAAAGCTTGGCATCGACGCCATCGCCAATACGTCGCCATTGCGGCAGTCGAGGACGACAACCGACCCGCTCTGGGTCGCCAGCCGCCGGCCGGCATATTCCTGCAGGCCCGCATCGATCGTCAGCTTGATGGCATTGCCCGGCGTGTCGGGCCGGGTGGTCAGTTCCCGCACGATCTTGCCACGCGCGGTCACCTCCACCCGCTTCGCGCCGGGCTTGCCCGTCAATTCGCGGTCGAAGGATTTCTCCAGCCCGTCTTTGCCGACCTTGAAGCCGGGTGTGATCAGCAAGGGGTCCTTGCGCTCTTCAAAATCCTTGGCCGATGCCGCGCCGACATAGCCCAGCAGGTGGCCGACCGTGGCGCCTGCGGGATAGTAGCGGGAAAAGCCCTGGCTGGGGGCTACGCCAGGCAGGTCCGGCAACCGGACGCTGACGGCCGCGAACTGGTCATAGGTCAGTTTTTCGGCAACCTGCACGGGCCGGAAGCCCGGCGACTTCTCCATTTCGGTCCGGATGCGTTCCACATCCTCAGGCGCAAGGGCAAGCAGGTGCGTCAGGCTGCGGATCGTCCCCTCTGGATCCGTGACCCGCTCGGGAATCAGATCGACGCGAAAGTCGGTGCGGTTGTTGGCAAGAGGCTTGCCGGTCCGGTCCAGAATCCACCCGCGCCTGGGCGGGATCAACGTCAGGTTAACGCGATTGCTCTCCGCCAGGACGTTATATTTCTCATTCTCCGCAACGCTGATCCACCCCATCCGGCCGATCAGCAGCGCGCCGATGCCAGCTTGCAATCCACCCACCACCATCGCGCGGCGGGTGAAGGTAAAGGACAGCGATGCTTCGGTAACGGTCTTCCGCTTGAGCTTGGGCAGCTTCATGCCATCACGCGCCAGCGATCGATCCGGGCGCATTGACGCACCACGAAGGGGAAGAGCAGGACCGTCCAGAGCATTTGCGGCGCAACCAGTTGCAGCTTGATGTTTCCTCCACCGGTGATCCGCGCGAAGAACACTCCACCAGCGATGCAGAAGATAATCCCGGCCGACGCGATTAGCCAGTCCTGCCGGTAGCTGCGCCACACCATGCGATGTTCGATGGCGTCGATTCCGATCAGCATCACCGTCCACAGGAACATGGCCGAACCGATCGGCTGGCCACTCATGATGTCATCGAACAGGCCGAGCGGCAGGCCGATCCAGGCGCGCCACAATTCCGGCCGCAACAGTCGCCAGGATAGGAGCAGCAGCAGGCCGAAGGGCGGCATGACTGGCGCCTGGGCAATGACCGGCAGAACGGTTATCGCCGATCCCAGCATGACCGCGATGACCGGCGTACCTGTCAGCCGGAAGCGCGACGGATGCCGCCCCAGCCGCGGAACATGCTGGAGATGTGGGTCGATCATGGCGCGGTGGCGTTCGCCGCCACCTCCGGCAAGGCGCCGTCCGTTGCGGCCGGGTCCGTCCGCGTCACCGCTTCCTCGAAAGAGCGCTCGACCACGACCGCATCGACCTTGGACGGGTTGGCGAGCGGCACGCCATAGGCGATCTCTCCCGCGATCCGCACAACTACCGCCACGGGAATATTGGGCTGGTAAACGCCGCCGACGCCGGAAGTGACGAGAATATCGCCCGGACTGAAAGGATTACGGCCAGCCGCCAAGGAACGGATTTCGACCGTCCCGTCGCCAAGCCCGGTCGAGATGGCGGGCACGCTGTCGGTCGCGCGGCGGATCGGCACGATGTTGCTGCTGTCGGTTAGCAGCAGGACTTCGGCGGTATTGGGCGTCACGCTGTGGATACGGCCGATCAGCCCTTCTGGCGCGCGCACCGGCATGCCGGGCCGCACGCCCTGCCAACGCCCGGCGTTCAACCGCGCAAAGCGGCGAGGGCTGGATGAAGAGGAGGAAATGAGCCGCGCCGTCAGTAGGTCGGTCTGATCCTCATCGACCAGCTTCAGCAGCTTCTTGAGCCGCAGATTTTCCTGCGCGATCGCCTTGGCCTCGATGATTCGGTTGCGGTCTGCCTCGACCTGGTGGCGGAGCGCAATATTCTGCGACCCCGCGCGCCAATAAGCGGTCAGCACCTCGTCAAGCGAGCTGGCGCCGCTCACCATATTGCGCAGCCCGAGCGAGGCCGGACGCGAAATCTCCGATGTGGCTGTTCTTATCGCTGCAAAGCCGGTCGGATCGAAGATCGCGACGGCGATCAGCAGCAGGCCGACAACCGCGCCCGTTACCGCCACCACATAGCTGGCGAACAGGCTATACTGCGCCTTGCGGTTGTGGCCGGGACGCCGGCTGGGTGGCCGCGCCATTTGATGGTCCCCCGGCCTTAAGCGGTCTGCAGCACGCCTCGGAAGATCGGATCTTCCATCGCCCGGCCGGTTCCGATCGCGACACAGGTCAGCGGATCTTCGGCGATCGTGACCGGCAGGCCGGTCTCGTCGCGCAACTCATCGTCCAGGCCCTTCAGCAACGCGCCGCCGCCGGTCAGGACGATTCCCTGATCGACGATGTCTGCCGCCAGTTCGGGAGCGGTGTTTTCCAGCGCGATGCGTACGCCCTCGACGATGGTGCTGATCGGCTCAGCCAGCGCGTCGGCGATCTGACCCTGGTTGATCGAGATTTCCTTGGGCACGCCGTTCACCAGGTCGCGGCCCTTGATGTGGATCGTCTCTCCCACGCCGTCTTCGGGCGGCTGGGCGACGCCGAACTGCTTCTTGATGCGCTCGGCGGTCGCTTCGCCGATCAGCAGATTGTGATGACGGCGGACGAAGGACACGATGGCTTCGTCCATCTTGTCGCCGCCCACGCGCACCGAAGTGGTATAGGCGAGGCCGCGGAGCGACAGCACCGCGACTTCGGTCGTGCCGCCGCCGATGTCGACGACCATGGAGCCGATGGGCTCGGTCACCGGCATGTCAGCGCCAATGGCAGCGGCCATGGGTTCCTCGATCAGGAACACCTGAGAGGCGCCCGCATTGCTCGCCGCGTCGCGAATCGCACGGCGCTCGACGCTGGTCGAACCCGACGGCACGCAGATCACGATTTCCGGGAAGCGCCAGGGACGCGACTTGCCGCCATGCACCTTGGTGATGAAATGCTTGATCATCTGTTCGGCGACGTCGATGTCCGCGATGACGCCGTCGCGTAGGGGACGGATAGCCTCGATCGAATCGGGGGTCTTGCCCATCATCAGCTTGGCGTCGTCGCCGACGGCCTTGACCCGCTTCACGCCGTTCAGCGTCTCCACCGCCACAACCGACGGTTCATTCAGCACGATCCCGCGGCCACGCACATAGACCACGGTGTTAGCCGTGCCGAGATCGATAGCCATATCCTGGGAGGAAAGTTTGAAAAGTCGCGAAAAGATCGACATGCCTGTTCCTGTTCAGCCCGCCCTTCCCGGCGACGCGAACCGGGGCGTTCGGAGGTCCCTGCCACGTTCCGGCGTCCCTGTCATCCTCCTCTGTCGGGAGGCAAAATTTTCGGGGGGCAACGGCTCGCGGAAAGCGCTCGCTTGGGCTAGTCACTAATCAATGTCAATACGCCGCCTGCCCGAACATCTGGTCAACCGTATCGCTGCCGGTGAAGTGGTTGAAAGACCCGCCAGCGCGCTCAAGGAAATCGTTGAAAATGCGCTGGATGCCGGAGCAGCCCGCATTTCCATAAGGTTAAGCAATGGCGGCCTCGACCGGATCGAGGTCAGCGATGACGGCTGCGGCATGGCTCCGGCTGAAATCGCCCTTGCGCTTGAGCGGCATGCCACCTCGAAATTGCCGGACGATGCGATCGAAAATGTATCGACGCTCGGCTTTCGCGGCGAAGCGCTCCCTTCCATCGCCAGCGTCGCTCATCTTTCGATTGATAGCCGTCCGATGGGCCAGGATGGATGGAACCGGACGATCGACAATGGCGCCCTGGTATCGGAAGGTCCTGCGGCCCTTCCGCCCGGCACCCGCGTCACCGTCGAGCAACTCTTCGCCCGCGTGCCTGCCCGCCGCAAATTCCTGCGCTCGCCCAAGGCGGAATATGCCGCCTGCCTGGATGTCGTGCGTCGCCTAGCCATGGCGCATCCCTTGGTAGCTTTCACCCTCGAACATGACGGCCGCCGCGCGATCGGCGTGCAAGGCGGAGAAGCGCGGGAGGACCGCGTAGCCGCCCTGACCGACCGGGCGCTCGCGGAAAATCACGTCATCGTCTCCTTGGAGCGTGAGGGGGTCCGCTTGTCCGGCGTCGCCTCGCTGCCCACCTATAATCGGGGCGTCGGTGATCATCAGTTTCTCTTCGTGAACGGCCGTCCTGTGCGCGACCGCCTGCTTGTGGGCGCGGTGCGCGGCGCTTACGCAGACATGCTGGCGCGGGATCGCCATCCCGTGGTCGCCCTGTTCCTGGACGTCCCGCCGCTAGAGGTGGATGTCAATGTCCATCCCGCCAAGACGGAGGTGCGTTTCCGCGATCCTGCGCTGATTCGCGGCATGATCGTGTCCGGCCTGCGCCGTGCCTTGGATGCGGAAGGCTTCCGTTCGGTGCAGCAGGCGGACCCGGCCGGACTGGCGGCGTGGAAGGCGGAGCCTGTCTCGCCCACGCCGATCAGCGCCCTGCCGATATTCGAAAGCGCATTTCCATCATCCTACGCCCTAGCGCCCTCATCATCCTTCGCCGACCGCCGCCCCAGCTTTTCGGCTCCGCCACCGCAGGCCCGGGCCGAGCCTGCCGCCGCGCCCGCACCAGAAAGTGCCAGCTTTCCCTTGGGAGTCGCGCGGGGCCAGGTCGCACGCACCTATATCGTCGCTGAGGCCGAGGATGGGCTGGTGATCGTCGATCAGCATGCCGCGCATGAGCGGCTCACCCTCGAACGCATGCGTCGCGCCATGGACGGGCAGGGCGTCGCCGCGCAGGCACTGTTGCTGCCCGAAGTGGTCGAGTTGGATGAACCCGCCTGCGACCGCCTGGAAGCGCGGATCGACGAACTGCGCGACTTCGGCCTGGAACTGGAGCGGTTTGGACCCGCCGCCATGCTGGTCCGCGCGACGCCTGCGATGTTGGGGCAGGGCGATGTGCAGGGGCTTGTTTCCGACCTTGCCGACGACCTCGCCGCCTATGACAGCGCATTATCGCTGAAGGAGAGATTGGACCTGGTCGCCGCCACCATGGCCTGCCACGGCTCCGTTCGCGCCGGTCGGGTGCTGAGCGTGACCGAGATGAACGCACTGTTGCGCGAAATGGAAATCACCCCCCGCAGCGGCCAGTGCAATCATGGGCGGCCTACCTGGGTTAAGCTTGGCCATGGCGACATAGAAAAGCTGTTCGGAAGGAAGTGACGATGCGCGTGACCGCCTGCCTGCTCGCCTTATGCTTCGTGCCCGCACTGGCCAATGCCCAACCCGCGACAGTCTGCAAAGACGCCCCGCCGCCGCCCGAGCCCTGGACCAGTTGGATGCAGAGCGGAAGCGCAATAGCGGGCGCTGAGCCCATATCCGCTCCCCGGCTGATTCTGGGGAAGCCGGTCGTGGCAACGCTTCGTCCCGTCGCACAAATCCAGTTCGCCGCGGCCCCTGCCAAGATTGACGCCAAAAGCCATGGCGGCCTCTTCACCCTGGCGGTTAAAGCGCCTGCCCGCATTGGCGTCGCGCTCTCTGGTCCGGCCTGGGCGGACGTGGTGATCGGCAGCACATCTCAGCCAGTCGTCGATCATGGCTACGGCCTAGAATGTTCGGGCATCCGCAAGATCGTCTGGTTCGATCTTGAGCCAGGATTGCACATCGTCCAGATCGCCAACGCACCCACGCGCGAAATGCGCATCATGGCCGCCGACGCTATCGCCAATCGCCCGCTTCCCCGTGCAGACGGGAACGAAGCCTTCTGAATGTCAGGCGGGCCGCGTTCGAAAGAGCGCGATTGGCTTCATCGTCATCACCGGCTCGTCATTCTGGTTGATCATTGTCACCCGGGTCCGCACCACGCCCATCTCGGGCCGGTTGCGTGACGCCTTGGTCTCGATCACCTCGGACATGCCGCGCAGCGTGTCGCCCGGCCGCACGGGCCTTAGCCAGCGCAGTTCATCCACGCCGATCGCACCCAGGCTTGCTTCCTGCCGCCCCTGGACCTTCTGCATTTCGGCGACGAACATCTTCATGAACAGGGCAGTGCTTTGCCAGCCGCTCGCGGACAGGCTGCCGAAATGCGTGGCCGCTGCTTCCTCGTCGGACAGGTGGAAGGGCTGGGGGTCATATTCCGCGGCGAAGGCGATTATCTCCTCCCGACTTACGCTGAGCGGGCCGAAATGAATCGTGTCGCCTACAGACACATCTTCGAAATAGACGACTTCGCTCATGACCGGCTCCTTGGTTGGCTGCAACCTAGGAGTGCCTTACGTTAACGTCAATCTTGCGGATCGATCCACTTGCGCAAGCCTTGCCAGACTTGCGCCTTTTTCTCGCGTGAAAGCATCGCATAGGCGCCGCTGGAGGATGGGAGATCGATGAGCGTCAGTCCTTGCGCAGATCCGATCTGCCGCCGCCCATGTAGCGCTGCAGTTTTACCGTTGAAAGCGACCGCTTCCAGCTTCGGCAAGCGAGCCACAAAAGCCGACAGGTCCCGCAACTCCGCACCGCGTATCGCACTGTCCAGGCTGCCCTCCCGGTCGGCGCTTTCGATCACGTCCCAGAGGCCAACCCCGCGCGCCCGCAACTTCTTCAGCCGCATGGCATAAGGCAGGGCGCGCAGATCCTCGTCCAGCACGCCACCCATCAGCGTCCAAAAGGCGTTGCCGCGATGGGCATAATATTCGCCCTGCCGTATCGATGCGTCTCCCGGCAGGCTGCCCAGTATCAACAGCCGCGTAGCTTCATCGACGCTCGGCGGGAAGGCGGCCTTGCGCTGCGCAGGCATTTGGCCGGGGCGCAGCGTCATGGCTCAGACGTTGAACCGGAACAGCATGATGTCGCCATCCTGGGTCACATATTCCTTGCCTTCCGACCGCCACTTGCCCGCTTCCTTGGCGCCCGCTTCGCCGTTGAACTGGACATAGTCGGCATAGGCCATAGTCTCGGCGCGGATGAAGCCCTTCTCGAAATCGGTATGGATCGCGCCCGCTGCCTGCGGAGCCTTGGAGCCCCTTGCAACCGTCCAAGCCCGCGCTTCCTTGGGGCCGACGGTGAAAAAGGTGATGAGGCCCAGCAGTTCGTATCCCGCCCGGATGATGCGCGCCAGACCCGCTTCCTCAAGGCCGAGCGCCTCCAGATATTCCGCCCGTTCCTCGACCGGCATGGTGATGAGTTCCGCCTCGATCGCAGCGGACACGATTACTGCCTTGGCACCTTCCGCCGCAGCCTTTTCAAACACGCGCGCGGAATGAGCATTGCCTTCCGCCGCCGCATCTTCCTCGACATTGCAGACATAGAGGACAGGCTTGGCCGTCAGCAGTTGCGCCTGCCGGAAGATCCGTTCCTCCTCATCATCGCCCGGCTGCGTCAGGCGAGCGGGCTTGCCGTCGCGCAGCAGGTCCAGCGCCTTGCCCAGGACGGACGCAGCAGCCTTGGCTTCCTTGTCCCCTTGCGCCGCCTTCTTGGCGAAGTTCGGCACACGCTTTTCCAGACTTTCCAGGTCCGCTAGCATCAGCTCGGTCTCAACCGTCTCGGCGTCGGCGATGGGGTCAACCTTGCCCTCGACATGGGTGATGTCGTCATCCTCAAAGCATCGTAGCACATGGACGATCGCGTCCACTTCGCGGATATTCGCCAGGAACTGGTTGCCCAACCCTTCGCCCTTGGACGCGCCGCGCACCAGCCCTGCGATATCCACAAAGGCCAGTTGCGTTTCGATGATCTTGGCCGACCCGCCGATCTTCGCGATCGTCTGCAGTCGCTCGTCGGGCACCGCGACCTGGCCGACATTGGGCTCGATCGTGCAGAAGGGATAGTTCGCCGCCTGCGCCGCCTGCGTTTCGGTCAACGCGTTGAACAGGGTGGACTTGCCCACATTGGGAAGCCCGACGATACCGCAACGAAAACCCATGGATATGCCTTCACGTCAAAATGATGGCCGCGCCGATAGCCTGTTCCGCGCGCGAAGGCCAGCCTGCGCTCAGTGCCGGAAGAAGAGGGTGATCGACGCCACATGGTTCATCCGCTTGGCGCTCCCTTGGTCGATATATTGGTTGAGATAGCCGATCTCCGTCGTGGACTTGCCCATCAGCTTGATCTCAGCGCCCACGAAGCTGCGCAACTGGTCAAATCCCGCCTTCTGTCCCCAGCCCGTATTGTTGAGCGCGGCAAATCCCTCCGCATAGGCAAGCGCGTTGATCGCCTCGCCTGCGGGCTTCAGCGGCTTTTCGTAGCGCAGCATCTCCCGCAGCCGCCATCCAATGCCGCCGCCATCCGATCGCCACCGCTGCTCCAGCCGGGTTCTTGATGATAGTTCGCCCTGCCAAGGCTTGCCGATCGTCCAGTTGACCTGCTGGAAACTCCGCTCCTCATTGACGTCACGACCAGCCTGTGTGGGAAGCACGACATGAGCATAGCCCTGATAGACCGATAGGCTTCGCGAAAATTTCCAGCCTACCGCGCCTCGCAGGATCGTCTGATCAATCCGCGAAACGCCATTGCCGATACGCGGTTGGACTTCGGTGAAATAGATCAGGTCGCCCGTCACTGCGCCCATGGCGGTCAGGTTCATCCAGACCTGCTCATCCTCCGCCGTAGCAGCTTTCACCGACCCTGGAGCCAGCAAGAATCCTATCATGATGCCAACAGCTGGCGTGAGGGCGCGGCGAACTCGAAATCTGGGCATGCTGCGTCGTTAGGTGTTTGGCCTTGCCTAGCCATGTCCCGAACGTAACTTTTCGTGACCGATCAGGTGATGACGCTCGGCCGCTCCATCCCGGTGAAGCCAGCAATGTCCGCCACTTCCTGGGCCGCGCGGACCAGCGGGGCCAGCGCGTCAGCGGTTTCCAATCCCAACTCGTTGTCCTCACCGACATAACGCTCGATATAGACCCGCAAGGTTGCTCCTTCCGTGCCGGTGCCGGACAGGCGAAAGACGATCCGCGATCCATCTTCGAACAACAGCCGCACGCCTTGGCTGCGGCTGACGGATTGATCGGTGGGATCAGTATAGGCGAAGTCGTCCGCGCTCTTCACTGTGCCGCCGCTGTTCACCGTTGCGGGCAGTGTCGCCAGCTTATCCCGCAATGCCGCCATCAGTCCATCGGCCCGATCCTTGGCGATCGCCTCATAATCGTGCCGCGCATAATAGTTTCGGCCATAGGTCGCCCAATGTTCGGCCATGATCTCCGCCACGCTCTGCCGCCGCACGGCCAAGATGTTTAGCCACAGCAGCACGGCCCAGATGCCGTCCTTCTCGCGCACATGGTCCGATCCGGTGCCGGCGCTCTCTTCGCCGCAGATCGTCGCCATTCCCGCATCCAGCAGGTTGCCGAAGAATTTCCATCCTGTGGGCGTTTCATAAAGAGGGATGCCGAGCTTCTCCGCCACCCGGTCCGCCGCGCCGCTGGTCGGCATGGACCGGGCGATGCCTTTCAGCCCGCTCGCATAGCCCGGCGCCAGATGTGCGTTCGCCGCCAGCACCGCGAGTGAGTCCGACGGCGTCACATAGCAATGCCGCCCGATGATCAGGTTACGATCGCCGTCGCCGTCCGAAGCCGCGCCGAAATCCGGCGCGTCCGCCGCCATCATCCGGTCATATAGCTCCTTGGCGTGGACCAGATTGGGGTCCGGATGATGATGGCCGAAGTCGGGCAGGGGGGTCGCGTTCTGCACTGTACCAGCAGGCGCGCCGAGCCGCTTTTCGAATATCTCGACCGCATAGGGGCCGGTAACCGCGCTCATTGAATCGAAGGAGAAGGTGAAGCCCTCGGCGATCATTGTCCGGATGGCGGCAAAGTCGAATAATTGCTCCATCAGATCGGCGTAGGCGGCGACAGGATCGACCACTTCGACCGCCATGCCGCCTAGCTTACTCGTGCCAAGCCTGTCGATATCAACGTCCTCCGCCTGGAGAATGCGATAACTATCGATCGCCAACGTCCGGGCATGGATGGCGTCCGTCACCTTTTCGGGCGCAGGGCCGCCGTTCGACACATTATATTTGATCCCGAAATCCTCGTCCGGCCCGCCCGGATTATGGCTGGCCGACAGCACCAGCCCGCCAAAGGCGCTCGAAGCACGGATCAGATGCGAAGCTGCCGGAGTGGACAGGATGCCGCCCTTGCCCACCAGCACGCGGCCAAAGCCGTTGGCGGCGGCCATCTTCAGGACGATCTGGATGACTTCCCGATTGAGGTAGCGTCCGTCGCCTCCCACCACCAGCGTCTGGCCTTCGAAACCCTCCAGACTGTCGAACACCGACTGGACAAAATTTTCGGCATAATGGGGCTGTTGGAAAATGCGGACCTTCTTGCGCAGGCCGGAAGTGCCCGGCTTCTGATCGGAAAAAGGCGTCGTCGCAACGGTCTGAATCACCCGCATCCCCTTGGGAAAATGGAAAGTCAGTCCCCTCTATGGCCCGCCAATGCGACAAGGGGCAATCCGTCCACCGCGCTTTATCGCGAAGGAACGGCGCTCAGCCGCCAAACTGAGTAAGATCTATGGGCCCCAGTCGAAACGTCATGCCGAACCCAGTTCAGCACCAAAGGTGCCATTGCACCAGGTTCGCGGGCGGAGCGCATATATGGGATTCGGTATGACGACTCCTCTGCATGTGCAGGACCGCGCATCAGCGCTTCCTACTCCGCCAGCCGCAGCGCAACCTCATTCATGAACCGCGCATCATCGCCCTTGGCAAGCCATTCGGCCTCGGCTCCGATCGCTCCCAGCATATCGGACAGCGCGTCCATCTCGCTCTTGTGGTAATTGCCCAGCACATAGCCATGCACCCGGTCCTTATGCCCCGGATGGCCGATGCCGATCCGCACGCGTCGAAAATCCGGGCCGATATGCGCGTCCGTCGATCGCAGGCCATTATGTCCCGCATTGCCGCCGCCGCGCTTAACCTTCACCTTCATCGGCGCCAGGTCCAGTTCATCGTGGAAGACTGTCACATCCTCTGGCGTCAGCTTGTAGAAACGCATGGCCTCGCCCACCGACCGGCCGCTTTCGTTCATGAAAGTTGCGGGCTTCAGCAGGATGATCTTCTCAGGGCCGATCCGGCCTTCCTGGACCCAGCCCTGAAACTGCTTTTTCGCGGGTGAGAAGCAATGCAGGTCGGCGATCACGTCAGCCGCCATGAACCCGACATTATGCCGGTGCATGGCATATTGGGTGCCAGGATTACCTAGGCCGACCCAGATCTGCATTTGTCAGCCCCAAAAGGACGAAACTCCGTCTGTCCTGAGCGGGCATCGAGCGAAGTCGAAATAGCATATCGAAGGACCGATCTGGTGGACCGATGCTTCGATACGGGTCTTCGACAAGCTCAACCCCTACTCAGCACAAACGGAGTTTCTTCAGATATAGTGGTGAAAGGCTTACGCGCCTTCCGCCGGGGTCTCATTGTCGCCCTCGGCACTCTTCAGCGCGGAAGGAGCGACCACGGTTGCCACGGTGAAGTCCTGCTCGTCATGGGCAGCCTTTGCGCCCTTGGGCAGCTTGACCGCGCCGATGTGGATCGATTCACCAACGTCCAGACCGGTCAGATCGACGACGACATCGTCGGGGATCTCGGCCGCATCGACGATCAGTTCGATCTCATGCGCCACGATGTTCAGCACGCCGCCCTTCTTGAGGCCCGGCGAAGCGTCTTCATTCTCGAAGCGCACCGGAACGTTGACGTGCACGGTGGCATGTTCCGAAACGCGCAGGAAGTCAGCGTGCAGCGGACGATCGGTCACGGGATGGAAAGCGACGTCCTTCGCCAGGGTGCGAACCTGTGCGCCGCCAACCTCGACCATGACGACCGAGTTGAAGAAGTGGCCGGTGCCGAGCAGCTTGTTGAGGAGCTTTTCCTCGACGTGGATCGACTGCGGTTCTTCATTGTTACCATAGATGACGGCGGGTACGCGGCCCTCACGGCGGAGAGCGCGGGAGGCTCCCTTGCCTGCCCGATCGCGTGCCTCGGCCGACAGCGTAAGCTGCTCGCTCATTGCGTGTCTCCAAAAGCAAATTGATGTAAGCGCCCGCCACGCCTCCAGGGATGACCATGTCGGGACCGCGGCCCAATAGCAGAAAAGCGAGAGAAGGCAAGGGCACGCCGCTCTCAACCAACCCGATCCGTCCCCACATCCGTTCGTTTCGAGCGAAGTCGGCAAACGGCTGGCGTTCACTGCACCCGCGTAACTTTGTAGCCCTTCGCTTCCAGCAACTGGATCAGGTTATCCCGCCCGGTCAAATGCCCAGTGCCCACCGCGATGAAGGGCCGCCCTCTCAGCTTCCCTACAACATCGCTCCAGTCCCGATTGCGCGCAATCAGCACCGCTTGCTCCACGACCGGGTCTGGCTTTTCCCCCGCCTCATCCTCCCGCGCGATTGCCGCCATGTCGCCCTCGAGCCAGGCCCGCATGATGCGTTCATAAAGCGCCTTCATTCGCCGCGCTTCCTCCACCGTCTGCGCCAGCAACCGCCGCTGTGCGGCTTCGGGCAGCGTATCGAATGCGCCGAACTGCCGCGCCACGGTTTCCAGTCCACCGATAGGCTTGTCCTCCTCCCGGAAGTCCTTGATCAGCGCGGGCTCGACGCCTTCGTCCCCACTCACATGTAACGACTGCTGGGCCGCGGCCGACAACAGCATCGCCGCCGCCCAGCTTTCATAACCGGACAAAAGCTGCGTGCTGGTCCCGCCTTCACCGGCGATCCGCTGAAGTTCATCCCGCTCGTTGACCGGCACTCGCGCTTCCAAAGGGGGCAGGCCAGGACTACGCCCCATCTTCTCGAACAGCGCCATCGTTCGCGCGCGATCCTGTATCTCAGCCGACTCCAGCACCAGCCGGTCAGACCCGTCGATGGCCGCCCGCACCTTCTCTGTTCGCCAGGCCACGCCCTTCGGCAGCACATGGACGGTCCCGAATAGCCACCCGTCCAGCCCATGGCCCTGCACGCGCCAAAGCGCCGGGCCTCTACCTTCCGCAGGGGCTGGGCCGTCGCGTCCACAGGCCGCCACCAGCAGCAGCGCACACAGTCCCAGCCATCGCAGCAAGCTCACTCGGCGACCCTGGCCGACGCGACGCCGAGCGCCTTCAACTGATCCTGCACGCTGCCTTTGCCCGCCAGGTGCCCGGCTCCGACTGCGATGAAGACCGTTCCGGGTTGTGCGAGCCGTCCCTTTACCCACTTCGCCCAATTGGCGTTCCGCTGGATCAGCAGCACCTGCGCCAGTTCCGGCGTTGCCTCCAGCGACTCGTTCATCTCCGCTGCCAGCTTGTCCGGATCGCCTTCCTTCCAGTGCGCGATGAGGCGAGCGAACTCGCTGTCCATGTCCGGCAAGCCCTCAACCGTCGCGTTCAGGAACTTGACCTGGCTTTCCATCGGCAGACCCGCGAAATAGCCAAGCTGCTGCTCCACAGTCTCCAGCGCGCCGACCTTCTTCCCCGCAGCCTTCGCCGCAGCCGTCAGCGTCTTCTCCGCGCCCAGATCCGCCTGATAGCCCAGCTTCTCCAGCGGCTGCACCGACAGCGCCATCCCCGCCATCCAGGGATTGAACGGCTCGAACATCTGCCAGTGGAGGCCGTTCGCGGTCATCGCCGCCTGATATTTCCCGCGCATGTCCGCACTTAGACGGTCGGACAGCTTCACCCCATCCCGCGCCAAAGCCGTATGCGCCATGGACGCCGCCATGGCTTGCGGGTCCTCGGGCTCGACGATCTCCAGCATCAGCTCGTCCGATCCGTCAAACGCCTGCTTGATCCCGCCCTTGAACCACTCCGTCCCTGGCTTCAGCACATGAACCGTGCCGAACAGATAGATGGTCGTATCCGCATCCTTCACCCGCCACAGCGCAGGCGTCACATAGGCCGTCTTCGCCGCAGGCGGCCTGGCGGAAGCAGTCTGCTCCTGCGCGCAGCCGGTCAGCAACAGAAGGCCAGCAGCCAGCACACGCGAAAGGGGCCATTTCATATCGGGCATCGATCCATTGCGAAGAGTTTCGCCGCCATCCATGCGGGGCAGGGGGCATTTGGGCAAGCGGATTAACCGCCTCCACGCCCTCTTTTCCTTGACCCTTTCGCCCTCCTGCGCCAAGGCGCGCGCGATCAAACTATCATTTCCAAGGGACCGTCCGTGGCGACAGGCAAAGTGCTCTCTTTTCAGGACCTGATCCTGACCCTGCACGCCTATTGGGGAAAGCAGGGGTGCGTTATCCTGCAACCCTATGACATGGAAGTGGGCGCGGGCACCTTCCACCCCGCCACCACGCTGCGCAGCCTTGGCCCGGACGCGTGGAACGCCGCCTATGTGCAGCCCAGCCGCCGCCCGACCGACGGCCGCTATGGCGAAAACCCCAATCGCCTCCAGCATTATTACCAGTACCAGGTCATAATGAAGCCGTCCCCGGCGAACCTCCAGGAACTCTATCTGGGGTCGCTGGCCGAAATCGGCATCGACCCACTGGTCCACGACATCCGCTTTGTCGAGGATGATTGGGAAAGCCCGACGCTGGGCGCCTGGGGGCTGGGCTGGGAAGTCTGGTGCGACGGCATGGAAGTCACCCAGTTCACCTATTTCCAGCAGATGGGGGGCTTCGACTGCAAGCCCGTCGCGGGCGAACTGACCTACGGCCTCGAACGCCTCGCCATGTATATCCAGGGCGTGGACAGCGTCTATGACCTTAAGTTCAATGACGCGGGCGTCACCTATGGCGACGTCTTCCTCGCCAATGAGCAGCAGATGTCGAAATGGAATTTCGAGATCGCCGACACCGAAAAGCTGTTCCGCTGGTTCAAAGATGCGGAAACCGAATGCAAGGCGAGCCTTGAGGCGGGCGTTCCGCTCGCCGCCTATGATCAGGCGATCAAGGCGAGCCATGTCTTCAACCTGCTCCAGGCCCGCGGCGTCATCTCGGTGCAGGAACGCGCCAGCTACATCGGCCGCGTCCGCGATTTGGCTAAGGGCGCTTGCGAAAAATGGATGGAAGTGAACGGGTGGGCCGCGTGATGACCGACTTCCTCCTCGAACTGCGCTGCGAAGAAATCCCCGCGCGCATGCAGATCAAAGCATCGGAAGACCTCGCCCGCCTCTTCACCGAGGAACTGGCGAAGGCTGGCCTGAAGCCCGAAAGCATCGACAGCTTCGTCACGCCCCGCCGCCTCGCCCTGATCGCGCGCAATCTGCCGCTGGAAACCGCCGCCGTCAGTGAGGAATTCAAAGGCCCCCGCACCTCCGCCCCCGCGCAGGCGCTGGAAGGCTTCCTCCGCAAGACCGGCCTGACCCAGGACCAGCTCGAAGACCGCGACGGCGTGTGGTTCGCCACGGTCAACAAGCCCGGCCGCGCCACGGCGCAAGTGCTGGCCGAAGCGGTCCCCGCGGTCGTCCGCACCTTCCCCTGGCCGAAATCCATGCGCTGGGGCACCGCTTCGCAAACCACCGAAAGCCTGCGCTGGGTCCGCCCGCTGCAAGGCATCGTCGCCATCTTGGGCGAAGACCTGGTCGATATCGAGATCGAAGGTATCCGCAGCAGCTACGCCACGCTCGGCCACCGCTTCCATCATCCCGGTGAAATCACTATCGGCAGCGCCCACGATTATGTCGAAAAGCTGCGCGCCTGCCATGTGATCGTCAGCCACCAGGAACGCCAATCGATCATCGAGGCTCGGGCCACCGAAGCCGCCGCGGCAAAGGGCTACACCCTGATCGAGGACAAGGGCCTCGTCGCGGAAAATGCGGGCCTGACCGAATGGCCAGTCCCGCTGCTCGGCGATTTCGATCCTACTTTCCTTGAGGTTCCGCCTGAAGTCATCCAGCTAACCCTCCGTATAAACCAGAAATATTTCGTTCTGCGCGACAGCGCGGGCAAGCTCGCTCCCGCTTTCATCTGCACCGCCAATATCGAGGCGAAGGATGGCGGCGAAGCGATCATCGCCGGCAATCGCAAAGTCCTCGCCGCGCGCCTGTCCGACGCCCGTCATTTCTGGGAAGAGGATCAGTGGCACCATGAGGGCACCGGGGCTTCGCGCCACCGCTCGACCCGCAAGGCGCTGGCCGAACATGCGAAGAAGCTGGAGCGCATCACCTTCCACGAAAAGCTCGGCACGGTTCACGATAAGGTGGAGCGCGTCGCCAAGCTGGCCCGCTGGCTGGTGGAAGAGGGCATCGTGAAGGCTGCGGACGCCGATCAGGTCGAACAAGCCGCGCGCCTCGCTAAGGCTGATCTCGTCACCGAAATGGTTGGAGAGTTCCCCGAACTTCAAGGTGTTATGGGTGGCTATTACGCGCGCGCGGAAGGTCTGCCCGATGCCGTGGCCGATGCTATCCGCGATCATTATAAGCCGGTTGGGCAGGGGGATGATGTTCCGACTGCCCCACTGACCGTTGCAGTATCGCTCGCGGACAAAATCGACACGCTGGTCAGCTTCTTCGCTGCAGAGATGCTTCCGACCGGATCAAAAGACCCCTTCGCTCTTCGACGAGCCATGCTGGCCGCGCAAGCGCTGACCGAGACCTCTGGTCTTCGCTTTGCCTTCAAATCCGTTGCTCCTAAGGCGCTCGATTTGCTTTGCCCAGTTAAGGATGGCGAGCGTTGGATATGGGGGCGGAAAGCATTTACCGAGGACGAAAAGCAGAAATTCGGTGAGGGTCTGGATTGGTCTCCGCAATCGCGCGTGGACGAACCCAAGGCGATTAGCGCTTTGCTCGATTTCTTCGCCGACCGCCTCAAAGTCCAACAAAAGGAAGCAGGCGTCCGCCACGACCTGATCGACGCTGTGTTCGCGCTTGGCGGCGAGGATGATCTTGTGCGTTTGCTCGCCCGCGTGAAGGCGCTTCAGTCCTTCATCGTTACCGAAGACGGCACCAATCTGCTCGCCGGTTACAAGCGCGCCGCCAATATCCTGAAGAAGGAAGGCGTCGAAACCGCCGAAAAGGTCGAACTGACCTATACCCCTGAACCCACTGAAGCCGATCTCATAACAGCCCTCGACGCCGCGGAGCCCCGCGCGACCGCCGCTGTCCAGGCAGAGGATTTCGAGGGCGCCATGGCCGCGCTCGCAACCCTTCGCGCCCCGATCGACGCCTTCTTCGACAGGGTAACCGTCAACGACGCCGATCCGGCAAAGCGCGCCGCTCGCCTAGCTCTGCTGGCACGGGTGCGCGAAGCCGTCCACGCAGTGGCCGATTTCTCGAAAATTACGGCCTAAAACCGAAAGATACCCGGCCAACCGGGAAAATCGATGAAGTGAGAGAGCAATTATCGTAAAAGCGGGTGCGTCTGTCGCCCGCCTGTTGTTTTGGAATTGTTGCATCGCACAAATACACGGCAATCAGTGCAGGAGAGCCGCGACTATGTTGACAAGGGAAGAGGCCAGCATGAGCACCACCGCGACACGTTATGTCTATCGTTTCGGCGGCGGCGTTGATGACGGCGGCAAGGGGGACAAGAATCTCCTGGGCGGCAAGGGCGCCAATCTGGATGGTATGGCGGCCATCGGCTTGCCGGTGCCTCCGGGTTTCACCATCACGACCGAAATGTGCACCCGCTATTATGAGGATGGCGGGGTCTTTCCCGAAAGCCTGAAGGCACAGGTCGCCAGCGGCATTGCCCATATCGAGGGTGTCACGGGCAAGAAGTTCGGCGATGCAGCCGATCCGCTTCTCGTCTCTGTCCGCTCTGGCGCGCGCATTTCGATGCCCGGTATGATGGACACCGTGCTGAACCTTGGCCTCAACGACGAAACTGTTGTCGGCCTCGCTGTTGCGTCCGGCGATGAGCGTTTCGCCTGGGACAGCTATCGCCGCTTCATCCAGATGTATTCGGACGTTGTCCTGGAACTCGACCATGGCGCCTTTGAGGAAGCCCTTGAGATTGCCAAGGAAGATCAGGGCTACACGCTCGACACGGAAATGACCGCTGACGACTGGAAGGCGCTGGTTGCCGAATATAAGGGCCTTGTTTCAAAGCTTTGGAACAAGCCTTTCCCTCAGGATGTGAACGATCAACTATGGGGCGCAATCAGCGCGGTGTTCGGTTCCTGGCAGGCCGACCGCGCCAAGGTCTATCGCCGCCTGAACTCGATCCCGCATGATTGGGGCACCGCCGTCAATGTGCAGGCGATGGTGTTCGGCAATATGGGCGACACCTCGGCCACTGGCGTTGCCTTCACCCGCGACCCCGCGACCGGCGAGAACGCCTATTATGGCGAATATCTGATCAACGCGCAGGGCGAGGACGTCGTCGCCGGCATCCGCACGCCGCAATATCTCACCCTCGCAGCGCGCGAGCGGGCAGGGGCCAAGCCGCTGTCGATGGAAGAGGCGATGCCCGAAACCTATGCCGAACTGGCGCGGGTCTTCCAGATCCTCGAAACCCATTATCGCGACATGCAGGACATCGAATTCACGGTGCAGCAGGGCAAGCTCTGGATGCTCCAGACCCGCTCGGGTAAGCGCACTGCCAAGGCCGCGCTCAAGATCGCCGTCGATATGGCGACCGAGGGTCTGATCACGGAGCAGGAGGCCGTCGCCCGCGTCGATCCCGCCGCGCTCGATCAGCTTCTCCACCCGACGCTTGATCCCAAGGCGCCGCGCGATGTGCTGACCAAGGGTCTGCCCGCTTCGCCGGGCGCGGCTTCGGGCGCGATCGTGTTCGACGCGGATACGGCCGAGCGCCGCAATGAAATGGGCGAGGCGGTCATCCTCGTCCGCGTCGAAACCAGCCCCGAGGACATTCATGGCATGCACGCGGCCAAGGGCATCCTGACTGCGCGCGGCGGCATGACGTCACATGCGGCCGTGGTCGCGCGCGGCATGGGCCGCCCCTGCGTTTCCGGCGCGGGCAGTCTGTCCATCGACAACGCCGCCAAGACGCTGCGCATCGAGGGCCGCACGCTCAAGGAAGGCGACATCCTCACCATCGATGGATCGACCGGCGAAGTGATGGCGGGCGAAGTCCCGACCGTGCAGCCCGAACTGGCGGGCGACTTCGGCGTGCTGATGGCCTGGGCCGACAAGGTTCGCCGCCTCAAGGTCCGCGCCAATGCCGAAACCCCGCTGGATTGCCAGACCGCGCGCGATTTCGGCGCGGAAGGCGTGGGCCTGTGCCGTACCGAGCATATGTTCTTCGACGCCGCCCGCATCACCGCCGTCCGCGAGATGATCCTCGCCGACACGGAAAAGGGCCGCCGCGCCGCGCTCGACAAGCTGCTGCCTGAGCAGCGCGACGATTTCGCGCAGATATTCATGGTGATGGCGGGACTGCCCGTCACCATCCGCCTGCTCGATCCGCCGCTGCACGAATTCCTGCCCCATGGCGAAGCGGAGTTCGAGGAAGTCGCAAAGGGCGCGGGCGTCAGTGTCGATACGCTCAAGCGTCGCGCTGCCGAACTGCATGAATTCAACCCGATGCTCGGCCATCGCGGCTGCCGTCTCGGTGTAACCTATCCTGAAATCTACGAGATGCAGGCCCGCGCCATCTTCGAAGCCGCGCTGATCATCAAGCAGCGCAGCGGCGAAGCACCGATCCCCGAAATCATGATCCCGCTCGTTGCGACGAAGAAGGAGCTGGAACTGATGAAGGCGATCGTCGATCGCGTCGCCAGCGAAGTCTTCGCCGAGCAGGGCGCCTCGGTCGAATATCTGGTCGGCACCATGATCGAACTGCCGCGCGCCGCTCTGAAGGCGGGTGAGATTGCCGAGGTCGGCGAATTCTTCTCATTCGGCACCAACGACCTGACGCAGACCACGATCGGCATCAGCCGTGACGACGCGGGCCGCTTCCTGACGCAATATGTCGATAAGGGCATCTTCGCCCGCGACCCGTTCGTCAGTATCGATGTGGAGGGAGTGGGCGAACTGATCCAGCTCGCCGTCGAGCGGGGCCGCGCAGCGCGTCCGGGCATCAAGCTCGGCATCTGCGGCGAACATGGCGGCGATCCCGCCTCGATCGCCTTCTGCGAGGCTACCGGCCTCGATTATGTCTCGGCCTCGCCCTACCGCGTGCCCATCGCCCGCCTCGCCGCCGCCCAGGCCGCCTTGGCGAAGAAGTAAGGCGTTCACACCCCATCACCCCCTCCCGTTAGCGGGAGGGGCCAGGGGAGGGCCTGTCAGTTCGTCTCGATATACCGCCGCTCATGCTCGCGGACCTTCCCGGTCTCGAGCAGCCGGGCCTGTGCGCGCCATTCCTCCCGCGCGATCGTCCCCGGCTCGCGCCCCAGCCGAGCCTCCAGCGCCGCCTGTTGCTCGTCGCTCATCGCGCCGATCTGATCATAGCGGTGATAACCGGCCTCATGCAGCGCCGCCGCATCCTTTGCTGAAATCCCCCTGATCCGGGTCAACTCGTCCCGGCCGGTCCCATCGTCCCTTGCCGTCGCCGCCGGAGCAGCGGCCAAGCGCGCATCGCGGTCCCTGATCGTCTGCCGGTGCGCCATCTGCTCGTCGCGCCACAGCCGCTTATACTTGCCGCGGCCGCTCAACATCAGGCCGATCAGCAGCCCTGCGATCAACGCGATGACCAGCAGCGAAATCTCGTTCAAAGTGAAAGCCATGCCTCTCCTCCTTCCCCCAATCCGCAACGAGCAGGAGCGGCCAAAAGTTGCGTTTGCGAAACTGCGTCCGGGTTGCGGCAAAAAAAGTTAAAAAGGGGCTTGCCCAATCATCCGCCCCCCTCTATCTGCCGCTCCACAACGCGCCCGTAGCTCAGCTGGATAGAGCATCAGACTACGAATCTGAGGGTCGGACGTTCGAATCGTTCCGGGCGCGCCACTTTTCTTTTCCAAGAGAATTAGCAGCTTATCTGATGATCTGCAAAGATCGTCTCAGTTGCATCGATCTGCCGCAGGCCGGTCGAGATCCACCACAGCGATGATCGTCGAAACCTTCGCGGCGGCTGACACGCTGCACACTTTCGCCCTATCGAAGCTGCCTGGCCAATTCTCCGGATATTCAGCATTGAACGCCGGTTTGCCTGCATTGACATAAGGCGCGGCGTCCCCGCAAAAATCGCCCTCCACGCAATCTTCGAACAGCACCGCGTCGAACAGCGTCAACAGCTTGGCAGCCGACCCGCTCGCATTCTTTTGCACGGGCTTCAGCCCATAGCCGCGCGCCCGTGCCGACAGCGCCGTCACATAATCAATCATGTCCCGCTCGCTTAGGGAAAAGCCGGTCACCGCCGCGCCATCCTCGAAAGCGTCCATGACGTCGAACTCGACATAATCGAAGTCTTTGTCCCTGCACATGCGCAGTCGATCGTCCATGATCTGGATAAACTCGGGATAGCGGCGAATGTCGATGTAGCGCTCCGACGGGAAGCCCGGATAAGCATTGCCCAGCAGGCCCGATATGGCTGACAATCGGGAATAGTCCGGCCGGTTGCTTTCGGCCGATCCCACGTCGAGATAGCAGATCGTCCTGGTCCCCCGCGACTTGGCGAGCGCCACATAGCTGGCCGCCGAGTCAAATCCATCGACATCGAGAAAATCGACGCCGGGCGGCGTCGCGGGCAGGCCCTGGCTTTGCAGTATCCAGTCCCAGCTTGGGAGGGCGGAAGGCGAAGGAGCGGGGGGAGGAGACGGAGCGGGAGAAGGCGACGGAGAAGGCGAGGGCGAGGGGCTAGGCGCAGGCGTCCCCGACGCATTGCTGCCCGCACCGCCTCCACCACATGCGCCCACCGCCAGCAACGCCGCCGCCAATGCGGGAAAACCCACGTCCCTCAGACGCGTCGCATGCCGCTTTGCCGCCATTGAACGCGCTCCCGCCAGCAAGCAGCCACTTTCCTAGAAAAGGGACTTGCCGCGCCGCTGCGAGCCGCCAAGCACCGCAGAGAATATAGAAGCGGTCGCCCAATATTGGCAAGCTAAGCAAATGGAATTATTGAACTCGGCATATACCCATTGGTATATCTATGGTGGCCCTGCAGTAGCGACCGCCCGCTCCTTGGCATTTTCTCAGACTTTCCATGATGAAAGAACATTGGCGTTGACTCATCACTGGGCTTGTTATGAATTAACCATAAGCGGGAAAGTCCGGACACGAGTCGCTCCGCTGGCACGGGATATATTCCCGAATAGCGTCGCAACGGTATCCCACCAAGGGCCCCGCGCGAAATAACAGGTCACCAGGGGGCAATAACCATCTGCGTTGAAGCAGAGCAATAATGCTATCCCTTTGATCTTCATTTATCATCGGAAATAAAGGGTTATTTCGAAGATTATCTTTATTGATCTGGTCGGTAAATGGCCTGAAATGCTACCAGATAAGCCTGAGAAAATCAGAGAATCGCAAAGAAAAAATAGGGGTCGCTATCCTGAACATGGACCATTGGTCCATATTGATGGGGAGCAGCCATGCCTACCGGCCACAGCGTCACTATTGATGGATCGTTGAGCGACTGGTTCGCTGCAGACAGGATCGACGGCAATAACGCCGCCGGTTACGAAATCTACGCGACCGTTGATAATGGCGATTTCATATTGGCGTTCAAGGCGCCCACGGCAATCGGCACGAACACGACAGCATGGCTCAATACCGATCGTGATAGCTCTACTGGCTATCAAATATTCGGATTTGCCGGAGGGGCCGAATTCAACGTCAATTTCGCCGCCGATGGTACGGTCAATCTTTACAGTGGAGCGGCGGGACAGACGCTGATCCTGTCGGGACTGACTGCCGCCTGGTCCGCAGACCGCACGATAGTTGAATTCCGCTTGCCCAGCTCGGCTATAGGCAATCCGGCGGCTATCGATACCCTATACGACATCAATGACGCTACCTTCCTTCCCAGTAATTACAGCCTCGCGCCCTTCACCATCTTCAACGATACGGGGGTAACCCGGTCTGCGGACACCCGGATCGGCATCGTTTATTCGGAAACGACTGCCCACGCATATTTCAGCGAGACCGCCTATTCGCAACTGTTCATGTCGGTCCAGTCGCAAGCGATGCAGGCCGGCATCCCCTTCGACATCCTGACCGAAGCTGACCTGACGGACCTCGCCAAGCTCGCCCAGTATGACACGCTGGTTTTCCCATCCTTCCGCAACGTCCCGCAGTCGCAGGTCGCGGCGATCTCCCACACGCTCGAACAGGCGAGCAAGCAACTTGGCATCGGGCTCGTGACCGCTGGCGAGTTCATGACGAACGATGTCAATAATGATCCGTTGGCGGGTGATCCCTATGCCCAGATGAAGCTGCTGTTCGACGTCACGCGCGTCACGGGCGGCACGGGGAATGTGACGGTCACAGCTACCGATCCTACCGGCCTTGTGCTCGACGGCTACAGCAATGGCCAACTCGTCAACAGCTATACCGGCGTGGGTTGGAATGCCTTCGCCAGCGTCAGCGGCACCGGGCAGACCATCGCGACAGAAACGATCAACGGCGGCGCCTCCTATGCCGCCGCGCTCGCCACGCAGACGGGTGGCCGCAACGTTATCTTTTCCAGCGAAGGCGTCATGGCCGATGCTAATATGCTGCAGAAAGCGATCAGCTATTCGGTGAACGGCACAGGTCCATCGGTTGGCCTACAACTCACGCGGCAGGCGGGCGTCGTCGCTGCCCGCATCGACATGGACCAAAGCCAGGAAACGGAGGATGTCGATCCCGCAGGCAGCACACCGGGCATCTATGACAAGCTGTTGCCGATCCTCTCGCAATGGAAGGCTGCCTATAATTTCGTCGGCAGCTTCTACGTGAATATCGGCAATGATCCGACCCAGGGGCAAACCACCAACTGGTCCAAGTCATTGCCCTATTACAAAGCCATTCTCGACCTCGGGAACGAAATCGGCAACCACAGCTATACCCATCCTGAAGACACGAACCTGCTGAACGCGTCGCAGATTCAATTTGAATTCGGCACCAGCACCAACACGCTCAACAGCCAGCTGAGCGCCTATTTGGGGCGCGCGTTCCAGATCGCGGGCATTGCTTTGCCCGGCATGCCGGAATCGCTGGTGACGGCTGAAAAGATACTACCCTATGTTCAGCATTATCTGACCGGCGGCTATGCGGCGCAGGGGGCGGGCTACCCCAATGCGTTCGGCTATATCGCGCCCGATCAGCAGAATGCGATCTATTTCGCCCCCAACACCTCGTTCGACTTCACCCTGATCGAATTTCAGCACAAGACGATCGCCGAAGCGAGCGCCGCCTGGGCTGCGGAATTCAACAAGCTTATCGCGGGCGGGGAAACGCCAGTCATTGTCTGGCCATGGCATGATTATGGTGCGGCGGATTGGACCTCGGGCAGTCCCGGCGTCGATAGCCCCTATTCGACGCAGATGTTCACGGACTGGATCGCCAGGGCCGCCAACGCGAACATGGAATTTGTGACGCTGGATGACCTTGCCCTGCGCATGTCCGCGCTAAAGGCGGCGACCGTGACCACCGCCGTCAACGGCAACACCATCACGGCCAGCGTGACCGGCTCGAATGTCGGCAATATGGCGCTGGACGTCGATCGTCTGGGTTCGCTGGTGATCCAGAATGTCGCGGGCTGGTATGCCTATGACAATGACAGCGTCTTCTTGCCGCAAAGCGGAGGCTCCTTCACGATCAACCTTGGGGCGGCGCAGGATGATGTGACCCACATCACCAGCCTGCCCATGCGCGCGGTGCTGCTGTCGGCGGCGGGCGATGGACGCAATCTGTCATTTTCCATCCAGGGCGAGGGCAGGGTAATCGTCGATATCGCGGCCCTGGGCAGTTCCAAGATGGTCGTGTCGGGCGCGACCATCGTCAGCCAGGTGGGCGAGATCGTCACGCTCGATATAGGGGCGAACGGCCTGCACAATGTCGCCCTGTCATTCAGCGGCGCGCCGCTCATCACCTCGAACGGCGGCGGCGCGACGGCGGCCATCGCGCTCGCGGAAAATCAGACGGCGGTCACCACGGTCATCGCGGTCGATCCCGATCCGGGGACGACGCTGGTCTATTCGATCGTGGGCGGAGCCGACCGGACGAAGTTCTCCATCAATCCTTCAACGGGCGCGCTCGCCTTCCTGACGGCGCCCAATTACGAGGTGCGCACCGATGTAGGCGGCAACAACGTCTATGATGTGATCGTCCGCGCCTCTGACGGATCGCTGTTCGACGATCAGGCGATTGCCGTCGCCATCACCAATGTGAACGAAGCGCCGGTCATCACGTCCAATGGAGGGGGCGCGACAGCTGCGATCTCCCTCGCCGAAGGGGTGCGGCCGGTCACATCGGTGAAGGCCACCGATCCCGACGCAAGCACGATCCTGACCTACTCCATCGTCGGCGGCGTCGATCAATCCAAATTCTCGATCAACAGCACCAATGGTGCGCTGACCTTCATCACCGCTCCCAATTTCGAAGCGCCTACCGATGTCGGCGCGAATAACATCTATGATGTGATAGTGCGTGCCTCCGACGGCACGATGTTCGATGATCAGGCCATCGCCGTCACGGTCACCAACGTCAACGAAGCGCCGGTCATCACATCCAATGGCGGCGGCGCGACCGCCACGATCCAGGTGCGGGAAAATACGACAGCGGTGACCACCGTGGTCGCGATTGATCCCGACGCTCCGGCGGGCAGCTTGACCTATTCCATCGTGGCGTCCGGCGACGGGGCGCACTTCACCATCAACCCGACGACTGGCGCGCTCAGCTTCATTTCCGCACCCGACTATGAAGCGCCGACCGACGCCAATGTGAACAATGTCTATCAACTGCGGATACTCGCCACCGACCCGCAAGGTCTGCAGGATTTCCAGGATCTATCCGTCGCCGTCACCAACGCGGTCGGCATCTCTCAAACTGCGCTCTCCACCGGATCGACGCTGAACGGCACGGGAGAGGAAGATACGTTGAACGGGGCCGGCGGCATCGATTTTCTCAACGGTCTGGGGGGCAATGACAAGCTGGTCGGCAATGGTGGCAATGATTTTCTGGATGGCGGGACTGGGAATGACCAGCTCACCGGCGGTGTCGGCGCCGACAATCTGACCGGCGGGGCCGGTGTGGACCGGTTCATCTACACGGCAACAAATCACAGCACCAACGCAGCGCCAGACATCATCACAGACTTCCTGGAAGGCACGGATCGCATCGACCTGTCGGCCATTGACGCCAGCAGCCTCTTTCTGGGGAACCAGGCTTTTGCTTTCGTCGGCTCTGGGCCGTTTCTGCTGCCGGGCCAGCTACGCTATTTCACCGATGGCGCAGGCGACACGATCATTCAGGGCAATGTGGATGCCAACCCCGCTACGGCCGAATTTTCCATCAAGCTGCTGGGGAGTCATACACTGACGGCCGCCGACTTCGTCCTCTAGCGCCGGGGAGGGGCGAAAAATGGCCGGCATCGGTTTCAAACTCGATCGACTTGCCAGGGAAGACGGGCTGCGGGGCATCGCTGGCGCAGCCTGTCACGGGGCGGTCATCAGTTCAGGCCCCTGGCTGATGACCGCCTCGGCCGTGCTCATCCTCAATGGATGGACGCGGTCTGCCATGGCTCCGGCCGACCACATGCTGCTTCAAACCAGCCTCGTCTACGCGTTCAGCATATCGGCGGTCGTTACCGCGCCGATCGCGACGGTCGCGACGCGCCTGGCGTCGGACCGCCTCTACATGGGCGATCGGGACGCGGTCCCTTCGATCCTGCTGACTGCGCTGCTTTGGACCACGGCCGCATCGCTGATCGCTGGCACGCTTCTGTTCGGCCTCGCGGCGGGGATGCGCCCGGACCTGTTTCTGCTGGCGACCGCCATGATGACGCTTTTCTCGCAAATCTGGATCGCTGGGCCCTTCCTCCATGCAACCCATCGCTATGCACCGATCTTCGTTGCTTATCTGACCGGGGTCGGGCTTGTCACATCGGCCTTGTTTCTTGTTGCGCCCCGCGGTCCCGCTGCTGTGCTGGCGACTATCTGCGGTGGCCTGCTCGCGACATTGGGGTTGCTGCTCGCGGCTGTAAGGGAGGATTTTCCTTCGGTCCCGATATGGCGGCCGGATTGGCTCACGCAGAACCGTGGCGCGCTTGCGCTTGGCCTTGCTGGTCTCACCAACGCCGTGGCCGTGTGGATCGACAAATGGATGCTTTGGTGGGCGCCGGACAGCATGGCCGCCCTTGGCGCGCTCCGCGTCAATCCGGTGAATGACCAGGCGAGTTTCCTCGGCCTGCTGACGATGATCCCTGGGCTGACGCTGATCCTGGTGACGACGGAGACGCGCTTCGACCGCGCCTTTGGTGCGCTTATGGACCATTGCACCGGCACCGCGAACCGCCGCCGTATCGAAAATGCGCGGCGCAAGGTCGCCTTCGTCATCCGGCGGGATCTGCGGCTGCTGATGGTGCAACAGGCGATCATCGCCGCCTTCTGCTGGGTTCTCGCCCCGGAGATCATCCGGTTCCTCAACCTCGATGCGCGCGGTATCTTCGGCCTTCGTCTCACCGCTCTGGGCGTCGTCTTCCACCTCGTCGCGATCCAGATGAGCATCATCCTGTCCTATTACGACCTTTTCGGCCGCATTGTCGCGATATGGAGCGTGTTCATCATCGTCAGCGCCGCAACAACCTCCTTTTATAGCAGCGCGGGCATTGCGGGCTTCGGCTTTGGCTATCTGACCGGCGCAGTCGCTGCCGCCTCCGTCGCGGTCGCCCTCGTCGTAGAAGCGACAGTAAAGCTGACCTACCTTGTCTTCGTCGGCAACAACCCCGCCGTCGTCGGCCAAGCGAGGCTATGGCCATGACCCTCCTCCCTTTCCACAGACGCGATCTTTTCGCTATTTCCTTGATGGTTTTCGGTTTTTCGGCCGGCGCCTCCCCAGACGCTGGCCCGCAACTATGGGGCATCGACTATGGCGGCTCCACCGATCCCGCGCTCGCCCGCCGCTACAATCTCCTGGTCCTCGAACCCGGCTTCAACCGCCCGCTCGCACCTCTCCGCGGCAAAGGAGCGAAGCTCCTGGGTTATATCAGCCTCGGCGAAGTCCATATGGACCGCCCCTTCGCGCCCGCCCTCGCAAAGGCCGGCGCGTTGGGTGATCCCAACCCCAACTGGCGGGACGCCCGCTACGCCGACCTGCGCCATCCCGCCTGGCAAACCATGGTGCTGGACGAACTCGTCCCCACCATCCTGCGCAAAGGGTATGACGGCATTTTCATGGACACGCTCGACAACGCCGAAGCGCTTGAGCGCCAGAAGCCCGGTATGCTGGCAAGCGCAGCAGAACTGGTCCGGGCCATCAGGAAGCGCTTCCCCGGCACGACCATCATGATGAACCGCGGCTACGCCATTTTGCCGAAAGTCGTCTCCCATATCGACATCATCCTCGCCGAAGCCATGGCATCCCGCTGGAACTTTGCGGGAAAACATTATGAGATGACTTCCGCCGACGATTGGGAATGGCAGGCCGTGAAGCTCAACGCAGCTCGCGCTGCTAATCCCCGGCTGAACCTTATGACGCTGGATTATTGGGACCCGGCCGACCAGGCGACGATAGCGGCCCTCTATGCGCGCGAACGTGCCGCCGGGTTTCAACCCTATGTTTCAACGCTGGCGCTCGACCGGCTCATTCCGGAGCCAAGATCATGAACATCACGATGATACGCGGTCAGAAGATGGCCTATATGGGCCCTCTCCTTGGGGGCGGTCTGCTGCTGGCGGGCACGGCGCTCCTTCTTCCCAATCGAGGACAGATCGCAGACGCGATCCGCCGCGCTACATTCGTCGCCCCAGCACCTGCGGCGGTGTTGCCGCCCGCTACAACGGCTGAACTGATGCAGCGCTTCACCCAAGGCAAACCGCTGACAGAGCCCGACCTGCGCCATCTGCTTGCCGCTTCAACCTCTACCGCAAGCGGTCCGCTTCTCTCGCGCATGGCTAACCAACTGGAAAGGTCTGGCGGCCAGGCCGCAACTGACCGCATCACCTATGACATTCTCGCCAGCGGCCGTAGCGACGCTGCGCTAGCCTTTCTCGATGGCCGGCCCGATGGACGTTCATCGCCGCTCTGGCGGCTCCGCTTCGAACTGTATCGCAAGCTTGGGGACGATCAGGGGGCGATCGATCTGCTGCGTGCCGCAGTCGTGACTAAGGGAAGCGCGCCTTCGCGCGATATCGCGGAGGCTGCCTATGCGCTCGCCCGGCCGGATATGCTGATTACGGCGGCCGAACATGGCATCGTCCCTCCGCTCACCCGCACCCAATCGCTGGACCTCGCCTCATGGGCGAATGGTGAGAAGCGATATGAGTTGATCGGGCGGATCGATCGCGCGGGGACCCGTGCTTGGCGAGGGGATAATCCCTGGCTCGCCATGACCTTGGCGCAGCGGGCAGGGGATACCGCTTCGGCATTGCGCTACGCCGCCCTGTTGCCTTCTGGCAGCGACGCGGCACGGGAAAGCATCCTGATCGCCTCGGGTGACAGAGGTGCCATGCGCCGCCTCC
The DNA here is from genome assembly GCF_042654265.1 of Sphingobium tyrosinilyticum. NCBI lineage: Bacteria > Pseudomonadati > Pseudomonadota > Alphaproteobacteria > Sphingomonadales > Sphingobiaceae > Sphingobium > Sphingobium tyrosinilyticum. The sequence goes on along the minus strand of NZ_JBHSFZ010000064.1, from coordinate 129,502 downwards.
TGCTTGAGCGCGCCGCCACAGGCCGGGAAGATCGCGCAGCTGTCGCGCAACAATTGTTGGAAAAAGGGTTCCGTCCGGACGCCATTGCCCTGCTGCGGCAGCAGTCGGCAGGACGGGCAACCGGCGATCCTGCCGCTAACCGCATGCTCTACCTGATGGGACCGCGACCGAGTGCTCAGGACCTCGCCTGGCTTCGCGCGCGCGCCGTGGGCGATCCCAGATGGATTCCCGCCTATCTGGATCGCGAGCAGCCCGCACGCGCGCTGGCATTCCTGGAGGGGCGGTCCAATGCCACCGACACAGCAATTTTGCTCGACCGCATCAGGTTCGCCAGTGCCGCTCATGACGAGGACGCGGCCCGGAGGGCACTTGATCTCCTTCTCGACGGCCGCAGCCTTGATGCACCTGCGATCAAGTCCGCAGCCTCTGCACCTATGTCCGCCGCCATGGCGAGCCGCTATGCTCCCCGCCTTGCCCAAGCGCGCATCAGGGCAGGGCAAGCCCGACCCGATGATCACATGACCATCGCATGGAGTGCTTGGGACAGAGGAGATGCTGCTGGAGCAGCGGAGCAATTGAGCGCCTATCTGCGCGAGAGACCCGATGATCGAGCGGCGCTGCGGCTGATGGCAACGGCGAAGGCCAAGCTCGGCGGTCCTTCGAGCGAAAAACCGTGGCTCGCCCGCTTGCTGCCCCTTACTCCGGCCATATCGCGTGAGCGCGCGGAGTTACTCGCCAAGCTCGGCCGGACGTCAGAAGCGATCGCGCTGTTCGAGGCCCTGCGGCAACAATCGCCCGGTGATCGGCAGCTTGATATCCAATATGCCCGGCTGCTGATCGCTGCTGGCGATCCGGGCAAGGCTCGCAAGGTCCTGCGGCCATGATGGTGGCGGCTGCTCTGCTGCTCTCGGCGCCATCGCTGCCCGTTCTCAGCATGGCGATGCTGAGTGACGATGACGTCACCGCTCCGCAACCTGCGTCCGAGGAGTTGCAGGTCAGTTTGAGTTGGCCAGCGCCAGTCCACCTGCAATTGGAGCGCAACCCCTATGAACTGGTTGTCCGGTTCGACCGTCCCATTGGCGATGTGGCGATCAAGCATTTCGCTCAAGAGGCTGGCGCCCAGCTGGCAGACCTGCGCTGGAACGATAACAGCCTGGTGATGCGCGCGGCGTCGGGCCGCCGGATCGAGGGGGTGGTTGAGGGCAGCAGGCTGACGGTTCGCTTCCTGCCGGACAGCGCCACATCTGCGGCAATAGCGCCCCGTTCGCCTGAGCCTGCAGAAACTGCAGATCCTGAGCTCGAACTAGCCATTGCCCGCGCAGAAGCTGACGCCGCTTCAGGCTTTCCCGATATGGCCCGCCGCCGCCTGGCCCCTTTCGCGCAAAGATATCCCGCCGATAAACGTATCCAGCGGCTGATTGCAGACCTGGATGTTGCCGAAGGCGCTCTGATCCTTGGCGCTGCGCGTTATCGCGAAATTGCGGCCGACGATCCCTTTGCCCGCCGAACCTTGGCGGAGGCTGGCGGCAATATCACAGCAGCGGTGACGTTACGCGGCGGGAAGGTTTTTTCGCAAGCAGAAGGAGCGGTGAGCGGGCTGATCCCGCTGGGGCGGCGGGTCTCGGTCGGAGCAGGCTACCGCCATACACGAAGCAAGGCCGATGTCGTTTATGGCCCCACGGGCATCCTGACCGATGTGGTATCACATACCAGCATCGCCGACCTGCTGGCGAACGTGCAACTGGCGCGCACCGTCCGGCTTGAATTGCAAGGAAGCGCGCAACTGGATGAGAGGGTGGTTGGCGGTGGCGCACGCCTCTATGCGGGCCCGCCCGAACGGCAAGGGCGTTTGCTGCTCGCCTACCGCCTGCCTGATGTGGCGACGCCTGAGCAATCGACCTTCGGCGGCTATGTCAGCCGGGCGGGCATTGGCGGCACGTTGAGGCTTACCCCGGAACTGTCGGTGCAGGCCGATGGCAACTGGAACGGCTATGGACTGCGGGGAACCGGCGATCGGACCCGCAGCATTTCGGTGTCAGGCGGGATCGATTATCTACTCCGCCGTCAGTCGCCTTCGCTCGCGCTCACTTATCGGCTCGATGCCGAATATATCGGCCGGATGCGCGCCCGGCCCAATGGACTTGCCTATATTCCGCTCAGCGATCGTGAGAATCATAGTTTCCAACTGGTGGCGGGAAAGTCCTGGACCAAATGGCAGGTCACGGGCGCAGCCGGTTGGACCTTTGACCGGCTAGGGAACACTGACGGGCCCACCGCCAACGTCAGCGCCACCGGGCGGCTCAGCGATGGATGGCGGCTTCAAGCGAGCGGCGGTGTCAGTTCGATCAGCCGCCCGGGCATATCGGGCCGCCAACTGTATCTGCGCCTGGCACTTACACGTTATCTCGGGAGGCTTTGATGTTGAAACAAAGGCCTATCTTCCTGCAGTGCGCCGAGATGCTGGTGATGTTCGCGGTGCTGATGGCGATCGATCATATGCTGCTCGACGCAGACGCGTTTCAGCAACTCAATCCCAACCCCTATTGGCTGCCCGTGCTGGCCATGGCGATCAGTTACGGCACCGGTATAGGTCTGCTGGCGGGACTGGTCGCCTCGGCAATATGGCTCTCGACCCCGCATGCCGGACTGGACATGCCTGATCAGCTGGAAATGCAGTTGCGCCTATCCATCATGCCGCTGCTCTGGATGGTCACGGCGCTCGTCGCAGGCGAGGTAACGGCGGTTCGCATGGCCCGGCTCGCGGCGCAGGATGAGCGCCATCAGGCGATGGACAATAATTGGCAGCGCCTGGCCGAGGTTATCGCCCGTCTTACTAGCATCAATCGCAAGCTACAGGTGCGAATCGCGATCGAGCAGCGGACGGTGAACCAGGCGGTCGCGGCCGCGGTGGGGCTGGCCGAACCCGACCCAGCGCTCCAGATCGATGCAATCGCCCGGCTGATCGCGCTGGCTGCCCAGACCGAGGACTTCACCTTCTACGATATCAGGGCAGGGCAAGTCGTCGCCCGTTTCGCGGGGCGGGATGCGGCAGGGCGGCCGGCTGACCTATCCCGGACGGCACTTGCCCACGCCATGATGGAAAATCCCCGGCCTCTGCATGAGGGCCATTCCACCGAGCAGGGGATATTGGCGCATTTTGGGCTGATCGCGCTGCCTGTGTTTCGGGACGAAGATGAGTTGGGCGGGATGATCATCATCCACAGCGCGCCCAACCTGCGCATCACTGAAGCACGTGTGGCTGAACTGGCGCATATGGCCGAGTTGTTTGGCAACTGCTCGGCACTGTTCGGTGGTGAGCATATGTTCGCGCAAGGGAAGTGGCTGGTTCCAGGAGGCAAAGTGGCGTGATCCGAACGCTCAGCCTCTGCGCATTGGGCGACATGGCGCTGCTACCCGCGTCTGCGTGGCTACCTGGAGGGGTGGTTGGGTTTGCTTTCGCGCATCTTGCCCTGACACTGACCGCGTTAGCGGTCTGCCTCGCGCGGCCGCCCGGTACGGCAACGGCACGAATGCTCGTCTTGCCAGTTGGTGCTGCCTTTGGGCCATGTGGTATGTTGTCACTAACCCTGCTGTCTCCGCATCTGTGGGTTCTCCGACGAAGGCGGCAGCTCACCTATCGGCCTCCGCGCACGCGCCGCTATCATGGCGCGAGAAGCATCAACCCGATCGAACGGCTCTCCCGCATCCTGGATGAGCGGATACGCTATCCCGAAGTGGACGAAGTAGGATCCCTGGCAGGAATGCTGCGCCATGGCAGCCTTCAGTCCCGCTACAATGCCCTCGAAACGGTGGTCACCTCCTTTGAGCCGAGACTATCACCACTGATCATCATAGCCCTTTCGGACGAAGATCAGACCATCCGCGCTCTTGCTGCCGCAGCAGCAGCCCAGATCAGCTACAATCTGACGCAGCAACGCCAGGAACTGGAGGCGAAGATCGCTCCCAGCCAGAATATGGATGATCGCTACGCGCTGGCGATCTTGCTGGCGGATCATGGATGCCATAACCAGTTGCTACCACAAGCGCAGCGCATGCGTCTTTGTCAGGAAGCGGCCGCTCAGGTGCGCGAGATTGGCAAGATGCTCCCCGAGGATGATGTGCGGCAGCGCCCGTTGCGCACGATCAGTTCGCAGGTCGCGCTGGAAATGATCCATCACAAGGATGCGTCACCCAGGGCGCGCGCTCAGCCTCTGGAGGTCGCCACATGATGGACGACGGCGACGAGTGCGATGTGTGCCTGATCGTCGAGGGAGCCTATCCATTCGTTGTCGGCGGCGTTTCAAACTGGTTGCAGGACCTGATCCTCAGCATGCCGGACGTCCGCTTTTCCGTGATCGCGATCAAGGCTGGCGCTACGATTCAGCCCTGGCGCATGGTCCCGCCGCCCAATGTGGCGCAGATCATTGAAGTTCCGCTGATCGTAGAGCCATCGCCGCCGCGGCGCTTTCCGCCCAGGCAAATGCGGCTGATCGGCCGTTTATTGCTCGCATTTCTCTCCACTGGCGGCAAGGACGACCTGGTGCGGTTGACCGAGGCGCTGGCGAACCTGAAACCCACCCCAACGGCCGGTGACCTGCTCTCCAACGGTGAAATGTTCGCGGTGTTCACCCGTTATTATGACACGGCGTTCCGCTCCGCCTCATTCCATCATTTTTTCTGGGCGATGCGCGTGTTGCTGGGCGGCTTGATCAAGATGCTGCTGACGCCGTTGCCAAGGGCGCGAGTCTATCACACCATATCGACTGGGTTCGCCGGGCTTCTCGCTGCCCGCGCAGCCTATGAAACGGGACGTCCGGCCTTCATCACGGAACATGGCATTTATCTGCTCGAAAGGCAGATAGAGATCATGATGGCGGACTGGATCGGCGATCAGATCGATACCGGCCTTGCGCTGGATCGCGGGGGACATGACCTGCGCGATCTTTGGCTTGCCGTGTTCGAGACCTATACGCGCGCCTGTTACGATGCCTGCAACCCGATAGTAGCGCTCTACACCGCGAATAATGAAACGCAGCGGCGTCACGGCGCGCGTCCTGACCGTCTGAGAGTCATTCCTAATGGGATCGACCCGGGGAACTTCGCGCATATTGACCGTCTCTGCGATCCGGTGCGGCCGCTCGTCGCATTGATCGGCCGAGTGGTGCCGATCAAGGATATCAAGACCTTCATTCGAGCGGCGGCTATTGTTCTAGGCGATATGCCGCAGACCCGCTTCGTCATTCTTGGGCCGCTAGATGAAGACCCGGATTATGCTGATGATTGTGAGACGCTGGTGAAGGAACTCGGCATCGATGGCGCCGTCCGCTTTGAAGGACGCGTGAATGTGACGGACTGGATGCCGCGCATCGACTTATTGGTCCTGACCAGCCTGTCGGAAGCCCAGCCGCTCGTCATATTGGAGGGCGGGGCGTGCGGAATCCCTGCCATTGCGCCCGATGTCGGCAGCTGCCGCGAACTGATCGAAGGCCGCCGCCGGGGCGCCGAGCCGCGTGGCGGGATCGTCACTGAGTTGGTCAATCCAGATGATACAGCCCAGGCGATCCTGAGCTTGTTGCGGGATCCTTCGACGCGGCGAGCGATGGGCGAGGCGCTGCGTGATCGCGTCTTTAGTGACTATGATCGCAGCGCCATTATCGCGGAATATCGCAAGATCTATGAGGAATTGGGCGCGGCCCCGCGCTTTCCCGAACTCCAATAGCTTTCAAACCGATCAATGCTCGCGGAAAGACAGCCAGAGCAGCTGCGTGAGCGGCTCGAACACATATTGCAGGGCGGTGCGCTTGCGCAGAGGTATCAGCGCTTGGACCGGCATCCCCGCGCGAAGCGCGAAATCGCGGCCCCGCACCTTCCGGATCGCTTCCAGTTCCTTGGGCAGGACGGTGATCTCGGCAGTATAATAAGACAGTCCCGTCTTCTCATCCTGGAAGCTGTCGGCGGATAGGCGTGTAACCTGTCCAGTCATGATAGGCAGGTCGCGCTCATGCAGACTGGCGAAGCGAATCTGCGCGTTCTGGCCCGTCCGAAGATCGTCGATGTCATCCGGCGCGATCCGCGCCTCGATCACCAGCCCGGCGCGATCGGGGACCACGTCCATCAGCTTTTGTCCGGCGCCGATCACCCCGCCCACTGTGAAGACATTCAGACCCACCACCGTCCCGGTTGCAGGCGCCCTAATCTGAAGGCGGGCAAGCTGGTCCTTGGCCGCCCGATATTTTGGAAAAATTTCGTTCAGAGAAAATTCCACATCCCGCAGTTCCGATGCGGCCCGTTCCTTATAGGCCTTGACCGCCTCGAGCGACTTCAGGCGGTTTTCACCCCCCTCCGCCGCGGACCGGGCGATGCTTGCCGAGTATTGGCCGGACTGCCCCATCAGATCTGCGCGCGCCCTTTCCAAGGCCCGTATGCGCGATTTCGAGACGAAACCTTTCTCGGCAACGCCGCGCAGACTTTCCAGTTCGTCATTAATGAGCCGCGCCTGCTCGGCTGACGCGTCCAGTTGTGAACGATAGCCGCGTGAGGTTTGCCGGACCTGATTTGCCTGTTCACGCAGTGCCCCTGTCTGTGCTGACAGGACTGCCGCGCGGGCTTGAAACTGTTGCATTTGAAGCGTCATGGCCTCCTGCGCGTCGGCCTTGTCTTGTCCGGTGAAACCAGCGAATTCCGCTGGCCAGTTAATTGTCCCGGTTCCCAGCTGCTCGGCGATCAACCGCGCCCGCTGCGCCTTGAGTTCAATCAATTGAGCGCCATACATGCGCGCCTGTGCTCGCACCTCGGCGGCGGCCAGCTCCATGAGAGGCTGTCCCTGCGTGACATGCTGTCCTTCCTTCACGAAGATTGCACCGACGACGCCGCCGTCCCGGTGCTGCACCGTCTGCCGCTGACCAGCCACCGTGAGCTTGGCTGGAGCATATGCGGCGGCGTCGAGGCGGGCAAATGTTGCCCAACCGAGCAGCAGAACGAAAAAAAGCACGGCGACGATGATGCCAGTGCGCATGTCGGGATCGGCCCGGTCATCAATGTCCGTCATTGTGCCGCTAGGACCAAGGGCAAGAGGCCGGACAGGCCCGGTGACATTGTTCACGGGCAATCTCCTTTGATCATCTTCATGCTTCCGCGACCTTGACCGGATTTTGATCATTGGATCGGATGGCCTTGAGACGGCCGAGCACCTCGTCCCGTGGTCCAAAGGTTTCGATCCGGCCGTCGCGCATCACCATGATCTTATCGACCACGCCCAATATCCCCATTCGGTGCGCCACAACGATGACAGACGCGTTCTTCTTCTTGAGATCCGCCAGCGTGGCGACCAACTGCACTTCGCCCTCCGCGTCCAGATGTGCATTCGGCTCGTCGAGGAAGATGATGTGCGGGTTCCCATATAGGGCGCGGGCGAGCCCGACCCGTTGCGCTTGCCCAGCGGACAAACCGCGTCCGCCCCAGCCCAGCATCTGGTTATATCCGCCGGATAGCCGGAGGATCATGTCATGCACGCCGCTTGCCCGGGCCGCTTCCACCACTGCGGCATCGATCGCGCTTTCGTCGTTGCTGAGGCAGTTCTGGAAACGAGCGATATTGTCCCTGATGGATCCCGGGAATAGCGACGTATCCTGCGGCAGATAGCCGACATAGGGAGCAAGGCGTTCAGTGTCCCAGTCGCGGATGTCCGCTCCGTCGAACCTGATCGTGCCCCGATGTGGCCGACTTGCCCCCGACAACATGCGCAGCAATGTCGATTTGCCCGCGCCGCTCGGGCCCACGATCGCGATGACTTCGCCCGGCTCGACGGCGAAACTGATGTCGGCAAGGATCGCCGCCTCTTGGTTCGCGCTCAGCAATGTCACATGTTCCGCGACAATCCGGCCGGCAGGCGCCGGCAACTGTGTGAGCGCGATATCCGCTTCGCGTGCTGCGAGAAGGTCGTTGAGCGTCTCATAGCTGCCACGCGCCTTCACGAAGCTGCGCCATGTATTCAGTAACTGATCGATGGGCGCCAATGCACGGCCGACAAGGAAAGACGCCGCGAAGATCGCTCCTGCTGAAATGGCGTTGTTAACGGCCAGCCAAGCGCCCAAGCCCAGTGCAAGTGACTGTAGCGAAAGCCGGATGAACTTGCTAAGCGCCACATGACGCCCGCCCGCAAAGCTCGCTTCGGTCTGGAGACGCAGCATCGTCTGGCGCTCGGCCAGATGGCGGTGAACCAACGCCTGCCGCATTCCCAGCGCACGGATGATCTCCGCTCCGGCGAGCGTTTGCTCCTGGCTCACATAAGCCTTGCTTGCTGCTTCATTGGCGCGGGTCAGCGGCTGGCTGGTCTGCCGCTCATTCCTGAATGTGATAAAAAGCAGCACCGCGCCGCCCGCCACCGCCAACGCGGCTATTGCCGGATGAATGATGAAGCAAATGATCACGTAGATCGGGCTCCAGGGGATGTCGAAGATCGTCAGGATCGTCGGCCCGGTCAACGCTTGGCGAAGCGTGTCGAATTCGCGCAAGACCTGCTTGTTCATTGTGTCCGCGGTAGGGCCGCGCCGCATCAGGGTGGTGTCCAACAGAACTCCGGACAGCTGCCTGTCGAGCCGCACGCTGGCCCGGACCAGCAGTCGCGATCGCACAAACTCCAGCAGAGACAGCGCCGCAAGGGAGATGAGGAGGATCAGCGTCAGGAATAAGAGCGTCGTCGTCCCATGCTCCGACACGACCCGATCATAGACCTGCAACATGTAAAGAACTGGCGCGATATAGAGTAGGTTGAGCAACGCGCTGAAAATCAGAGATGACAGGAAATGCCGGCGGCAGGACGAAAGCGCCTGGGCCATGATATCCGATGGATGACCAAGGTCCAGCATCATGCCCGGCCCCCTACTATGGAAATTGCCCCGAGAACAGGAATCATAATGAAAAGGGAAGGGCGGCAAAATATGCCTAAAAGGATAGTCGCTGGGCCAAATGGGTCAGAATGGGTCACTGGCCCGTGGCGATCGCGATCATAGCGCGAATATCGGTATGTTCTTCCAGTTGCGCTGCTATCTCGTCGAGTGCCTGATTAACGGAGGAGTCATAATTCTCTCGCGCAGACTGCCCGCCTATGGTCCCCATCATCGCCCTGCGGAGATCGGTACTGGCGAACAACCCGTGGACATAAGTGCCGGATATTCGTCCGTCAGCGCTGATTGCGCCATCGGATCGACCGCTGTCCAGTTCTGCGAATGGTCGTGCGCAGTCAGGTCCGGTGGTGATGCCGACATGCATTTCATATCCGCTGAAGCTCTGCTCAACGGCACGCCCGCTCACACGTTCCAGGGATTTGGAAGCGGCTAACCGCGTCTCGACATCGAGTAACCCGAGACCTTGGATCGTCTCAGGCGTGCCCTCGATACCCTCCGGATCAGTGATCGTTCGGCCAAGCATTTGATAACCGCCGCAGATGCCCAAGATGGGTTTTCCCCGACGATGATGAGCTAGGATATCGATGTCCCACCCTTCCGATCGAAGCGCTCGAAGATCGGCGATCGTCGCCTTCGATCCCGGCACGACAATCAGGCTAGCCTCCGCCGGTATGGGCTGGCCGGGTGGTACCATGACAAGATCGACTGCCGGTTCCAGCTTGAACGGATCAAGATCGTCGAAATTGGCGATGCGCGGCAGGATGGGGCACGCGATCACCAACCGCTCACCGCTCTTTTCATTTGCTCGCTCCAGCACGACCGCATCTTCGCTCGGTAGTCTAGCCGTCGCTTTCAACCAGGGAATTACACCCAATCCCCGCCATCCTGACAGTTCCTCGATCTGGCGATAACCGTCCTCGAATAAGGCAGGATCGCCGCGAAACTTGTTGATCAGGAATCCACGGATCATCGCGGCATCGGCGGGATCGATGACAGCCTTTGTCCCTGCAATCGCCGCAATCACGCCGCCCCGGTCTATGTCGCCGACGAGGACCACCGGCACATCGGCAGCGCGAGCGAAGCCCATATTGGCGATGTCCCCCGCCCGCAGATTGATTTCTGCAGGCGACCCGGCGCCCTCGACCACAACGATATCGCACTGCTGGCGGAGCCGGTGATAGCTCTCCATTACCGCCTCGAGCAATTCGCCACGCGCTGTCCGGAAGTTCCCTGCGCCTAGAGAACCGCGAACCTTTCCATGCACGACCAGTTGCGAAGTTCGGTCGGCCTGTGGCTTCAGCAGTACCGGGTTCATGTCGCTGTGCGGCTCCACGCCCGCCGCCAGCGCCTGCAAAGCTTGTGCCCGTCCGATTTCCCCACCGTCGATGGTGACGGCGGCATTGTTCGACATATTCTGGGGCTTGAACGGACGCACCCGAAAGCCGCGATGGACGAGGGCTCTGCACAGCCCTGCGACCAACACTGATTTGCCGACGTCGGACCCTGTCCCCTGAAGCATGAGCGCAGCCATGACGGGCTCCTGCATGTGCTTGTGCCGCAGGTCAACTGCCGCGCTATTTGGAAAGAAGCCCTTCAGCCAAGCAAATGGCGCTGCAAGTCCACCGCGTCCAGGATCTTGCCGCCCGCCATGAACACGGAGCCCGTGCACGCCAAGGCGAGAAGGTGCCCGCCGGTGCCGGGATATTGCTGCATATAGACGATACCGCGCTCGGTAGCGCCGAGCGCAAGCGCGTAGATGACCAGGAACGCCTCAAACTTCGTCTTGATCGTGAAGAGGCGCTTAATCCGTTCCATCGGTCCCACTCGAGCGACGATTGGCTCTAGGGAATTAAGTCGCCCGAAAGCTGCAAATGGTCAACAAGCATTAACCACGATTGTTCGATCTGGGCAATGAGGCGTGTGTCCGCCAGCTCATCCGGAGCGATCTCTTCCGGCCAGTAGCGCGCGACAATAGCCGCGATTTCGTCAAGCTTCCCTTCGTGCACCAGAAAGCGCGGATCGACATTGGCGGGGTCCGCTACCACCCGCAGTCTCAGGCAGGCAGGGCCGCCGCCATTCGCCATTGATTGCCGCACATCGACGGGGACCAACTGCCGGATCGGACCATTGCCAGCGACCATCTGCTCCAGCCACGTCCAAACATTTCCAACACTCTTCGCCTCCGTCGGCAGGATCAGTGCCATGCCTCCATCGGGCAGTGTGACCAGTTGGGCGTTGAAAAGGTAGCTTTGAATAGCGTCAGCAAGACTTATCGCATGGTCGGGCACTTCGATAATCTGAGCAGCTGGCAGCAGGCTTCGTAAATCAGCATAGAGACGTTCCTTGTCGGCAAAGGCCCGTTCATGTGCGAAAAGCACATGTTCATTGGCGACAGCGACCACGTCATTGTGGAAAGCGCCCGCTGCAATTGCGTCTGGCGACTGCATCGCAAAAATCGTGCGGGCCGGATCGAGCCGGTGTAGCCTCGCCACTGCCTTGCTCGCTTCGATATGCTGACGCGACGGATATGGCCCGCCGGATTGTCCATAGACAAATATCTCAACACCGCGCTCCGCGTGGCGTTCGCATAACCGCATGTGGTTAGCGGCGCCCTCATCGCCAAAAGGGGCAGGAATGGGGGGATGAACGGCAAAAGCCTGCCGATCGGAAAAGGCTATCCGCAGTTGTGCCAGAGTCTGCGGCCACTCGTGGCTGCGGTGGGGCATGGTGACAAGGTTGGCGGCGGTCAAATGCGTGCGGCCATCGTCCGTGTCGGCAGCGGGTGAAACCGTCGCGGCGTTGGCCGCCCACATCGAGGATGCAGATAATGCTGCCGCCCGGATAGCCGGTTCCGCGTCGCTGATGTTCGTGCCGAGAGAGTCCAGCCATCGGCCATCGGGCCTCCACTGCGGTAGAAATATACCTTGAGATAAGCCAAGCTGCAGGTTCGCGCGCATTTTTTCGATGCCCTGCAGGGCGGCCGCACGGGGATGTGATACGGCTTTTGCATTGCGGGTCGATGCTAGGTTGCCAAGGCTCAGTCCGGCATAATTATGGCTGGGGCCGATCAGACCGTCGAAGTTGATTTCGCGAACCGTCATGCGCGCGCCACCATCGTGAACCGTTGTCCAATTTCCAGTCCCAGTCGCGCGGCACTCTCCTTGTCGATTGATATTGCCTCGCCATCGTTTCGGCGGACAAAGCCATAGGTACAGCGAAAGTTGGCAAGCTGTCCGGCGGCAACAAGCTGTTTTTCTCCGCCGCTGTCGTGGACAGCTGCCAATGCGACGTCCTGTGCGTGAATGATGGTCTGAAGCGAGTTGATCTGACCAACCATGGTGGGACCACCGTCAAAAATATCGACATAGCCGGGATCGCTGAACCCTTCCGTCTCCAGCATCCGCATCGCAGCGCGGCCGTTGGGATGAGGCATGCCAATCACGGACCGAGCGCTGTCGTTGAGCATGGCGGTGTAGATCGGCGTCTTGGGCATCAGATCGGCGATGAATTGGTTCCCATGGATAGCGTTGAACTCGTCCGCCTCCTGAAAGCTCATGCCGAAGAAGCGCCCAGCAAGCCCATCCCAGAAGGGCGAGCCGCCTGCTTCATCAATGACGCCGCGCAATTCCGCAATCACTCGATCTCCGAAACGTGAACGATGGTTCCGAATATAGAGATATCGGCTGCGGGCGAGCAGCAAGCCTAGACCTTCGGCTCGCTCGCGCGGGTGCAGGAACAGGCCCCCGACTTCGGTAGAGCCCTCAAGGTCCGTGACCAGCGAGAGCATCTGCGCGCGGAACGTGCGCGACAGCTCCCGGCTATGTTGCGTCATGACGCCCAGGCGATAGGAATAGAAGGGCGAGCTTTGACCTACCTTGCTGAAGATCTGACAGGTGCCGCGAACTTGACCCGTCGCGCTGTTCTCCAGCACCAGCACGATCAAATCGTCTTCGACCTCGTCGGTGTCCCGGTCCAGAGCGATTTCTGTTCTTTTCAGCTTTTGCTCGAGTGCATGTCGATCCGCTGGCAGGTTGGTGAACCCGCCTCCCGTTATTTTCGCTAGTTCATACAGGGTTTGAAGATCATCCAAACGCGCCGTTCGCATAACGAAGCTCAAGCTGGTGTCCTCCCTACAATCTGCCCTGTGCGATACGCAGCAGGGTCAGCGCAGAAAGCTGTGCCCGTTCGGCCAAGCTTTCGACGATCAGATATTCGCCGTCGCTGTGAATAGCGCCGCCGCGCACTCCCATCGTATCTACGACCGGTACACCGCACGCAGCGATATTGTTTCCATCGCATACGCCCCCAGTATCGCGCCATTCGATTTGCAAGCCAAGGTCGGCGCCACATTGCTTGACGAGCTTGAAGAGGCTCATCGCCTTACCGTCCATTGGTTTGGGTGGCCGGCCGAAGCCGCCATGTACGCTCATGCTCACGTCATGTTCTTGGGACACATCGGCGATAGAGCGTCTGATAAGCTGCTGCGCCGCCTCTTCAGCGTCCGCTGTTCGCGGGCGGAAGTTGACGCGCAGGATGGCCTTGTCGGGAACGACATTATTAGGTCCGCCGCCGTCTATCCGCGCCGGATTGCAAGTGAGGCCGGAGCCGCTGCCCGCTTTCAAGCGCAAGGCGAGATCTGCCGCGGCTAGCAACGCGTTGCGGCCTTCCTCAGGATTGCGCCCTGCATGAGCGCTGTGGCCTGTGACTATTATAGAGAAATTGCCGCTGCCCGCCCGCGCTCCAGCCAATGTGCCATCGGGAAGCGCAGGCTCATAAGTAAGGGCGGCAACCTTGCCGCGCGCTGTGTCGCGGAGGAGCCTTGCTGAAGAGCCGCTGCCCAATTCCTCGTCACTGTTGATGACGACGTCATAGCCGATTTTCGTGAAATCTGCAGAACCTTCCAGCGCCCGTAATGCCGCCAGCATGACGGCGAGACCACCCTTCATGTCCGCGACGCCGGGGCCATTAAGCGTATCCGTATCAGCCCATTGAACCGTCTGAAAAGCGTGATCGGCTGCGAACACCGTATCCATGTGGCCCGTAAGAAGCAGCCGGAAGGGTACATCCGGTCGTACCGAAATCAGCAGATGCCGCCCGGGGTGCGAACGCTCCAAGTGACCAGCCGGGCTGATCGTTTCGACCTCATCTGGGTCGATCAACCGGGTTTCCCCCGGCAAAATCGAGAAGGCATCCGTCAGCAGACCGGCGACGGTCGCTAATCCCGCCAGATTGCGCGATCCACTATTGACCGCAGCCCATTCCTGCACCTGGTTAAGCATCGGCGCAGCCGAGGCGCGTTCCATTAGCTCGCATTCGGACGACGATAGGCCGTTCATCCGCGCGAGCTTATCAGACACAGTGCCTGCTCTCCAGCGCAGTGAGCCTTCTTCAAATCAATGCTTTAAATTCCTGCAGGATATCCCGGTAAAGCTTGCGCTTGAACGGCACGATAACGTCCGGCAACGCCTCTGGATTGATCCACTTCCACTCGGAAAATTCCGGTTCGTGGGTAGCGATATTGATATCATGATCGCCGCCCAGAAAACGGGCGAGGAACCAGATTTGCCGCTGGCCGCGGAATTTTCCACCCCAGAGCTTTCCGACAAGCTCAGATGGCAGGTCGTAGAAATGCTCGTCGCGCGCTTTCGCGATGATCTCGACATGGTCACGCCCGATGCCAGTTTCCTCGCCCAGTTCGCGCAAAGCGGCTGCCTTCTCATCCTCGCCATCGTCGATGCCGCCTTGCGGCATCTGCCAAGCCTCGACTTCGCTGTCGATCCGCTGTCCGACGAAGACCTTCCCATCCATGTTGACGAGCATCACACCGACGCAAGGCCGGTATCCAAGCTCCGAATCATTTGGCACTGACGCCATGATGTCCCCTGACGATTATCTCTGCCGCCCGCTTTCAACCGACGGCGTTGTGCAGTGCAATGATAATCCTTGAAATGACGCCAGTCCATTAGCGAAAAGTTGCACCGCTTTGTTCGGACAGCTTTTTGCGCTGAATTGGGGCGGGGGATTGGAACAGTGCTCAACCAGTGGCAAAGCTGATACATGCCCGGCCCCGTCATCCTCTGGCTCCGTCAAGATCTCCGCCTCTCTGACCAAGCTGCCCTCGTCGCAGCGGTGAAAGAGGGACCGGTGATCCCCGTATATATCCTTGACGATGCCGCCCCAAAGCAGTGGACAATAGGGGCGGCGCAGCGATGGTGGCTGCACTATAGCTTGAAATCATTGGATGAAGGTCTTCGCCAGAAGAGCTCTCGGCTCATTCTGCGGCGTGGCGATTGCGCAGCGGAATTGCAGCGGCTGGCTGAGGAAACGGGCAGCCGACGCGTGCATGCGCTATCCCATTATGAGCCGTGGTGGCGAAACATCGAAAGAACTGTAGCGCAAGAGCTTGACCTGCAACTTCACGAAGGGATGCTGCTATTGCCGCCCGGCTGCGTCCGGACATCGACTGGGGGGCTTTATCAAATCTACACCCCGTTTGCGCGCGCCACGATGCTCCACATGCCTCCTCCCGAACCTCAGCCTGCGCCATCGCGCATTGATCCGCCTTCTGAGTGGCCAGCCAGTGATTCGCTTGATGATTGGGACCTCCGTCCCACCCATCCTGATTGGGCGGCAGCTTTCGCTAAAGACTGGGAGCCTGGAGAAGCAGGAGCCCGTCGAAACGTCGCGTCCTTTCTCGACGAAGTGAAAGACTATGATGTGGCACGCAATCTGCCGTCGGTAGAAGGGACTTCGCGGTTATCGCCTTATTTGCATTTCGGGGAAGTGTCTCCGGCCTACGTCTGGCATCGGGTCAGCGCCGCGCCGGGCGACGCGACGACCTTCCTCAAGGAGGTGATTTGGCGTGATTATGCGCACACCCAGATATGGGCACTGCCCGCTTATGGCTCACAAAATGCCAGACCGGACTTCAACAGGATACCGTGGCGCGACCTGCGCGAGGCCAAAGGCGATTTCGTCGCCTGGAAGAAGGGGCGAACCGGTTATCCGATCGTCGATGCGGGCATGCGGCAACTTTGGGCCACTGGCTGGATGCACAATCGCGTTCGCATGATCGCGGCGAGTTTTCTCATTAAACATCTGCTCATTGATTGGCGTCATGGCGCACGCTGGTTCTGGAACACATTGGTGGATGCGAACTACGCCAACAATAGCGTCAACTGGCAATGGGTCGCGGGAAGCGGCGTCGATGCCAACCTCTTTTCACGCATCATGGCGCCGTTGACCCAGTCTCCAAAATTCGATGCTGCAGATTATATAAGGCATTGGGTGCCCGAACTGGCGCACCTCGATGACAAGGTGATCCACGATCCCGACTCCCATGACGTACGCCCGCCCGCTTATCCGTCCAAACTCATCGGTCACCGAGAAGCGCGTGAACGAGCATTGGCCGCCTACCGGCAGAGCAGGAGGTGACAGAATGAAAGATCAAGGGGCAGAGGTGAGGGCATGAATGCGATAGACCCTCGGCGTGGACGGCGCGCGCTATCCGTACGGCATTCTCCGGTCGAACGTTCGGAGGGATGGACCTCACGTCTGGTCGCTCCACATCTTCATCGCCTGCTGGACCGGATAGACGCGGGACTTGAGAAGGGCAGTTTGGAAGCGGTGCTGCCCGACGGGAGCATCCGGATACTGGGTGGACGTGCGGACGGCCCGGTCTGCCAGGTCCGCCTTGTTCGTTGGCGCGCTTTGCTGCGCTTGATAGCTGGTGGTTCGGCTGGCTGGTACCGGGCATGGGCAGCCGGCGAGTGGACGAGTCCGGATCCAGTTCCCCTGTTTGCATTGTTCATGGCAAATGCCGTGACCCTCGGCAATGTGGCGCGTCGGAATGGGCCGGGACGATGGATTGGCCGATTTTTGCACTGGGCGCGGCGAAATGATCGCAAGGGATCGCGCCGGAACATCGCCTATCATTATGATCTGGGGAATGATTTCTACAGCCTCTGGCTTGACCGGCAAATGCATTACTCAAGCGCTCTCTTCCGCGATCCGGATGACCCGACCGAAAGCCTGGAAAGGGCGCAGCAGCGGAAGGTCGATGCGATACTGGACCGGCTCGGCCTGAAGGACGGCGGCAGCTTATTGGAAATCGGTTGTGGCTGGGGCGGTCTAGCTGAGCAAGCGATGGCACGTTGCCGCATAAGCTATGACGGGCTGACGCTTTCGGCGGAGCAGGCTGCTTATGCGCGCGAACGGCTGGGGCCAAGCGCCAATATCCTGCTGACCGATTATCGTGACGCGCAAGGGCAATTTGATGCGATCGCCAGCGTTGAGATGGTGGAAGCCGTGGGCCAGGAATATTGGCCAGCTTACCTTGCCGCTATATCAAGGCTACTGAAGCCGGGGGGTAGGGCTGCTGTCCAATATATTTTGATCGATGACGCTATTTTCAGAAAATATGCCCGCAGCGCAGATTTCATCCAAACCTATATCTTCCCAGGCGGCATGCTGATTTCCGAGAGCCGCTTCCGTGCACTCGCGGCCGCTAATGGGCTCGCCTGGCACGAGGTGACCCATTTTGGCCTGCACTATGCCGAAACGCTGCGGCGTTGGAGGGAGCGATTCGATCTGATTGTCGATCGTGGCCTGCTCCCCCCTAGCTTTGACCAGCATTTTGTCGCGCTCTGGCGCTATTATCTCATGTATTGTGAAGGCGGCTTCCGGGGCGGCATGATCGACGTCGCGCAAGTGACGCTAGTAAAACCGAACTAAGCGTCAATCCACGCGGTGGTGGTAGCCGTTGGGCCGGTCGGTCAGGACAAGATCGACAATGGCTTGGCCGACCACTTCGGGTCCTTTGAGCGTCGCCGGATCTTCGCCCGGGAATGCGCGCGCGCGCATCGCGGTCCGCGTGGCGCCCGGATCGACGATATGCGTGCGAATCGCGGAGATATTTTTCACC
Organism: Sphingobium tyrosinilyticum; assembly: GCF_042654265.1. NCBI lineage: Bacteria > Pseudomonadati > Pseudomonadota > Alphaproteobacteria > Sphingomonadales > Sphingobiaceae > Sphingobium > Sphingobium tyrosinilyticum. The sequence continues at coordinate 111,673 of NZ_JBHSFZ010000064.1, read as the reverse complement.
TCCTCGCCATAGGCGCTGACCAGCGTTTCTAATGCGGCTTTGGACGCGCCATATCCGCCCCAATAGGCGCGCGGTGCGGTCGCGACGGATGATGTGACGGCGATCACGCGCGCATTGGCACTGGCGCGTAGCATCGGATCGAATGCGGCGATCAGCGCCTGTGGCGCAGCTATGTTGAGTGTCAGCAGCCGTGCAAATTCCTTCGCATCAATTGCGGGCACCGCAGCCAGACTACCCAGCGTCGCGGCATTGAGCACGAGAACGTCCAGCGCCTGCCAGCGGCCCGACACTGCCTGCGCAAGCCGCCCGATGCTTTCGCCATCGATCAGGTCGAGAGGCGCTATGGTGGCATTGCCGCCTGCGCTATGGATGTGTTCTTCAACTTCTTCCAGACCAGCGACCGTCCTGGCGGTCAGGATGACATGCGCACCCGCCGCACCCAAGGCTTCGGCGGTTGCCGCACCAATGCCCCGACTAGCGCCAGTTACCAGGGCAAGCTTACCGGAAAGAGGAAGAGTGGACATGAAGCATCCTGTTCGCCCGTCTCCACCGAGAGGGCCGGTTCGTTAGGTGAAATTGGTGGCTACTCAGAGCGAGCAGCCAACCCGAGTCGGATGAAGGATCAGACGACCCGCTCTGCCAGCAGTTCGAGCTGGTTCTGAACGACGACTTCGTCCTGATCGGTGAGCGTGGTCGGGTAGTCGCCCGTGAAGCAGGCGTCGCAATATTGCGGCCGAATGTCAGCCCGCTTCGCTTCTCCAAGCGCCTTGTAAAGCCCGTCGATCGAGATGAAAGACAGGCTGTCGGCATGGATAAAATCCTGCATCCCGCCGATGTCCAAGCGATGCGCCAGCAGCTTGGTGCGCTCCGGGGTATCGACGCCATAGAAGCAGCTGTGCCGGGTTGGCGGGCTAGCGATGCGCATATGCACTTCCTTTGCCCCAGCCTCGCGCATCATCTGAACGATTTTGAGACTCGTGGTCCCACGCACGATCGAATCGTCTATAAGGACAACCCGCTTGCCATCGATAAGCGCACGGTTGGCATTATGCTTGAGCTTCACCCCGAGGTGGCGGACCTTGTCGCCCGGCTGGATGAAGGTGCGGCCGATATAGTGCGACCGGATTATCCCCAATTCAAATGGGATACCGGACTGTTGGGCATAGCCGATCGCCGCGGGCACGCCGCTGTCGGGGACTGGAATGACCAAATCGGCATCCACAGGGTTTTCGACCGCCAACTGTGCACCGATTGCTTTGCGAACCGAATAGACGCTCGACCCATCGACTATTGAATCAGGGCGGCTGAAATAGACATGTTCAAAGATGCAGGGGCGGGGGTGCACTTCGCCGAATGGCCGGTGGCTACGAACCTGGCCATCATGAGTCACAATGACCAGTTCGCCGGGCTCGATCGAACGCAAATGCTCTGCGCCTACGACATCGAAAGCCACCGTTTCGGAAGCGAAGATGATGGAGTCTCCGAGTTTACCCATGACCAGCGGCCGAATGCCTAGCGGATCGCGGCATGCAATCATGCCTTCAGGCGTCGTGACAATAAGAGAATAGGCGCCTTCGACCTGCTTTAGGGCATCGATGAATTTGTCCAGCAGCGTCCGGTATGTGGAGGTTGCCACCAGATGGATGATGACCTCCGTATCGGACGTCGATTGGAAGATGGACCCGCGGCGAATAAGCTCGCGGCGCAGCTTCATCGCATTGGAAATATTGCCATTATGCGCGATGGCGAAGCCACCCGAATTGAGTTCGGCATAAAGCGGCTGCACGTTACGAAGCGAGGTTTCGCCGGTGGTGGAATAGCGGACATGGCCGACCGCTGTATCGCCGGGGAGCCCGCGAATCACTTCGTCGCGGTCGAAATTGCCTGCCACATGACCCATCGCTCGATGGGTATGGAAATCATGGCCGTCCCAGCTGGTAATACCCGCGGCTTCCTGTCCGCGATGTTGGAGCGCATGAAGGCCAAGCGCCACGATCGCCGAAGCGGTTTCGGCTTGAATGACCCCGAAAATGCCGCATTCTTCACGCAGCTTGTCGTCGTCGAACGGATTTGTCGTAAACATGGGTGCGAGCGGATCCATAGCCGATGCTGTACGCCTCAATTGGGCTGCTGCGCGCGCATATAGTGGTTCGATTGCGATTTGTCGCCTGCTAGTAACAAAAAAGCCTGCTCAGCTGTGTAAAGGGCGGGATTTTTCTGCGTCGGCAGGAGCAAAAAGGGCTACTGGCTTTGCGAGCGAGGCGCGGCTAAAGAGCCTGTCCAAATGCACCGCTTCGCCAATCCTGCCCGCTTCCTCAAGATCGCTCGGCCGCTCACTGTCTGGCTTTTCTGGCCCGGCCTCGCGCTGCTTGTGGCGGGAGCGACCTGTGGCCTGTTCATGACGCCCGCCGATTACCTTCAAGGCGAGACGGTCCGGATATTGTATATCCATGTGCCTGCGGCATGGCTGGGCATGGCCGGGTGGGCGGGCATCGCTATCGCGGCACTTATGCAGTTGGTCTGGCGGCACCCGCTTGCAGCCGTCGCGGGACGGGCGATTGCGGCGCCAGGAGCATTGTTCACTGCAATCTGCCTTGCCACAGGATCAATCTGGGGGCGCCCTACGTGGGGAACGTGGTGGGAATGGGATGGCCGTATGACGTCCATGCTTGTGCTCTTGTTCCTGTATCTTGGATATATTGCGCTCGGCAATGCGAGCGCTCGTCAGGGGCAGGGTGGGGTGAGTCCCGTTACGGCCATTTTTGGGCTCGTCGGAGCGGTGAACATACCGATTATCAATCGTTCCGTCGTGTGGTGGAACAGCCTGCATCAGGGACCCAGCATCACTTTAAGCGGTTCGAGTATCGATGTGTCGCTGCTTTGGCCGCTTGGCTTCACGCTTACAGGATTTTCGCTGCTGTTCGGCGCCATCGTCCTGATGCGGATGCGAACGATATTGGCCCGTAACAAGGTGGAAGCGCGCATGCAGCGGCTGGCGCGAGGATAGCGGCATGAACCAATGGGCCTTTGTGATCGGCGCCTATGCACTCACCTTTCTGGGCACGGCCGCGCTGTGCCTGTTTTGCTGGCGGTCCATGCGGAGCGCGGAAATGGCCGCGCAAAAATTGTCGGATAAGTCATGAAGGCCAAGCATCAACGTCTGATACTGGCCTTGGTCGCTTTGCTCGCCCTGATTGGTGCAGGTCTGCTCGCGGCATCCGCGCTGCGCGACGAAGCAGCCTATTTCTACGCGCCCGCCGATGTCCGCACCAAGGGTGTGGAGCCTGGTAAGGCCATTCGCCTGGGGGGCATGGTGGTTAGAGGCAGTTTAAAGCGCGCGGCAGACGGTGTGACTATCCATTTTGATGTAACCGATGGCCAAGCGACGGTTCCAGCGATCTTCAAGGGTATAGCGCCCGACCTCTTTCGCGAAGGATCGGGCGTGGTCGCAGAAGGCTCGTTCGACACCTCAGGCACTTTTGTCGCCACCAACCTGCTGGCCAAGCATGATGAGCGCTACATGCCCCGTGAACTGGAAGGCATGCGCTATAATGAGAAGACACATGAAATGAAGGCCGATCGGTGAACATGATCCATTCGGTAACCAATCGGGAAATATTCGGGGAGGGCGCATGATCGCGGAAGCCGGCTTAGCCGCGCTATGGTTGGCCGCCGCGCTGGCGCTGCTTCAATTGATGTTGTCGGGTCTTGGCCTTGCTGGAGACAAGCCGGAGCTATTAGGGGCCGTCCGTCCCATAGCTGTCGCGCAGGGTTTGCTGACCGCAATCGCATTTGTGTCGTTGATTACGCTCTTCATGCGGTCCGACATGTCGGTGTTGCTGGTTGCCACCAACAGCCATTCGATGAAGCCTTGGCTCTATAAGTTCGCGGGAACCTGGGGCAACCACGAAGGGTCGATGCTGCTCTGGGTGACCGTCATGGGGGTCGCTGGTGCGGCTGTGGCCTTATTTGAGCGGGCGCTGCGACGCGAGACGCATATGGCGACGCTCGGCGGACAGGCCGCTATCAGCCTCGGCTTCTATGCTTTCCTGCTATTCGCCTCCAATCCGTTCGCCCGGATCAATCCGCCGGCGGCGGACGGTCAGGGGCTCAATCCACTCCTGCAAGACCCCGGTCTTGCCTTCCACCCGCCCACTCTATATCTTGGCTATGTCGGCCTCTCCGTCGCGTTCTCTTTTGCCATTGGGGCTTTGCTCACGCGGCAGGTAGATGCGGCTTTCGCGCGCGCCATGCGGCCTTGGGTGCTGGCTGCCTGGATACTCCTGACGTTAGGGATCACTGCGGGGAGCTACTGGGCTTATTATGAGCTAGGCTGGGGCGGCTGGTGGTTCTGGGACCCTGTGGAAAACGCCTCGCTAATGCCTTGGCTTGCCGCCACGGCGCTGCTGCATAGTGTGACGGTTCTCGCGACCCGCGACGCGCTCAGGGCCTGGACCGTGATGCTGGCTGTGATCGCCTTCTCCATGTCGATGGTCGGGACCTTCCTCGTCAGGTCGGGCATATTGACCAGCGTTCATGCATTCGCCGTCGATCCGGAGCGTGGCACCTTCATTCTTGTGCTGCTTGGTGTCTATATCGGTGGGGCGCTCGCGCTGTTCGGTTGGCGCGTCGGTGCCGTTCGAGAAGGTGCGCCTTTTGAGCTCGTCAGCCGCGAGACGATGTTGGTTGTCAATAATTTGCTGCTTTCGGTCATTCTCGGCCTTGTCCTCATCGGCACTCTCTATCCGCTGTTGACCGAAGCTTTCGGGCATAAAGTGTCTGTGGGCGCCCCCTATTTCGATCGGATCGCCGGGCCGGTTGCCCTCATCCTGATGATCGTCATGGCGGCGGGGCCTCTTACGCGCTGGCGCCGGGACCGGTTCGGAGAGGTGTCCCGCCGCCTGATCGCCCCTGCAGTGATCGCCTTGCTCGTTGTTGCCGGCCTAGCGATGCTCGTCTGGGGAAGGATTGGCGTCCTGCCTTTCCTTGGGCTGGTCATCGCCTTGGCGGTAGGCGCAGCAAGTGTCGCGCCCCTGTGGAAGCGAAATCTGCGTCGCACCCCCATTTTTACCTGGGGCATGGTGATCGCACATTTAGGATGTGCCGTCAGCCTTGCTGGCATGGCGAGTGATTCCGCCTTCACGGTAGAGAAGCTTGCGGCCGTGCGACCCGGTGACATCGTCGAAGCGGCCGATTGGAAGCTGCGCCTCCTTCAGATTTCGCCGATAGCTGGGGATAATTGGACAGCCTTGCAGGCGGACATGGAGGTCAGCCGCAATGGCGGACCGCCCGTGATATTGCATCCTCAATCGCGCTTCTTCGCATCGCCGCCGACCACCACGACTGAAGCGGCCCTCCTCACGCGCTGGAATGGCCAACTCTATGTCGTTCTGGGTCAGGAGGCGGATCAGGGCCGCTGGCAGCTTCGTATATGGTGGAAACCCTTCGTGACGCTCATTTGGCTGGGTGGAGGATTGATCGCCCTGGGCGGTGCATTGGCATTGCTGGGCCGTGAGCGGCGGGGCTGGCTTATCAAGTGGCGGGGAAGGGCCGCCACGGCATGAGGAAGCTGCTGATCTGGCTACCCCTCGCGCTCTTTGCGGGTTTTTTCATATTGTTCGCGAGTGGCCTCCTCAAACCCGACGATAGGGTCATCACGTCGAAACTAGTCGGCAAGACGCTTCCGGTTTTCACTTTGCCAGCGGCAGCAAGTGATCGGCCCCCACTGGCGAGTACGCAGTTGGCGACAGGAAGGCCCCGCCTCCTGAACATATTCGCCAGTTGGTGCGTCCCCTGCGCCGCCGAGGCGCCGCAGCTCATGGCGCTGAAAGAGGCGGGAGTGGAAATCGACGCCATCGCGATCCGCGACGCACGACCGGATGTCGATCGTTTTCTGCAGCGTTACGGCAATCCCTATTCGCGCATCGGACTGGATGCGCGCAGCAGTGTCCAGATCGCGATCGGCTCGTCCGGCGTTCCGGAGAGTTTCATCATCGATGGCAGGGGGCGAATTGCTTATCAGCATATAGGCGACATACGCGCCGACGACCTGCCGATGATCTTGCAGCGCCTGAGGGATACACGATGAAGACGTTGCTGGCCTTGTTCGCGTTGCTATTCAGCACGGCGGTATCGGCGCAGTCGGCGCTTCCACCTGCCCCTTATGCCGATCGGCAGATCAGCGATCCCGCGCTTGAGCGCAAGGCGAAAGCTTTGATGGAGACCATTCGCTGCCTCACCTGTCAGAGTCAGTCGATCGCTGACAGCAATGCGAGCCTTGCAGGAGATATGCGTTCCCAGATCAGGGAGCGGATAATGGCTGGCGAAGAACCCGAACATATTCGGACATGGCTGATCGAGCGCTACGGCGATTGGGTAAGCTATGAGCCCACCGCTGATCCCGTCCTGTGGCCTTTGTGGGGCGCACCATTGCTGCTGATCGGCCTTGGCCTGCTGTTGCTGCGTGGCCGTATCAAGCGAGGAAAGCGGTCATGACGGGATGGATCATCGCGGTAGGACTGTCGATCGTCCTGATGGCGGCGTTGGTTGCCGTTGGCCGGATTCCTCGCTCGGCATGGGAAATCACGGCAGCTGCGTTGCTGCTGGGCCTTGCCGGCTATGCTTGGCAAGGGAATCCCGGATTGGCTGGGGCACCGAAAGAAGCCGGCGCCGCCAAGGCCTTACAGTTCGACGAGCAACTTGCCGAGCAGCGTCGCGGCATGGCGGAACGCTACGGCCAAGCGGGCCAGTGGCTCATGCTTTCAGACGGACTTGGCAGACAGGGCAAGACTAAAGAAGCGGCGAATGTACTACGCGCCGGATTGAAGCAGTCGCCGAATGACGCGAACCTCTGGTTAGGGCTAGGGAACGCGCTTGTGGCCCATGCTGATGGAGTTGTGTCGCCCGGTGCGGACTTTGCATATCGCCGGGCTATGGCGATCGATCCCGAGGCGCCTGCGCCCCGCTACTTCTACGGACTGGCCCTCGTTCGGGCAGGCCAGCTGCAAGCGGCCAAAGAGCTTTGGGCGCCTTTGGCTGCGAGCGCGCCGGAAGGATCGAAGATCAAGGCGGAACTGGACCTCAATATCGCGCGTATCGACGCGATGTTGGCTGCGGGTCCGCAGTAAGCGCCTTGAAACAGTGCTCCATCATTTGCGCTGCTCAATCAGGCGTGATAGGGCGCGGCGTTTTTCGGGGGCGAGCGAGACAATCTCGCAGGCTGCCTTGGCTCGGGTGTCGGACGATCATGACCATTCGGCGTTTCCTTCATGGCTGATCAATTGGTGAGCGGTGCAACGCATGCTGATGAGGAAGACGGCCAAGGACACAGCCATGCGGGACAGAAGGCGACCCTGAAGCTCGTCGTCGGCGCAATCGGGATTGTGTTCGGCGACATCGGCACCAGCCCGCTCTACGCTTTCCGCGAAACCTTCGCTGGGCATCATCACCTCGCGCTAGACCCGGACCATATTCTGGGCGTGATCAGCCTGATGTTCTGGTCGATGATGTTGGTAGTGACACTGAAATATGTCACCATCATCATGCGTGCCGATAACAAGGGAGAGGGAGGCAGCCTTGCTCTCCTCGCGCTGATCAACGGTCAGACGAAGACGCAGCGTTGGTCTCGTGGCATCGTCCTACTCGGCGTTTTTGCAACATCGCTCTTCTACGGCGATTCCATGATCACCCCGGCAGTGTCGGTTTTGTCGGCTGTCGAAGGGCTAGCCGTTTATAATTCAGCGCTCGCCCCCGCCATCCTTCCTGCAGCAGTCATAATTCTTGTGGGCCTGTTCTGGATACAGGGTCTGGGCACCACCCGCGTGGCGTCGCTTTTCGGCCCGATCATGCTGATCTATTTCGTCACGATCGCGACGCTCGGCGTTATCAGCATCATTAAGACGCCTGGGATTCTCTACGCCTTCAACCCTTATTGGGCCGTCATGTTTTTTGTGACTGACCCTTTGCCCGCTTTCCTAGCGCTAGGCGCAGTCGTGCTTGCTGTTACGGGCGCCGAAGCGCTTTATGCGGATATGGGGCATTTCGGCCGCAGCCCCATACGCGTGTCCTGGCTTTCCTTCGTGCTGCCAGCCCTAATGATGAACTATATGGGGCAGGGGGCCTTGCTGTTCCGTGAGGGCGCCGCAGCGCTACACAGTCCCTTCTATCATCTGGCTCCACAATGGGCGCAACTGCCGCTTATCGCTCTTGCCACCTTGGCAGCGATCATCGCCAGCCAAGCGGTGATATCAGGCGCATTTTCGGTCACTCAGCAGGCGATCCAACTGGGCTTCATGCCGCGCCTGCGCATCGCTCATACCAGCGCTTCGACGGCAGGCCAGATTTACATTCCCCTGATAAACTGGGGACTGATGGTGATGGTAATCCTGCTCGTTCTGGTGTTCCAGACATCGTCAAACCTGACCGCTGCCTACGGCATCGCGGTGACCGGCGCCATGTTCATCGACAATTTGCTCCTGACGGTGCTGCTCTATCGGCTGTGGAAATGGCGCTGGTATTATTCCGCGCCATTGCTGGCCGTCTTCTTCCTTGTCGATGGAGCTTACCTCGCCGCGAATTTTACGAAGGTTCCGGACGGTGGCTGGTTCCCGCTCTTGATCGGCTTTGTGGTTTTCACCTTGCTGACGACATGGTCACGCGGGCGCCGGTTGGTTCAGGATCGGCTTCGCGAGGCTGCCATGCCGATCCCGGTGTTCGTCGCTTCGGCCGCCAATAGTGCGGTGCGCGTACCCGGCACTGCGGTGTTCATGACGTCAACCTCGAACGGTGTGCCCCATGCGCTGCTCCATAACCTGAAGCACAACAAGGTGCTGCATGAGCGCGTGATTCTGTTGACCGTAAAAATCCGGGATGTGCCGGTCGTCGAAGAGGACGGCCGCTGCAAGCTGGAGGACCTAGGCAGAGGATTCTTCCGTCTGATCCTGCAATATGGCTTCATGCAGGAGCCAGATGTGCCCGCTGCGCTCAAGAATGTTACCGGCTGCGGTCAAGCATTCAGGATGATGGAAACCAGCTTCTTCCTGGCGCGCCAGACTCTGCTGCCTTCTGCCAAGCCTGGCATGCCGCTGTGGCGGGAAAAGATCTTCGCCTGGATGCTGCGTAACGCGGAAAGCGCGATGGAATTTTTCCGCTTGCCGACGAATCGCGTGGTGGAGTTGGGGAGCCAAGTCGAAATTTGACTTGCAAAAAAGGGCGCGGCCCACTGACCGCGCCCCGATTTCGTCTTTCAATATCAAGCAATCAGGCGGCGTCGCGATCGCTGCTGATCTCCACAAGCTGACCGCCATTGATCGCGATCTTCTTGGGTTTCATGGCTTCCGGGATTTCGCGGACCAGATCAACTATCAGCAAGCCATCCGCAAGATCGGCCTTTTCCACCCGCACAAAGTCAGCCAACTCAAAGCGCCGTTCAAAGCTGCGATTGGCGATACCCACATGCAGGAATTTGGAACGGTCCGAGCTAGCGCTGTCGTCTTTGCGTCCAACAACTTGGAGCAAGTTCTGCTGAGCGGTAATGTCGATTTCGTCAGGACGGAAACCGGCCACTGCCAGCGTTACACGGTAGCGATCCTCCGAAAGGCGCTCGATATTGAAAGGAGGATAGTTGTCGCCCTGCTGCAACCGAGCGTTATTTTCGATCAGGTCGAAAAGACGGTCAAAGCCGACGGTTGAGCGACGATAGGGGGTAAGATCAAAACCACGCATGTCATAATCTCCATCAGAGCAAAATGAACGTGCCGAACCCGAAAAGGCATCCGGCGATACGGTGCTTGGCCCCATAAGGCGGCCGAGCGTCGTTGATATGGTTGGAATGAAGACGGATTCAAGTGGACGAGAGCGGAATCAAAAGTGCCCGGACCGCGTTCCCACGATCCGGGCACTAATGGACGATTGCTCGTCTCCCCCTTGGCCTGCCTCGACCGCTTCTTAGCCCCCTAAGCTCGAAGCGGGATGCAGTATCCCTGAACCACGGCCATTAACCTGTGCTTCGCTGACTTTGCTATGGCTCCAGCAGGCTGCTGTCACGGCCTATTTCCGCAGCGGAAACTTTTCCCTCCGACCCTGTGGCTGAGGTGCAACAATCCGCAACGCTTGCCGTTGGATGAGACCCTGCTAGACGGGCAGGACTTAGTCCCACGTAAAAGGCCGTCTGCGCCATCATGATCTTATCTCGATACGAACGTATGATCGCCAAGCGCTATCTGCTGCCTGGCAAAGGCGAAGGATTCATCTTCCTGGTAGCAGGGATCAGCTTGGCAGCCGTGATGCTGGGGGTTGCGGCTCTCATCATCGTGATGAGCGTCATGAATGGATTTCGGGCGGAATTGTTCGACAAGATTGTTGGCCTGAACGGCCATGCCGTCGTCCAGGGCTATGGCGGGAGGCTGCCGGACTGGCGGTCCATCCTAAAGGAAGCGCAGGCGACGCCGGGTGTGACAAGCGCAACACCGTTGATCGAACAGCCGCTTCTCGGCAGCTTCCAGGGCCGTGTGGAGGCTGTGCTGGTCCGCGGCATGACGGTGAAGGACATCCGCAACAATTCAACGCTGAAAGCCAAGGTGCTTGCCGGAAGCTTGGATGACCTGACAGCTAATGGCGGCAAGGTTGGCATTGGATCGCGATTGGCTGAAAATCTCGGGCTCCGGCTTGGCGATAGTATCACGATCATCAACCCGGCTGGCAGATCGACGCCGTTCGGCACGGTCCCCCGGCAGGTTTCTTACCAAGTGGCGGCGATCTTCGAAGTCGGCGTTTATGATTATGACAAGGCCTTCGTCGTTATGCCAATGGAGGACGCGCAGACCTTGTTGTTGCTGGGCGATGTTGTTGGCATGATCGAGGTGGAAACGGTCGATGCAGATCAGGTGGGCGCAATATTGCAGCCTTTGGCAGGCAAAGTAGCTGGTCGCGCCGTCGTGACGGACTGGCGCCAGATGAACGCTTCCTTGTTCGAGGCGTTAGCCGTCGAGCGTGTCGCCATGTTCGTGGTGCTTTCGATCATCGTCCTTGTCGCGGTTTTCAACATCCTGTCCTCACTTATCATGCTGGTGCGGGCGAAGACACGGGACATTGCGATCCTGCGAACAATGGGCGCTAGCCGCGCCGGACTGGTCAAAATCTTCATGACCGTTGGTGTAACTATTGGTTCGCTTGGGATGGCGGCGGGAATGGTGCTGGGCTTCACATTCCTCTTCTTCCGCCAGAGCGTCGTGAACGCGATCCAGTTCCTTACTGGGCAGAATCTGTGGGATCCCTCGATCCGTTTCTTGACCGAATTGCCCGCCAAGCCTGACCCGATCGAAATCTCGATCATATGCCTTATGGCTTTGATCTTCAGTTTCCTGGCAACGCTTTATCCTGCCTTCAAGGCTGCCAATACTGATCCCGTCCAGGTGCTGCGTTATGAATGATATTCTGAAGGTCGCGGGCCTTAAACGTAGCTTCACCCAGGGTGGGGTGACAATCGAGGTTTTGCGCGGCGTCGATCTGACGGTGGGTGAAGGGGAGATCGTCGCGCTCCTCGGCCCATCAGGTTCGGGAAAATCGACGCTTCTACAGGCTGTCGGGCTGCTTGAAGGCGGCTTTGACGGATCGATACGCATCGATGGTCAGGAGGCGGCGCGCCTCGACAATGACGGCCGAACCCGGTTGCGCAGGGACGCGCTGGGGTTCGTCTATCAATTTCATCACCTGCTGCCAGACTTCAATGCTGCGGAGAACGTCATTCTGCCGCAGGTCATCCGCGACACGGACATGAATAAGGCGCGCTTGAGGGCGGAGTCGCTTCTTACGTCACTTGGCCTTGGCCACCGCCTTGATCATCGGCCAAGCCAGCTTTCCGGTGGCGAGCAGCAGCGCGTCGCTGTCGCCAGAGCCTTGGCCAACAGGCCAGCTCTTATTCTGGCCGATGAGCCTACAGGCAATCTGGACGAGCGGACCGCCGACATCGTTCTTGCAGAGTTTCTGCGGCTTGTGCGGGAGGAAGGATCGGCGGCCTTGGTCGCCACCCATAACGAACGGCTTGCGGAAAAAATGGACCGCGTGGTGCGGCTGCATGAGGGCTTCCTGGAAGAGGCGTCAGACCCGCGCTGACATTTCATCGCGAACTGTAGCTACCACAATCTGATCGCGTCCCTGCGCCTTCGCTCGAAGGAGAGCCGCGTCGGCGGTCTGAACCAACGTTTTAGGCTGGCCATGGTCCGGATATACCGCGAGACCGAAGGATGCGGTTATTGGGCCAAGCTCTTGGTGCCCATATTCCACGCGTAATTTCTGAATGCGATTTTGAACCTGCTGCGCACGGGCGAAAGCCTGATCTAGGGAGAAGCCCGGCATTAGCAGCACGAATTCTTCGCCTCCCAAGCGAAAGGCATAGCCGTCTTCACGGAGTGCTTCATCCAGCACTCCGCCTACAGCCTTCAGCACCGCATCTCCTGCGTCATGCCCATGTGCGTCATTGAAGCGTTTGAAATGATCGATATCCGCCATGAGACATGCGAGGGGAGAATGGTTACGGCTGCTGAGCGAAACCTCTTCCTCGATCGTCATGTCGAAGCGCCGCCGGTTCGCCAGACCCGTGAGCACGTCCACCATGGCCATCTCGCGCAATGCATCACGAAGCCGCAGGTTGGCAAGCGCCAAGCCGATATTTTCGGCCAGCATCTCCAGATATTTTTCGGTTCTCTCAATCTGATCGGCAATGATGTTTTCGGGCTTTTCGAAATAGAGCAGGCCGATGGTTTCGCCCTGCGCCGACAAGGGGATGCATATGGTCCCGACGCCAGACGGTTCCCCCAGATGATCACAGGGGATGTCGATCATGTTGCCGGCAGGGCGATGGATTTGACCGCGACGCAACGCCCAACAGGCGGAAGGGGGAAATTCTTCTTTCGATTGGACGGGCGATAGCCAGTCACATGCCTGGCGCATGGCATTGCGGCGGGCATCATGAATATAGAGCCGTCCGGCGAAACCCGGTGCGATTTCAGGAGCGAACCACCGGACCACATCGACAAGATCGGAACTACTGTCACACCCCTGAAGCCGCTGCGTCATTCGCGACAGAAGGTCCCGCATGATCCGATCCGCGTCCCGCTCCTTTTCCAGCCTCTGCCGTTCCAATCCATTCTCGCGGAAAATACGGATGGCCTGAGCCATGTCGCCAATCTCATCGACATGGGAAAATTCGGGTGGAATGGCGGCGAAGTCCTGGGCGGCCAAGCGCGTCACCACATCGCTCAGGCGAACCACCGGGTGCAAAATGCGCTGTTTGAGAATGAAATAGAGAACACAGAGAAAGAGCAGTGCAGTAGCGCCCAGCATGATTTCAGACATAGTTCGCCACTGACGGGCGGTTGCAGTAGCGCGGGCGATCGCGGCCTCGGTACGTTGATCGAGCATATACTGGAATTTGCCGATCTGAGCCGCAATACGGTCCAGTTCCCGGCCATACTCATCACCGAACAAGATGGTCCGCGCGGCGTCTCGATTGCCATCCGTGACGGCGCGTATCGCGGCTTCCTGTTCGTCGGTGAGTGCGTCTGCCCAATGCAGAGCATCGCGGAGCGCGGCAAGTTCGCCTTCCGTTGCGCCGGCATCCTGCAACAGTCTGATGCGATGCTCGATGGAACGAAGCGCCGCTTTCTCGCGGCGGTAGGCGATCACATGAGTCGGATCGGCCGTTATAGAAAAGGTCCTCGCCTGTTCGGTCTGCCGATAACTATCTTCGAGGAGAGTGGCGGTCAGCTGATCGAAACGCGCCCTTTGCTCAACGGCTGCGCGTTCAACCCTCTCCGCGCCCGACGCCATCAGCATTGTCGTGCCGGAGGCAAGTGTCAGCAGTACGGTTGCCCCATAAGCCCAGTTGGTGATCGTCGATAAACGCATACGCCGTCACCTAGGCGTGAGAAGTTGGAGATTGTTTAATGGCATGAAAAGCCAATCCAAAACGGCGATCGAACCACACCGGCCGAAAGGCCCGGAGCGCTGAGATTAGCGGCAGCGTCACCAGCGCTTATCCACAGCATTCCGCAGGAAGGGCTGGCGTCGAATCGCCTGTGCGGCCTATCACTGCGCCATGCCTCATGCCGGTTTCGTCCCTCTCCGCATTTTTTCCTCTTTCACCATGTTGGAAGGTGCGATCGAGCCCAAGAAGATCGCGAAACAGGCGCGGGCCCTGGGCTTTCCTGCGGCGGCGATCACTGACCGTAACGGGCTCTATGGCTCGATGGCCTTTTCGGACGCCTGCAAGAGCGAAGGGGTTCAGCCGATCATCGGTGCGATGGTCGGCATCTTGCGGCCGGGACGCCCCGCTAATGCGGCTCCGGTGCATGATTGGATCGCGCTCTACGCTCAGGACCAGATTGGATATGACAATCTTTGCGAGCTGGTCTCGCTTGCTCACCTCGATCGCCCGGTTGAAGAAGTTCCGCATGTCTCGCTCGACGCGCTGGAAGGCCGGACGGATGGCCTGATTGCCCTTACGGCAGGTGCCGAAGGGGCGCTCGCTCGCTTGTTCGCGGAGGATCAGCCCGCCGCGGCGCTGGATTATGCCACTGGGCTGGAGGCGCTTTTCCCCGACCGGCTGTATGTTGAGATTTGCCGCAGGCTGGACCCCATTGAAGGGAAAGCAGAGGCCGAACTGCTGGACCTTGCCTACAGCCGTGAATTGCCGCTGGTCGCCACCAATCCAACCTGCTTTGCCGAGCCCCACTTCCACCAGGCGCATGACGTCATGCTCTGCATTGCAGACGGCGCTTATGTCGAAACGCCCGACCGCCGGACCAGTTCGCCCGATGCATGGATGAAGCCGGCGGCGGAAATGAAGCGGCTGTTCGAGGATCTTCCCGAGGCCCTCGCAAACACGCTTCTGGTTGCGCAACGATGCGCCGTGGCCGCGCCAAAACGTAAGCCCATCCTGCCAAGCCTAGCTGGTGACATCGAAGGCGAAGCAAAGATGTTGCGTGAACAGGCGGTGGAAGGACTTGAGGCGCGTTTGGCAAAGGCGGCTATTGTCGATGACGAAGCCCGCAAACCCTATTTCGATCGGCTCCAATTCGAGACCGATATTATCATACAGATGGGCTTCCCCGGCTACTTCCTGATCGTTGCCGATTTCATTAAATGGGCCAAGGAACAAGACATACCCGTGGGACCCGGCCGCGGTTCTGGCGCAGGTTCTGTCGTCGCCTGGGCGCTGACGATCACCGATCTCGATCCGCTGCAACTGGGGCTTCTGTTTGAGCGCTTTCTCAATCCCGAGCGCGTCTCCATGCCCGACTTCGACATCGACTTCTGCGAAACGCGGCGGGGCGAGGTGATCCGCTATGTTCAGCAGAAATATGGCGTGGATCATGTCGCTCAGATCATCACCTTCGGTAAGCTGAAGGCGCGAGCGGTGCTGAAGGACACAGGTCGCGTGCTACAAATGAGCTATGGCCAAGTCGATCGCCTCGCCAAGCTGGTGCCAAACCATCCGACGGATCCCTGGACGCTGGAACGATCGCTGAACGGCGTTGTCGAGTTCAAGGCCGAATATGACAATGACGCTCAGGTGAAGCGCCTGATCGATTATGCCATGAAGCTGGAGGGCTTCCCCCGCCATAGCTCGACACACGCCGCGGGTGTGGTGATTGGCGATCGTCCGCTGTCGCAGCTCGTGCCTCTCTATCGCGACCCGCGCTCGGACATGCCCGTGACGCAATTCGACATGAAATATGTCGAGGGCGCTGGCCTCGTAAAATTTGACTTTCTCGGCCTTAAAACCTTGTCAGTCCTGCAGAAAGCGGTCCAACTGCTCGCGGGGCGCGGCGTTGAGGTTGATCTCAGCAGCCTGGGTTGGGACGACCCGGCGGTTTATGAATTGCTCCAGCGTGGCGACACGGTTGGCGTGTTTCAGTTGGAATCGGAAGGCATGCGCAAGACGCTTGCCGCCGTTCGTCCGACCAATTTCGGCGACATCATTGCGCTCGTTTCGCTGTACCGGCCCGGTCCGATGGACAATATTCCTATGTTCGGCCGTCGTAAAAACGGGCAGGAAGAGATTGAATATCCCCATATTCTGCTGAAGCCGATCCTCGAAGAAACCTACGGCATCTTCGTCTATCAGGAACAGGTGATGCAGGCAGCGCAGATCCTGGCGGGCTATTCGCTGGGGGACGCCGACCTTCTCCGCCGCGCGATGGGCAAGAAGATCAAGGCGGAAATGGACGCGCAGAGGGCGCGGTTTGTCGATGGCTGCGCAAAGAGCGACATTCCGGCCGCCAAAGCCAACGAACTGTTCGACTTGATCGATAAATTTGCAGGCTACGGCTTCAACAAGTCGCACGCGGCAGCCTATGCACTACTCGCCTACCAGACGGCATGGCTTAAGGCGCATTATCCGGCTGAATTTTATGCCGCCTCGATGGCCTTTGACATACATTTGACGGACAAGCTGACCGTCTTCGTTGACGACATGCGGCGTATGGGTCTTAGCTGTCTTGCGCCTGACATCAATCGCAGCCTTGCCGATTTTTCCGTAGAGCCGGTCGAGCATGACGGAGAGGATAACCGGTTGGGTTTCGCGGTGCGCTATGCCTTGGGTGGGCTCAAGGGCGTGGGCGAAAAGGCGATGGAGCAGCTCGTTGCTGAACGAGACGCTGGAGGACCATTCAAGTCGCTCGACGATTTTGCGGACAGGATCGAACCACGCCTGCTCAACCGCCGACAGCTTGAAAGCTTGGCTGCGGCAGGAGCATTTGACGGCATTCACGCCGACAGGGCAGGCGTTCATGCTGCAGCAGATATGATCCTGAGCGTCGCCGCCAGCGCCGCCGAGGCGCGGGAGAGCGGACAGGGCGGTTTGTTTGGCGATGTGGAAACGCCGCATGCCGATGTCCGCATTCCGCCGCACCAGACCTGGTCAACAGCTGACCGCATGGCGCAGGAGAAGGATGCGTTCGGCTTCTATTTCTCGGCCCACCCGGTTGATCGTTATCGGCATCTGGCTGAAGCGCGGGGGGCAAAAAGCTATGGAGCCATCTGTTCCGAGCCGGTCGCAGAGGGTGGGCGCGCCAATGCGGTCATGGCCGCAATGGTCGAGGAAGTACGTTGGCGGGAAACTCGGCGCGGTGCGCGCTACGCTGCGGCGACCTTCTCGGATAGCAGCGGTCAGTTTCAGGCTAGCTGCTTTGAGGAAGACGCTTGCAAGGCGATCGAGGCGATGGCGCGCGAAGGTGACTGCGCATTGCTGATGGTGGAACTGGATCGCATGCCAGGCGAGGAAAACCCCCGGGTTACGATACGAAGCGTTGAGCAGTTTCACCAGCTTGCCAGTGCCTCGCGCATGGAACTAGTCGTTGACGCTCAGGACACTGCCGCCGTCGAGGCGTTGGCCGAATTGCTGCTGAACGCCAAGGGCGGGCGGAGCGAGGTATTTTTGCGCGCGCCGATCGCCGGAGGCAAGGCGGCGCGGTTGTTTGTGGGGGATGATTATCTGATTGGCGCCGACCAGGTGGACGCCATCGCACTGATCCCTGGCATCGTTATCCATCGCTTCGAGCGGATGGAACCGAAAGCAGACGGCTATCGCGCGCGCAGCCGGCGGTCCGGGTTCAGGCTTGTTGCGGCTACCGCTTAAATCAAAAAAGTTGAAGCTGTCGCCCTTGCGGGCGGCGGAACAGGTCGGTTCGGAGAGTTAGTCGCTCGCCGGAGAAACCTGCTCGCTTCCGTGCTTTGATGAAGCGCGTTCGGATCAGGTCGGCCCAGACTCCTTGACCGCGCATTCGGGTGCCGAAATTCGGATCATTATCGCGACCACCCCTGATTTCATGAAGGATATGCATGATACGCGCGGATCTGTCGGGGTAATGTTCCTGTAGCCAGGCGCGGAAGAGGGGGGCGACTTCGTGGGGGAGGCGGATAGGAATGAACGTGGCGTCGCGGGCGCCGGCTGAGGCGACCGTTTCGATAATGGATTCGATCTCGTGATCAGTGATCGCTGGAATGATCGGCGATATGCTGGCGACAACGGGAACGCCTGCGGATGCCAACTGGCGGATGGCCTCGACGCGCCGGAGGGGATGGGCGGCGCGTGGTTCCAAGGTGCGCGCAACTTTCGGGTCCAATGTGGTGACCGACACCATGACCGCGACAAGGCGATCGCGGGCCAATCGGGTAAGCAGGTCGATGTCGCGCAGGACCCGGTCTGACTTCGTCGTTATGAAGAGAGGGTGGCCACATTCTACAAGTATTTCAATGCATTGTCGCGTAATCTTCCAATCTTTTTCTATCGGCTGATAGGGATCGGTGTTCGTTCCCATGGCGATGGGAGAGACATTATATGATGGCTTTGACAGTTCTGCTCTCAGCAGAGCCGGCGCATCGGGCTTCGCGAACAATCGTGTTTCAAAATCCAACCCAGGCGACAGGTCGTGATAGGCGTGGGTGGGCCGAGCAAAGCAGTAGATGCAGCCATGCTCGCAGCCCCGATAGGCGTTGATAGATTGTGTGAAGGAGAGGTCGGGGGACTTGTTGCGGCTGATGATGGTCCGCGGACGCTCTACGGTTACTTCTGTTCGGCGGCGCGGCTTTGCGCCATCGACCAGTTCCAGTGCATCGAGCCAGTCGCCGTCCGCGATATGTTCGGCAAGATTGAACCGGCGGCTTTCGCCGTTCAGCGTTGCGCCTCGTCCCTTCTCCGTAGCCATGAGGGATTAGAACATAAAGAGAACGCACGTGCAAGTGCGCTGTATCAACGCTCCATCAGACGGGGCATCAGTTCGACGAAATTACAGGGACGAAAGCGGCTGTCGAGCTGGCTGGAGAGGATGCCGTCCCACGCATCCTTGACTGCGCCGGTCGATCCGGGAAGCGCGAATATATAGGTGCCGCGCGCAACGCAGGCGGTGGCGCGGGACTGGATGGTGGAGGTGCCGATGGTCTGATAGCTGAGCCAGCGGAACAGCTCGCCGAAGCCGGGGATTTCTTTGTCCTGTACCTGTGCAAGCGCTTCTGGCGTCACGTCCCGCCCTGTGACCCCGGTGCCTCCGGTTGTGATGACGCAGTCGATCTGCGGGTCGTCGATCCAGCTGTGAAGGCGCGCAACGATCGCCGAGCAGTCATCCCGTTCGATGTGGCGCGTAGCCAATATGTGACCGGCGCTTTTTATCCGTTCAGCGAGTATGTCGCCCGATCGGTCTTCCGCCAGGCCGCGGGTGTCTGACACAGTGAGAAGCGCGATGCGTACCGGCAAAAATGGCCGGCCTTCATCAATCGGCATCAGTCGGAGCCGCCAGCAATGCTAGGCGCCGCCAAATTCCCCTTTTGCGTCAGGCGGACCATGCGCACGCCCTTGGCGGTGGGGAAGGCGGGCCACATGCCCTGCGCCATGCCGGTAAGGCATTCGGCGCTGCCCTTCGCCTGGATCTGATACATCCAGTAGTTGCGCATCACGGTGTTCACATAGGCCCGAGTTTCATAATAGGGCAGCGATTCGATGAAGAGCAGCGGGTCGCCATTGTCCTTCACTTCGCTGTTCCACCGTTCGACCGGAAGCGGCCCAGCATTATAGGCGGCCATGACCTTGGGCAGCAGCCCGCCGGTCGCGCTCATGTTGCGGAGATTTTCCAGATAGCGCTGGCCATATTCCATGTTGGTCGAGGGCACGAAAAGCTGTGCGGGGGACGCAAGTCCCATGTCGCTACCGGTGCCGGGTAGAACCTGCATCAGCCCGCGTGCGCCTGCGCTGCTAACCACATCGCTGCGAAAACCCGATTCCTGAAGCGTATGGGCGTAGATCAGCGCCGGATCGACGCGCCAGCCACCGTCCGGACGCCAATCAGGTGCAGGAAAGCGAGCGAAGCTGCCGGGTTGCTTGCCTGCAGGGCCATTATGGGCGAGCCAAAGCTGGGTTGCGGGCATGTTCAGCGCGTTCGCCAGCTTGAGCAGTGCATCATATTGACCTGCCCCACCGATGCGGGCCTGATGCCTTATAAACTGATCGGCCTTTGCTGTCTGGCCGATGGCGGCCATAGCGACGGCGGCGCGAACATTGGGGCTGTCCTTCAACTGCTGCCAGTCAGCCGAGCCGAAGCGCGACGTGACCTTGACGCCACCGACCGGCATCCCGAGCGTCTCGCGGGCGAGCAGACCATAGAAAGTTTCGTCTGAACGGGCTGCGGTCTTCAGCAGAGCTTCGACCTTTTCGGCCTGTCCGCAAACCATATAGGCGCGGGCGGCCCAATAGGCGCCTGCGGCGCGCATGTCGGCATTTCCGGCCATGGCGGCGACATTGGCGAAAGCAGGCGCAGCGGCGGTGCAATCATTCTGACGCCATGCGGCGAGGCCGGTCGTCCAGTGCGCCTGTACCGACCAATCGCCGCCCGCGCGCGTTTCGAGCGCCTTGGCGGCCATGCGGCGGGCGTTCGCGTCATCGCTTTCGATATAATAGGTCCAGGCGACACGCTGGCGCACCTCGGTCAGGCCCTCAGGAGTCAGGCCCATCTCACCTGTCGCAAGAAGCATTTCGGCGCCGGCAGGATCATCATTTTTGATGAAGGGGGTCATCTGCCCAACCAGCGCCTGAGCAGCCAGATCGGTCTTGGTAGTGGAGACATATTCGCGGCGGGGCGCGGAGCCGAGCCAGACCATCTTCTGCACCTGGGGCAGGATAGGCAGGATGGTCGCACCGCGCTTTTGCGCCATACGCGAAAGCTGATCGGCGCTGGGCAGCCAGGCCGACTTGTTGATGAGTTCCAGAAGGTCGAACAGCTCTACGCGCGGGGAATCCTTCGCAACATAAAGGTCCGAGAGGGCGACGGACCGGACAGGGTCCTGCGGATCGAGCGCCAGGATCATCGCCTTGGCTTCCGGCCATTGCTGACCCGACAGGGCGGCGAAAATGGCATTATACCGCGCCTTGTCTGCGTCATCGATCTGGAGTGGCGATCGTGCGCCGGGGGTCAAGGCGGCGGGAAAGGTGGTCGTATCCGCTTGGACGGGCAGGGCGGCGGCTGCGCCAACGGCGGCGAGGGCGAGGATGGATGATCGTGTAAGGGCGCGAATCACTTATGCATTTCCTCGACCAGGCGTTGCAAAGTCCTCCAACTTTCCACCTTCGCCGCAGGTTGTCCCAGCAACAGCCGCGGATGGAAAGTGGCAAGGGCAGGCACAATGCCGCCATCATGGTTAAAAAAGTGTAAATTATCCATTCCAGCCTTGTCTTGGACAGGAAGGAAGGTGCGGATCGTCCTGTCGCCCATAATCAACAGTCGATCGGGCGTAGCGAGCGAAACAAGGGTGCGCATGCGGTCCGCCGCGATGCTGAGGTCCGCCGCCTCCACCATGCCGCCTGGCGGGCGGGAGGAGAAGAGCGACGCGAGACAGATATTGTCGCGTGAAAGGCCGATCGCGGCCAGCATCGCGTCGAACAGGCGGCCAGCGCGATCCGCGAGCAATGATCCCGCTTCCATATCCGCAGGGTCCGGCATGTCGGTGATCACCATCAGCGGCGATTTGGTTTGCCCTTCCGGCAGGATCGGCACGCCGGGCCAGCGGCGTTCAGGCTGGTCGGGGGACTGGGCGAGCCATATTCTAAATTCTTCGAGTGTGGCGGGTCTTGCCTCTGCAGGCACTGCCGTAGGAGGCGAAGGCGAGAGACTGATTGCCGCCGGGCGCAGCCAGTTCACGGCTGCCTCATCGATCGCACAATCGACGCCTGCCATATCCCACCACGCCAGATAGGCGTTGGCGGCGGCCGCCATGTCTTCCTGCATTAATCCCCGCATCGATCTTCTAGGGCCAGAGGTTGACGCCGAGGTCAAGAATCTTCATCGGCAGCGAGTGGTAAATCGTTTGAGTAATGCGGCAGCCGGACAGGAGAGGGAAACCATCCGGTGCGCCGCGATGGAGGGACTATGAGCGAACGGGAATCGATGCCCTATGACATCGTCATCGTCGGCGGGGGACCGGCGGGGCTGTCCGCGGCGATCAGGCTGAAGCAACTGGCCAATGACGCAGGGCAGGAATTGGCCGTGTGCGTTCTGGAGAAGGGCTCGGAAATCGGCGCCCATATCCTGTCGGGCGCGGTCATCGATCCCAAGGCGCTGGACGAACTGTTGCCTGACTGGCGCGACATGGGCTGTTCGCTGGCAGATGTTCCGGTCCGCGACAATCAGCACTGGTTCCTGACGAAGCGCGGAAAGCTGCCCGTGCCGCATATTTCGACGCCGCGCTGGATGCATAACAAGGGCACCTACACCGGGTCGCTCGGCAATCTCTGCCGCTGGCTGGCCGAGCAGGCCGAAGGACTGGGGGTCGAGATCTTCCCGGGCTTTGCCGCCGCCGAAATCCTCTACAATGAGGATGGGTCGGTGAAGGGTGTCGCGACCGGGGACATGGGCATCGATCGCGAAGGCAATCGCAAGCCGGACTATCAGCCGGGCCTGGAACTGCACGCCAAATACACCTTCTTCGCCGAAGGTGCGCGCGGGCACCTGACCAAGATCCTGAAGCGCCAGTTCGATCTGGACAAGGATTGCGAGCCTCAGGTGTACGGTCTGGGCATGAAGGAATTGTGGGACATCGATCCCGCCAAGCACAAGCCGGGCCTCGTTATCCACACGCAGGGCTGGCCGCTGACGGATGCCTATGGCGGCGGGTTTCTTTACCACCAGGCCAATGGGCAAGTGGCCTTGGGCTTCGTCGTGGGCCTTGGCTACCGCAATCCCTATCTTTACCCGTTCGAGGAATTCCAGCGCTGGAAGCAGCACCCGGCGATCCGTGAATATCTGGAAGGCGGCCGCCGCGTGTCCTACGGCGCACGCGCGATCAACGAGGGTGGCTGGCAATCAGTCCCGAAGCTGGTTTTCCCCGGCGGCGCGCTGATCGGCTGCTCGGCGGGCTTCGTCAATGTGCCGCGCATCAAGGGCACGCATACCGCTATGAAGTCGGGCATGCTTGCCGCCGAGGCAGCGTTTGAGGCCATCCAGAATGAGCGCGCGCGCGATGTGCTGGACGATTACGACGCACGCCTGCGTTCCAGTTGGGTCGCTGACGAACTGACGCTGGTCAAGAATGCCGAGCCGTTGCTCGCCAAGTTCGGCAACACGATCGGCACGCTGCTCGCGGGCGTCGATATGTGGATGCGCACGCTGAAAATCGGCCTGCCCTTCACGATGAAACACAAGCCGGATTGCGAGAAGATCTGGCCCAAGGAAATCGGCCACAAGATCGATTATCCCAAGCCCGATGGAGTCGTCAGCTTCGACAGGCTGTCGTCGGTCTTCCTGTCGAACACCAATCATGAGGAGGATCAGCCGGTTCACCTGCAGCTGAAGGATCCGTCGATTCCGATCAGCTACAACCTGCCCCTTTATGACGAACCGGCGCAGCGCTATTGTCCTGCGGGCGTTTATGAAGTGGTTGGGCTGGAGGAAGGCAATCCTCGTTTCCAGATTAACGCGCAGAATTGCGTCCACTGCAAGACGTGCGACATCAAGGATCCGACGCAGAACATCAACTGGGTCGTGCCCGAAGGCGGTGGAGGCCCGAACTATCCCAACATGTAGGCGCCTGCTGCTGATCATGCTGCTGCCGATGCTGCCGGTCTTTCCGGCTGGCGCATCGGTGGACCGAACGAGCGCGCTGCATTCCTATGCGCGAGGAAGGCTGGCCGATAGCGATGGGGCGACGGCGATTGCGCTGCGCAACTATCGCGATGCGCAGGCTGCAGCACCGGCTAGCCTTGAAGTCGCCCGGCGCTCTTATCTACATAGCCTGATCAGCGGTGACATGCCGCTGGCGATTCGGTCGGCAAGGTTGCTCGACAGCAATGGCGTGCTGCCCAGGGACGGGACGCTGCTATTCCTGTGCGATGCGCTGATCCGCAAGGATTGGGGCGCGGCGCGGCAAGTGACCGACCGGATGGCGGCCGAGGGGAATTTCGGGTTCCTCGCACCGATCGTGCGCAGCTGGATTGCGCTGGGCGAGGGAAGGGTCGCGCCGCCTGCGATTGATCCGGCCAACCGTTATGCGTCCTTGGCCCGACGCTATATCGATGAACATGTGGCGCTGCAGGCGCTAGGGCGCGGAAAGTTGGTGGAGGCTGGTCCCGCGATCAATCGCGCGCTCGCGTTACGAACCGTGGACTTGCCAGAGCTCCGACTGACTTTCGCCGGACAGTTGGCTGCGCGAGGCGCGAGGGCGGAGGCGATCGCGCTGCTGATAGAGGGCCAAGCTGCTTATGCGCGGGCGCGCGCCGATGTGGCGCGTGGCCGCAGCGGTGGGACGGCAAGCGGCCCGCTAGCGCCCCGGCAGGGCTTTGCGCGACTGCTGGTGCGGCTGGCGGTGGACATTTCCTCCGACGATAGCACGCGTCTGCTAGGGATCAGGCTGGCCAGGATCGCGAGCTTCGCCAACCCGGAAGGGGCGGATGGCGCGTTGGCGCTGGCGCAGTTGCTGACCGACGCGGGCTATGCCGACCGTGGCGTGGCCGAAGCGCGGAAAGTTGCGACGGATGACTGGTTTGGTTCGCTAGGCCAGGCAGCGCTGGTCGATGCATTGGCCGCGTCGGGGAACCGAGCAGCGGCGATAGTGCTCGCTCGCTCGCTGGCGGAAGCGCCGGGCGCGGACTCCGAAAGGTTGGTACGGTTTGGGCAGTTGCTTGCGCAGGCGAAGGATTTTGGTGGTGCCGCCGACGCGTTCCGAAAGGCGGAAGGACGGTTCCCGGCAGACGCCGTGCCTTGGGCATTGCTGCTGTTTCAAGGGAGCGCGCTGGAGCAGGCGGGACGTTGGGATGAAGCGCGGGCAGTGCTGGAGCGCGCTGCGAAAATCGCGCCAGAAGAGCCCGCGGTGCTCAATTATTTGGGCTATGCTCAGGTCGAGCGGCGGAAAAATGTCGCCGCCGCGCTGGAGTTGTTGAAGAAGGCGAGCGCTCTCAAACCCGAAGACGCGTCAATCACGGATTCGCTTGGATGGGCGCAATTTATCACCGGCGATGTCGCAGCCGCTCTTCCAGTCTTGGAGCGTGCGGCAGAGGGTGCGCCTGCTGACGCTACGATCAACGAGCATCTGGGCGACGCGCTGTGGGCAGCAGGCCGCCGTTATGAGGCGCGCTATGCCTGGCGGGCGGCTGCGGTCTCCGCCGAGGGGCCCGCCGCCACGCGCCTGAACGCGAAGGCGAGAGAAGGGATGAAGCCTGAACATGCCGCTCCTTGACGCCGACATGCTGGTGGAAACGGCCTATGCGAAGGTGAACCTTGCCCTGCATGTCCGGGAGCGGCGGGCTGATGGTTATCACGCGCTGGAAAGCCTTTTCGTTTTCGCGCGTGATGGCGATTTGCTGACTGGCGAGGCGAGGGAGGACGGAAGCATCAGCTTGATGCTGGACGGACGCTTCGGGGCTGCGCTTGAGGCAGGCGAGGGCAATCTGGTGATGAAGGCGGCTCGCCTGCTGCAGGAGCGATTAGGCGAAAAGCGAGGCGCCGCGATCAGGTTGACGAAGAGCTTGCCGGTTGCCTCCGGCATCGGCGGAGGATCAGCGGATGCGGCAGCCGCGTTGCGGCTGCTCAACCGGCTGTGGGATGCGCAGCTGTCCACTCCCGAGTTGGAACGGCTCGGCTTGGCGCTCGGCTCTGACGTTCCCGCTTGCGTCAGCAGCGTCCCGCAGATGGTGCGCGGCCGGGGTGAGTTGCTGGAGCAGCGGGATGTGCAAGGATTGGCAGGGATGCCGATGCTGTTGGTCAATCCGGGCGTGGCACTATCGACGGCGCAGGTCTTCCAGGGTTGGGATCAGCAGGATCGAGGTCCGCTGGATGCTCATGGGCTGGAAGATATCATCGCCAAAGGGCGCAACGATCTGGAGCCTGCCGCGATCGAAGCGGCCCCGATAATAGCGGAAGTATTGGCGCTGCTGAGAGAACAAACAGGAGTCCGGTTCGCGCGCATGTCGGGATCTGGCGCGACTTGCTTTGCGCTGTTTGATGGGGTGGCCAGCAGGGGCGCGGCGGCTATGGCCCTCTGCGCGCTGAGGCCGGATTGGTGGATCATGGAAACGGAGATAGGCGGAGCGTGAGCGAGGCTTTCACTCAGATCAACTGCGGAGCGCTCGATCTGCTGATCATCGCCGACCATGCTTCGGCCCATGTGCCTGCCGATATCGACCTGGCTATCGATGCCGCATTGCTGACCAATCATATCGCCGTGGATATCGGGGTGGCGGAGGTCAGCCGCCTACTAGCTGAACAACTGGGATGTACGGCGATTTTGGGCGGCGTGTCCCGCCTGGTCATTGATTTGAACCGCGAGGATGACGCACCTGGCCTGCTTCCGGTGATGAGCGATGGCCATGTGATCCCCGGCAATCGCCAAGCGGACCTGGCAGAGCGGATGATCCGCTTCCACCATCCCTATCATCATCAGATCGGCCGGCTGTTGGACGGTATGACATCGCCCTTCATCCTGTCGGTGCATAGCTTTACGCCCAGCCTAGCAAGCGATCCTCATGCCGAGCGCCCGTGGGATATCGGCGTCCTGTATAATGGGGATGATCGCGCAGCCCGCATCGCCATTCCGTTGCTGTCGGAAGCGGGGCTGCTGGTCGGCGATCAATTGCCCTATTCGGGTAAGCTGCTCAATGCGACGATGAACCGCCATGCCGAAGCCAACGGTATCCCCTATCTCGGCATCGAGATGCGGCAGGATCTGGTGGCGGACGCCGACGGGCAGCGCCGCTTCGCCAGTATAATAGGCCCGATCGTGCTACAATGCCGCAATAGCCTTGCGTGACTCGTCCCTTTTTGGAAAGGAGACGCGCGCAAGAAGGGTAGGTTTTATGTCTCACACATTCGACAAGTCGAAACTGCCGAGCCGTCATGTCTCGGTTGGTCCGGAGCGGGCCCCGCATCGCAGCTATTATTACGCGATGGGCTTGACCGAGGAAGAGATTGGCCGCCCCTTCGTAGGTATCGCCTCCGCTGGTAACGACAGCGCGCCGTGCAACACGACGCTCGACATGCAGGCAGATTGGTGCCGCCAAGGCGTGAACGAGGCGGGCGGGATGCCGCGCCGTTTCAATACCATCACCGTGACCGATGGCATTGCCATGGGACATCAGGGCATGAAAAGCTCGCTCGCGAGCCGCGAAGTGATCGCGGATTCTGTCGAGCTATCGGTGCGCGGTCACTGTTATGACGCGCTCGTCACCTTCGCCGGGTGCGACAAGTCGCTGCCTGGCATGATGATGGCGATGCTGCGCCTCAACGTCCCGTCGATCTTCGTCTATGGCGGATCGATCCTGCCAGGCCGCTTCGAAAACCGCGACGTCACCGTCGTCGATGTGTTCGAGGTGGTCGGTAAATATGCCGCCGGCGCCTGCCCCCTGAAGGATGTGATCGCGCTCGAAAAGGTGGCGTGCCCTGGTCACGGCGCCTGCGGCGGGCAATATACCGCCAACACCATGGCCTGTGTCGGTGAAGCGATCGGCCTGTCGTTGCCCAACAGCAATATGGCGCCCGCGCCCTATAAGAGCCGCGAAGAGGTCGCGGTTGCCGCAGGACGCCAGGTCATGGAGTTGCTGGCGAAGAATATCCGCCCCCGCGACATCTGTACCCGCGAGGCGTTCGAAAATGCCGCGCGGATCGTCGCCGCGACTGGCGGATCGACCAATGGCGCGCTTCACCTGCCCGCCATGGCGAATGAGTGCGGCATCGACTTCGACCTGTTCGATGTGGCCGAAATCTTCAAATCCACGCCATATATCGCGGACCTGAAGCCGGGCGGAAAATATGTTGCCAAGGATATGTATGATGCGGGTGGCATCTACATGCTGATGAAGACATTGCACGACAACGGCCTTCTGCACGGCGACTGCATGACGGTGACGGGTAAGACCCTTGCCGAGAATATTGAGGAAGTGACCTGGAACCCGGACCAGAAGGTCATCTATGACGTCAAGTCGCCGATCACCCCGACGGGCGGCGTTGTCGGCCTTAAAGGTTCGCTGGCGCCCAACGGCGCGATCGTGAAGGTCGCCGGCATGCACCGGCTGCAATTCGAAGGGCCCGCCAGGGTCTTCGATTGCGAGGAAGATGCTTTCGCCGCCGTTGAGGCGCGCGACATCGCCGAGGGTTCGGTGATCATCATCCGTTATGAAGGCCCGAAGGGCGGCCCCGGAATGCGCGAGATGCTATCCACCACTGCGGCGCTCTACGGCCAGGGCATGGGCGAGAAGGTGGCGCTGATCACCGATGGCCGCTTCTCGGGCGCTACGCGCGGCTTTTGTATTGGCCATGTCGGGCCTGAAGCAGCCGAAGGCGGCCCGATCGCGCTAGTAGAAAATGGCGATATCATTGCCATCGACGCAGAGGCGGGAACGATCGACCTGAAGGTCGCCGAGTCCGTACTGGCGGAGCGCCAGAAGAATTGGAGACCCCGCCAGAATGATTATCAGGCGGGTGCGCTGTGGCGCTATGCGCAGAATGTGGGTCCGGCTTACAAGGGAGCGGTGACGCATCCCGGAGCGAAGGCCGAAACCCATGTCTATGCGGATATCTGACAAGATTGCCGGGGCGGGGCTTCTGTGCCTCGCCCTGGCAGCTTGTGACTCCCAGTCGGCAGCTTTGCCCGACGCCACGCTCGGGCGCGCCGCCGTGGCGGAATGCGCCATTGGGCCGCGGGCGGAGTGGACACGGAATTGCTTGGTGGAGCAGAGCGGAAAGCTCCTCACCGTGCGCCATGGGGATGGCGGCTTTCGACGCTTCACCATATTGGAAGATGGGCGCGGGCTGGCTGCGGCGGATGGAGCCGAACCGGCAAATGTCGCCATCGTGGGTAAGGGTCAAATCGAAGTCAGCGCAGGCGAGGAGCGCTACCGACTGCCTGCCACCATTGCCGGAGCGACCAAGCCTTGAGCGGACTGGCCATATTGACTGCCGCTCAGATGCGGGCGGCTGAGCAGGCGGCGATCGCCAGCGGCATTCCAGAATATGAACTGATGGAACGAGCAGGCGCGGCGGCGGCGGAGATCATCTGGCGCGCAGGCGCCAAGCGCGACCTTCTAGTGCTTTGCGGTCCTGGCAATAATGGTGGAGACGGCTTCGTCATCGCTCGATTGCTGCGAGCGCGCGGCGTCCCTGTTCGCGTCGCTGCCTTGGGTGAAAGCAGAACCGAATCCAGCCTAAAAGCGCGAGCAGCTTGGAATGGGCCTGTGGAGCCGTTTGACCAGGCAGCTCCTGCCACGCAGATCGTTGACGCGCTGTTCGGCACCGGACTGTCCCGAGGATTGGAGGACGCTGTCGCAGATCGACTCTCCTCCCTGACGGCGCAGGCGAGCTTCAGCTATGCGGTTGATTTGCCGAGTGGGGTTGATACCGACAGCGGGGCATTGCTGTCACACGCTCCGCTTTTTGGCGTCTGCATCGCCCTGGGATCGCTGAAGCCGGCCCATGTGCTGCATCCAGCCGCGGGGCTCTTTCGCAGGCTGGTTTGCGCGGACATCGGCATCGTCGCCTCGGATCAGGTGCACCGTCTGTCAACGCCGCATTTGACGCGGCCGCTCACATCGGATCACAAATATAGCCGAGGATTGGTGGCCGTCGTTGGCGGCAGCATGGCGGGCGCCGGGCGGCTTGCGGCTCGGGCCGCTGCACGATCGGGTGCAGGCATGGTGCGTTATCTGGCTGCTGCCGAAGCCGCCGCCGGACTGGATGCGATCGTCACGGTACAGGCTAAGACAATAAGCGAACTGGAGAGCAGTTTGGTCGATGGCAGATTGGCGGCCGTGGTCGCAGGGCCTGGGCTGGGCAGCGACGAGCGAGCGAAAGAGCGGCTGGCAGCGGTGCTGGCTTGTGGGCATCCGTTGGTGCTGGATGCGGATGCGCTGACGCTCTTGGGGAGTGGGGCGGCAGAGGGCATCCCGCCCGGCTCGATCCTAACGCCGCATGAAGGAGAATTTGCTCGCCTTGGCTTCAACCTGCGGGGAGATAAGATCAGCCGCGCTACGGAGGCAGCCCGGCGTACCGACGCTGTCATCGTCCTCAAAGGGGCAGATAGCGTCGTGGCTGCGCCAGACGGGCGCGTAGCGGTTTCAAGTGGCGCTTCGCCTTGGCTGTCCACCGCTGGAACGGGTGATGTGCTGGCGGGACTGGCAGCGGGAAGATTGGCGGTAAGTGGCGATCCGTTTAGCGCAGCGTGTGAGGCGGTTTGGCTGCATGGGGAGGCGGCCAGGCGCGCTGGGGAGGCCTTCGCAGCGGACGATTTGATTGCAGAGCTACCAGCGGCTATCGCCTCCCGCTTGTGACTGAGATCGACACAGATATTATCGTCCGTATCGCCGCCAAAGGCGACGGCGTGACCTCCGACGGCCGGCATGTGCAGTTGGCAGCACCGGGTGACCGGCTGACGGGGGATGGTCGGCTCTTGCCCGGCCCGCATCATATCACGCCGCCTTGCATGCACTTTCCGGCATGTGGTGGATGCGAACTTCAGCATGTCGATGAGGAGAGCTTTGCTGCCTTCGCAACGGCGCGTGTTACCGGCCCGTTGGCGGGCCAGGGCATTACGGCTGAGACGGTGCTACCCGCACATGTCTCGCCACCCAGAACCCGCCGCCGGGCTTCGTTGCGGGCTGCGCGCGAGGGGCGGCGGATCGTCATCGGCTTCGCTGAGTCGGGCAGCCACAAGCTGATCGATATCGCCATGTGCGAGATATTGGACCCGCGGCTTTTTGCGCTGGTGCAGCCGCTTCGCGAGGTGCTGCCCCTGATCCTGCCGGACAGGCGTGCGGCGCATGTCCGCATGTCCCTGGTTGATCAGGGTGTCGATCTGCTGCTCGAGAGGGTCCGCGTCGAAGGGCTTGCGGCGGACGAGGCGCTGCGGGACTTTGCGGACACCTGGAAGCTGGCGCGGCTGACCATAGATGAGGGCGATGGGCAGCAGGTGCGCTGGGAGCCTGAGCCTGTGACGGTAAGTTTCGGGGGCGTGGCCGTGGGCTTCCCCTCCTTCGCGTTCCTTCAGGCGACGCCGGATGGGGAGGCGGCGCTGGTGGAGTTTGTCCGTGAAGCTTTGCCTGGGCGGGGAGCGGTGGCCGATCTCTTCTGTGGTCTTGGCACCTTTGCGCTGGCGATCGGTGAGGGGCGGCCCGTCTATGCTGCCGAAGGTGCGCGCGATTTGGTCCTGTCGCTGAAGCTCGCGGCTAACCGTGCACAGCGGCGGATGGTGGTGGATCATCGAGACCTGTTCAGGAAGCCGCTGACGCCCGAGGAGCTAAATAGATTTGCTGCCGTGGTGATCGACCCGCCCCGGGCGGGTGCGCGGGAGCAGGTCATGCAGTTGGCGGCGTCGGCTGTGCCCCTGATCGCCTATGTATCGTGCAATCCGGCGAGCTTTGCGCGGGATGCGGCGCATCTGGTCGCTGGCGGCTATGTGCTGGAGAGCGTCAAGCCGGTGGGGCAGTTCCGATGGTCAACGCATGTCGAACTGGCTGCGACTTTCCGGCGGAGATGAAAATTGTCCCTCGCCGCATATTTGCGGCGAGGGACAGGCACCCTCTCCAAAGGGGAGCTTGAGCCTTTTTAGCCCAGCTTGATGACAGTTGCGCGACGGCGCGCAGGGACGGGTTCGGCATAGAGGCTGGCCATAGGCTCATCCTCTACCTCAATGATCGCTTCCGATGTGAAACCGTTGAAACCCGTACGCATCGCCGCGCCATAGGCCCCGAGCATTCCAATTTCGATATAGTCGCCCGCAGCCACATCGTCCGGCAGCATGAAGGGGCCGACCATATGGTCCATGTCGTCGCAGGTCGGGCCGTAGAAGGAAAAGCCGGTCAGTTCCGCCTCGCTCTCTTCTTCACGTAGGAGCGCCACGGGGAAACGCCAGCCGATATGTGCAGCGTCGAACAGCGCGCCATAAGCGCCATCATTGATGTAGAGCTCGGTGCCGCGGCGGCGCTCTACTCGCACGATGATGGAGCTATATTCTGCCGATAGCGCGCGGCCAGGCTCGCACCATAGTTCCGACGAATAGCTGACCGGCAGGCTCTCGAAGCCGCGATGGATAGCGTCGAAATAGGCTTCCAGCGCCGGGGGTTCCATGCCGGGATAGACTGACGGGAAACCGCCGCCGACGTCGATGATATCGACCGTTACGGCCGCATCGACGATCGCGGCGCGGACGCGTTCGATGGCGTCGCTATAAGCCTGCGGACTCATCGCCTGGCTACCGACATGGAAGCATATGCCGAGGGCATCGGCCGCCTGACGCGTGGCCATCAGCAATTCGCGGGTCTCGCCCAGTTCGGCGCCGAATTTGGACGCCAGGCTCAGTTCCGAATGTTCGGACGAGACGCGCAGGCGCACGCACAGTTCGAGGTCGCTGGCGTCATCGGTGGCGCGCAGGATCTTTTCCAGCTCGTCGATCGTGTCGAGCGAGAAGGTGCGCACGCCATGGACGTTGTAAGCCTCCGCAATGGCTTCCTCAGCCTTGACCGGGTGCATGAAGCACAGCTTGGCTTGGGGCAGCGTCTGCGCGACGAGGCGAACCTCCGCGATCGACGCAACGTCATAATGCGTGATTCCGCTGTCCCACAAAGTCCGGAGCAAGTCCGGCGAGGGATTCGCCTTGACCGCATAGAGGGAACGCCCCGGAAACTTCTCAGTGAAGAATCGGGCGGCCCGGGCTGCAGCCTGGGGACGAATCAGCGTTACCGGTGCTGCCGGTGTGAGGGCGGTCGCTACCCCCAGCGCGCTATGGTGCTTGTGCAACTCAAGGGACCTCCAGTGTAGTTCAGGGCATTCAAGCTGCCTTGCGGTGGAAGTCCCATGGGGCAGCGGAAGGGCGATATATGCGGCAGGTGCCCCCCTGTAAAGCGCGCGTGTAAATTTTGTTGCGCGGGCGGCTATGAAACGTGCGTCAGGAGAGGCGGGACTTGAAGTCCTCATAGGAGAACTGGCGGATTTGCTTGAGTTCGTCGGTCTCCGAATTCCACAGCCAGATGGCAGGCAGGGGCACGCCATTGAATGTGTTGGTCTTTACCATCGAGTAGTGAGCCTGATCGAGGAAGGCGATCCGCCGCCCCGGAGTCGCGCCGCTGGGGACTCGATAGTCGCCGATGATGTCGCCCGCGAGGCAGGATGGGCCGCCGAGTCGAGTGACGGGACCATCGGCTTCCTCATGCAGCATTGCTGGGCGGTAGGGCGCTTCGATCACGTCGGGCATGTGGCAAGTGGCCGAGATGTCGGTGATGGCGACGGGCATGCCGTTGTCGATGACGTCTAGGATTTCGCCGATCAGGATGCCCGCGTCGAGCGCCATGGCTTCACCGGGTTCGATGTAAAGTTCGAGGCCGGTTTCAGCCTTGAGGCGATGCAGGAACGCAATCAGGTCATCGATCTGGTAATCGGCGCGGGTGACATGGTGGCCGCCGCCGAAGTTCAGCCATTTGAGGCCGCGGACATGCGGCATGACGCGCGATTCGATCGCCGCCCAGGTGCGTTGGAGCGGCAGGAAATCCTGTTCGCAGAGATTGTGGATGTGGAGGCCATCTACGCCGTCCAGATGTTCGGGGCGAAGCTGGTCGATGGGGAAGCCCAGGCGGCTGTGCGGTTGCGAGGGGTCATATTTGGGTACTTCGCCCTCTGCGTGGAGGGGGTTGATGCGCAGGCCGATGTCGAAGTTCACACCGTTCACGCGCGCTTCGTCGATGACGGGCTTCAGGCGTGCGATCTGGCCGGGGCTGTTGAAGATGACATGGTCGGAGATTTTGAGGATTTCGGCCAGATCTTCGGGTTTGTAGGCGGCGCAGTAGGTCGCGATCTCACCGCCATATTCTTCGCGACCGAGGCGGGCTTCGTAAATGCCTGAAGCGCAGACGCCGTCGAGATATTCCGCGACGACGGCGCCGAGGGACCACATGGAAAAGGCTTTGAGGGCGCCGAGGACCTTGATGCCTGCGCGGTCGCGGATGTCAGCCAGGATTGACAGGTTGCGGCGCACCGCGGCCTCGTCCACCACGAAGGCAGGCGAAGGGACGCGGTTCAGGTCGAAATGCGCGAAGGCGGCGGGATCACCGGCTTTGGTTTCCATGGGTCGTTCCACTCCAGGCTACTCCACCGTCACCCCGGGCTGGACCCGGGGTCCCGCTGCCTGAAACAACGGTGGAGAAGAAGCGGGACCCCGGCTCAAGGCCGGGGTGACGGTCCGTCTAACGGGACCGTCAGAAATCCAGCGGCTTATCCAGCTCCTTCACCTGCCAGGGTAAGCCGTGCTTGTTCAGCATGTCCATGAAGGGATCGGGATCGAACTGTTCGATGTTGAACACGCCTTCACCCTTCCAGGCACCGGTCAGCATCAACGCCGCGCCGATCATCGCGGGCACGCCGGTGGTGTAGCTCACCGCTTGATTGCCGGTTTCGGCATAGGCGTCCTCATGGTCGCAGACGTTATAGACATAGACGGTCTTCTTCTGCCCGTCCTTCTCCCCGGTCGCGATGTCGCCTATGTTGGTCTTGCCCTTGGTGGTTGAACCCAGGCTCGACGGTTCGGGCAGCACGGCCTTGAGGAACTGGAGCGGGATGATTTCCTGCCCGTTGTAGATGACCGGATCGATGCGGGTCATGCCGACATTCTGGAGCACTTCGAGATGCTTCAAATAAGCGTCGCCGAAGGTCATCCAGAAACGGATACGCTTAATTTCCGGGTAGAATTTGGCGAGCGATTCCAGTTCCTCATGATACATGAGGTACATGTTCTTTTCGCCGACCTGATCGAAGTTGAAGGCCTGTTTATGTTTCAGAGCCGGGCCTTCCACCCACTTGCCGCCTTCCCAGTGGCGCGAGGGCGCGGTGACTTCGCGGATGTTGATTTCCGGGTTGAAGTTGGTGGCGAAATGCTGGCCATGGTCGCCGCCATTGCAATCGAGAATGTCGAGCGTGTCGATCCGATCGAGCAGATGCTTCTTGATGTAGCTGGCGAACACGCTGGTCACGCCGGGGTCGAAGCCCGAGCCCAGCAACGCCATGATGCCAGCTTCCTTGAAGCGGTCCTGATAGGCCCATTGCCAGCCATATTCGAACTTGGGCGTATCGCGCGGTTCGTAATTGGCGGTGTCGAGATAGTCGGTCTTGGTCGCAAGGCACGCGTCCATGATCGCCAAGTCCTGATAGGGGAGGGCGAGGTTGACTACCAGCTTGGGCTGGACCTTCTCGATGAGAGCGATGGTTTCCGCGACATTGTCGGCATCGACCTGCGCCACATCGATGGTGACGCCGGTGCGCGCCTTGACCGATTCGGCGACCTTTTCACAGCTGATGATGCGTCGGCTGGCGAGCGTGATGTGGCTGAAAATGTCCGGGTTCATCGCCATCTTGTGAACCGCGACAGACCCGACGCCGCCCGCGCCGATGACCAGAACCTTGCTCAATTCAACTGCTCCATCACTTTAAGCGCGCGTGAGGCGCGAAAGCGTCCATATAGGGAGTTGGCGTTACAGCGCAAAGTCAGACTATCAGAGGCCTGCGCAGGCATTAAACCCGAGCCGTGGAACGCCCTAGCATAACCCCAAATATCGTTTCGGGTAACGATTGCGTTCTTTTCCTCGGAAGCCGCTCAAGTTAGTTTGAAGGCGGCGCATGCTACCGGATGGCGACAGCTGGAAGGTGCATCGCTCAGCAGCCGGAATCTCATGGGGGAGATAATGGATGGCAACGCTTAGCGGCAGTGTTTCGCCGGACCACGGCTTTCAGAATAGCGAGCGGCATTTTTTCCGGGTCATGGCGACCATAATGGCGGCGATCGTGGTCGCTGGATTTGCGGTCAACCTAGCCATGGGGCGATCGACCTTCGCGGTGCCGGTGGTCTATCATGTCCATGCCTTCGTCTTTTTCGGCTGGGTCGCGCTGTATGTCGCGCAGAATTGGTTGATCGCAGGCAATCATGTCAGCTTGCACCGGAGGCTGGGGCTGGTGGCCTATGGCTGGGTGCCGCTGATGGTCGTGATGGGCTTTGTCATCATGATCACGTCGCTGCGGCGCACCGGCGGACCGTTCTTCTTCGACCAGAATGAGTTTCTGTTCAGCAATTCGATGCTGCTGATCTTGTTCGGCGCGATGGTGATGGTGGCGCTGCGGCGACGCCGTCACAGCGGATGGCACAGGCGGTTGATGCTGACGGCCATGTCGATCCTGACCGGGCCGGGATTGGGACGGCTGCTCCCGATGCCGCTGTTCATCCCCAATGCCTGGCGCATCATGATGGTGGTCACCCTGATCTTCCCCGTCGTGGGCATGATTGCCGATAAGCGGCGTCACGGCAAAGTCCATGCGGCATGGTGGTGGGGCGTGGGCGCGATCGTGGCGACACAGATCATTGCGGACGTCATAGCCTACAGCAGTTGGGGTGCAGCCGTCACGCGGGCCGTGGTCGAGGGAACCGCTGGAAGCGCGAGGCCGATGGCGGCATTTCTGCCGCCGGACCTTGGGTCCTGATCCTTTTAAACGGACGCTCGGGAGCGGCTGCTTAGCTGTCAGAAGCTCGCGCCGTCCATCTTGTTGATCTTGAGGGCGTCGAGGTCGATGTCCGGCACGCAGCGAAGGTTGACGGCCCGCGTGGGTGATCCGTCCGGGCCGGTTCCTTGCGCAAATGCCTGCGTGCCACAGGTATCGCAGAACTGATGCGTGATCCTGTGCTTGTAGAATTGATAGTCGGTCAGCTTGTCCGCACCGCTGTCGAGCGTGAACTGGTTGGCGGGTACGAAGGTCAGCAGGAACCCCTTGCGGCGGCAATGGGAGCAGTTGCAGGACATGGCTTCTGTGGGTGCGTCGGCGGCTACGGTGAAGGTAACCGCGCCGCAGTGGCAGCTTCCAGTGTAGGGCATGGGGCTCTCCTGTGAGACACTTACGGTTTTCATAATGCAAACAGACCAGTATCAGTCGAAAAACTTCATCTGGGCGGGGCAATGAACAAGTCTGTGATCCTATCCATCATGCTGATTTACTCTTCATCTGCCATCAGTCGGACGGGAACGATACTGCCCGAAAAAGCAGCGGTCATACCTTCTGACCAACGGATCAGGTCAGATGATAGTCGCAAGATCCTGAATGATTATGCCGCCTGTACAATTGATGAGTCGCGCAAGCGGGTCGAGGATTTTTTGGCTATGGCGCCGGGGTAGGCCGACGCAGAAAAGTTGCTGCTCAAGGTCGCGATCAACTCATGCCTGTTAAACGGGAGCATGACCCTCAATAGCTCCGCATATCGCGCTGCAGCTTACGACGTGTTGTATCATCTGGACTTCAAAAAAGAAGCGCCTCTAGATTTTTCTTCCATAACGCCAATTGAATATGTCCAGCGTGGTAAGGGGATGACAGCGGAGGATGCCGCGGGACAATCCGTGCTTCGCAAACTAGCCGATTGCGCGGTTCGACATGGGCCATCGGACGCACGTCAACTCGTTTTAGCGCCTATCGGTAGCGTAGCCGAGACAAGCGCATTCGGGGCCCTCACCCCTCACTTGTCCGCATGCATGACCAATGACGTCACGCTTAAATTTTCGAAGTTCACCCTGAAGGGTTATATAGGAGAGGCGCTTTATCGCTTGTCGATCGCCGCGCGTTCGGCCGTGAAGAGTCGCTGACTTTCAACTCACCAACCGCCGCAACCCCGCCACCGTATCCGCCTCCTGCGCAGGCTTGTCCCTGCGTATCCGCGCGATGCGGGGAAAGCGCATCGCAAGCCCCGACTTATGCCGCTTGCTTTCATGGATGCTGTCGAAGGCGACCTCCAGCACCAGCGACTTTTCGACCTCGCGCACCGGGCCGAAGCGGTTGATCGTATTCCCTCGCACGAAGCGGTCGAGCCATTTCAGTTCCTCATCGGTGAAGCCCGAATAGGCTTTGCCGACGGGCAGCAATTCGCCTTCCTCCGTCCAGCAGCCGAAGGTGTAGTCCGAGTAGAAGGATGAGCGTTTGCCGTGGCCGCGCTGGGCATACATCATGACGCAGTCGGCGGTCAGGGGATCGCGTTTCCATTTGTACCAGAGCGCGGCCTTGCGCCCGGCGACATAGGGGCTGTCCCGGCGCTTGAGCATCACGCCTTCGATGGCAGCGTCGCGGGCGCCTGCGCGGATGTCGGCGAGGGTTTCGAAGTCGGGGGCTTCGATCAGGGCGGAGATGTCGAAGCGGTGGGGATCGAGTTTGGGGATGGTTGTTTCGAGGGCGCCGCGACGCTGTTCCCATGGGAGGGTGCGAAGATCTTCGTCGGCGTCGAGCAATATGTCGTAGAGGCGGACGAAGGCGGGATATTCGTCCATCATCTTCGCCGTCACCGCCTTGCGGCCGAGGCGTTGCTGGAGGGCGTTGAAGCTCGCCGCTTCCCCGCCCTGAAACTCGCCTTTGACGAGCAGTTCGCCGTCGAGGACTGCATGCGCGGTGAAGGCTTGCGCGATCTCTGGAAAGCTGCCGGTGATGTCGTCTCCGGCGCGGCTGTAGAGGCGGGTTTCCGTGCCGGTGCCGACGATTTGGATGCGGATGCCGTCCCATTTCCATTCGGCGGCATAGTCGGTGAGATCGACGCGCTCAGCTTCCAGCGGGTGGGCGAGCATGAAGGGGCGGAAGAAGGGCGTGCCTGCTGGGTCGGGCCGGTCTGCTTTCCCTTCGGCCCATGCGAAGAGTGCCGCATAGGGAGGGGCGAGCGCGTGCCAACATTCCTCCACATCATCGACGTCGA
This sequence comes from Sphingobium tyrosinilyticum, assembly GCF_042654265.1. NCBI lineage: Bacteria > Pseudomonadati > Pseudomonadota > Alphaproteobacteria > Sphingomonadales > Sphingobiaceae > Sphingobium > Sphingobium tyrosinilyticum. The sequence continues at coordinate 72,955 of NZ_JBHSFZ010000064.1, read as the reverse complement.
GCTTGAAGGCTTGCGCGAAGCCGGTCTTGGCAAGTCGGGCGGAGATGCCGACGCGCAGGCCGCCGGTGGCGAGCTTCAGCAGGGCGAAGCGGCCGGAGGCGTCGAGATGATCCATCATTTGCGCCAGGGTCGCAGGCGCGGCGGCTCGGCTGACGGCATGGAGGCGGTCTATGATGCTGGATAGGGTGAGGGAGCCGTCGTCTATTTCCTGCGGCTGATCTTCCGACTTTGGCCAGAGGAGGGCGACGGTTTCGGCGAGGTCGCCGACATAGTCGAGGCTCATTTCGAACAGGACCGGATCGACGCGGGAACGGGTCATTTCTGCAATGGTGGAGGCTTTGACAGCCTTTATGTCGAGATTGCCGGTAAGGGCGGCAAGGGCCCAGCCGCGATCTGGGTCGGGGGCCTGACGCATGTAGGACGCGATGAGGTCCAGCTTGCCGTTGCGGGATCGGGTATAGACGAGGCCGTCCAGGAGTTGGGAGAATTGCCTCATCCTTCCTTCTCCTCCCCCGTTCGGTTCGAACTTGTCGAGAATAGTTGCGCACAAATTATCGACATGCTCGAACCGAACGGAGGCAGGGGGATCGGCTTGGGCATTACCCTTCATCCTCATCTTCGCGGCCCACCAGTTCCAGCGCTCTCGCGCGCATCTGGTGGGTCATGCACCAGTGGAGCAGGGCTTCCTCGCGGCCGTGGGTGATCCAGGTTTCGGAGGGAGCGACTTCGCGGATGGTGCTGGTCAGTTCGTCCCAGTCCGCATGGTCGGAAATGATCAAGGGCAGTTCGACATTGCGCTGGCGGGCCCGCTGGCGGACGCGCATCCAGCCTGACGCCATGGCGGTTATCGGGTCGGGCAAGCGGCGGCTCCAGCGGTCGTTGAGGGCGGAAGGCGGCGAAACGATGATGCGGCCGCGCATCTCTTTTGCCGGGAGGCCCGTGGCCGGACGCAGGTCTCCCATGGCGACGCCGAACTGCTCGTAGAGGGCGCACATCCGTTCGAGGGCTCCATGGATGTAGATCGGGTCGTGGTGCCCCCTGGCGCGCAGTTCGCAGATGAGGCGCTGAGCCTTGCCGAGCGCATAGGCGCCGACGAGGACGCAGCGATCGGGATTGGCATGAAGCGCTGTGAGGAGGCGATCGACTTCGCTGCCGGTGTCCGGGTGGCGAAAGACGGGAAGGCCGAAGGTCGCTTCAGTGACGAAGATGTCGCAGGGGACGGGTTCGAAGGGCTTGCAAGTCGGATCGGGGCGGCGTTTGTAATCGCCGGTTACGACCACGCGTTCGCCAGCGTGGGTGAGGAGGATTTGGGCAGAACCCAGGACATGGCCCGCCGGTATGTAGCTGATCGTGACGCCGTTCATGCGGATATCTTCGCCATAAGGGACGGCTGTGCCGGACGCCGTGCCGTAGCGAAGGGCCATGATGGCGAGGGTTTCCTCCGTCGCCCAGACATGACCGTGGCCGCCCCGCGCGTGGTCGGCGTGGCCATGGGTCACCAGCGCCCGTTCGCGCGGAACGGAAGGATCGATCCACGCATCGGCGGGGCGGACATAGATGCCGGTCGGGTGCGGTTCGATCCAGTGGGCCATGGTACAAAAAGATGGGATGGCCCGTAACGGTTCCGCAAGGGCTGCGGCGGGAAGGGCTTCACACTTGCATCGCTGCTTGCCCGGCAACGGACTTGCGCCCCTCGGGCAGCAGGAGGTGCGCTATGACTTTGGCGGATGATCAGAATTTAATGCGCGCGCTGCTGCGGCACTTGGCGAAACGGGAAATTGCCGGAGCTTATCGCAGCTACGGGGCGAGGAGGCCGGTGATCAGGGCGAGCGTGGCCTTCTTAAGGCAAGCTGGAATCTCAGGCGCCTTAACCTGTTGTCAGAAAATCCCAGCTTGCGCTGGGATCACGACATCAAGCCGCCTTCTTGATTTCCAGTTCCAGGCGATCCCAAATTTCGACCAGCGCGGAAACGAGGTCCTGCATCATCTCGGCGCTGTGCGCCGGGCCGGGCGTGAAGCGCAGACGCTCCGTACCGCGAGGGACGGTGGGATAATTGATCGGCTGCACATAAGCGCCATATTCAGCGAGCAGAATATCGCTGATCCGCTTCGCCTTGACCGGGTCGCCGACCATCAGCGGGACGATGTGCGTGACGGATGGCATGACGGGCAGGCCCGCTTCGGTCATCAAGCGCTTAAGGGTTGCGGCGGCGGCTTGCTGACCTTCGCGTTCCTCGTTCGACTGTTTGAGATGGCGGACGCTGGCGAGGACGCCTGCGACGAGCACGGGCGAGAGCGAAGTCGTGAAGATAAAGCCGGGCGCATAGCTGCGGATGACATCCACGATCATCTGGTCGGCTGCGATGTAGCCGCCCATCACGCCGAATGCCTTGCCCAGCGTACCTTCGATGATTGTGAGGCGGTCTGCGACTTCATCCCGTTCGGAAATGCCGCCGCCATGGGCGCCATACATGCCGACCGCATGAACCTCGTCGAGATAGGTCAGCGCGTTGAATTCGTCGGCGAGGTCGCAGATCGCGGCGATGGGAGCGACGTCGCCATCCATCGAATAAACGCTTTCGAAAGCGATCAGCTTGGGCGCGTCGGGATCTTCGGCGGCGAGCAGTTCGCGCAGATGTTCAACGTCATTGTGGCGGAAGACACGCTTTTCGCAGCCCGAATTGCGGATGCCCGCGATCATCGAGGCATGGTTGAGCTCGTCGGAAAAGACGATGCAGCCAGGCAGCAGTTTGGCGAGGGTGGCGAGCGTCGCTTCGTTCGAGACGTAGCCCGAGGTGAAGAGCAGCGCCGCTTCCTTGCCATGGAGGCTGGCCAATTCGGATTCCAGATCGACGTGATAATGGGTGTTGCCGCCGATATTCCGGGTGCCGCCCGAGCCTGCGCCGACATCGTGCAGCGCCTCTTCCATAGCCGCCACCACCTTGGGATGCTGGCCCATGGCAAGATAGTCGTTGGAGCACCAGACGGTGATCGGCTTTGGACCATTATGGCCGTGGAAGCAGCGCGCATTGGGAAAGGCGCCCTTGTTCCGAAGGATATCGATGAACACGCGATAGCGACCTTCGCTGTGAAGCCGGTCGATCGCTTGCGCGAAGATATGCTTGTAGTTCACGTAACGCCCAGTCCCTTGTGGCCCGCATCCTTCCGGCGGTGCGTTTACCTGCTGCGGCCCGCTATTACCAGCGATAACCGTTCGCAGCGCCAGGGAGATATACCTATCACAATGATAGATGAAATTGGGAGTGGACTAAAGGTCCTACCCTGTCACAGCGGCTCCATCTGGGTGAGGCCAAGTTCGGCGAGGGCCGGGGCAAGCGACGCTACGCTGTTGTCCAAACGCGTGAAAACGGCTTTGCCGGACGGACGTGACGCAGGCCATTCCTGCCCCTGAGTCAAATAGGCGATGCGCCGGGCGATGCCTTCGCCACCATGCACGAAAGTGAGCGGCTGCGGCGCGGCTGCGGCCAATTCGGCTTCCACCAGCGGGAAATGGGTGCAGGCAAGCACGACCGTATCCATGCGCTTGCCGCCGGGCTGGTCTATTAGACCGGCAAGGGCGTCTCGGGCAATATTTGGGTCTAGCGGTTCGCCGCGCAGCTTGGCTTCGGCCAGTTGAACCAAGGCGGCGGAACCGTGGCGTAGAACAGTGCAGTCCGCGCCAAATTCGGCGGTGAGGCGGTCCACATAGGGCTGCCGGACGGTCGCATCGGTGCCCAGGACGCCGAAGACGCGGCTTTTGGACAGAAGAGCCGCAGGCTTGATCGCAGGAACGGTGCCGACGACCGGGATGTCGAGCGCGGCTCGCACGGCGGACAGCGCGATGGTGGAGGCCGTGTTGCAGGCAATGACGGCAAGCCGCGGGCGATAGCGCTCGACCAGGCGGCCGAGCAGCGCTGGGACGCGGGCGGCGATCTCCGCCTCGCTCTTGGTACCGTATGGGAAACCCGCGCTGTCAGCCGCATAGATGATAGGGGCGTTCGGCAGCGCTGCCCGGGTCGGGGCGAGGATGGAGAGCCCGCCTACGCCGGAATCAAAGAAGAGCAGGGGAGCGGTTGGAGCGACTTTCATTATGGGGCACACATGTCGCGATAGGAGGGAAGGCTGTCAACAGGGCCTTGGCCGCACGTGGTCGGGTTAGCTCCTCCTGTTCCGCCCGAACCCGGGGCGCTTAAAATCGCCCGCAGGCTGAGCGCGTTCTGGGGCCTGATAAGGTTGATTCGCGGACTCGGATGAACTGCGGACCACGACAGGATCGATGCGATCGTCCAACCGGACGCCGAACGCGCGCCTCGCACACCATGCGACCTGGCCTGGGACCGGGGCATGGGCGGGTAGGCAAATGGTGACGGCCTCACCTGCGATAAGACCGTGATCGCATTTGCCGCCGATTCCCTGAACGGAAACGTCGCGGATGACGATATCGATTTTGCCGTGACGGGGATGAATCATGTGCGCTTTGAGCAGGCGGCGCTGGCGTTCATCCGCGCGCTTATGCTCAACAGCGGAATCCTTATTGTCTCTCATTCTTGAGCACTTTTGAGCGGGCGACCATTTCTATCCTTGGGTTATACCGGGGTGAGGGCGCACGGCAACAGGCAAGACTTTGGGTGTCGCGGACGTAACGAGGCTTTCGCCTTTGGCATTGCCCCTGACCGCCGGAACGCTATGGTCGCGCCGCAATTCATTTCGGCGAGATCATGAACCCTCCCTGGCTACTCCCCGCTTTCGTCCTGCTGATTTCCTATCTGCTGGGCTCGATCCCCTTCGGGCTGCTGCTGACGCGCTTCACCGGTGCGGGCGACCTGCGCCAGATCGGATCAGGGAATATCGGCGCGACCAATGTGCTGCGGACGGGGCGGAAGGGGTTGGCGGCGGCGACGCTCCTGCTCGACCTGCTGAAGGGCGTGGCGGCGGTGCTGATCGGCGCGGCGCTGGTCGATGGCGCCGGGCCGATGGCGGGCGCGATGGCCTTTATTGGCCATTGCTATCCTATCTGGCTGCGCTTTGCAGGGGGCAAGGGCGTGGCGACGATGATGGGCGTCGTTACGGCGCTGCATTGGCCTGCCGGGATTGTCTATGCCGTGGTTTGGCTAGGGGCGCTGTTCGGGACGAAATGGTCATCGGTCGGCGGCATGGCGGCGGGGATCAGTGCGCCAGTCGCCTTATGGTTCATGGGCCGGATCGACCTGGTGCCCGTGACGCTGGGGCTGGCGTTGATCCTGCTGTGGCGGCACCGGGCGAATATCTCGCGGCTCGCCAAGGGAACAGAACCCAAGATCGGAGCGGCGAAAGGGTGAGTGAGCAGGAGCGGTTCGATCGCCTGCGCCTGATCCGTTCGCCTCGCATCGGTCCGGTCACATTCCGGCAGTTGATGGCGCGTTTCGGCAAGGCGGGCGATGCGTTGCAGGCAGTGCCGCAGCTGGCCGCGCGCGGCGGGGGCAAAGCGAAAGTGGCTGATGCTGGTGCCGTGGAGCAGGAGATTGCGCGCAGCAAGGCTCTGGGCGCCCGCTATCTGCTGATGGGCGATAAAGACTATCCCTTTCTGCTGGAACAGATGGATGGGGCACCTCCAGCGCTGATCGTGCGGGGGGACGCGACGTTGGCGGCGCGGCAATGCGTCGCGATGGTAGGCGCGCGCAATGCATCTGCCGCCGCTTGCCGATTTGCCCGCAGCCTGGCGCAGGAATTGGGTCAGCAAGGCGCGGTCGTGGTGTCCGGGTTGGCGCGGGGGATCGATACGGCTGCGCATCAGGGATCAGTCGTGACCGGAACCATCGCGGTCATCGCCTGCGGTTTGGACGTGGTGTTTCCGCCGGAAAATGGCGATCTGCAGGAACAGGTGGCGACCGAAGGCCTGCTGGTGACGGAGCATCCTCCAGGCACACAGCCGCTCGCCCGGCACTTTCCGGCGCGTAACCGGATCATTGCGGGGCTGGCTGCAGGAACCGGGGTGGTGGAGGCCGCGCCGCGATCCGGATCATTGATTACTGCGCGGTTGGCGGTGGAAGCGGGGCGCGAGGTGATGGCCGTGCCCGGATCGCCCGCCGATCCGCGCGCGCAGGGATGCAACCAGCTCATTCGCGAAGGCGCCACTTTGGTGCAAAATGGCAATGATGTGATCGAGGCGATCGGTGGGATCGACAGCCGGATGGTGCGGCAGGGGTCACTGGATTTTGCTGGCGAACCGGTTTCGTCCGATGTGGCGGGGCGTGAGCGGGAGGCTGTGCTGGGCCTGCTGGGTCATGCGCCGGTGCCCGTGGACGAGATTATTCGCCTGTCCGCCTTCAGCCCCGCTATCGTGCAGACGGTGTTGCTGGAGCTGGAACTTGCAGGCCGTCTCGAACGCCATGCAGGCGGAAGGGTGAGCCTGTCGTGATGGTCTTGACGCGGGGCGTCGCCGCCTTCCAGACTCGCGCGTGTACGTGAGAGAACTCAAAAACCGGGGCTTGAATGCAGCTTGTCATCGTTGAGTCGCCTGCCAAGGCGAAGACAATCGAGAAATATCTGGGCGGGGATTTCCACGTTCTGGCCAGCTATGGTCATATCCGCGATCTGCCTGCCAAGGACGGATCGGTGGACCCGGATCATGGTTTCGCCATGAGTTGGGAAAATTATGGCGACAAGGGCAAGCAGCTCAAGGCCATTACCGATGAGGCCAAGAAGGCGACGCGCCTGATCCTGGCGACTGACCCTGATCGCGAAGGAGAAGCGATCAGCTGGCATGTGCAGGAAGTGCTGCGCGCCAAGAAGGCTTTGCCGCAGACCGTGGATCGGGTGACGTTCAATGCGATCACCAAGGCCGCGGTCCTGGACGCCATGGCCAAGCCGCGTGCACTGGACGAGGATTTGATCGACGCCTATCGGGCGCGGCGAGCGCTGGACTATCTGGTGGGCTTCACGCTGTCGCCGGTTCTGTGGCGCAAGCTGCCAGGCGCCAAGTCGGCGGGGCGCGTGCAGTCGGTTGCGCTGCGGCTGGTGGTCGAGCGGGAGCGCGAGATCGAGAGTTTCGTCGCCCAGGAATATTGGTCGGTCGCGGCCGAGATGGAGCAGGGGGGGCAGGGCTTCACCGCGCGGCTGGTGCGCTGGAAGGGCGAGAAGATCGACCGGCTGACCATCGGCAAGGAAGGCGATGCCATGGCCGCGAAGGCGGATGTGGAGGCCGGGCGTTTTACCGTCGAGAAGGTCGAGACGAAGCCGGTTTCGCGCAACCCTCCGCCGCCGTTCACGACCTCGACCCTGCAGCAGGAGGCTGCGCGCAAACTCGGCTTCTCGGCCAGCCATACGATGCGGATCGCGCAGCAGCTCTACGAGGACGGCGCGATCACCTATATGCGTACAGACGGCGTGCAGATGGACGGGAGCGCCATTTCTGCCGCGCGCAAGGCGATCGCCGAGCGCTATGACGGTGGTTATCTGCCGGAAAAGCCGCGTCAATATCAGACCAAGGCCAAGAATGCGCAGGAAGCGCATGAGGCCATTCGTCCGACCGAGTTCGGGCGGGACAAGGTTGGCAGCGGCGATCATGCGCGGCTTTACGACCTGATCTTCAAGCGGGCTCTGGCGAGCCAGATGGCCTCGGCACGGCTGGAGCGGACGACAATCGACCTGGTGGATGGCACAGGCCAGCATGCGTTGCGCGCGACCGGGCAGGTGGTGATCTTCCCAGGTTTCCTGGCGCTTTATGAAGAGGGGCGGGACGACAGCGAGGATGATGACTCCAAGCTGTTGCCGCGCATGGCGGAAGGCGATGCGCCGGCCAAGAAGAAGGTGACGGCCGAGCAGCATTTCACCCAGCCCCCGCCGCGTTATTCGGAAGCTTCACTGGTCAAGAAGCTGGAGGAATTGGGGATCGGGCGTCCGTCGACCTATGCCTCTACGCTGCAGGTGCTGAAGGACCGCGACTATGTGCGGATCGAGAAGAACCGCTTCTTCGCCGAGGAGAGCGGGCGGCTGGTGACGGCCTTCCTCGAACGCTTCTTCGAACGCTATGTGTCCTACGACTTCACTGCGGGGCTGGAGGATGAACTGGACGATATTTCCGGCGGTCGTGCCCAGTGGCAGGCGGTGCTGGAAGCCTTCTGGAAAGACTTCAAGCCCAAGACCGCCGAAGTGATGGAGCAGAAGCCTTCGGACATCACGGCTGAACTGGACAAGTTCCTTGAGCCGATGCTCTTCCCGCCCAAGGCGGATGGGTCCAATCCCCGCGCTTGTCCGATGTGCGGCGATGGGCAGCTGTCGCTGCGCGGCGGGCGTTTTGGGGCGTTCATCGCCTGCTCCAACTATCCGGAGTGCAAATATACGCGGAAGTTCGGCCAGCCGGGCGGCAAGGAAGGCGAAGATACGGGACCCGAGGTGCTGGGCCAGCATCCCGAGACGGGGCAGGATATCGTCAAGAAATCCGGGCGCTTTGGACCCTATATCGAGATGGGCGAGGGTAAGGAAGCGAAGCGCGGATCGATCCCCAAGGACCTGCCAGATGGCGAGATGACGCTGGATTGGGCGGTGAAGCTCTTAAGCCTGCCGCGCGAGGTCGGGCTTCATCCCGAGACGGGGAAGCCGATCGTCGCCAATATCGGGCGCTTTGGTCCCTACCTGCTGCATGACGGCAAATATGGGCGGCTGTCATCGACTGCCGAGATATTCGAAGTCGGCATGAACAGCGCCGTCGCCAAGCTGGCCGATGCGGCGAACAAGGGCGGCCGTGGCGGAGCGTCGCGGGAGCCGCTCAAGGTGCTCGGCAAGCACCCGCGCACCGAGGCCGAGATCAAGCTGATGGCGGGGCGCTATGGGCCTTATGTCACCGATGGCACGACCAATGCCACGCTGCCCAAGGCGGTTGAGCAGGATGCGTTGACATTGGAGGAAGCGGCGCAACTGATCGATGCGCGCGCTGCGGCGGCGCCTGCGAAGAAGGGGAAGAAGGCTCCGGCGAAAAAGGCGGCTGCGAAGAAGCCTGCTGCCAAGAAGGCGCCGGCCAAGAAGAAGGCGGCGGCGGAGTAGTTAACGACCTCCGTTCGTCCTGTTTGAGCGAGGCGCTTGCCTCGCTCAAATGTCGAAGGGCTTGCCTTATCTTCGAAGAGAAGCAGGGCTTCGACAGGCTCAGCCCGAACGGGGTCGGGTCGGCTTGAATGGCGACGGGTTCTTTACTCCACCCAATCCAGGCCGATGTCCCGGTAGATAAATCGGTCGTCTTCCCAATCTTCCTTCACCTTGACGTGGAGGTAGAGGTGGACCTTGACCCCGAGCAGGCTCGCCAACTCGGCACGGGCCTTTGAACCTATTTCCTTGAGGCGCTGGCCGCCCTTGCCGAGCACGATGGCGCGCTGGCTGGAACGGCCGACCAATATCTGCTGGTGGATTTCCACCGAGCCGTCCTCGCGCTCGCTATATTTTTCCGTGTCCACGGCTGCGGCATAGGGTAGCTCGGCGTGAAGCTGGTGATAGAGCTGTTCGCGAGTGATTTCGGCGGCCAGCATGCGGTCGGTGGCGTCGGAAACCTGATCTTCCGGGAAGTGCCACGGACCTTCGGGCATGGCCTTGGCGAAGGCGGTTTTGAGTTCCGCAAGGCCATCCCCGGTGGCGGCGGAAATGAAGAAGGTCTCCTCGAAACCGATCCGCTCGTACAGCCTTTGGGTATGAACCAGCAGCTTTTCCTTGATCGCAATGTCCACCTTGTTGAGGATCAGCCACTTGCGCTCCGGCCGATGTGCAAGCGCCTCGACGATCGGTTCGATCTTGGGGCCGAGGCCCGCCTTGCCGTCAACGATCAGCGCGATGAGGTCCGCGCCCTGCGCGCCGCCCCATGCGGCCTGCACCATGGCGCGGTCGAGGCGGCGCTTGGGCTGGAAGATGCCAGGGGTATCCACAAGGACGATCTGTGCGTCGCCTTCAATCGCGACGCCCATGACGCGGGTTCGGGTGGTCTGCGCCTTGGGACTGGTGATAGCGACCTTCTGGCCGACCAGCGCGTTCACCAGTGTGGATTTGCCCGCATTTGGCGCGCCGACGATGGCGACAACTCCGCAGCGTTGGGATTCAAGATCAATCGTCAAACAAAACTCCGTTCACCCCTGCCGCTGTCGGAGGGACTTCCTTCCTAATCCAAAATAAGTTCAGGCGACAGGCTCAGTTGGCCAACTTATCCAGCAGCGCCTTGGCCGCGGCCGTCTCCGCCTCTTGCTTGGACCCCCCGGTGGCGCTCGCTTCGCCAGCGCCCTTGATCGACACCGTCACCGTGAACTTCAGCGCATGGTGAGGACCGGAGCGATCGGTCATGGCATATTCGGGCGGTTTGCGGCGGTTGGCGGCGGCCCATTCCTGCAGTGCGGACTTGGGGTGCTTGGGCGCGCTTTCCTGCGTATCCACGCGGCTGCTCCAAAGGCGGCGGACGAGCGCGCGGGCGTCGTCCAGCCCGGCTTCAAGATACAGTGCGCCGATCAGCGCCTCCATCACGTCGCCAAGCACATTGTCGCTGTCAGCCGCGCCATCATCGCGTGCTTGTTTGCCAAGGACAAGATGCGCGGGAACGCCCACAGCCCTTGCGACATCGGCGCAGGTTTCGCCGGACACAAGCGCGTTGAAGCGTCGGGAAAGCTTGCCCTCCGGTTCCCCGGCGAAACGGTCATAGACCCACTCGGCCATCACCAGCCCGAGCACCCGGTCTCCTAGAAATTCCAACCGTTCATAATTGACGGCGTTCGCGCTGCCATGGGTCAGCGCCTGCAGAAAAGGCACGGCGTCCTTCGGCGCTCGCCCGATCAATGCGGCGAGCCAGCCAGCCGTGTCGGGCTTGCTCAAAAGCCTTCCCCAATGCGGTCCCAGCGTGCGGCGGTGAACCAGGTCCAGGGAAGCAGCCAATTGGCGCTGCCATCGGTGGAGAAGACTGATATCATGGCCTTGCCCACCAGATTTTCCTCCGGCACCAGGCCGATGCCGCCGCCTTCGACTGCGGGAAAGCGGCTGTCGGCGCTGCGGTCCCGATTGTCGCCCATCATGAAGAGATGGCCTTCGGGCACCAGTACCGTGTCGCGGTCGTCTGCGGCGCCATCCTGCACAAGATCAAGGACATTGTAGCTTTTGCCGCCAGGCAGGGTTTCGCGATATTGCGGATAGCGGCACTGACGACCGCCGGCTGGCGCATCCTCCTCGAATTTCGGGCGATAGCAGGGGGATGGGCTGCCCTCCTTGGCAGCGGCGTCCAGCATGTTAGGGGTCACCGGGATGACCAAATCGGCGACACGCTGCTTGGGAATCGCCTGACCGTTCAGATAGACGGTGCCACCGCGCACGGAGATCATGTCGCCGGGCAAGCCGATCACGCGCTTGATATAGTCATTCTTCTGGCTTGGCGGCGCCTTGAACACGACAACGTCCCCGCGCTGCGGCGTGGACGCGAGGATGCGGCCAGGAATGAGCGGCAGATTGAAGGGCAGGGAGTAGCGCGAGTAGCCATAGGGCCATTTCGCGACGAGCAGATAATCGCCGATCAGCAGGCGCGGCTGCATCGATTCGGACGGAATATTGAACGGAGAGACGATGAAGCTGCGCAGAATGAAGACGAAGACCGCCAGCTTTGCGAGGAACCAGATGAAGTCCCGCGTTTCGGATTTTGCGCACATGCCTGCTCGTCTAGTCCTTCAATTTGCCTTGAAAACAGGCCGCTGCGGCTTTTGCTGCGTTGGAAACCTGCCGTCAAGCGCGTGGCCCGGTGCATTGGCCGTTACGCTTGAGTAAGAGGAAGAAGAATCGACAGGTGCAGCGTCGGTATCGATCAACGGAAAAGAGGATTTACCCTTTCATGTCCAGCCCTGCACTGGAGGCAATCGCCGCCCTCCCGCAGCCCGAATTAAAGTCCGTCTTCGCGGCGGACCCCAATCGGCTGAGCAAGTTCACGCTTACGCAGGGGCCGCTTCGTTTTGATTGGTCCAAGACCCATCTGACGAGCGAAACGCTCGACGCGTTCCTCGAACTGGCGAAGGACATGGATTTCGCCAGGTGGCGCGACGCCTTTTTCGCGGGCGAGCCCATAAACGGCAGTGAAGGGCGCGCCGCTGAACATCCCGCCGAGCGCGGGGAGGGCAATGCGGAAAGCGTGTCGCGCGCCAAGATGCTGCACGCCCGGATGCGCGCGCTGATCGATGCTATTGAGGGCGAGGCGCTGGGGCCGATCCGGCATATATTGCATATCGGCATCGGCGGTTCGGCGCTTGGCCCGGACCTGATCGTCGATGCGCTGGAAGGCAACGGCGCGCGCTATGATGTCGCGATCGTGTCGAACGTTGATGGCACGGCGCTGGAGCGAGCTATTTCGCGCTTCGACCCTGAAGCCACGCTGATCGCGGTGGCGTCGAAAACATTCACCACGACCGAAACGATGCTGAACGCCGCGAGCGCGATCAATTGGCTGGTCGAGGCGGGCGTTGAAGACCCCTATGGCAAGGTCATCGCGCTGACAGCCAGCCCGGACAAGGCGATCGAATGGGGCGTCGATGAGACCCGCATCCTGCCGTTCGCCGAAAGCGTCGGCGGTCGCTATTCGCTTTGGTCCTCTATCGGTTTTCCGGCGGCGCTGGCGCTTGGCTGGGACGCGTTCGAAAGCCTGCTGGAGGGCGCGGCGGCGATGGATCGGCATTTCCGCCTGTCCGATCCGGCGCAGAATGCGCCGCTGATCGCGGCCTTTGTCGATCAATATTATACGCGAGTGCTTGGGTGCCAGACGCGGGCGCTGTTCGCCTATGACGAGCGGTTGAGGCTGCTCCCCTCCTACCTTCAACAACTGGAGATGGAGAGCAACGGCAAGAGCGTGACGCGGGACGGAAAGCCGGTGGACGGGCCTACCGCGCCGATCACCTGGGGTGGCGTCGGCACGGACGCGCAACATGCCGTGTTCCAGCTGCTGCACCAAGGCACGATCCTGACGCCGGTGGAGTTCGTCGCTTCGATCGAGCCGGGGCATGCGCTCGACCCGGCGCATCACCGGGCGCTGCTGGTGAATTGCTTTGCCCAGGGTGCGGCGCTGATGCGGGGCAAGGAGAATGAGGCTGATCCAGCGCGGGCCTATCCGGGTAATCGGCCTTCTACGACAATCCTGCTGAATGACGTGACGCCTGATGCCCTGGGGGCGCTCATTGCCTTTTACGAGCATCGGACCTTCGCCAATGCCGTGCTGATGGGGATCAACCCCTTCGACCAGTTCGGCGTCGAACTGGGCAAGGAGATTGCGAAGTCGATCGAGACGGAAGGCGCGAAGGGGTTCGATCCTTCGACGATGGCGTTGATCGATTTGGCGCTGGGTGTGGTTTGACTCAGAGCTAGTCCTCCTCTCCACGGAAGGGCCAAGGTGATTGTATCTCGGCCAGTCTCCCGCCATATCGCGCCACATCCACAGGGAGACCGGCATGAGCGACTATGATTTCGACCTTTTTGTCATCGGTGCGGGATCGGGAGGCGTTCGCGCCTCGCGTGTGGCGGCGGCGCATGGGGCGAAGGTTGCGGTCGCGGAGGAATATCGGGTCGGGGGCACCTGCGTCATTCGCGGATGCGTGCCCAAGAAGTTGCTCATCTATGGCGCGCATTTCGCGGAGGACCTGAAAGATGCGCGGCGGTTCGGCTGGAATGTGCCGGACTGCGATTTCGAATGGAAAGTGCTGCGCGACAATGTGCTGGCCGATGTCGATCGGCTGGAGGGGCTCTATAAGAACACGCTTTCCAGCCATAAGGTTGAGTTGATTTCTGAACGGGCGACCATCACCGGGCCGCATAGTGTGAAGCTGTCGAGCGGACGGGAGGTGAGCGCCAAATATATCCTCATCGCCACCGGCGCATGGCCGGCCCTTCCTGAGATCGAAGGGGCCGAGCATGGCATCACGTCCAACGAAGCCTTCCACCTCGAGGACGCGCCCAAGCGGATCATCATCGTCGGCGGCGGCTATATCGCCAATGAATTTGCGGGGATATTCAACGAATTCGGTAGCCATGTGACGATCGTAAACCGATCGGCCACTTTGCTACGCGGCTATGATGAGCAGATCCGCGACCGGCTGATGCAGATTTCGACGATGAAGGGCATCGTTTTCCGCTTCAACGCGAAGATGGAGCGGATCGAGAAGAATGAAGACGGGACGCTGTGCATGCATTTCAGCAATGGCGATCCTATCCCCTGCGACACGATCATGTTCGCGACCGGCCGCCAGCCTCATGTCGAGGGGCTGGGTCTGGAGAGTGCGGGCGTCGAGTTGGACGACAAGGGTGCGATCAAAGTTGATGACTATAGCCGGACCAGTTGCGAGAGCATCTATGCGGTGGGCGACGTCACCAATCGCTTGCAACTGACGCCTGTCGCCATCCGTGAGGGCCATGCTTTCGCCGACACGGTGTTTGGCGACAATCCGCGGACCGTGGATTATGACTGCGTGCCTTCCGCCGTGTTCAGCCACCCGCCGCTGGCTGGCGTTGGCCTGACCGAGGCGCAGGCGAAGAACAAGCTGGGTACCGTCAAGGTCTATACATCCGACTTCCGCCCGATGAAGAATGTGCTGGCCGGGCGAGAGGAGCGGGCGCTTTACAAGATGGTGGTGGATGCGACGACCAATCGGGTGGTGGGACTGCACATGATCGGGCCGGATGCGCCAGAGATTCTGCAGGCTGCAGCGATCGCGGTGAAGGCAGGGCTCACCAAGCAGCAGTTTGACGACACGGTTGCGCTGCATCCCAGCATGGCGGAAGAGCTGGTGTTGTTGAAGTGATGCCAAGGTCCGTTCGGTCGATACGAAGGACCGCAGTTTAGCTTTCCTCGGCGAACGTCACCACCAGCGCGTCCCGCCAAGCTGGAAGATTTGGTTCGACCGCGTGGATTTCGGTGACGCCGTGCAGGATGCGGTGGTCGTCGATCAGCACCGCGTCGCCGGGCGAAGCGAGCGTGAATTCGCCAAGCGCTGAACCGTCGGGCGCTCCGATGCGGGTCACGCCTTCGCGAACATTGCGGCGCTCGATCAGCATGACAAAGACCCAATCGACCCCGTCGCGGTGCAGGCCCTCCGGTGTTGGGCGGCCGACTTGGCCCTCCTGCGCTTCGATGCGGAACTGGTGCATTTCGACATGCCAAGGCTGCGCGCCGGTCGCACCGAAGCTGTCTGCGCAGAAAGCGAAAACGGCTTGCATCACAGGGTTGTCGATCGTCTCCTGATGCACGGCTTCGAACCAACGCTGCACGTCACCGTTCAAGGGATTATAGTCGCGGCTTTGGAAATGGGGCTGGTGGGGCTTGCGGATGAATTCACCCTGCTGGCAACGGAAGGCAGCATGACGCCGCCGCCGATAGCGGCCGCCATCGGCCATATAGAGGTCAGGGCCAAGATCATCCCAGCTACGCGCAAACTGCTGCCAGGCCGGTTCCTGGGCGCCCAGCGCAGCCAGCATTTCACGCCCGCCGGCACGTGCAAAGCCGCTGTTCGTCAGGTGCGTCCGGATATCGCCGCGCAAAGAAATATCGTCGATCATGTGTCCAGCCTAAGCGCTTGAGGAAACGAGCGACAGGGCCAGTTTCCGCAAGCTGGGACCGCTTGCCTGCCGTTCAGCCGATCCAATAGGGAACGATCTGCCGATTGTCCGGATCGACACGGATCGGGCGGTCTGCGGGAGGAAAGGCGCGCTGGTCGCATCCCTGGCGCGAACAAAGGCGGCATGTGATGCCGATCGGCGTCGCCGCGCCCTCCATCTCCAGCTGGAGGCCATCGGCATAGACGAAGTTCGCGGCATGGGCGATTTCGCAACCCAACACCACGGCATAGCGGCGCGGCGTGCGCGAATAGCTGCCTGACGGCTTTACCAGCCCCTTGGCCATGGAGACATAGCGCACCCCATCGGGCGTTTCGCCCAGCTGCACATTGATCCGGTCGGGAATGGCGACGGCTTCATGGACGTTCCACAAGGGACAGGCTCCGCCGAAGCGGGCGAACTGCAGGCGGGTGGCGCTGTGCCTTTTGGTGATGTTGCCCGCCATATCGACGCGGCAGAAGAAGAAGGGGATGCCGCGCAAGCCGGGTCTTTGAAGGGTGGAGAGCCGGTGGCACGCCTGTTCAAAACTGACTCCGAAGCGGCGAGCGAGGCGATCAATGTCGTGGCGCACCTCGCGGGCAGCTTCCCGGAAAGCCGCATAAGGCATCAACAGCGCGCCCGCGGCATAATTGCCCAGCCCGATCGTCAGCAGACGGTCGGCTCCCTCGACCGGCAAGGCGGCGCGATTGACGACATCGGCGATGACGGCCTGCCCTTCCAGCATCATGAGCTGGTGGGAGAGCATGAACTTGCGGCTTTCGGTGGGCAGAGCGGCGTTGATAAACAGTCTGCGATCACTTGATGAATAGGCGCGCAGCGCGGAATCCGGCGTGTCGGCAATCAGCGTTTCGATGCCATGCCGCCGCGCCAGCGCCTCGACCAGCATGCCCTCATCAAGCGCCTGTCCGGCGGTGAAGCTCTTCGCCATGTCCTCTGCCAGGCAATCGAGGGCATGGACATAGTTGCCCGCCTCGTGGAACCAGTCGCGAGCCGCTTCCCAGGGAAGACGGGCCTGAACTTCATGATCGTTGGCGATCGCCTCCTCGATCATGTTGATGCGCTCGTTGGCGCGCATATGGGCATTGTAGAGGTCGATATAGCGGGCGGCGAACTCAGGGAACTGGAGGTGCAGCTTTTCAACTCGCTCGGGTTCCATCAGAGGGCCCGGCAGTTCGGGGTGGGCAAGCGCATAGGTGAAGGCGCCCAGCAGTTGCTCCTCCTCCCGGCTGTCGAAACTCGCCCAATCGGTGGGAAAAGCGCTGGCCACCGCGGCCTTCACTTTAGCCGTCAGCGGCCGGTCGTCATTTTCCAACTGGCTGAGATAGGATACGGAAATACCGAGCGCCTGCGCCATGGTGGCCTGATCCATCCGGTGGTCCAAACGCAGTTGACGGAGCCGCGGACCTGCGAAAATGCGATTGCCTCTTGCCATGCGGCGTCCATAATTTGCGAAATGGTGATTTGCAAATTGGCAAATTTGCATTTGCGAAAATGTGGAAAGAAGGGAAAGGGGCAAATGTAGCCGTCCGTGTCGTTACCCGGAGAGATATTCTTTATGTCGAAGCTCGCCATTATCGAACAGCTGGAAGCCAAGCGCGAAGCCGCGCGCCTGGGTGGTGGCCAGCGCCGCATTGATGCCCAGCATGCCAAGGGCAAGCTGACGGCGCGGGAGCGGCTTGAAGTGCTGCTGGACGAAGACAGCTTCGAAGAAGTCGATATGTATGTCGAGCATAACTGCATCGACTTCGGCATGGATCAGCAGCATATTCCCGGCGACGGCGTCGTCACGGGTTCTGGCACGATCAACGGCCGCCTCGTCTTCGTCTTCAGCCAGGACTTCACCGTCTATGGCGGCGCGGTGTCCGAACGGCACGCCATGAAGATCTGCAAGATCATGGACATGGCGATGAAGGTCGGCGCGCCCGTGATCGGGCTCAACGACTCCGGCGGTGCGCGGATTCAGGAAGGCGTTGCTTCGCTCGCCGGTTACGCGGAAATCTTCCAGCGCAATGTGCTGGCGTCTGGCGTGGTGCCGCAGATCAGCGTGATCATGGGGCCGTGCGCGGGTGGCGCTGTTTACTCGCCCGCCATGACCGACTTCATCTTCATGGTGAAGGATTCGAGTTTCATGTTCGTGACCGGCCCGGACGTGGTCAAGACCGTCACGAACGAGATCGTCACGCAGGAAGAACTGGGTGGCGCGGTCACGCACACTACCAAGTCGGGCGTGGCCGACCTCGCCTTCGAGAATGACCTTGAAGCGCTGCTGTCGGTCCGCGACTTCGTCGATTTCCTCCCTGCCTCGAACAAGGAGCCGGTTCCGGAGCGTCCCAGCGCCGATCCCTGGGACCGCGCCGAAGAAAGCCTGGATACGCTGATCCCGGCGAACGCGAACCAGCCCTATGATATGCATGAGCTGATCCGCAAGGTCATCGACGAGGGAGACTTCTTTGAGGTGCAGCCGGCCCATGCGGGCAACATCATCTGTGGTTTCGGCCGGGTCGAAGGCAAGACGGTCGGCATCATCGCGAACCAGCCGATGGTTCTGGCGGGCGTTCTGGACATCAACTCGTCCAAGAAGGCGGGCCGCTTCGTCCGCTTCTGCGACGCGTTTGAAATTCCGATCGTCACCTTCGTCGATGTGCCGGGCTTCCTGCCGGGCACCGCGCAGGAGCATTCGGGCATCATCAAGCATGGCGCAAAGCTGCTGTTCGCCTATGCCGAAGCGACCGTTCCAAAAATCACCGTCATCACGCGCAAGGCCTATGGCGGTGCCTATGACGTTATGTCCTCCAAGCATCTGCGCGGGGACCTCAACTATGCCTGGCCGACCGCCGAGATCGCGGTGATGGGCGCAAAGGGGGCCGTCGAGATCATCTTCCGCGGCAAGACGCCCGAAGAGATTGCCGATCGCACGAAGGAATATGAAGACCGCTTCGCCAACCCCTTCGTGGCGGCGAGCAAGGGCTTCATCGACGAGGTGATCCAGCCGCATTCGACGCGCAAGCGGATTGCTCTGGGCCTGCGCAAGCTGCGCAACAAGGCGCTGGAGAATCCGTGGAAGAAGCACGACAATATTCCGCTCTAACGGGCATTGCGCCTCATGAGACCCCAGCTCTTCGCCGGGGTGACGAGCTAGGTGAAGTGAAATGAAACTCGGCCGCTTGAACCATATCGGCGTTGCAACGCCTTCGCTGGAATTCAGCATCGCTTATTATCGCGATGTCATGGGCGCGACGATCACGCATGAGCCTTTCGACCTGCCCGCGCAGGGGGTGAAGGTGTGCTTTGTCGATACGCCGGGCGAAAATGGCACCGACGGCACACAAATCGAATTGATCGAGCCGCTGGGCGAGAACAGCCCGATTCATGGCTTCATCGCCAAGAACCCGGCAGGCGGGCAGCATCATATGTGCTATGAAGTGCCCGATATTCATGAAGCCAAGGCTTGGTTTGAAGGGCTGGGCAAAAAGGTGCTCGGGGAACCGCGCATCGGGGCGCATGGCACGCTGATCTTCTTCGTCCATCCCAAGGATATGAACGGGGTGCTGACCGAGATCATGGAGACGCCGAAGGGCGACCACTAATTAGCCTCGCCCCTTTAGGGGAGAGGCAGCGAGATTGGGGTCTGCGAAGTAGGCCCTAGTCGCAGCGGAGAGGGGCTCTCCCCCTCTCCAACCTCGGCTAGTCAGACGAACTGGCAAGCCTGCGTATCCTCTCCCCCCGACGGAGAGAGGAAAGGAATGGGACGAATGACCGAGAAGCCGACGCTGGATCAGTGGGCCACCGCCGCCGCCAAGGAGGTGAAGGGCAAGGACCTGAACTGGGAGACCCCCGAGGGGATTACGGTGAAGCCGCTTTATACGGCCGAAGACGTAACCGTCGATCCGGGCCTTCCCGGCTTCGCGCCTTTCACCCGGGGCGTGAAGGCATCCATGTATGCGGGCCGCCCCTGGACCATCCGGCAATATGCGGGCTTTTCGACTGCGGAAGAATCCAACGCCTTTTATCGCCGCAATCTGGCTGCGGGCCAGAAGGGCCTCAGCGTCGCCTTCGATCTTGCCACCCACCGCGGTTATGACAGCGACCATCCCCGGGTTCTCGGGGACGTCGGCAAGGCGGGCGTGGCGATCGACAGCGTAGAGGATATGAAGATCCTCTTCGACGGCATCCCGCTCGACCAGATGTCGGTCTCCATGACCATGAACGGCGCGGTCATCCCGATCCTCGCCTTTTTCATCGTCGCGGGTGAGGAGCAGGGGGTCGAGCGCAAGCTGCTCGACGGGACCATTCAGAACGACATTCTGAAGGAGTTCATGGTCCGCAACACCTATATCTATCCGCCTGAACCCTCGATGCGGATCATCTCGGACATTTTCGGCTATACCAGCCGCGAGATGCCCAAGTTCAACAGCATCTCCATCTCCGGCTATCATATGCAAGAAGCCGGGGCGACGCAGGTGCAGGAACTGGCCTTCACCATCGCGGACGGCATCGAATATGTGAAATATGGCGTGGCTTCGGGCCTCGACATCGACAAGTTCGCTGGGCGTTTGAGCTTCTTTTTCGCCATCGGCATGAACTTCTTCATGGAGATCGCCAAGCTGCGCGCCGCGCGTGTGCTGTGGCATCGGGCCATGACGAAGCTTGGTGCGAGGGACGAGCGGTCCAAGATGCTGCGCACCCATTGCCAGACCTCGGGCGTCTCGCTGACCGAGCAGGACCCCTATAACAACGTCATGCGGACCACCATCGAAGCGATGGCGGCGATGCTGGGGGGCACGCAGTCGCTCCACACCAACGCGCTGGACGAAGCGATCGCGCTGCCGACGGACTTCTCCGCCCGCATCGCCCGCAACACGCAGATCGTCATCCAGGAAGAGACCGGCATGTGCAATGTCGTCGATCCGCTGGGTGGCAGCTACTATGTCGAGTCGCTGACCCAGCAACTGGTCGATGCCGCGCAGGAGATCATCGACCGCGTCGGGGCCGAAGGCGGCATGGCCAAGGCGGTCGGCGCAGGCTGGCCCAAGGCAATGATCGAGACGGCGGCCGCTGCGCGCCAAGCACGTGTCGATCGGGGCGAGGACGTCATCGTGGGCGTCAATAAATATCGCCTTGCGAATGAAGACCTGCTGGAAACGCTTGAGGTCGATAACAGCAAGGTTCGCGAGGCGCAGATCGCGCGTATCAACCGCGTCAAGGCAGAGCGTGACGAAGCACAGTGCCAGGCTGCGCTGGAATCGCTGCGTCAAGCTGCCGCTGGTCAGCAGTCGATCGAAAACAATCTTCTTGCCCACGCCGTCGAAGCGGCGCGCGCCCGTGCCACGTTGGGCGAAATTTCCTCCGCCATGGAGGATAGCTTCAACCGCTATGGCACTGTGCCAACGCCGGTGAAGGGCGTCTATTCCAAGCCCTATGGGCATGACAGCCGCTGGAAACAGGTTCTTGACGGTGTGCAGGCCGTCGAGCGGCGCCTCGGTCGCAAGCCGAAACTACTCATCGCCAAGATGGGGCAGGACGGCCACGACCGGGGCGCCAACGTGATCGCGTCGGCATTTGGAGACATGGGTTTCGATATCGTGTCGGGCCCGCTGTTCCAGACGCCTGAGGAAACGGTGGTGCTGGCGCTGGAAAGCGGCGTGGACGTGGTTGGGGCTTCCAGCCTCGCGGCGGGTCACAAGACGCTGATCCCCGAACTCATCAAGCAGCTTCGTGAAAAGGGCCGCAACGACATCAAGGTGATCGCCGGCGGCGTCATTCCGCCGCAGGATTACGACTTCCTTCGTGACGCGGGCGTGCAGGGCATTTATGGACCCGGCTCGAACGTCGTGGAATGTGCGGCCGATGTGCTGCGCCTCCTCGGCCACAACATGCCCCCTGCGGGGCTGGAGGAAGCCGCTTGAACACCCAGACGCCCCGCACAGATTGGACCCGCGACGAGATCGCTGCGCTGTTCGACCTGCCCTTCAACGATTTGATGTTTGAAGCGCAGTCGATCCATCGCGCGAATTTTCCGCGCAATGAAGTGCAGCTTTCGACCCTGCTGTCGATCAAGACTGGCGGCTGTCCGGAAGATTGCGGCTATTGCAGCCAATCGACCGAGGCGGAAAGCGGCCTGAAGGCCACCAAGCTGATGGACGTGCAGGCGGTGCTTCAGGCGGCAGCGCAGGCGAAGGATCACGGCTCAGGCCGTTTCTGCATGGGTGCGGCGTGGCGCAATCCCAAGGAACGGGACATGCCCAAGCTCATCGAGATGGTGAAGGGCGTGCGCCAGATGGGCATGGAAACCTGCATGACGCTGGGCATGCTGTCGGCAGATCAGGCCAAGCAACTCGCAGATGCGGGGCTCGACTACTACAATCACAATATCGACACCTCGCCGGAAAATTACGCCAACGTCATCACCACCCGGACCTTCGAGGACCGGATCGAGACGCTGGAGAATGTCCGTGATGCGGGCATCAATGTGTGCTGCGGCGGGATCGTCGGCATGGGCGAGACGCGGAGCGATCGCATCGGCTTCCTCCATGCGCTTGCCACCATGCCGCATCCCGAAAGCGTGCCGATCAACGCGCTGGTGCCGGTGGCCGGGACTGTGCTGGGCGACATGCTCAAGGACACGCCGCTCGCCAAGATCGACGAGGTGGAGTTCGTGCGCACCGTCGCTGTGGCGCGGATCGTTATGCCGCAGTCGATGGTGCGGCTTTCCGCCGGGCGTGAGAGCATGAGCGAAGCCTGTCAGGCGCTTTGCTTCATGGCGGGCGCGAACAGCATTTTCACCGGCGACAAGCTGCTGACGGCGGCCAATGCCGGCGACGACAAGGATAGCGCACTGCTTTCCAAGCTCGGGCTGACGCCGATGATGGCGCAGCCGCATGGGCATCTGGAGGCGGCGGAGTGATTTTTCCAAACCGTTCGTGCTGAGTAGGGACTGAGCTTGGCGAAGGCCCGTATCGAAGCATCCTTCGATACGCCATTTCGACTTCGCTCAATGGCTACTCAGGACGAACGGGGGTGAACAATTTTGATAGGACTGGGGCAAGGACAGAAGATGGCAATCACCAAGATCCTGATCGCGAACCGTGGCGAAATTGCGTGCCGCGTCATCCGCACGGCGCAGAAGATGGGCATCAAGACAGTCGCGGTCTATTCGGATGCCGACGCCCGCGCGCCGCATGTGCTGATGGCGGACGAAGCCGTCCATATCGGCCCGTCGCCCGCTGCTCAATCCTATCTGATTGCCGAGAAAATCATTCAGGCGTGCAAGGATACCGGCGCCAATGCCGTGCATCCGGGCTATGGCTTCCTGTCGGAGCGTGAGAGCTTCCGCAAGGCGCTGGACGCCGAGGGCATCATCTTCGTGGGCCCTCCGGCCAACGCCATCGCCGCCATGGGCGACAAGATCGAGTCCAAGAAACTCGCCAAGGCCGCGGGCGTCAATGTCGTCCCCGGCTATGTCGGCGTGATCGAGGACACCGAGCACGCCGTCCGCATCTCGAACGAGATCGGCTATCCGGTGATGATGAAGGCCTCGGCCGGCGGCGGCGGCAAAGGCATGCGCCTTGCCTACTCCGAGCAGGATATCCGCGAAGGCTTCGAGGCGACCAAGCGTGAGGGCCTGAACAGTTTCGGCGACGACCGCGTGTTCATCGAGAAGTTCATCGAAAGCCCGCGCCATATCGAAATCCAGATCCTGGGCGACCAGCACGGCAATATCGTCTATCTCAATGAACGCGAATGCTCGATCCAGCGCCGTCACCAGAAGGTGGTGGAGGAAGCGCCATCGCCCTTCGTATCCCCCGAAATGCGTAAGAAGATGGGCGAGCAGTGCGTCGCCCTGGCGCGCGCGGTCGGCTATTTCAGCGCGGGGACGGTCGAACTGATCGTGTCGGGCGCGGACAAGACCGGCGACGGCTTCTACTTCCTGGAAATGAACACCCGTTTGCAGGTGGAGCATCCGGTCACCGAAGAGATCACCGGCCTCGACCTAGTTGAACAGATGATCCGCGTCGCCAATGGCGAGGAACTGTCCTTCCGTCAGGAGGATGTGAAGATCAACGGCTGGTCGATCGAGAACCGCGTCTATGCCGAAGACCCCTATCGCGGCTTCCTGCCTTCGACGGGTCGCCTGATCCGTTACAATCCGCCGGCAACGGGCGACGGCGTGCGCGTCGATGACGGCGTGGTCGAAGGCGGCGAGGTCAGCATGTTCTACGACCCGATGATCGCCAAGCTGATCACCTGGGCGCCGACCCGTCTGGAAGCCATCGACAAGCAGATCGCTGCGCTCGACCAGTTCGAGATCGAGGGGCCGGGTCACAATATCGATTTCGTCTCCGCGCTGATGCAGCATGAGCGTTTCCGCTCGGGCAACATCACGACCGGCTTCATCGCCGAGGAATATCCCGAGGGCTTTGCTGGTGCTCCGGCCTCGGAGACGCTGCTCAAGAAGCTGTCGGCCATCGGCACCTTTGCCGCCATGGCACAGGCGGACCGGGCGCGTCGGATCGACGGTCAACTCGGCAAACGCCTCGCTCCGCCGACAGGCTGGCAGGTGAAGATCGGTGACGCTATCCATGACGTCGTGGTCGATGGCGACGACGTGACCGTCGATGGCGAGGCGATCGACATGGCGCTGGAATATACGCCCGGCGACCGGCTGATCGAGGCGGAGTTCGGTGAGGAGCAGTTGGCCGTGAGGATCGCGCCGGTTCGCGCTGGCTTTATCCTGACTGCTCATGGCGCGAGCCACAAGCTGCGCATCCTGCCCGCCCATGCCGCGCTGCTGGCCAAGCACATGATTGAAAAGATCCCGCCGGATCTCTCGCGCTTCCTGATCTGCCCCATGCCGGGCCTGCTGGTCGCGCTGCATGTAAAGGAAGGCGACAAGGTCGAGGCCGGTCAGCCGCTCGCCGTGATCGAAGCGATGAAGATGGAAAATATCCTGCGCGCGCAAAAGTCGGGCGTGGTGAAGAGCGTGTCGGCGGCGCAGGGCGAAAGCCTGCCTGTGGACGCCATCATCCTTGAAATGGAATAAGACTGTTGCGTGCTCCCGCCATGTTAGGCGGGGCACCGATTTTTGTCTTGGATGCTCGACCGGTGACGACAGCCCCGGGTCGGCCGAGCGAGGCTGTCATCACGTGGATCAGCTGGCGGGCCAGCGCCCTTTCAACCATTTGCGTGTGTCTGTCAGGACAGCGGCATCCTCCGGGGTCTGCTTGCCAAAGCCGCTGTGCGGCATGGCTTCGGCGACATAGAGATCAGCCTCCACGCCAGCAGCCCTGAGCGCAGCATGCATCCTGACCGTGTCGGACAGCAGACGGTCCCTCGTCCCGGTGACGAGATGGGTAGGCGGAAAGGCGCTCCCCAAATCGCCGAATAGCGGTGAAAGATATGGATGATGCGGGTCGTTGCCGTTCAGGTAAAGCTGGGTTGAACCAACGCCGTCCGCGTCCCGCAATATGGGATCGAGACCGTTCAGCACCTCCCAGCTATCGCCAGAATTTGTGAGGTCGGTGATGGGAGTTTCAAGAACAAGGGCGCCCGGCTTCTCCAATCCCGCGTCTCTCACCTTGTGCATTAATGCAGCAGCGAGATTGCCGCCTGCGGAGCCGCCCGAAACCAGGATGTTCTTTGCGCCGTATTCTGCGAGCAGAGCCTTATACACGGCGAAACAGTCATCAAGACCAGCGGGATAAGGATGATCGGGCGGCATGCGGTAATCCACGGCAAAGGTGACGCCGCCGAACTGCATCGCCGTGACCTTCGCCAACGCCATGGCGGCGCGGCCGCCGAACAATATCCAGCCGCCCCCATGAATGCTCAGATGCGCTTTGCGCCGTTCCGCGCCCGAAATGCCGCGGCGGGTGGCGACGTAGCAGGTTGCGCCACCGATTTGCTGCGCTTCGACATCCACTCCGGGCATCTTCAATATGGCGTCCGCCGGGAGCGATTGGTTCCCTTCGGCGATATATGCGTGCCAGCCTTCCCGGTCAGACGGCTGCGGAACAGGTCGGGGTGGCGGCTGCATCGCGCCTTTCCTCAGATAATCTTGCGCCGCCTTGCTGATCGAACTGGGAGGAGGGAAAGTTCGCGCCGCAGGGCAGTCTGAAGAGGCGGACGCAGGCGTTGTCGCCTCCGCCGTTCCAGCCACAGCAGCCGCCGACAAAGTGATCGAGGCAGCGCCGGACATGATCTCTCTGCGGCTGAAAGAGCCTGGCTCAACGCTCATATTCACCCCTCCCTTATATTAAAGAACGAATATGTTCGATTATCCTAATCATGATCCTCTGCAAAGGTCATCCCATCCTTGCCGAGGGGCGGCATTACTCTAAAAGAATTTGCCAACACACAGGGGGAATGAAGGGGGATGAGGGAGGGGGTGGCCGACAGCGGCTATGTCATGGACGCAAGGCGAGACCGGCTGGTCATTTCCGCCTCCGCGCTCGGCACTGTGTTCGAATGGTATGATTTCTACATCTATGGCGTGCTTGCGCCTATCATCGGCCGCACCTTCTTTCCCACCGATAATCCGACGGTTGAACTGCTCTATTCGCTGGCGGGCTTTGCAATAGGCTTCGGATTTCGGCCTTTGGGTGCAGCATTGTTCGGTTATCTCGGTGACCGCCTGGGCCGGAAATATACCTTTCTAGCGACGATCGTCCTGATGGGCGGAGCAACGGCGGGCGTGGGGCTGACCCCATCCGCAGCCAGCATCGGGGCTGCCGCTCCCATCATCCTCATCCTGCTGCGGATCATGCAAGGGCTTGCGCTGGGCGGGGAATATGGCGGGGCGGCCATCTATGTCGCGGAGCATGCCCCAGCGGGGAAGCGCGGCTTTTACACCAGCTTCATCCAGGCCGGGGTCATCGGGGGCTTCATCCTGTCGCTGGTCGTCGTCGCCGGAACGCAGATGATTGTGGGCAAGGCCGCGTGGGAAGCCTGGGGTTGGAGGCTGCCTTTCATCTTCTCGCTCGCACTGCTGGCCATTTCGCTCTGGATGCGCCTGATGCTGCGCGAAAGTCCGGTTTTTACCGCGATGAAGAAGGCGGGTGAGCAATCCCGCAACCCGCTCAAGGAAGCCTTCACCTATCCGGGCAACAAGCGGCGCATGCTGGTCGCGATGATCGGGATCGCGGCGGGCTTCACCGTCATCGCCTATACGGTCATGTTCCAGGCGCTCTATTTCCTGCAGAGCGGCCTGCATGTGTCGCCGGGCACAGCGCAGCTGCTGGTGGGCGGCAGTGCCTTCGTGGGCATGGGAGCGTTCATCTTTTTTGGCTGGTTGTCCGATCGGGTCGGCCGCAGAAAGCCCATCATTATCAGCTATGCGCTCGTCCTGCTGCTGCTCATGCCGCTTTACCATTTCATGGGGAGTGTCGCGAACCCAGCCCTCTATCAGGTGGCGGAGCGCGCGCCGGTGGTCGTGTCGGGACCGGATTGCAGCTTCGACCCATTTGCCAAGGTGCAGCCGAGCGCGTGCGGAAAGCTACTCGATCATTTTTCCAAGCGCGGCATTCCCTATGACAAGCTAGCTGGTGATCGGCCTGCGGTGACGATCGGCGGCACGACTGTGACCGACCTGAGCACAGACGGGCTGGATGTAGCCCTGACGGCGCGCGGTTATGACTTCGGCGTCGTCAAGCCCGACTGGCCGCGAGCCATGCTGCTGTTCCTCGCTCTCCTGCTGCTCTGGACATTGTCGGGTGCTACATACGGCCCGGTGGCTGCGCTGCTGTCAGAATATTTCCCTGCCCGCATCCGCTACAGTTCGCTGTCGATCCCCTATCATATCGGGACCGGCTATTTCGGCGGTTTCCTGCCGCTCGTCAGCCAATATATCGTGGCGCGGACGGGCGAT
Source organism: Sphingobium tyrosinilyticum (assembly GCF_042654265.1). Lineage (NCBI taxonomy): Bacteria > Pseudomonadati > Pseudomonadota > Alphaproteobacteria > Sphingomonadales > Sphingobiaceae > Sphingobium > Sphingobium tyrosinilyticum. The sequence goes on along the minus strand of NZ_JBHSFZ010000064.1, from coordinate 45,516 downwards.
CCTTATGCGGGCCTATGGTACACCATCGTCGTGGTGGCCGTCGCACTACTGACCTGCCTGATCGCACTGCCGGAAACGCGCGGCGCCAAGCTGAGCGCGTGACGGCTCGACGCTTGCGGAGGATGCCGCTATCGCGAGGCGGATGACCGTATTTTCCGCTCCCCTGCGTCTGCGCCTCGACAGCCGCGCCCTTGTGAATAATTGGCGCTGGCTACAACAGCGCAACGGCGCTGCAGCCTGTGGCGCTGCGATCAAGGCGGATGGCTATGGCGCCGGCGCTGTCGAGGTAATGCGACGCCTGCTGGATGCAGGATGCCGCGACTTTTTCGTGTCGAATTGGGCCGAAGCAAGGCCGCTTGAACCGTTGTTGGAAGAAGGGATTTCGCTCGCGGTGCTGCACGGCGTGCGAGCTGAGGACATGGAGGTCGCGCTGGCTTCACGCGCGCGCCCCGTTCTGTGCACGCCCGATCAGATCGTGCGCTGGAAGGCTGCCGGCGGCGGCATTTGCGACCTCATGGTGGATACGGGAATGAACCGGCTGGGGCTCGATTGGCGCGGCGATTCCTTGGCTGAGATCGAGGGTCTGACCGTCGATACATTGCTCAGTCACCTCGCTTCCGCTGACGAGGATACGCGGCTCAGCCAGCTTCAATTGGAGCGGTTTGGAGCGTTGAAAGCCAGTGTTCCGGCGCAGCGATACAGTCTGGCGAACAGCGCGGGCATTTGTCTTGGACCGGACTATGCTTTCGATCTGACACGGCCTGGGCTGGCGCTCTATGGCGGCGTGCCACGGGCGGAAGCGGCGGGAAAGATCGCGCAGGTGGTCTTCCCCCAGGCTCAATTGCTGCAAAGGCGGCATGTGCCAGCGGGCGACAGCATCGGTTATAATGCAACCCATGTAGTCGTGCGCGACATGGACATCGCTGTGCTGAACATCGGCTATGCCGACGGTTATCTGCGGGCGTTTTCCGGCCGGGGGATTGTGAAGGCCGGAGACATTGCCCTGGCAGTCGTCGGACGCGTTTCGATGGACCTGGTTGCTGTGGATGTTTCCGCCCAGCCTTCACTGGTCGAGGGCGATTGGCTGGATATCGACTATGCGCTGCCTGAAGCGGCGGCGCTCTCCGGCCTGTCTCAATATGAATTGCTGACGGGGCTTGGCGATCGCTTCGATCGGCTTTGGGAGTAATCGCAACGGAAAGGCCGCCGACTTATCCACCGGCGGCCTTGTTCATGGCCGAAGCCTAGCTCAGCGTTCTATGCACATGGCCACGCCCATGCCGCCCCCGACGCACAGGGTTGCGAGGCCCTTCTTCGCGTCCCGCTTCTGCATCTCATAGAGCAAGGTCGTCAGTACGCGCGAGCCCGATGCACCCACGGGATGACCGATCGCGATCGCGCCGCCATTCACATTGACCTTTTCCGGGTCCCAGCCCAGCTCCTGCCCGACGGCCAGCGCCTGAGCGGCGAAAGCTTCATTGGCTTCGATTAGGTCCAGGTCGGCGAGCGACCAGCCGGCCTTCGCCAGAGCGTTGCGGGACGCCGGTGCGGGGCCGATGCCCATGATTGCCGGATCGACACCGCAGGTCGCAAAGCTGGCGATGCGTCCCAGAACGGGCGCATTGCGTTGCGCAGCATCGGCTGCCGTCATGACCACAAGGGCGGCCGCGCCATCATTGATGCCGCTGGCGTTCCCCGCCGTCACTGTGCCATCCTTCTTGAACGCCGGGCGCAATCCTTGCATCGCCTCTAGCGTGGCGCCTGCGCGGATATATTCATCCGCATCGACGACCGTGTCGCCCTTGCGGCCCTTGATCGTCACAGGGACGATTTCATCCTTGAAGCGGCCCGATGCACGCGCAGCTTCCGCCTTGTTCTGGCTGGCGACGGCGAACTGGTCCTGCGCATCGCGGCTGATCTGGTACTTCTCCGCCAGATTTTCGGCGGTGACGCCCATATGATAATGGTTGAACGCGTCCGTCAGCCCGTCATGCGTCATCGTGTCGATGAACGAGATCGGGCCCATTTTCGCGCCGCCACGCAGATATTGGGCATGCGGAGCGAGTGACATGCTTTCCTGACCGCCTGCGACCATGATGCGCGCGTCTCCAGCCTTGATCGCCTGCGCGGCAAGGGCGACGGCGCGCAGGCCCGACCCGCACAGTTGGTTGAGGCCGATCGCCGTCCGCTCTACCGGGATGCCCGAGTTTACGGCTGCCTGGCGCGCAGGGTTTTGCCCTTGGGCCGCGGTCAGGATCTGGCCCAATATGACTTCATCGACTTCCTCGGGCGCAATCCCTGCTTGAGCCAGCGCCGCGACGATCGCGGTGCGGCCGAGTTCATGTGCCGGGGTCGATCCGAACGCGCCCATGAAGCTGCCGACAGCAGTGCGCTTGGCGGCGGTGATGACGATGTCTGACACTATCCTGATCCTCGCTGAAGAAACCGGCCTGTTGCCGCAATATCATCATCCCCCATGGCTTGAAAGCCAAAGGGAGAGCGGGTCCCACAGCAGTTCCTGGGCGCGGCTGCCCACTATCATCCCGACATGGCCGAGTTGCAGGGTGACGCCATCCGCAAGTTCGGGCGCGGCGCTGGCGGGCACGATCCGGTCGGTAGCGGAGCGCACCGACAAGGCCGGGCAGCGCAGCCGCGCCGGATCGACCTTGGCGCCATCAACCTGCCATTCGGCAAGGCCCGTGACGTTGCCGCCATAGAAGGTTTCGAACAGCTCGCGACCGGCGGCGAAGGTGAGGGGAGGGCCGCCATTGGCCCAATCCTCCACGGCGAGGAAGGCGCGCTCAGCCTCTGAACCCGGTTCCATGTTCATGAAGGCGGCATATTTGCGGATCGTCCGCGCGGGGTCCATCGCCCAGAAGCCAGACTGCAAGACCTCCATGGGGACATAGCCGAGCCTTTCGCTCGTCGCCTTTGCGCCTTGCCAAAGTGAGCCGATGAGGTTGCGATCTTCCGTGGGAAAGCCGTCAAACTGCCATGGTGCGGCGATAGTCGCGATGGCGGTCACATCGGTGACGGACGCCGCGCCTAGGGCCAGGGTTCCGCCCAAACAGTAGCCCACAAGGATGGGCGGCCGAGGCAGGGCCTCCAGCATCGGCAAGAGCCGTTGGGTTACATGATGATCAAGACCCAGGCTCGCATCCTTGGCTGACGGCTGGCCCCAATCCACTAGATAGGCGTCATGCCCTGCTGCAGCCATGTGGCGCAGCATGGAACGTCCCTCGGACAGGTCGAGAACTTGGGGCGGGTTGATGAGCGAGGGTATGAAAACAACCGGCGCCCGGCCATTTTCCCTGCCGTAGTGCAGCAATTTGGCGCTGCCAGAAGCCGCAAATGATGCAGGGCTGGGCGGAGGAGCGGGGCGCTCTGCGGTCTGATATTTACGTAAACCTTGGAAGGCGAGCCTTCGAAGATCAGGATCATTCTCCGTTTCGCGCCATAAAATGCTGAGAAAGAGGGGTAATGGCCGCGGTCCATGTTGCGGTGCGGCAACCCCCTGTGCTAATGCGGAATGTGCAGGTGTGGGAGAGGAATCCATGGCCAAAACCAAGACCGCCAATGAATCAGAGCCGGTCATCATAAAGAAATATGCGAACAGGCGTCTCTATAACACGGAAACGTCGAGTTACATCACGCTGGATCTGTTATCGCAAATGACTCGTGAGGGGCGCGAGTTTGTGGTCGTGGACGCCAAGACCGGAGAGGATATTACGCATAATGTCCTCACGCAAATCATCATGGAGGAGGAGCAACGGGGCAAGAATATGCTGCCGGTCAACTTCCTGCGCCAGCTGATCGCCATGTATGGCGATTCCATGCAGTCCATGGTGCCGCAATATCTGGAAGCGTCGATGGAAGCGTTCCGCAAGAACCAGATGCAGTTTCAGGAGGCGATGAAGGGCGCGTTTGGCGGGGGGCCGCTGGCCGAAATCGCCAAGCGCAACATGCAGATGTTCGAAGCCGCTGCCACCGCGTTCGGCGGCGTTCCTGGCATGCCGGGAATGCCTGGGATGCCCGGCATGCCTGGCGTGTCGCCGGCGCCAGCTACCGCAGCATCCGGCGACGACAAGGATGACGAGATTGCGGACCTGAAGGCGCAGCTTGCTGCACTGAATGCGAAGATCGACAAGCTGAGCTGAGCCCGAGCGTTCGGGCTCGACGGGACGGCGCGCTTGGCCTATGGCGCGCCTTCTTTAAGACATAAGAACAAGGCCCGATCCGTGAAGCACGCCCTTTCCGTTACCCGCGAACAGGATTTCGCCGCCTGGTACCAGGCTGTCGTTTCCGAAGCCGATATGGCTGAGGAAAGCGGCGTGCGCGGCTGCATGGTTATCCGGCCCTGGGGCTATGGCATCTGGGAACGGATGCAGAAGTTGCTGGACGATCGCATCAAGGCGACCGGCCACGAAAATTGCTATTTCCCGCTCTTCATTCCGCTTTCCTATTTTGAGAAGGAAGCTGAGCATGTGGACGGCTTCGCCAAGGAAATGGCGGTCGTCACGCACCATCGCCTGATCCAGAAGGACGGCAAGCTGGTGCCCGATCCGGAAGCGAAGCTGGAAGAACCGCTGGTCGTCCGTCCGACTTCCGAAACGGTGATCGGCGCAGCATTTTCCCGCTGGGTGCAGAGCTGGCGCGACCTGCCGGTGCTGATCAATCAGTGGGCCAATGTCGTCCGCTGGGAAATGCGCACCCGTATGTTCCTGCGCACGGCCGAGTTCCTCTGGCAGGAAGGCCACACGGCTCACGCCACCGTCGAAGAGGCGATGGAAGAGACGATGAAGATGCTGGAAGTCTATCGCAGCTTCGCGGAGGAGTGCGTCGCTCTCCCCGTCGTAGCTGGCGAAAAGCCGGAGAATGAGCGCTTTCCCGGCGCGGTCGCCACCTATTCGATCGAAGCGATGATGCAGGATGGCAAGGCGCTGCAGGCCGGGACGTCGCACTTCCTGGGCACTACCTTTTCCAAGGCGCAGAACATCAAGTTCCAGAACGCCGAAGGTAGCCAGGAACTGGCACAGACCACCAGCTGGGGCGTCTCCACCCGGATGATCGGGGGCCTCATCATGGTGCATGGTGACGACGACGGTCTCCGTGTGCCGCCGCGGCTTGCCCCCTATCAGATCGTCGTCGTGCCGATGCTGCGCGACAATGATGAGGATACGGCGATCCTGGATTATTGCGGCGATCTGGTCGCGGAGTTGAACAAGAAGGACGCGTTCCGCGAACCCGTTCGCGCGCTGCTCGACCGGCGCCCCGCGAAGGCCGCGAACAAGCGCTGGGGTTGGGTCAAGAAGGGCGCTCCGATCGTCATCGAAGTCGGTGGCCGCGATGTTGCGGGCGGCAATGTGTCCGTGCTACGCCGCGACCGCCTCTATCGCGAGGATGGCAAGCTCGATAGCCAGATCGTGGCGAAGGGTGATTTCCTGGGCGCGGCGACGACCATGCTGGAGGAGGTCCAGCAGGCCCTGTTCACCGACGCACAGGCGCGGCTGCAGGGCAATATCGACACATCAATCACCGCGCTTGATGCGCTGAAGGCTTATTTTGCTGCCAGCAAGAAACCTGGCTGGGCGCTGGTCCAGTGGGCCAAGCCAACCGGCGCGGCGCTGGACAAGGTGATCGAGTGGCTGAAGGGTGAGAAGCTGACGCTGCGCAATGTGCCGCTAAATGCGGATGCGGCGGATAGCAGTTGCATCTTTACCGGCGAGAAGGCGGTGGAACGGGTATTGGTGGGCCGGAGCTACTGAACGATTTCCCCTCCCGTATGTGGGACGGGATTAAGGGTGGAGCCGCGCCACGCACGCGCCCACCTCCCAGCCCCTCCGCATGCGGCAGGGGGGCTAGAGTACATATTTGCTAAGGTCGGTATTCCGCGCAACTTCGTTCAGTTGCTTGCCGACATAGGCTGCATCGATCACCAGCGTTTCACCCTGGCGGTCCTCTGCGTCGAAGCTCACATCTTCCAGCAGCTTTTCCATCACGGTCTGAAGGCGGCGTGCGCCTATATTCTCAACCTCGCTGTTGACCTCCGCTGCGATCTTCGCCACCGCGCGGATGCCGTCCGGCGTCAGATCGATGGTCACGCCCTCAGTCGCCAGCAATGCGCGATATTGCGCAACAAGGCTGGCTTTCGTGTCGGAGAGGATGGCGACGAAATCATCTTCGGTCAGCGCCTTGAGCTCCACGCGGATCGGCAAGCGGCCCTGAAGCTCAGGCAGCAGGTCGCTAGGCTTCGCCACATGGAACGCGCCCGACGCGATGAACAGGATATGGTCGGTCTTGAGCGGGCCATATTTGGTCGAAACCGTTGTGCCCTCGATCAGCGGTAGCAAATCGCGCTGCACACCTTCGCGGCTGACAGAGCCGCCGCGTACATCGCTGACCGCGATCTTGTCGATCTCGTCCAGGAAGACGATGCCGTTCTGCTCGGCGCTGGCGATAGCGACGCGGGCGACATCATCCTGGTCGAGCCGCTTGTCCTGCTCTTCCTCGACCAGCTTGTCCCAGGCTTCCGCAACCCGCAGCTTGCGACGCTTCTTCTGCGTCTGGCCGAAAGCCTTGGACATCATGTCGGACAGGTTGATCATGCCGATCTGGCCGCCCATGCCGGGAATTTCCATCGGCATGGAGGGGCTGTCGGCAACCTCTACCTCCACCTCGACGTCATTCATCTGGTCATTCTCGATCCGTTGACGGAAGGAGAGGCGTGTCGCCTCGCTCGCTTCCTTGCCTGTGAGCGCGTCAAGCAGGCGGCCCATGGCGGCCTCGGAGGCAGCCTCGCGCACGGCCTCGCGGCGGCGGTCCTTTTCCAGGCGAACGGCTTCTTCGACCAGGTCGCGGACGATCTGCTCGACGTCGCGGCCGACATAGCCGACCTCGGTGAACTTGGTGGCTTCGACCTTTACGAAGGGTGCGTCGGCCAGCTTCGCGAGGCGGCGGCTGATCTCCGTCTTGCCGCAACCCGTGGGGCCGATCATCAGGATGTTCTTGGGCGTCACTTCGTCGCGCAAATCGGGTGAGAGGCGTTGACGCCGCCAGCGGTTGCGCAATGCCACGGCGACGGCGCGCTTGGCATCGGCTTGCCCGATGATGTGCGCGTCCAGCGCGGAGACGATGGCTTTGGGGGTCAGGTTGTCGTTCATGTCTTTGGAAATCCGTTCGCCCTCAGCTTGTCGAAGGGCATTTCTTTAAGTTGAAGAGAAGGGAAGAGCTTCGACCAGATCGACCCGAACGGAGTTAAGTTACCGAGGGCAATTCCTCGATCACCAGTTGGTCGTTGGTATAGACGCAGATATCCGCCGCCACGGCCATCGCCTTGCGGGCGAGCGTTTCCGCATCCTCTTCATACTCCACCAGCGCGCGGGCGGCGGCGAGGGCGAAGTTGCCGCCTGACCCGATCGCCGCGACGCCGCCCAGCGGCTCCAGTACATCGCCATTGCCAGTCAGGATCAGCGTTACTTCCTTGTCGGCGACGATCATCATCGCTTCCAGGTTGCGCAGATATTTGTCGGTGCGCCAGTCCTTGGCCAACTCCACGGCGGCGCGCATCAACTGGCCGTTATGCCGTTCCAGCTTTGCTTCCAGCCGTTCAAACAGGGTGAAGGCGTCAGCCGTCGCGCCTGCAAAGCCGCCAATGACCGACCCGTCATGCAGGCGGCGGACCTTGCGGGCGTTCGGTTTCATGACGGTCTGGCCCATGGAAACCTGGCCGTCACCGGCCACGATCACCTTCCCGTTCTTACGTACCGACATGATGGTGGTGCCGTGCCAGACCGGCATGGCGCTGGAGCGTTGGTCGTTCATGGCGCGGCATATGGGAGCGAATGGGCTACCGCGCAAGCATAGTAGCCCGGGGCGCTGGATCGTGGCATTTTCTAGACGGAATTATGACAATTCGTTCAGGAACCAATTCCGGTTAATTGACTTTGTGCGGAGCAGCACGGATCATGAAGACTGGTGAACGGGAGGAAATCCAATGTCTCTGAAGGCCAGAGCGCGGGAAAAAGTCGAGCGCGCGGGGATCTCCAACTACACCTTCGACCATGATGTTCTGGTGATGTGCGGCGTCCGCTACACCCTCGCCGCGTGCAACTGCGGCGAACCGGATTGCGATGGCGTCCGGCTGGAAAGAAACGCGGCCATGGGCAGCCGCGTTCTTCAGTAATTCAAGCGATGATCGCTCAGCTTACATAGCGCGGTCGCCTGCGCGACCGACGGATTCAATATCGCGGCCCACACCCTGAACGGTGTTGCAGGCTGCCAGGCCGGAGAGAAGAAACCCGGCAATCACGAAGGCAATGGTTTGACGCATAGACAGTCACTCCCTTTCTGGTCTCGCAACTAAAGCGGCCCCACAAAAAGGCAATAAGCCCAATTTACGATTTCGGTTTCACCCCTGCTTGACAGGAGCGGTGACGGGTGCCAATGGCCGCATCCTCCTTTCAGGGGGCGCGTAGCTCAGCGGTAGAGCACACCCTTCACACGGGTGGGGTCACAGGTTCAATCCCTGTCGCGCCCACCATGACCTCCCTTGGTCGTGGTAGGAAAGATTATTTCCCTACATTGATCTTTTCAGCTCCCAGGCGCTAACTTCGCCGAATGACGATTTCCTCTTATGCGAAGGGTGGCGCGGCCATCGGCGCGCTGCTGGCGACCGCGACGGTTCCAGCCGCAGCCGAGCAAAAGCTGACGCTGGAGCGCGTCTTTGCCAATCCCGATCTATCTGGGCCTCAGCCGCGCGCGTTGAAATTGTCGCCGGACGGCAAGCTGGTCACATTGCTGAAACCGCGGACGGATGAAAAGGAGCGGCTCGATCTCTGGGCGATCGACAGTTCGACGGGGGTCGAACGGATGCTGGTCGATTCGAAGAAGGTGGGGAGCGGTGCGGAATTGTCCGAGGCCGAGAAGATGCAGCGCGAACGGGACCGCTCGATCGCTGGAAATACGGGCATCGTCAGCTACGACTGGGCGCCCGATGGCAAGAGCATCCTGGTCCCTGTCGATGGCGATCTCTTTTTGGCCGCGCTGGATGGTCGCGTCACACGGCTAACCAACACACCCGAAGGCGAGTTGAATGGGATCGTCAGCCCCAAGGGCGGCTTCGTTTCCTTTGTGCGCGAGGGTAATCTCTTCGTGCAGCCGATCGGTGGACGGGAACGCCAACTGACCCAAGGTGCGAGTGACACGGTAAGCTGGGGCGTCGCCGAGTTCGTCGCACAAGAGGAAATGGATCGCCGCACCGGCTATTGGTGGTCCCCGGATGATGCGATGATCGCTGTCGCTCGCGTCGATGAGGGGCCGGTAGGTATCGTCACGCGGACCGCCATCGGTGGCGAGGGAACGAAGGTTTATCAGCAGCGCTATCCCGCCGCCGGAACGCCTAACGCGCTGGTCGATCTCTATGTCATAAAGCCGGATGGATCGAGCCAGGTGAAGGTCGATCTGGGGCATGAACGCGACATTTATCTGGCGCGCGTTGATTGGTCGAAGGATGCCAGGACTCTCTATGTCCAGCGTCAGAGCCGCGACCAGAAGACGCTGGACCTGCTCGCGGTCGATCCCACCACGGGCAAGGCCAAGGTGCTGCTTGCTGAAAGAGCAAAGAGCTGGGTCAACCTCAGCAACAATTTCACGCCGCTTGGTGATGGCAGCTTCCTCTGGTGGTCTGAAAAGAGCGGTCATGGCCATCTCTATCATGTGCGCGACGGCTCCTGGACGCCGCTGACCAGCGGCCCGTGGGAGGTGCGCGATGTTGTCGCCGTCGATGAGAAGCAGGGCCTCGTTTATTTCACCGGCAATCGCGAAACGCCGCTGGAACAGCAACTTTATGCCGCGCCTCTGTCGGGCAAGGGCAAGCTGCGCCAGTTGACCAGCAATGGCTGGTGGAACGACGCCGTCATGGACGCCGCCGCCACCCGCGTCGTGATCGCCCGCAGTAACACGGATCAGCCGAAGCAGGTCTATCTGGCCGACACCGGCGGCAAGCGGCTGCAGTGGCTGTCAGAAAATGCAGTGGCGGACGGCCATCCCTATGCGCCTTATCTCGGCAGCCACGTGAAGACGCGCTTCGGCACGATCAAGGCAGCGGACGGATCGACGCTTTACACCCGCATCATGACTCCGCCGCTGGAAGCAGGGAAACGCTATCCGGTCTTCATGCTGCATTATGGCGGACCGGGTGCGGGCCGGATCGTGACCAATCAATGGAGTTCGCCGCTCTACCAATATCTGGTGGATAGAGGCTGGATCGTCTTCGCGGTGGATAATCGGGGCACGCCCGATCGTGGCAAGGCGTTCGAGGATCATCTTTACCGTGCGATGGGCACGGTCGAGGTCGAGGATCAATTAAAAGGCGTCGAATGGTTGAAGGCTCAGCCCTATGTCGATCCTCAGCGGATCGCGACCTATGGCTGGTCCTATGGCGGATACATGTCCGTGAAGCTGTTGGAGAAGGCGCCCGGCGTCTTTTCCGCTGCGATCGCTGGCGCTCCGGTCACGCGATGGGAATTGTATGACACCCATTATACCGAACGCTACCTCGGCAAGCCGCAGGACAAGCCTAGCGCCTATCCCCACTCGGGCGCGATCGATGACGCCGTGAAGATCAAGGACCCGCTGCTGCTGGTCCACGGCATGTCGGACGACAATGTCGTGTTCGACAATATGACGGCCCTTATGGCGAAGATGCAGGCGGCCGCCGTGCCGTTTGAATTGATGGTCTATCCCGGCCAGACTCATCGTGTGGGCGGTCCCGGCATCAGCGTCCATCTTTGGCGCACGATTGAGGATTTTCTGGCTCGCCACGGGACGGCGCCCGATGCTCCGTCGAAATAGGAGAGCTTTGCCGCGGTGTAGCCGCTTCATGCTGGACAATTACCGCAGCGGCGCTATGGCGCGCACTCCGCAATTTTGCATGGAGTGGAGTCTTTAGTCATGGGTTACAAGGTCGTCGTCGTTGGTGCCACGGGCAATGTGGGCCGCGAAATGCTGACCATTCTCGCCGAGCGCGAGTTTCCTATTGACGAGATCGCGGCGGTTGCATCGCCCCGGTCGCAGGGTTTGTCCGTCGATTTCGGCGACACCGGCAAGACCATCAAATGCCAGAATATCGAGCATTTCGACTTCAGCGGATGGGACATCGCCCTGTTCGCGGCGGGCTCCGGCCCGACGGCCGAATATGCGCCCAAAGCGGCGGCCGCCGGTTGCGTGGTGATCGACAATTCGTCGCTCTACCGCATGGACCCGGATGTACCGCTGATCGTGCCCGAAGTGAACCCAGACGCGATCGACGGCTACAAGAAGAAGAACATCATCGCGAACCCGAACTGCTCGACCGCGCAGATGGTGGTGGCGCTCAAGCCTTTGCATGACGCCGCCAAGATCAAGCGCGTCGTCGTCGCCACCTACCAGTCGGTGTCTGGCGCGGGCAAGGCGGGCATGGACGAGCTGTTCGAACAGTCGCGCAACATCTTCGTCGGCGATCCGGCGGAGGCGAAGAAGTTCACCAAGCAGATCGCCTTCAACGTGATACCGCACATCGACGTCTTCCTGGACGATGGTTCGACCAAGGAAGAATGGAAGATGGTTGCGGAGACCAAGAAGATCCTCGATCCCAAGGTGAAGGTCACGGCGACCTGCGTGCGCGTCCCCGTGTTCGTCGGCCATTCCGAGGCGCTGAACATCGAGTTCGAGAATGAGATTTCGGCCAAGGAAGCGCAGGACATCCTGCGCGAAGCGCCGGGCATCATGCTCGTCGATAAGCGCGAGGATGGCGGCTACGTCACCCCGGTCGAATGTGTCGGCGACTATGCGACCTTCGTCAGCCGCGTCCGTGAAGACTCGACCGTCGATAATGGCCTGTCGCTCTGGTGTGTCAGCGACAATCTGCGCAAGGGCGCGGCGCTCAACGCTGTGCAGATCGCCGAACTGCTGGGCCGTCGTCACCTCAAGAAGGGCTGAGCCCATCAGATGATATCCGGTGCTGCTGCCGTCTGGAAAAGCCTTCCGATAGCGCAGCGCCGGATGATCCTGCTTTTGCTCGCGGCCATCGCCGCCGCGCAGATCAACCAGCCTTATCCCGAACTGTCACCGCTGCAACATGGGCCAACGCTGGTTTTGGCGTTCGTTGCCCCCTGGCTTCTGAGCCGCTGGCCGCTGACGAACGGCGCTGTCGCCTGCATATTAGCCTTCCTGCTGCTGCACACCTTGGGTGGCCGCTACATCTATTCCTATGTGCCCTATGATAACTGGGCGCGCGCTATCACTGGTCATGATATTTCCGGCACATTCGGGTGGCGGCGCAACGGCTATGACCGCCTTGTGCATTTTGCTTTCGGCCTGCTGCTGACACCACCGCTCACGCAGTTCGCGCGGCGTTGGGGCGGAATGTCTCTGGGGTGGAGCCTGCTGTTTGGCTTCGTCGCAATCGGCTTCGTCGGCGCACTTTATGAAATGTTCGAATGGCTGCTGACGCTGATGGCCGAGGGAGAAACGGCCGATTGGTATAATGGCCAGCAGGGCGACGTGTGGGACCCGCAAAAGGACATGGCGGCGGCTCAGGCGGGCGCGCTAATCTCGATATTGTTTCTGTGCGTGCGCCCGTCTCGACAAGGCGGGGCTGACGCCATATCGCACCCGGCTACATCTACGGAGCGACCATGACGGACCTTGCAATGGAAAAGCTGGAGATCAAGGGGCTTGGTGGTTTGCCCATCGCCGTGCATGTCGCGGGCGAAGGGCGCGATTTGGTCCTGATCCATGGCTATTTCTCCAACGCTTACACGAATTGGGTACGCTATGGCCATGCCGCCCGTTTGGTGGAGGCTGGCTTCCGCCTAATCCTGCCTGACTTGCGTGGCCATGGTGAGAGCGGAAAGCCGCATGACGCCGCTGCCTATCCGCCCGACGCGCTGACCGATGACAATCTGGCTGTGATCGAACAGCTGGGGCTGACTGACTATGATCTGGGCGGTTATTCGCTAGGCGCGCGCACCACGGTGCGGATGCTCGCACGGGGCGCAACCCCGCGCCGCGTTGTCCTGGCGGGCATGGGCTTGCGCGGCCTCGTCCACACCCTCGACAAGGGCGGCTACTACAAGAAGGTCCTTACCAACCTTGGTACGTTTGAGCGCGGTACGTCCGAATGGATGACGGAGGCGTTTCTCAAGACCACCAAGGGCGATCCGGTGGCAATGCTCCACATCCTCAACACCTTCGTCGATACGCAAGCCGAGAAGATCGCGACTTTCACCCAGCCGGTGGAAGTCATCTGCGGCGCGGACGATCAGGACAATGGCGTCGCACAGGAACTTGCCGACGCGCTACCCAACGGCCGTTATGTGGAGATTCCCGGCAATCACATGAATGCCGTGACCCGGAAAGAGTTGGGGCAGGCTATACTGGATTTTCTCAGCGTCTAAGTGCCTGACCGCGAACGTGCAAAGTCGATGGGCTGTGCTTAGCGGAACGGGGGTTCGTTGAAGGCCCGCAGCTTGCGACTATGCAGCTTGGGCCCTTCCTGTCGCAGCAATTCGCAGGTCATCAACCCGACGCGCAAATGCCCAGAGATCGCTTCTTCATAAAATCGGTTTGCCTGTCCTGGCAATTTAAGTTCGCCATGGATCGGCTTGTCTGAAACGCAAAGCAGCGTCCCGTATGGCACCCGGAAACGATAGCCTTGTGCCGCAATGGTGGCCGACTCCATGTCAATCCCGACGGCGCGCGATAGGCTGAAGCGCAAGGCGGAACTGGAATAACGCAGCTCCCAATTGCGGTCGTCGGTGGTTACGACCGTGCCCGTGCGCAAGCGCCGTTTGAAATCCTCTTCGTCATTACCGCCCAACACCGCCTCGGCCGCTTTCGCTAGGGCGACCTGCACCTCAGCGATGGCTGGCACCGGAATCTCGGGCGGCAGCATGTCATCCAGCACCTTGTCATCGCGCAGATAGGCATGGGCCAGCACATAGTCCCCGATCCGCTGGCTGGGACGCAGGCCGCCGCAATGGCCAATCATCAGCCAAGCTTCCGGGCGCACTACCGCCAGATGGTCGCATATAGTCTTGGCGTTGGCCGGTCCAACACCGATATTCACAAGCGTTATCCCGCTGCGGTTCGGCGCGATCAGATGATAGGCGGGCATTTGGTGCTTGCGCCAGGCGCTGTCGGCGATCATCCGGGCCGGATCAGCCGTCTCGCGCGTCACATAGACGCCACCCGCGCCAGACAGCGCCGTGTAGGGCGCGCCTTCCCGCCGCAACTCCGCGCAGGCCCAGTCCACGAATTCGTCCACATAGCGGTGATAGTTGGTGAAGAGGATATAGCGCTGAACATGTTCCGCTGGCGTGCCGGTATAATGTTTCAGCCGGGCCAGAGAGAAATCGGTACGCAACCCGTCGAATAGCGCCAGCGGCCGGTGTCCTTCCGCATTCGCCATGAAGAGGCCGTCCGCAATCTCATCGCCGATCTCAGCCAACTCAGTCGCCGGGAAATGCCGCGCCAGTTCGGTCGGCGGCGTCCCATCCAGCGCGCTGATGTCGAGGCCATCGAGCACATAGGGAAAGGGAATTTGCTGGTCGCTGATCCCCGTTTCGACCGCGACGCCATAATCCCGGACCAGCAGGTCGATCTGTTCCGACAGATAGTCGGCAAACATGCCTGGCCGGGTAACGGTGGTCACATAGAGGCCCGGTTTCGACAGGCGCGCGAACGATCGGCCGGGCGGCGGCGCGTCGGTCTCCGCATTATGCGTGATGCGCAGTTCGGGATAACAATATCGGCGGTCGGATTTCGCCTCTGGCGGAGGCACGCTGCCATCGCGGCCATAAGCCTGCATCGCCTCGCGCAGATTTCCGATGGAGGCCTGATATATCCGGTCGAGTTGCGCAACCGCCGCGCTGCCGATGCTTTTGGTCATCGACCCTTGCTACCGCAGATATGTGACGGAAGAAAGCCGAGGCCGCGCGGCAAAGAGGATGCCGCGCGGTCTTTTTAAGTTCAGAGCTGGCCCAGAAGATGGTCCGCCGAAGAAACCTGGAAGCTGCCCGGTTCCTCGACATTCAGTTCGGCAACCACGCCGTCCTTGACGATCATCGAGAAACGCTGCCCCCGCGTGCCCATGCCGAACTTGCTGCCGTCCATGGTGAGCCCGAGCGCCTTCGCAAAGTCGCCATTGCCGTCCGCCAGCATGGTAACCTTCTCATCCGCGCCGGCAGACTTGCCCCAGGCGCCCATCACGAAAGCGTCATTGACGGCGGTGCAGGCGATTTCATCGATGCCCTTTTCCTTCAACACTTCGGCTTTTTCGACGAAGCCGGGCAGATGCTTGGCCGAGCAGGTCGGGGTGAAGGCGCCGGGAACGGAAAAGAGCGCAACAGTCCGGCCTGCGAAATACTCGTCGGAGGAGACCTGCTCCGGACCATTATCGGTCATCTTGGTGAAGGTGGTGGCGGGGATGCGATCCCCCTTGCTGATGGTCATGTTCTGTCTCCTGCCGTTGTAGCGCGGGAGGTCGGCGCTGCCGCGCGCTCTGTCAAGGGCACGAATGTGCCGCGTTGCCTCCTGCGAACGACAGCCCGCCATTGGCAAAGACGCTGGGCGGCGTATATTCGCACCATGAACCAGTCCCGCTCCTATGCCGGTCAGTTCCTGCTCGCGCTGCCGGGCATGGAAGATATGCGTTTCGATCATTCGGTCGTGGCCATTTGCGTCCATGATGAAAATGGCGCCCTGGGCATCTCGGTCAGTGACGAGATCGAAGGGGTGGGGCTGCACGACCTGCTCGACAGTTTCGACATCGACGCGCGTAATGTGCCCGACCTGCCGGTGCTGCGGGGAGGGCCAGTCGAACCCCGCCGTGGCTTCGTCCTCCACTCGCTCGATTGGAAAGGGCATGACATGGTGGAGGTCGGTCCTGATTGGGGCCTGTCCGGCTCGCTCGAAATCCTGAAAGCCATTGCAGAAGGCACCGGCCCCAGCCGGTATATCGTCGCGCTCGGCTATGCAGGGTGGGGTGCTGGTCAACTGGACCGGGAAATGAGCGGAGAAAGCTGGTTCCCGGTGGATTGCACCGCGGACATTCTATTCACCGTCCCGGCGGAAAAGAAATGGGCCGCCGCTTATGCCGCGGCCGGAGTCGATGCTTCTCATCTTGTGAGCGGCGCGGGTTCGGCCTGACGCGGCGCCAGATTTTTCTGTGGTCATTTCCGATGCCGCCGCGCAACGATGGCGGTTAGCATGGCTTGTTTCTGCATCGTAACTGAACCGAATGCGGTAAAATTCCGCTAACCCTGTCTGTTGACGATGCGGCAAGCGGACGGGCGCACCCTCTGGCACAGGATATTGCACGGGGGTTTACATTATGAAGAAGTTTGTGGCGGCAGTCATTGCCGCGGCGATGCCGCTTGCGCCAGCCAGCGCCTCAACTTGTTGGAAGCCGGTTGCTGTAGAAGCCGCGCAAATCCGCGATTTTGAGATGATGCTGATGGTATCCGCGTTGCGCTGCCGCTCCACCGGCAGCAATTTCCTCACAGCCTATAATCGCTTCATCCGCGAAAAGCGGGAGGCCCTGACACAGGTTAACGATGAACTGCGTGAACATTTCCGCTCGGTGGCTGGGCCTGTCGGTGCGCTGGGGGCCTATGACAATTATGTGACCCAGCTCGCGAACGTCTATGGGGCGGGAGCCGATGGGCTTGCTTGCCGGGATCTTCAGTCAATCACGGACGCCGCCAACGCGCTGCCTGCGACCCGCTCGGCTCTGCTGGAACTAGCCGACGCGGCCGGAGTCACCCCTCATTTGTCGGGCGCCCGCTGCGATGTGGTGATGGCGATCGCTGGTAAGGAAGTGGAGAGCAGGGCATCTGTCGCCGTCGCTGCGCGGGACCCGCAGGACTGACATAAAGAAAACTTTATATTGAGTTGCCATCAACGGCGGCGATTGGTAAAGCGCAGCCCATCGCCGCCGTTTCGCTCGTCGAGCGGCTCCGGCACATTCTAGACCAATGGAGACCCGCTCGTGGCCACCGCACCCGCCGCTCAGGCGCAGGATTATGTGATCGCCGACATCAGCCTTGCCGCTTTCGGCCGCAAGGAAATCGAGATCGCCGAAACCGAAATGCCCGGCCTGATGGCGCTTCGTCAGGAATTTGGCGCTGCCAAGCCGCTGAAGGGCGCGCGCATCACCGGATCGCTGCACATGACGATCCAGACCGCCGTGCTGATCGAAACGCTGGCCGAACTGGGCGCCGAGATCCGCTGGGCCTCGTGCAACATCTTCTCGACCCAGGACCATGCCGCCGCCGCCATCGCCGCGCGCGGCATCCCCGTCTTTGCCGTCAAGGGCGAGACGCTGGAAGAATATTGGGACTATGTCATCCGCATCTTCGAATGGGGTGACACGACCTGCAACATGATCCTGGATGACGGCGGCGACGCCACCATGTTCGCTCTGTGGGGCGCGCGTGTCGAAGCTGGGGAAGAGCTGTTCACCCCCGGCAATGAGGAAGAAGAAATCTTCGTCGCGACGCTGAAGCGTTACCTCGCCGAGCGTCCGGGCTACCTCACCAAGACCGTCGCCGCGATCAAGGGCGTCTCGGAAGAGACCACCACCGGCGTTCACCGCCTCTATGAACTGGCGAAGAAGGGCAAGCTTCCCTTCCCGGCGATCAACGTCAACGACAGCGTCACCAAGTCGAAGTTCGACAACCTCTACGGCTGCAAGGAATCGCTGGTCGACGCCATCCGTCGCGCCACCGACGTCATGCTGGCTGGCAAGGTCGCCGTGGTCGCTGGCTTCGGTGACGTGGGCAAGGGTTCGGCCGCCTCGCTCCGCAACGGCGGCGCCCGCGTGCTGGTGACCGAAGTCGATCCGATCTGCGCGCTGCAGGCGGCGATGGAGGGCTATGAAGTCGTGACGATGGAAGAAGCGGCGACCCGCGCCGACATTTTCGTCACCGCGACCGGCAATGAAGACGTCATCACCGTCGATCACATGCGCGCGATGAAGAACATGGCGATCGTCTGCAACATCGGCCACTTCGACAGCGAGATCCAGATCGCTGGGCTCAGCAACATGAAGTGGACGGAAATCAAGCCACAGGTCGATGAAGTCGAATTCGCTGACGGCAAGAAGATCATCGTCCTCGCCAAGGGCCGCCTTGTGAACCTGGGCTGCGCCACCGGCCACCCGAGCTTCGTCATGTCGTCCAGTTTCACCAATCAGGTGCTGGCGCAGATCGAACTGTGGACCAAGTCGGACACCTATAAGAACGACGTCTATGTGCTGCCCAAGCATCTGGACGAGAAGGTCGCCGCGCTTCACCTTGAAAAGCTGGGCGTGAAGCTGTCCAAGCTGACCCCCAAGCAGGCCGCCTATATCGGCGTGACCCAGGAAGGGCCATTCAAGCCGGACCATTACCGCTACTGAGCGAACAGGGAAGGGGAGGCCAACGCCTCCCCTTTTTGTTGGTGGCCGCCAGGAGTTGTGGCCGCGCCTCAAGCGTATCAATGATAATTCTTTCCCTCTGACCGCTTCACGCTGCCTGCGAGTTGGGTTAGTCCCCTGATAATCATGCAAAGGGGCTGGCAGGTCGTGACGAGGGGTAAGCAGACGCAATGACGTCATTGACCCCTCTTGCCGCCACCATATTGGGAATCGTGCTCGCCGGATGGCTCGCCGCCGGCGTCTGGGCCTTATCGACGGGCCAACGCATGCGGCGAGAAGGGACGCAGGCGCAGGGCAAATTCGACCGCTTGTCGAGCCTTCTGGCATCCGCGCCCGCTGCGCCCGTCATTATCCATGCCGACGGCCGGATCGAAGCCGCAGATCGCCTGGCCAAATGGCTGGGCAAGGACCGTGTTCCCACTTTTGTCTCTGAACTGACCGCTTCCGATGGGGGCCTGGAACCAGAGGATGCCGCCGCCCTTGCGCAGGAAATCGCCGCCGCTCAGCGTGCCGGGCGCAGTTTCGCGCTGCCGGTCCGCGGCGAAGGTTCTTCGCGCCTGCTCCTTGTTCGTGGCGCGCCTGCGGGGCCGGTCCTGGCGGAGAGCGGCGGCGTGGTCCTCTGGATTTTCGACGCGACCGACAGCCAGTCCGAAATCCAGGCGTTGACGAGCAAGGTTGAGCAATTGCGTGACGCGCTGGAGGCGCTGGCTGGCCTAGTCGAAGCCGCACCCTTCCCGATGTGGCATCGCACCCCGGACATGCGTCTCAGCCTCGTCAACGCCGCTTATGTCCGTGCGGTGGACGGGGACAATGCGGCCGACGTTATCGCCCACGGCACGGAACTGGTAGAGGCGGTTGGCGGATTGAGCCCCGAAGCGGCGGCCGAACAGGCGCTTGCAGAAAGCCGCGCTGTAGAACGGATGGTGCCCGCCACCATCGATGGTGAGAGGCGCACGATGCGCGTCGTGGATGTGCCCCTGGGCGATGCTGGTGTCGCAGGTTTCGCGATGGACCAGAATGAACTGGAGCAGGCCCGCGTCGAGCATCGCCGCCTGGAAGACGCGCAGCGCGACTTGCTTGATCGTCTTTCCGCCGGCGTGGCGCGCTTCGGCCCGGACCGGACGCTGCGCTTCTGGAACCAGCCGTTCATGAGCCTGTTCGGCCTTGATCAGGACCATCTTGCCGACCAGCCGGTGTTCGAGCGCGTGCTGGACCGCATGCGGGAAGCGCGCCGCCTGCCGGAACATCGCGACTTTCCCGCTTGGCGCGCGGAACGCCGCGAATGGTTCCTTTCGCCCGATCCCCGCGAGGAAAACTGGCTGCTTGCCGACGGCACCCATTTACGCGTCTATGCCCAGCCGCTGCCGGACGGCGGCTTGCTCCTCATCTTCGAGGATCGCACCGAGCAGGTGCAGCTTTCCAGCGCGCGCGACACATTGCTGCGGGTCCGTACCGCGACCTTCGACAATCTGTTCGAGTCGATCGGCGTCTTTTCCTCCGACGGCCGCTTGTCTCTCTGGAACAGCCGGTTCCGCACGATCTGGGACATTTCCGAAGACCTGCTGGCCCAGCATCCGCGCATCGACGAACTGCTGCGCGCCGTTCAGTCGCGCCTAGCCAAGCCGCAACAGGCCAACCTCGTTCGCGAACTGGTTCGTGCGGCCACGGTTGAGCGTAAGCAGCGCGTCGGCCATGTCGGTTTTGCGGACGGCCGCATCTTCGAATTCGCCGCTATCCCGTTGCCTGATGGGAACGCGCTTTTCACCATGCTCGATGTCACCGACAGCCGCCGCGTCGAACAGGTGCTGCGCGACCGCAACGAAGCACTGGAGCAGGCCGATCGGGTGAAGACGGCCTTCGTCACCAATATGAGCTACGAATTACGCACGCCCCTCACCACCATCGCGGGCTTCGCCGAGATGATGAGCGCAGGTTATGCGGGCGAGATCAGCGAGTCGGCGAAGGAATATGTCGATGGTATCTTGCAGAGCACCAACCGGCTCTCGATGCTGATCGACAATGTTCTGGACCTGACCCAGGGCGAAGCGGGAACACTGCCGATTGATCGCAGTCCGGTCGATCTTGCCGAATTGGCGAAGGAAAGCGTCGCGCGCATCAAGGGCGAAGCCACGGCTAAGGGGATAGACCTGGCCCTATCGCTTCATGAAACGCTGGGCCAAGTCGAAGGTGACCGCCGCAGGATCGGCCAGGCGCTCGACCACCTGCTGGAAAATGCCGTCTGCTACAGCGGGCGTGGCGCGCGCGTGCTGCTGCATGGCGATGGCAGCGAAGACAGCGCTCGGCTGGTCGTATCAGATAACGGTCCCGGCATCACGGTTCAGCGTCAGGCAAGCCTGTTCGATGCCGCTGCCCGTGCGGAGCAGGCGCGCAATGGAGAGAAGGCGGGTATCGGCCTGCCGCTGGCCAAGCAGTTGGCCGAAGCGCACGGCGGAAGCCTGCAACTTGTGTCCGAGCCGGGGCAGGGCACCATGGCCGTGATTGAGCTTCCCCGTGGCTGAACCGGCCGTCGCCTTGGCGAATGAAGCGGACATGCTGGCGCTCGGCCGCCGCCTCGCCGATCTGGCGCGCATTGGCGACGTCATCGCGCTGGAAGGCGGCCTCGGAGCGGGCAAGACGACGCTGGCGCGCGGAATATTGGAAGGGCTGGGCCTCGAAGGGGAAGCTCCGAGCCCCAGCTTCGCCATCGTCCAGCCCTATGACGTGCCCGAAGTGAAGCTGCCCGTCGCTCATGTCGATCTCTATCGTTTGGATCATGCGGAGGAAGCGGAGGAGCTGGCGCTCGATGACTATCTCATGGACAGTCTGCTGATCGTCGAATGGCCCGACCGTTTGGGTCCGGACACCTGGCCCGATGCGCTGCGGCTCCACATCGACATCGAACCCAACGGCGCTCGGCGCTTGACAGCGCGCGTGCCGGACGCTTGGACGGAGCGATGGTCGCAGATATGATCCCGCCCGCCGCCGCTCCCGCGTTCCTCTCAGCTGCAGGGTGGGAGCGTGCGGCGATCGTTCCGCTGGCGGGTGACGCCTCTTTTCGCCGCTATTTCCGCGTCGTCGATGGCGCCCGCCGCGCCGTGCTGATGGATGCGCCGCCGCCTCATGAGGATCCGCGTCCCTTCATCGCCATTGCCGAGCATCTGGTGGGGCAGGGTTTTGCAGCACCCGCCATCCTGGCGCGCGATCTTGATGAAGGCTTGGTGCTTATCGAGGATTTCGGCGACCTGCGGGTCAAGGAACATCTGGACGATCGTCCCGTCGATGAGGTCGAGGTTTATACGCGCGCCGTCGAACTGCTCGCCGACCTCCACCGCCTGCCCGCCGCAGACTTGCCGCCCTACGACCGCGAAGTGTATCAGCGGGAGGCTGGCCTGCTCACCGAATGGTATTGCCCGGCCATCGGTCTGCCCGTGAATGCGGACGCCTATGTTCGCGCATGGGACGCTGTGTTGCCGATCGTCGAACAGTCCGCCAGTTCCAGGGTCACCGTGCTGCGTGACTATCATGCCGAAAACATCATGCTGATCGATCGGCCTGAAGCACGCGGCCTGGGCCTTCTCGACTTCCAGGACGCGCTGGCGGGCCATCCAGCCTATGATCTTGTGTCGCTGCTCCAGGACGCCCGGCGCGATGTGCCGCCGGCCGTAGAAGCTGCGATGCTCGACCATTATCGCGTGATCGCCAATCCGCCAGCCGACTTCGACGCCGCCTATGCAGTCCTTGGCGCTCAGCGCAATGCGAAGATCATCGGTATCTTCACCCGCCTTTGGAAGCGTGACGGAAAGCCGCGCTATCTTTCCTTCCTGCCCCGCATGTGGGACTTGCTGGAGCGCGATCTCGCCCATCCCGCCCTTGCGCCGGTCGCAGAATGGTTTGCCGGGAATATCCCGGCAGACAAGCGCCATGCCGCTCTTCAGGATCAGGCCCCGGCATGATCGACACGGCAATGCTGATGGCGGCAGGGCTCGGCAAGCGGATGCGTCCGCTCACGGCGACCCGGCCAAAGCCGCTGGTCAAGGTTGCAGGCAAGCCCTTGATGGATCATGCGCTCGCCCGGCTTGCGGCGGGTGGGGTCCGCAAGGTCGTGGTGAACGTCCATTATCTCGCCGACACCGTGGAGGCGCATCTGCATGCGCAATGCAACGGCATGCAGGTGCTGATTTCCGACGAGCGGGCCAAGCTGCTGGAGACGGGCGGGGGGCTCATCCATGCCCGGCACCTGCTTGGGGACAAGCCCTTCTTTTGCGCCAATAGCGACAATCTGTGGATCGACGGCCCGCAGGAAACATTGGGCATGATGCAGCGCCTGTGGGACCCCGATCGGATGGATGCGCTGCTGTTGCTGGTGCCGCTGGCCAGAGCGCACTGTCATACGGGTCCTGGTGACTTCCACATGGACGCAACCGGCCATCTCAGCCGGCGCAAACCCGCCCATGTCGCGCCCTTCGTTTTTACAGGTGTGCAGATCCTCTCGCCCAGCCTGCTGGTCGATCCGCCATCGGACGTCTTCTCCACCAACATTTTCTGGAATCGGGCCATAGAGGCGGGCCGTCTCTATGGCGTATCGCACCAGGGCCTCTGGTTCGATGTCGGCACGCCGCGCGCCATTCCGATTGTAGAGTCTATGCTCGCTCATGGGTGATCGCACCCGGCCTGCGTTGTTTAACATCCCGGCGCACCGTGCCTTCTCCGACGCGCTGGCCGCAGGCATCATCGCCCAGCATGGGGGCGACGCCATGGCTTTGGCACAGGGCATGATCCTGCTGCCGACCAACCGCGCCATCCGCGCGGTCAGCGACGCCTTTGTCCGCCGGTCAGGCGGTGGATTGCTGCTGCCGCGACTGGTCGCGATCGGTGATCCGGACCTGGGAGAGCAGGCCGGCGGGGCGCTCGATCCGCTGGGCGAGGGGGAAGCGATCCCGCCCGCGATCGCGCGGATGCGGCGGCAAATGATCCTGGCCCGTATGGTGCAGCAGGCGTCCAGCCCGCCCATCGATGCGGCCCAGGCGATCAAGCTCGGACAGGCGCTCGGCGCCGTGCTCGACCAGATGCAGGTGGAGCGGGTGCCCGTCACGGCGCTCGGCGATCTGTCCCTTTCCGACGAGCTTTCCGGCCACTGGCAGCGATCGCTCGATCTCTTTTCCATCCTCATCCGTCGCTGGCCGGAGGAACTTGCCCGGCTCGGCCTCATCGACCTTGCCGATCGGCGCAATCGCTTATTTGATCGACTGGCTGCGCGCTGGGGCGAGGAGTCGCCGTCTGGCTTCGTCATCGCCGCAGGGATTGC
Source organism: Sphingobium tyrosinilyticum (assembly GCF_042654265.1). Classification (NCBI taxonomy): domain Bacteria; kingdom Pseudomonadati; phylum Pseudomonadota; class Alphaproteobacteria; order Sphingomonadales; family Sphingobiaceae; genus Sphingobium; species Sphingobium tyrosinilyticum. Next base: position 21,754 of record NZ_JBHSFZ010000064.1, on the reverse strand, counting down.
GACAACAGCGCCCGCCGTCGCCAGCCTCCTCCGGCAGATCGCAATTCTGCCGCGCGGCAGTGTCGTGTTCGCCGGGCTGGATCAGGAAATGGACGATGTGGCCTGGGACGCGATCGGCCCATACCCAGCGGACCCGATCACAGGCCGTGCCCCGGCAGGGCATGAAAGCCACCCCCAATATGCCCTGAAGCGTCTGCTCGACCGGATGAGCGCGACGCGCGACGATGTGGCGCTGTGGCGCTGGGGCAGCGAGCATGACGCGCGGGCAGTCCGCAACCGCAACATCTCGAACGCGATGTTGCCTCCCCGCCTCACCAGCCGCTGGCGCGATCTCAAGACGGCCGACCGTTCGCTCGCTGGGGTGGAGGCGCTGGAAGTGGCGACACCCGGTGAGGAAGCGCAGGCAATCGCTATAGCGTTGCGCGAAGCCATCGAGACGCCGGGCCGCACCGCAGCCTTGGTCACCCCCGACCGTCAACTCGCGACTCGTGTCTCCGCCCACCTGGCGCGATGGGGCATCGCGGCCGATGATTCCGCTGGTCTGCCACTGTCGCGCCTGCCGCCCGGCACGTTGCTCATCGCTCTTGCCGAAGCGGTGGCGGAACGCTTCGCGCCCGTTGCCATGCTGACATTGCTGAAACATCCGCTGGTGATGCGCGGCGATCAGCGTTTGCCTTGGCTGGAGGGCGTGCGCGGGCTGGATTTATTGCTCCGCGGTCCGCGTCCTCCCGCTGGACTCCAAGGCATCGACATTTTGCTCGCCGCGCGGGAGGGAGAGGACCGCCAGCGCAACCTGCGCGCGCAAGTGCTGCAATGGTGGCAGACAGCCCGCGCGCTGCTCCTTCCCTTGGAGCAGGTCTTCACTACCGCTCCGTCCTTCTCGGCTCAACTCGCCGCGATCCGGGAGCAGGCCGGGATATTGACCGGCGACGCAGTCTGGTCGGGCGTCCAGGGCCGCGCCGCCGCCGATCTTTTCGCCGAAATGGAGCAGGCCGCCGCTGAAGGGCCGCAGCAGGCAGATGTCCGCTCGCTCCCGACCCTCCTCGACCATATGCTCGGCGGCCTGTCCATCCGTCCGGTGCAAGGCGGCCATCCCCGTATCGCCATCTTGGGTCTCATCGAGGCGCAGCTTGTGCAGGCTGACGTCATGATCCTGGGGGGCCTCAACGAAGGCACTTGGCCTGGCCTGCCATCGCCCGACCCCTGGCTCGCTCCCCGGATCAGGCGGGAGCTTGGCCTTCCGGGGCTTGAGAGCCGTATCGGGCGCGCTGCCCATGACTTTGCGAGCGCGCTCGGCGCTCCCCATGTCCTCATCACCCGCGCCAGAAGAGGTACGGGAGGACCTGCTGTCGCCTCCCGCTTCTGGCTGCGGCTAAAGGCCATGGCGGGGCCTCAGTGGAAGAGCGCGGACCGCTACGCCGCGCTCGCGCAGGCGCTCGACCGTCCAACCAGCCACAAGCCCAGCCGCCGTCCGGCGCCAGTTCCGCCCGGGTCCGTCCGCCCAAAGCTGATCGCCGTCACCGACGTCGATCGCCTGAAAGCGGATCCCTACGCCTTCTACGCCAAGCGCATCCTGCGGCTGAACCGCCTCGATCCGATCGATGCCGACGCGGGGCCGGCATGGCGGGGCACAGCCGTTCATGAAATTCTCCAGCGGTGGGCCGAGGCTGGGCGTCGCGACCCGGCTGATCTTGAAGCTCGTGCCCGCGCCATGTTCGACCGGCCCGATGTTCACCCGCTGCTCAAGGCCCTGTGGCAACCCCGTCTTATCGAAGCGATCCGATGGATCGCTGTGGAGGTCGCCGCCGATCAGGCCGCGGGCCGCACGATCCTAGCCGTGGAAACCGACGGCCGCGCCGATATCGCTGGCGTCACCCTGACAGGCAAGGCCGATCGGATCGATCGCATGCCGGGCGGCTCGCTCGCCATCGTCGATTACAAGACGGGCAAGCCCCCCAGCGCCAAACAGGTGAAGGCAGGCTATTCGCTGCAATTGGGCCTGCTCGGCTTGATTGCGGAGCAGGGCGGCTTCCCTGCAATCGATAGTGCGCAGACGGCAGGCTGTTTCGAATATTGGTCGCTCGCCAAGAAGAATGACGCATTCGGTTATCGGGACAGCCCGGTTGATCCGATGGGCAAGCGCGACAAGATCGTGACGGCCGACTTCACCTCCTTCGTCCATGCCCGGTTCGAGGAGGTGGCTGGCGCTTATCTCACCGGCCAGGCTCCCTTCGACGCGCAGGTAAATCCTGAAGTGGCCAGCTATGGCGATTATGACCAGTTGATGCGGCTGGAAGAATGGTATGGGCGCGACGATGGCTAGGAAATCAAGCGCTCTCCAGCCGCTCGCCGGCGCGCAGGCGCTGGCCGCCGCGCCTGACGCGCATGTCTGGCTTTCCGCCTCGGCCGGAACGGGCAAGACCCATGTGCTGACTGCTCGCGTCTTTCGCCTGCTGCTTCAGGGCGTGCGGCCGGAAAATATCCTCTGTCTCACCTTCACCAAGGCTGGTGCGGCCGAAATGGCCGACCGCATTCATGATCGCCTCGCCGCCTGGGTCCAGATGGAGGAGGGCGAACTTTTCGCGGATCTGGAGGCGCTTCACGAAGAATCCGGTCCGGAGGCGCGCGACCGCGCTCGTCGCCTCTTTGCCGAAGTGCTGGAATCCACCGGCGGCGGTCTTCGCATCCAGACCATCCATGGCTTCTGTCAGCAGTTGCTGACCGCCTTTCCGCTAGAGGCCGAACTATCCCCCGGTTTCCGTCCCCTTGACCAGCGCGAACAGGCGCATCTAGCCCGCCAGACGCTCGCGGACCTCGTCGTGCGCGCGCAGGAGCAAGGCGACGATGCACTGATGCAATCGCTGCAGGCGATCAGCTTGCGCTTGGGCGAGGGCGGGGCGGAGCAATTCCTCATCCGCTGCGCTGCGCACCTCCCGGCGCTTGAACAGTTGCCGGAAGGCATCGCCCCCTGGCTCTACCGCGAACTCGGCCTGCCCGAAGGCGATATTATCGCCCACATCGCCAGCGAATGCGACGACGCGCAGTTTGATATGCGTTCTCTCGCCTGGGTTGCGCAGGCCAATGCGGATTGGGGCACAGGTCGTGCGCTCGAACGTTGCGATCGCATCGCTCGCTGGCGCGCCCTCGACGCCCTTGGGCGAGCCGAGATGCTCGCTGATCTGCACGCGGCCTGGGCGAAGGCGGACGGCGACATCATCTCCGCCAAGGGCTGGGTGCCGCCAATCGATGGCTATGGCGAAGCAAGCGCGCGGCTCCATTCCCGCTGTGCCGAGCTGTTGAGCCTCAAGGCGCTGGCCACCTATGCCGACCTGCTCGCCCAGGGGCTGCACGCCGGACGCGCCTACGCCCGCGCCTATGGCGAAGCGAAGCAACTCGCCGGGGCCGTCGATTTCAACGACCTGATCGCCCGCACCGCGGGCCTTCTGTCGCAGCCCGGCATTGCCGACTGGATCCGCTACAAGCTCGATCAGCGCATCGATCACATCATGGTCGATGAAGCGCAGGACACCAATGTCAGCCAGTGGCAGATCGTCGGCGCCCTCGCCGCCGAGTTTTTTGCTGGCGAGGGCGCGAAGGGCGACAGGGTTCGAACCGTCTTCACCGTGGGCGATTTCAAGCAGGCGATCTTCGGATTCCAGGGCACCAGCCCGCAGGCATTCGCCGCCGCTCAGATCCTGTTTCAGCGTCATGCCGAGGATGCCGATCATCCCTTTCACGACCTGTCGCTGGAACGCAGCTTCCGTTCCACCCCCGCGGTGCTGGATGTCGTCGATCATACTATCGCCACCTTGAACGCCGAAAGACTGGGCCTCCCTCAAGGCGATGTCCGCCATATCAGCGCTAATCGCTTTCCCGGCGAGGTCCTGCTCTGGAAACCGGCCATCGCGGGCCTGTCTGATGACGCGGAGGGGGAGGAGGATTGGGTCGCCGATCAGGAACGCCTGCTCGCTCAGAATATCGCCCGCCAGATCCGCCAATGGATCCATGACCGCATGATGCTCGAAAGCCGCGGCCGACCTGTCACCGCCGGCGACATCATGATCCTCGTCCGCCGCCGCAGCGAACTCGCGCGCCTGATCGTCGCGCGACTTTATGAGGAGGGGGTCGCCGTTGCCGGTATCGACCGCCTGCGCCTCAACGCGCCGCTTGCCGTGCGCGACCTGCTGGCGGCGTTGCGCTTCGCCGTACAGCCCGAAGATGATCTGAACCTCGCCGCGCTCCTCGTCTCGCCGCTGCTCGGCTGGTCGCAGGACGATCTGATGATCCGCGCCATGGGACGCCGGATCGGCTTGTGGCAGCATCTTGCGCGCACGTTGGACGACGATTTGCTCGCGCCACTCCGCACCCTGCTGGGCCGCGCGGACCTCACCACGCCCTACCGTTACCTGGAAGCAATCCTGTCCGGCCTCATGGAGGGACGCCGCCGCCTGATCGAGCGGCTGGGCATCGAGGCCACCGACCCGATCGAGGAATTGCTGAACGCCGCGCTCGCTTTCGAGAGCGACGACCATCCCTCGCTCCAACGCTTCGTCGATTGGTTCGACCGGGGCGAGGTGGAGATCGTCCGCGATGCTGCGGCGCAGGGCGACTCGCTTCGTCTGTTGACGGTCCATGGGGCAAAGGGCCTCCAGGCGCCGGTCGTCATACTGGCTGACGCCTGCCTCGATCCGGATGCCGGAACGCGTAGCGACTCGCTGGCGTGGAATGGCCTGCCGATCCTCGCCCCGCGCAAATCGGAGCGGCTTGGCCCCATAGGCCAGGTGCTGGAGGACGCCCGCGCCGCCGAGCGGGAGGAGCATTGGCGGTTGCTCTACGTCGCGCTTACGCGTGCAGAGGAAAGGCTGATCGTTACCGGCTCGCTCGGCCCCCGCGCCAGGGGGCTGTCTCAGCCCGAAAGCTGGTTCAGCGCCGTTGAAAATGCGCTCATCGCTTTGGGCGCCGAGTGGGAGGATGACCCCCTATGGGGCGCCCGCCGCCGCTGGCAAGGTAGGGAAGTCCTGCCATCTCGCGCACCCGAAACCTCAACGGTCAGCGAAAGCGCAGTCCATGCCGAACCGGTCTGGCTGCGCCAACCTGCGCCGGAGGAAGCGCGTCCGCCCCGGCCCCTGGCGCCGTCCGCGCCGGTCGAGGATGACGTTCCCTATCCCCCGCCTACGCCCGCCATGCGTGCCGCCAGCGAACGCGGCCGATGGCTGCACGCGCTGTTCGAACGCTTGCCCGATGTGCCCCCAGGCCAGCGCAGGGAGCGCGCAGACCGGTGGCTTCAGCAGCAGGGTGCTTCGGACTCCGCGTTGCGTCATGACATCATCGCTCAGGCGTTGCGGGTGATCGAAGACAGCGATTTTGCGCCTCTCTTCAAACCCGGAGCCTTGGCCGAAGCCCCGGTCGCGGCGGTCGTCGGCGAGGTGGTCGTTGCAGGAACGGTGGACCGCCTTTGCGTCTCTCCGGATCTGGTGCAGGTCGTGGATTTCAAGACTGGCCGCATCGCCCCCCTGACGCCGGAGGAAGTGCCGTCCGCCCATGTGCGCCAGATGGCCGCCTATGCCGCCGCGCTTCAGGTGATTTTCCCCAACCGCCGCATTGAGGCGGGGCTCCTCTATACCAGCGCGCCGCGCCTGATCACGCTTCCCGATGATCTGCTGGCAGCGCACAAGCCCGGCTTCTACCCCGCGGAGGAGAATTTGCCGCTTTCACCCGTTGAGACGGGTGCGTCATCATCCTAGATATCCGCCCAACTGAAGGAGATATATAATATGGCTACCAAGGCAGTCACCGACCTTAGCTTTCAGGCGGACGTGATCGACGCCGACAAGCCCGTGCTCGTCGATTTCTGGGCAGAATGGTGCGGCCCCTGCAAGATGATCGGCCCAGCCTTGGAGGAAATCTCCGACGAACTGGCAGACAAGGTCACGATCGCGAAGATCAACATTGACGAGAATCCGGAGGCCCCCGGCAAATATGGCGTGCGCGGTATTCCGACGATGATCCTGTTCAAAAATGGCGAAGCCGCCGCGACCAAGGTCGGTGCGGCTCCCAAGAGCGCGCTCAAGGGCTGGATCGAAAGCGTCCTGTAAGCCATCTCGTCCGTTCGCCCTGAGCTTGTCGAAGGGCATCCGCTTCATTCGAAGAAGAAGGGCTGGGCTTCCACAAGCTCAGCCCGAACGGGCTTCACCGAACAGCGTCTCGGCCGCTGCGTCCCACAGGCGCGGCGACGATGCACCCAGCAGTCCCCGGCGCAAATCGCCTACCATGTAAGGCGACCCGTCCAGCCGCTGGCAACAGCCGCCTGCTTCATTGAGCAATAACGTCCCTGCCGCATGATCCCATGGCAAGGTGCGGGCAAATACTGACACGTCATTCTGCCCAAGGACCAGGCGCGGATATTGCTCGGCTGCGCAGCGCGGAATGTCCACCAGCGTGAAATTCCCGTCCGCACGCGCCTGAATGTCCGCGCGCTCCTCAGGCGTCATGAAATAGACCGCGAGCGCCGCGATCGGCAGCACGTCACCGCTTTCCCGCGCTTGCACCCGCTCGCCGTCGATATGGCTGCCAGCACCGAGAATGGCGTGGCACAGCCTTCCCGTCAGCGGGTCCAATATCCATCCCGCCAACGTGGTGCCTGCATCCGCCAATGCGATCATGATGCCGAAAGGCGGCCGCCCCGCCGCAAAATTCCCGGTGCCATCTATGGGGTCGATGATCCAGTTCAGCCCGTCACCGGCCCGTTCGAGGATCGCCGGGTCCGCTGCACAAGCTTCCTCGCCGATGATCCCGGCTTCCGGCAGGATGCTCGCCAGGCCCTCGGCCAGCCTGATCTCGCTTTCCTTGTCCGCGATGGTGACAAGGTCATCGACGGCTTTCTCGCTGATCTCCTCGGCCCGCAGATTCTGATAGCGCGGCATGATCACATCCCGCGCGACCTCGCGCATCAGAGCGACGACCGGATCATGCAGTTCGATCGGCATCAGCTGCGATAATCCGCGTTGATCGAGATATATCCGTGCGTCAGATCGCAGGTCCACACTGTCGCACGGCCTTCGCCCAGGCCCAGGTCGACGCCGATCTCAATATCCTGCCCCTTGAGGTGTGCCGCTACGGGTGCTTCGTCATAGCCTTCAACGGCGAGGCCAGCCGAAGCGACCTGCGTCACGCCGAAGCGGATGGACAGCTTGTCCCGATCAGCGGGCTCACCCGCCTTGCCCACGGCCATGACGACGCGGCCCCAGTTGGCGTCTTGGCCCGCAATCGCGGTCTTCACCAGGGGCGAGTTGGCGATCGATAGCGCGATGCGATGCGCGCTTGCGTCACTGTCCGCACCTTCGACATTGATTTCGATGAACTTGGAAGCGCCCTCGCCGTCACGCACCACCAGATGCGCCAGTTGCAGGCAAAGGTCGCCAAGCGCAGCCTGGAAGGCGTCCGCGCCCGCATCATCCATCGATGCAAGCGGGGCATTGCCCGCCTTGCCCGTCGCGAAGGCCAGAACCGTGTCGCTGGTCGAAGTATCGCTATCGACCGTGATGCAGGAGAAGGTCCGCTTGTTCGCGGCCGACAGCATCTGCTGCAGCAGCTTGGGCTCGATCGCGGCGTCCGTGAAGATATAGCCGAGCATCGTCGCCATATCCGGCGCGATCATGCCCGAACCCTTGATGATCCCCACCAACTCGACCCGCGTGCTGCCGATCATCGCACTTGCGCGTGCGCCCTTGGCATAGGTGTCGGTGGTGCCGATCGTGTTCGCAGCTTCTTCCCAGCCGCAAGCAGGTGCGGTGAAGGCTGCTTCCAGTCCGGCCTCCGCCTTGTCCACGGGCAGCGGCACTCCGATCACTCCGGTCGAGGAAATGAACACGTCCGAGGGCAGGCATCCCAGATGGTTCGCAACCTTCGCCGCGATCGCCTCGACGGCGGCCCGGCCGCGATGGCCAGTGAAGGCATTGGCATTGCCCGCATTCACCACCAGCGCGCGCGCTGAGCCCAGCGGGATGGCGTCACGGCACCATTCGACCTCGGGGGAAGGGCACTTGCTCTGCGTCGTGACACCCGCCACCACGGTGCCCTCGGCCAGCTCGGCATAGGTCAGATCACAGCGGTCCCAATTCTTATACCGGGCCCGCGCCACGCGCATGGTCACCCCAGCAATGGGAGGAAGATCGGGAAAAGCTTCGGGGGCAAGGGGAGAACGCTGTGTCATTGGGGCGGATTAGCGGATATGCGGCGGCGGTCAACATTCGCCCGCGTCAACTGCTCTCAATTGACTATCTTCCGCCCAAACCCTAAATCGCCGCGCATATCCGTGCGCGTCACCTTGAACAGGGTGCGCGACCCCCTTTTGTCAGGAACTTGCATGTTCGGCGCACTCGCCAAGTCAGTCTTCGGATCGTCCAACGACCGCTACGTCAAGTCGCTGGGCAAGATCGTCGATCGCATCGCTTCCTTCGAGCCGGCCATTTCCGCCATGAGCGACGAGGAACTGACGGCGCAGACCACCAAGTTCCGGGAACGCCTGGCTCAGGGCGAAACCCTGGACGACCTGCTTCCCGAAGCCTTCGCCACCGTCCGCGAAGCCGCCAAGCGCACGCTGGGCCAGCGCCATTATGATGTCCAGATGGTCGGCGGCATCGTGCTCCATCGCGGCGAGATCGCCGAAATGCGCACTGGCGAGGGTAAGACGCTGGTCGCGACGCTCGCCACCTACCTCAATGCGCTGGAAGGGAAAGGCGTCCACGTCGTCACGGTGAACGACTATCTCGCCAGCCGCGACTGCGACTGGATGGGCCAGGTCTATCGCTTCCTTGGCCTGACCACCGGCGTGATCGTCCCCAATTTGTCGGAGGATCAGCGCCGCGAAGCCTATAATGCCGACATCACCTACGCGACGAACAACGAACTCGGCTTCGACTACCTGCGCGACAATATGAAATATGACCGCGCGTCGATGGTGCAGCGGCCCTTCAACTTCGCCATCGTCGATGAGGTGGACTCGATCCTGATCGACGAAGCCCGTACGCCGCTGATTATCTCGGGCCCCACTGACGACAAGTCGGAACTCTACGTCGCTGTCGATGCGATCGTGAAGCGCCTCGACGAACCCGACTATGAGAAGGATGAAAAGCAGCGCACCGTCACCCTGACCGAGGATGGCACCGAAAAGATTGAGCGCATGCTGGAGGATGCGGGCCTGCTTGAGGGCGCGAACCTCTATGATTTCGAGAACACCGCCGTCGTCCACCACGTCAATCAGGCGTTGCGTGCGAATGTCATGTTCCGCCGGGACATCGATTACATCGTAAAGGATGGCAAGATCATCATCATCGACGAGTTCACTGGTCGAATGATGGAAGGTCGCCGGTGGTCGGACGGCCTGCATCAGGCTGTGGAGGCCAAGGAAGCCGTCCAGATCGAGCCGGAGAACCAGACACTCGCTTCGATCACTTTCCAGAATTTTTTCCGCATGTACCCGAAGCTCGGGGGCATGACCGGCACGGCCGCAACGGAAGCGACCGAATTCTACGAAATCTACAAGATGAACGTCGTTACCATCCCGACCAACCGGCCGGTGCAGCGTGTCGATGAGGAAGACAGCTTCTACAAGAATCTCGAAGACAAATTCCGCGGCATCGCAAAGACCATCAAGGTCCATGCGGAAAAGGGGCAGCCGGTCTTGGTCGGCACGGTGTCGATCGAAAAGTCTGAAATGCTGTCCGAGTTCCTGAACCAGGAAGGCGTCGAACACGCGGTCCTCAACGCGCGTTTCCACGAAAGCGAAGCCCACATTGTGGCGCAGGCGGGCCGCAAGGGCGCGGTGACCATCGCCACCAACATGGCCGGTCGCGGCACCGACATCAAATTGGGCGGCAACCTGGAAATGCGCGTCGAGGACGAGCTGCGCGATGTGCCGGAGGGCCCGGAGCGCGAGGCCGCCATCGCCCGGATCGAGGCGGAGATCGAGGCCGAGAAGGCCGAGGTGCTCGCTGCCGGTGGCCTGTTCGTGCTTGCGACCGAGCGCCACGAGAGCCGCCGCATCGACAACCAGTTGCGCGGCCGCTCGGGCCGTCAGGGCGATCCCGGCCTTTCGCGCTTCTATCTCAGCCTCGACGATGACCTGATGCGCATCTTTGGGCCGGACACGATGTTCGCGAAGATGATCCGCTCGAACCTGGAGGATGGCGAAGCGCTGCCCCCCTCCAAATGGCTCAGCAAGGCGATCGAAACCGCGCAAAAGAAGGTCGAGGCGCGCAACTACGATATCCGCAAGCAGGTCGTCGAATATGACGACGTCATGAACGACCAGCGCAAAGTCATCTACGAGCAGCGCGCCGATATCATGGACGCCGACACGGTGGATGATGTGGTCACTGACATGCGCCGTGAAACGGTCAATGACTTGGTCGGCGCATCCTGCCCGCCCGGCACCTATCCCGAACAATGGGATATCGACCGGCTCAAGGCGCGCACTGCCGAAATCCTTGGCCTGGAACCTGATTTCGACGCCTGGCTCTCCGAAGACGCCGTCGATCCGGAGATGATCGAGGAACGTCTGAATGCGCTGGCCGACGAGTCAGTGGCGGAGAAGGTGAAGGAGATCGATCCGGAAAACTGGCACATGATCGAAAAGTCGATCCTGCTCCAGAGCCTTGATCACCATTGGAAGGAGCATCTCTCCACCCTCGACGCCCTCCGCCAGGTCGTTCATCTGCGGGCCTATGCGCAAAAGACGCCGATCAACGAATATAAGCAGGAAGCTTTCGCCCTGTTCGAGCGCATGCTCAGCAATATTCGCGAGGACGTAACCGGCTCGATCGCCCGCGTTCAGTTCCGGATGGAAGAACCGCTCCCCGAGTTCGATTTGCCCGTGCTGCCCGACTTCATCACCACGCATATCGACCCCTTCTCGGGCGAGGATAATAGCAGCGACATTGATGCAGGCCAGCTCGGCGGCATTACAACCACCCTGCCGCGGCCACCTGTCGGGAATGCACAGCCAGGCGACTTCGCCAATCTCGATATCAGCCGCAATGCGCCATGCCCCTGCGGTTCCGGACAGAAATATAAGCACTGCCACGGCGCCTTGGCCTGATTACCAGCGGGTCCAAAATCATTCACTCGTCACCCCGGACTTGATCCGGGGTCCCGCTTTGTCCTGGGGTTCGCTAAGCGATACGAAGGCCCCGGATTACCTCCGGGGTAACGGATCAAAATCAGGAGACGCTCACCCCCCGCGATCATCCCCATGCAACTTCGCCCAAAGGTCGGCGGTCCCGGCCTCCTGCGCCTTCGTCACATATTGCGCCGCCACCAGCCAACCCTTGATCGGCCGCAACGGTAGCACGGTCGTCAAGATCAACACCGGAATGCCCACCGCGATGTGCACCCACAGCGGCGGGCGGGCCAATATCTCCAGCATCACGATGAAGATCACGCCCGGAACGCAGGCGAACAACTGCACGAACACCGCCGGGCCATCGGCAGGGTCCGCGAAGGAATAGTCCAGCCCGCACACCTCACACCGGTCCCGCAGCGTCAGGAAGCCTCGAAAAATATGCCCCTCGCCGCATCGCGGGCATCGCCCCAGTGCTCCGGTCTCGATCGGCGACCGGCGCGGCCAGTTCTTGGCGGGTTGAGCCATGTCTTGTTTTCCCTTGTCCATCATCTGGCCTTTGCTTTGCATGGCCCCATGTGAGGACAACGCGTTCGAATTCAATTGGCCTTTTTGTCCCACTCCCGCGCGAGGTCAGCTGAGCCAATCAGGCCGTGATTGTCTGACGCTACGGAATAAGGGATCTTCCGGATTGCCGCGCCCCATGTCCTCTGCTACACGGCGACGCGATTTGGATGCCCGACAGCATACAGGTCACGCCCCCGGCATCCCTTGCGCGGGGGCGTTTTCTTTAAAGATCTGCCGGCTTAATGCGCGGACTTACCGGCGCCTCGATCGCCCGGCATGTCGAAATTTTCCATGGCGTCGTGCAACACCTGATCCGGGCAAGAGGCCGCCAGCGCCCTTACCTTGTAGCGCAGCGCCAGTTCCCGATGTGCAGCGACCTCCTCGGCAGAAGCATGCCGGGCCAAGGCATTGTTTGCCTTGGCGGCTTCCTCCCGCGCACGCCGGAAAAGATAACGTGCGTCTGTATTGCCAGTCATCGCAAACCTCCCGATCGAGAAATTCGATGTTAGCATGATGATGACCGCTACTCCTTAACGCTGGTTAAGCAGCAGGCAGCCCCGTAACGATCGTCAAGATGTGGCGGACAGGGTGGGATTCGAACCCACGGTGAGCGTAAACCCACGGCGGTTTTCAAGACCGCTGCCTTAAACCACTCGGCCACCTGTCCGTGCGGAGCTTCCTAGCGAACCTTGTGGCCAAGCCAAGCGCAAAATGACCAAAATGGCGTTTCGGCGCGTTCTTGGCTGATGATGGCGATGACGGGGATTTCGCCTCCCCGCTTCACTGTGCCACAAAGGGGCGAGGGAGATTCTTCAATGCGTTCAACCATTCACTCGCTTCTGCTGCGTTTCGCCGTGATCACGGCGGGAAGCCTGATGGCGGGCGCTGGCATGACGCAAGACATGGGGCAGGACCCGGCTTTCCGTTCTTATCTGGAGTCCCTGCGGCCCAAGGCCACCGCCATGGGCATTCGTCCCGCGACATTGGATTCCGTGTTCCCGACGCTCACGCCCAACCCCCGCGTGGTCCAGCTGGATCAGAGCCAGCCGGGGGGAGGGGCCTATTCGCCTATCCCCAATTTCGAACCCTATCGCCGTCAACATGTCGATGCGGCCCGCATCAGCCGGGGGCGGACAGCCTATCTCGCCAACCGGGCGCGGCTTTCCAGGATCGAAGCGGAAACTGGCGTGCCTGAAGAAATCATGGTCGCGATTTACGGCCATGAAACCAATTACGGCTCCTATGTCGGCGATTTCGACCTGATCCGATCGCTCGCGACCTTGTCCTATGAGGGCCGGCGCCGCAGCCTGTTCGAACCTGAATTGCTCGCCACGCTCAAGATGCTCGACAATGGCGTATCTCGCAGCCGTTTGGTCGGCAGTTGGGCAGGCGCTACCGGCTATCCGCAGTTCCTTCCCAGCGTCTATTTGCGCCTTGGCAAGGATGGGGACGGGGATGGCCGCATCGATATCTGGAACAGCGAAGCCGATGCGCTCGCCTCGATCGCCAACTATTTCGTCAATGCCGGATGGCGGCGCGGTCAGCCTTGGGGCGTGGCCGTATCGGTGCCCGCAACCTTCGACCGCGCCAGCGTCGCTGCGCGTACCACTCCAGCACGATGCCCCCGCGTGTTCAATCGCCACAGCCGCTGGCTGAGCATGGCCGAATGGCGCAGCCGCGGCATCATGGCCTCCGGCGGGAGCTGGCCTGCGGATGGGGTGATGGCGACGCTGCTGGAGCCCGACGGCCCGGGCAAGACCGCCTATCTGCTCACCAGCAATTATCGGGCGATCCTCGACTATAACTGCTCGAACTTCTACGCCTTGTCGGTGGGCCTTCTGGCGGACGCCGTCAGGCAATAATTACGCCGGGATGTTCCGCCTGCGCCAGCCCTCTTGAGAATGTGCGTGTCATGGCTAATGACTGGCACAGGGCATTCTCATTACCCGAATCCACCAGTGCGAAGGCAGTCCTCATGAAAAAGTCCGTAGCCGCCATCCTCTTTGTCGGATTGCTGGCGCAGCCGCTCACGGCTGCAGCGCCGCCTTATACAAGCGAGGCGCCGATCGCTTATATGAAGGACTTGTCCTCGGGAGCGGTGCTTTACGACAAGGGCGGTGAAACGCGCATGCCACCTGCCTCGATGGCGAAGATGATGACGGCCCATGTCGCCTTCCGCCTTATCCAGAAGGGCGATCTGAAACTCGACACGAAATTCACCGTGCGGCCGGAAACCTGGAAGCAGTGGCACGGCCCCGCCGCCGGATCGACCATGTTCCTTTCGGTGGGGGAACAGGTGTCGGTGGAAAATCTCCTCCATGGCATCGTCACCCTGTCCGGCAATGACGCCTGCGTCGTTTTGGCTGAGGGAATCGCAGGGACGGAGCAGGCTTTCGTCGCGCTGATGAATGATGAAGCCAAGCGTCTTGGCCTTAAGAACAGCCATTTCGGCACCAGCAATGGCTGGCCCGATGAGGGCGTTACCTATGTGACTGCCGAGGATCTCGCCCGCCTCGCGGAAGCGACCATCGAGGAAACGCCGGACCTCTACAAGCGCTTCTACGCCACCCGCTCCTTCACTTGGGGCAAGACGATGGGCGGGTCCGACATCGCGCAGGCCAACCGCAACCCGATTCTGGGCAAGGTGGCTGGCGCCGATGGTCTCAAGACCGGCCATACGGAGGAGGCCGGTTACGGCTTCACGGGTTCCGCCGAACAGGATGGCCGCCGCCTGGTAATGGTCGTTGCCGGCCTTCCCACCTTCAACGGCCGCGTCGCCGAATCCGTCCGCTTCATGGATTGGGGTTTCAAGGCGTGGAAGGCGCAGCCGCTTTTCAAAAAGGGCCAGACGGTTGAGACCGCCGAAGTCCAACTCGGCAGCTCGACCAGCGTCCCGCTCGTCGCGCCGCAGGACATGGCGGTGACGCTGCCTCGCACCGCGTCGGGCAATGTTGCGGTGAAGGTCGCCTATACCGGCCCGATCAAGGCGCCGATCGCCAAGGGGCAGAAGATCGCCGAGTTGATCGTCTCCACGCCCGACACGCCGCCGCAGGTGCTGCCGCTCGTTGCAGGCGAGGACGTGTCTGAAGCAGGCGTGTTCGGCCGCCTGTGGAACGGCCTGAAGTCCTTCTTCGGGTGACGCGCGGCCGTTTCATCACCTTGGAAGGCGGGGAGGGCGCGGGCAAATCGACGCAGGTGCGGGATCTCGCCGCCGCCCTGCGCGCCCATGGCCTGGAAGTCGTCGAAACCCGGGAACCCGGCGGCAGCGACGGCGCAGAGGCAATCCGCGCGCTGCTCCTGACCGGCGCGGCCGACCGCTGGAGCCCGCGCGCCGAAGCCTTGCTCTTCGCCGCTGCCCGCGCCGACCATATCGAAAAGACCATTCGCCCCGCGCTCGATCGCGGCGCATGGGTGCTGTCCGACCGCTTTCTCGACAGCAGCCGCGCCTATCAGGGCATGGGCGAGTTGAGCGACGCCGACATATTGGCGCTCCATGATGTCGGCAGCGGCGGCTTCCTGCCCGACCGCACTTTCATTCTCACCCTCCCTGAAGCCGAGGCCGAAGCCCGCGCCAATGTCCGCGACGGCGGAGAGGCCGACCGCATCGGCGGCCGTGACCGTGCCTTCCACCAGCGCGTCGCCCAGGCTTTCACCCGCTTCGCCGCTGAGGACCCGGTGCGTATCCGCCCGATCGACGCGTCCGGAGACCCCGCCCAGGTCACCGCTCGCCTGCTCGAGGCGATCCGCGACCTTCTCGCATGACCACCATCGTCGGCCATGACGCGCAAGCCGCCATGCTGCTCGCCGCCGCCCGCAGCAGTCGCATGCATCATGGCTGGATCCTCGCCGGGCCGCGCGGTATCGGCAAGGCCAGCTTCGCCCGCGCCCTGGCCATCCGCCTGCTCGCCGAAGCCGCTGGACCAGCGCCCGACGCACCGGGGCTCTCCGTCCCGGCAGACCACCAGGTTCGCAAGCTCATCGAAGCCGACGCGCACCCTGACTATGCCGAACTTTATTGCCTCGAAAAGGAAAGCGGCACCGCCCGCAACATCAGCGTCGATCAGGTCCGCGGTCTTCAGCGGCTGATCCAGTCCGCGCCCTCGCTCTCTTCCCGCCGCATCGTCATGATCGACAGCGCCGATGATCTGGAACGTGGCGCGGCCAACGCCTTGCTCAAGACGCTGGAGGAGCCGCCCGCCGACATGCTCTTCCTGCTCGTCAGCCACGCGCCCGGCCGCCTGCTGCCGACGATCCGCTCCCGCTGCCGCACCTTGCGCTTTGACCCGCTGAACGATGAGACCATGCGCACCGTCCTGCGTCGCGAAAAGCCTGACCTACCTCCCGACGAAATCGAAACGCTCGCCGCGTTGGGCGAGGGCGCGCCCGGCAAGGCGCTGCGTTACGCCGGGCTCGACGTCGCGCAGATTGACGGCATCCTGCGCACCATCGCGCGGGAAGGGGACCCCGGCAATCGTCACCGCCTCGTCCTCGCCAAGGCGCTCTCCGGCAAAACCGCCCGCCCCCGGTACGAAGCCTTTCTCGAGCGCGTCCCGGCCTTCATCGCCGATGCCGCCCGTCAGCGCAGCGGTCCGGCGCTCGGCGTGGCGCTCGACCGCTGGGAAGCCTCGCGTCAACTCGCGGGCGGCGCGATCATTCTCTCACTCGATCCCGCTGCCGTCGCCTTCGAACTTGCCGGTCACGTTGCCGCACTTGCGCCTGATCCGCGCTGAAAAGCGGCTTTGCGCGCGCCTCAACAGCCGCTAGGGAAGGCCCATGTCGCAGCCCTATACGATCACCACCGCCATCTCCTATCCGAACGGCCGCCCCCATATCGGCCATGCCTATGAAGTGATCGCCACCGACGCGATTGCTCGGTTCCAGCGGATGATGGGCCGTGATGTCTTCTTTCAGACCGGCACCGACGAGCATGGCCTGAAAATGGCCCAGACGGCGCGCAATCGCGGCATCGAACCGCGCGCGCTTGCTGACGAAATGTCAGCCTATTTCAAGGATATGAACGATAGGCTGAACATCAGCTATGATCGTTTCATCCGCACCAGCGAGCCTGATCATCACCGCGCCTCCCAGGCCATCTGGCAGGCGATGGAGGCAAGCGGCGACCTGTATCTCGGCCGTTACGAAGGCTGGTATTCAGTCCGCGACGAAGCCTTTTACGACGAAAAGGAACTGGTCGAAGGGGAGGGCGGTGAGAAGCTATCGCCCCAGGGCACGCCGGTCGAATGGACAGTCGAGGAAAGCTGGTTCTTCCGCCTTTCAGCTTATCAGCAAAAGCTGCTTGACCTCTACGCCAGCCAGCCCGACTTCATCCAGCCCGACAGCCGCCGCAATGAGATCATGCGCTTCGTCGAGGGTGGCCTTTCGGACCTCAGCGTCTCGCGCACCAGCTTCGATTGGGGCGTGAAGGTGCCAGGCGCAGACGGCCATGTTATGTATGTCTGGGTGGACGCGCTCACCAATTATCTGACCGGCTGCGGCTATCCCGATGACGCCGAACGCATGGCCCGCTACTGGTCCGACGGTGGTGACATCACGCACATCATCGGTAAGGATATCGTGCGTTTTCATGCGGTTTACTGGCCAGCGTTCCTGATGAGTGCGAAGCTGGCACTGCCTAAACAGATATTCGGCCACGGCTTCCTCCTCAACCGCGGGGAGAAAATGTCGAAGTCGGTCGGCAATGTCGCCGACCCGATGGAATTGGCCGATCGCTTCGGCGTGGATCAACTGCGCTATTTCCTCCTGTCCGAAGTCACCTTCGGCAATGACGGCAGCTACAGCGCCGAAGCCATCGTCGCTCGCTCCAACAGCGATCTCGCCAACAGCTTCGGCAACCTTGCTCAGCGCACCTTGAGCTTCATCGCCAAGAATCTGGAGGGCCGCCTTCCGCAACCCGCAGCGCAGGATGTCGATAGCGAGCTCCTCAACACCATTGCAGAAGCCGCCCGGACCTTTCAGTCGGCGATGGCCGATCTTGCTCCTTCGGTCGCGATTGAGGCATGGATGCGCGCTGTTTTCGCCTGCAACGCCTATATCGACGCGCAGGCGCCATGGGCGCTTCGCAAGACTGACCCCGCCCGCATGGAGGCAGTTCTCGCGACGCTCTACGAAGCCATCGCGAGCCTCGCCATCATTATCCAGCCCATCATCCCGGCCAGCGCCACCGCGCTGCTCGACCAGATGGGCATCGGCGGAGAAGGGCGAACCTTTGCCGCCATCGGCACCGATTTCTATGCCGATCTGCGCGCCACCGGCTTTACCTTGAGCCCGCCGAAACCGCTTTTCCCGCGCCTTGAACTGACCGAAGCGGACGCCTGAACCAATGTTGATCGACAGCCATTGTCACTTGAATTACAAAGGCTTGATCGAAGATCAGCAGAATGTGCTTGAGCGCGCGCGCGGGGCGGGCGTGGACCTGATGCTCAACATCGCCACCCGCGAAAGCGAATGGGACGCTGTTCTCGCGACTGCGGAGCATGAGCCCGATGTCTGGGCGACGGTCGGCATCCACCCCCATGAAGCGGACGAGCATCCCCATGTCGATACCGCCAAGCTGGTCGAGCGCGCCGCCCATCCGCGCGTTGTCGGCATCGGTGAAACCGGCCTCGACTATTATTATGATCATAGTGACCGCGACCGGCAGCAGAACAGCTTCCGCGCCCATATCACCGCGTCGCGCCAGACCGGACTGCCGCTGATTGTCCACACGCGCGACGCTGAAGAGGATACGCTGGCCATTCTGCGCGACGAGATGGAGAAGGGGGCCTATCCCGGCGTCATCCACTGTTTCACCGCCAGCGGCGCCTTCGCCGACGCGGCGCTGGAGCTGGGCTTCTATATCAGCATCTCCGGCATCGTGACCTTCAAGAACGCGAAGGACCTTCAGGAAACCGCCGCGCGCTTGCCGCTCGACCGGCTGTTGATTGAAACGGACTCGCCCTTCCTTGCTCCCGTGCCCCATCGCGGCAGGCCTTGCGAGCCGGCCTTCGTCGCCGACACTGCCCGCTTCCTGGCCAATCTACGCCGTGAAAGCATCGAGCGGCTGGCCGAGGCTACGTCCAACAATTTCCATACCCTCTTCAGCAAGATCGGAGCCTCGGAGGCCGCATGAGCCTCAAGCTCACCATCCTGGGGTGCGGCACTTCGTCGGGCGTTCCGCGGATCGGCAATGATTGGGGTACATGTGATCCCAATGAGCCTAAAAACCGGCGCACCCGCGTCTCTATCCTGGTCGAAAGTCCGACTACGCGGCTGCTCGTCGATACCTCACCGGACATGCGCGCTCAGCTGCTGGCGGCCGATGTTATCCATATCGATGCGATCCTGTGGACCCACGATCACGCTGATCACAGCCACGGCATCGACGATGTGCGGCAACTTTACCATCATCGCCGCGCGCCGGTGCCGGGCTATGCTCGCCGCCAGACATTGAAGCTGCTGAACGAACGTTTCGCCTACGCCTTTGAAGGCCGTCAGGGCTATCACCCAACCATAGAACCGCATGTTCTTCCCGATGGCTTGCGCATCGGCGACATCGATATCACCTGTACGGACCAGCCCCATGGTGAGATTTTCTCGACCGGCTTTCGCTTTGCACATGGCGGCAGGTCCGTCGGATATGCAACTGATTTTCATGCACTTACCCCAGAGATGATCGCCCTTTATGATGGCCTGGATATCTGGGTCGTCGATGCGTTGCGGGAAAAGCCCCATCCAACCCATCCTCATCTCGCATTGACCCTGGACGGCATCGCTGCGGTTAGTCCTGGCCGCGCCATTCTGACCCATATGGACCAGAGCATGGATTATGCGACACTGCGGCAAAGCCTGCCCGACGGTATCGAACCGGGCTATGACGGCATGGTGATCGAATTGAGCGAGGCGGGGGATTGATGGCATGAATGGCGACCAGGCGATGTCCAGCCTCTGGTATGTCCTGGCGCTCGTCCTCGTCGGATCGGCTCTTCTCGCCCGACGCGCGCCCTTGGGCGGCATGCTCCGCATGGCGCTGCTTTGGGTTATCATCTTCGCTATCCTACTCGGCCTCTTCAAAATGGGTGAGCAGGCCGGCCTTTTTTCGAGCCGGATGAACGGGGTAGGGGACGGTGCTTCCTCCCCGTCGGCTCCAGAGGCGCCCCTGCCACCCGCGCGTGCAGAGGGGCAAGCGCTGCGGATATCCATCGCACCAGACGGCCATTATTGGGTGGAAGGAAGCGTCAACGGTACGCCGACACGCTTTCTCATAGACAGCGGCGCCAGCATCACCGCATTGTCGGTCGGTTCGGCGCGAGCCGCGGGGTTGAACTTCGATCTTGCCGCACCTGGCGTATCGATGATGACGGCCAATGGGAAGATAGACGCCAAGCGTTCTTCCATTTCCACCCTCGCCATCGGCCCGATCCGTGCGAGCGATCTGCCGATCGTCATTTCGCCGGCCTTTGGGGAGGTGAACGTCATTGGCATGAACCTGCTTTCGCGCCTGAAAAGCTGGGGCGTGCAGGATGGTGAGATGGTCCTGACGCCATGACCGCGCCGCTCCCTCATCGTCCGCCGACGCAGCGCGAGCGGCTGAAGGCGATCATCGGTGGGTCCACGGGCAATCTGGTCGAATGGTATGACTGGTATGCTTATGCCGCCTTTACGCTGTATTTCGCCCCGCATTTCTTCCCGAGCGAGGATCGCACCGCGCAACTGTTGAGCGCGGCCGGCATCTTTGCCGTTGGCTTCCTGATGCGGCCGATCGGTGCCTGGGCCATGGGTGTCTATGCCGATCGTCATGGCCGAAAAAGCGGCCTGACCCTGTCTGTCGCACTCATGTGCGCCGGGTCGCTGCTCATCGCTGTGACGCCCGGTTATGAGGTGATCGGCGTAGGCGCGCCCCTGCTCCTGGTCGTTGCCCGCCTCATTCAGGGCCTCTCGATCGGTGGTGAATATGGCGCCAGCGCGACCTATCTGTCCGAGATGGCTGGCCGCGATAGGCGCGGTTTCTACTCGAGTTTTCAATATGTTACATTGATAGCCGGACAGCTTGTTGCAATTTGCGTTCTGCTTGTACTTCAGGGCGTGCTTAGCGACCAACAACTCGACGAGTGGGGCTGGCGCATACCCTTTCTGATTGGCGGCGGTCTTGCTGTCATCGTCTTCTGGCTCCGCCGCGGTCTCAGCGAAACGCAAAGCTTTCATGTCGCCAAAGCCGAGTCCGCGCCCCGGTCAGGCTTCATCGAACTTGTGACGAACCACCCGCGCGAGACACTGACTGTTATGCTGCTCACTGCGGGCGGCACGATCGCATTCTATGCCTATTCCATCTACATGCAGAAATTCCTGGTCAACACCTCTGGTCTGAGCCGGGAAGCCGCATCGCAAATCAATGGCATAACATTGTTATTTTTCATGATGTTACAGCCTGTTGCTGGCGCCCTATCGGATCGCATCGGGCGCAAGCCGCTGATGATCGGCTTTGGCGTCCTGGGCGTGCTTTTCACCTATCCCATCTTCGCGACGCTGGCCGTGACCCGCGATCCGCTGATCGCCGGTCTGCTGGTGATGGCGGGGCTCATCATCGTTACCGGCTACACATCGATCAACGCTGTCGTAAAAGCCGAGCTTTTCCCGGCGCATATTCGGGCGCTTGGCGTGGCGCTTCCATATGCGCTGGCCAACACGCTGTTCGGCGGCACGGCGGAGTTTGTCGCGCTCTATTTCAAGCAGGCGGGGATCGAGCAGGCGTTCTACATTTATGTGACGGTGATGATCGGCATCTCGCTGATCATCTACATCCGCATGCGCGACACGCAGCGCCACAGCCAGATCCGCGAAGACTGAGTTGATGGTGTGGAATGCATCTAAGGACAGTTTGCCGATCTCGCCGGACCGACCGCCGCCAGATGCCTCCCACTTGCATGACCAGATATCAATTTAACATAATATATATTATCGGACATAAGGCCTGTAAGCGCCATTTAGAAATGTCACCCTCTGCAAATTAGAGATGTCACTGGTGGCATGGTGCTCCCTGGATGCAGGGAGTACGCGGATGACGGTGGTATC